>CAJSYQ010000020.1 GCA_910574015.1 Eubacteriaceae bacterium | reverse complement strand
CACCTGCCTTTAAAAGAAAAACATCAGTTATCTGCTTCTATTATACAGAAAAAAGGAACCTTTTACAATTTTAAATGTAAAAGATTCCTTAAGTTAATGACATTGAGTAAGATCAACACTTTTCAGAAAGGTAGATGCACCCATGCATGGGCGGCTATCGTTAATTTTTGTACCCAAAGGATTATAACAATTTCTTGGGGGCTTTGTCTTAAAGTAATATAGGTTTATTCACTGAAATTTTTATCCTAAATTTCCCGATTGTAAAAACAGTCTAAGCTTTATTGTCATGCTGTATATGCAGGGAACCGAAGAAAAATAGTCAAAATATTCTTTCTGTTCCCAGATATATCGATTGATGATCATATACTCCATAATTGATTTCCATACACAGTAACATTCTATTTCCTTTAAGCTGGTAAATACCCATCACCGCCACTGTGTTTTTACCATTGACAAAAACCTACGAAAGTTTTTCCTTGATAACCGAACATCGCTTCTTCATAAGTTTTAATCTCCCTTTATCTTGTTAAAAATTCCCTCTGCCATTCTCTGTGCCAAGATTTCCTGATAGTCGTCATTTAACAGCTTTTGACTCTCAGAATAATTTGAAAGAAATCCCATTTCCACCAAAACAGCAGGTATTTGAGTATTCCGCAAAACATAATAGTTTTCGGTTTTTGCATATCTCGTTTTCACGTCATTGCTTAGCGAAACTGCATGGATTATGCTTTCTGCATATGCTTTGCTTTCCGTTGCGTCTGCACTATTGTAATAACATTCCAAACCTGCTATCTGCTCATCATCTTCATAATAGTTGCAATGAAGGCTGATAAAAACATCTGCATTGGAGTCGTTTGCAACAGAAGTCCGCTGTGCAAGGCTCATCTTCTCATCGGAGTTTCTGGTCAGAATAACTTCTATATTGTTATCCTCCAGAATCGTTTTTAACTTCAATGCAACCGAAAGGTTAATATCCTTTTCTATAATCTTTCCACTGACAGTCCCACCGTCACTTCCGCCATGTCCTGCATCTATGATGACGCAAAACTTTGAAACGTATTCAGCTGTTGGAGTAATAGGAGCAGCGCCATTGTCAGTGTTCGTATCTCTATATGTATTGGTATTGCAAACCATAAGTATTATCACTATTAATGGTATCAGTATAACGACTGCCCTCAGCAGATAAGCTATCACAAGCCGTTTGAACTTTTTTCTCTTTCTATGTTGTTTTTTATCCATTGCCGCATTTGTTCCTCATTCCTTTTTCCAAAATATTGTTTCATAGCAAAGTCAAAAACTGGTCAAGAATTAGGCGTTATTCAACGACTCTTTGATAAAACGATATTCTCCCCGCTTTCTTTTGCTAATATATAAATGTTGCCGGCATCACAAGTAACTGACATTGCGGGCGTACCGCTAATCAACCTTTTGTTGCTCCCATCCTTGTTGCAGGAATATACACGACTTCCGTCTGTTCTGGATACATAATAAATCGACTGCTCATCCATGCAGAAATCATACGCAACTACTTTTTCATAAGTAAAAGTTTCTCCACTTGGAACATGATACCTTGTCAAAACAGATTGCTCGTTTTTGTAAAAAATGTTTTCTCCATCGAATGAGATATTTCCACTTGTAGGGATGTCAAGTTTTGTAATGCCTTTCGTGAAACGGTTTACTTCTGTTATACCATCATTGCCAATGAAAAATATGCTGTCATTATTTATGAAAAAATCGTGATGTAACTCTAAAAACTTCCATTTATCACCCGTCTCATAATCAATGTCAAAGAGGGAACGACCAGAATTTGTAATCTGTTCAAAAACGATTTTTTCCTCAAAGGTATCTAAATTAAGTTCTACCACCGACACCTTTGTTATGCTGCTGTTATAGTTTCCGACACGGTTCACATAGCTTTCCGTAACCGATGTCGTATAATATAGATATGGTGAACATACACAAAATGCACATACCTTTTCTTCATCAGAAAACGCCCCAAACATAGGTGAGCGTACTAAATGAAGCATTTCTCCCGTGGAAGCATTTTTAAGATAATAGTCAAAAGTTTCTGCGTCCTGTGTTATTTCATAGCCCATACAATCATATTCCGCCGATGAATTATAAATAAAATTCTGGCTTTTTCCGTTATCTGAACATCCTGTCATTGTCAATACGAAACTAAGTATGATAGCAAGAGTCGGTACATTTCGCATTTTCCTTGTTTTCATTTGCCATTTGTTAGAATTGCTCCGTAAAATCCAAGCGGCAGCCAAAATACATAAGAATACGGATACTGCAAACAAAATCAACAGTGTAATAGTATTAATCTCTGCAAAAACAATTTTCTCATCACCTGTAAAAGCATCACTTAAAACAATATCTCCTGCAAAAAAGTCTGTTCCGAGCAGAAATGGCAAAGGCAACGGCAGACGGTAAATAATTGTTTTGGATAGACCTACATAGGGAATAATGACCGATACTGCACCTGCAAGCAGGGTCACCGCATACTTTTTCGCCAAAACAGAAATAAACATAAGAAGTATTGTTAAAAACACGCTGCCAAAAAGACGGAGCAATCCTATATATACATATCCCTCGAATAAAGTTATGCTTTTGTTACTGCCTGCAAAGTAACTAAGGCTTTGGATGGGATAATTTCCATTAGGCAGTCCATATTTGAGGCTGTAAAATCCGTATTCAATGAGCGATATACTTACGCACATCAAGAGGACGCCCGAAATAACAATGAACAGCTTATGCAGAGAGCTTTTTCGTCCCTCTTTTGAGGTCAAAATCAAAGCATCCATCTGGCAGCTATACTCGGAACAGAATACGGGTGTAACCAAAAGCAAAATGCCAAGGAACAGGACAAAATTGAGCGTACCTCCGCCAAGAAGCCCCGTCCATCCGTTCGTTTGAAGAAAATAGCGGTTTTTGGCATTTTCGCAGGTGTAGAGATATTGCTGATAAACGACCTCAAATCCGTTCTGATGTTCCAGAACCTTTCCAATTTCTTGGCTCTCCTTCTTAT
Source organism: Eubacteriaceae bacterium (assembly GCA_910574015.1). Classification (GTDB taxonomy): domain Bacteria; phylum Bacillota; class Clostridia; order Lachnospirales; family Lachnospiraceae; genus Eubacterium_F. Next base: position 60,672 of record CAJSYQ010000020.1, on the reverse strand, counting down.
ATTCGCTTTCACTGATTTTGCCATCATAGTAGCTTTGCAAAAGATCATTTTGTTTCTCCTTGGCGTCTGCAATTCTCTCTGCTTCCTGTTCCAGATAAAGAGAAGATTCATCGGTACAGTATCCATTTACCTTATCAAGATACCATTCATATTCACTTTTGTACTGTTCCATTGCACTATTATAAGGATTGTCTGATGCAACGAGCCATACTGTTCCAAACAATAGGACAATGACGATATAGCAAAGCCCCTTTTGGTGGAGCATTATCTTTTTTATTTCGTACATGAATCCAGACATTTTATCCTCCTGTCCCGGCAATGGCAGTTCTTTTTAGAAAGTATGACCATTACCGTTATTACAGCCATTCCCACTATTACGGCAAAAATAATAGCTGCCAAAAAACTTTGTATTGGATAGCCCGCAAAACCGATAAATTCCGTCTTGCCGAACAGAATGCGGTTAGTAAGCAGCGAGTATGGGTTTATTATCTTTAGCCAAATATTGCTTGAGTAACTTTGTGACGCACCTATAATAATCAAACATAAGGCTGCTCCAAAATCAGCGACAAATGGGATAAGAGCATTACGCCAAAACATGGAAATCAGTAGGAATACCATACTCATAGTCCATATGCCGATTGCTTTTGTAATTGCGGATAGAACTACGTATTGCCACAAATTGCAGTTTACCGCAGCCGTACTGAAATTGCTGATGGCATACAGAGGAAGATTATATCCTTCCATTGTTCCAAATGAAAAGGAAAAGCCAAGATAATCCAGAACGGAAAACCATATTACAACACTTATTACAAATAAAGTAACTGCAACAATTTTAGCTAATACGGTTTTTTTACCGCCATTAGGGTTCGTCAGTAACAGCATATCCATCTGCGTTTCCTTTTCATAGACAAAAGTGCTGATAATTCCGTATAAACAAAGAAACAAAACCAATATATTTGAAAAGTCATAGTTCAAATAATAGTTATACATTTCCTGATAGGCAAAAGCTGGTATATTCCGTCCAGAATAAAGATTGTAAATAACACTGTTTTTACGCACTTCAAAGTTAAGTCCTTGTTCTTTGTAAAATGCAGCATTTTCTTTTGCCTTCTTTGCCACTTCCGAAGCATAAGTCCGATAATTATAGAAATATTCCATAGGCTGTACATAGTATTTTTCTAAGATGTTTTCGTCACTATATATATTTCCCGTCATCGTATTCGGGTCATCTGTGTCTGTGCTTGCCGTCATATCAGCCGTAGCATCTTCTAACGGCTGATATAGGTCAAGAAGATTGTTGATTTTATCGGTAGTTATCTCTCCACGATATTTCTCATAGAGCTGCCAATACACGCTGTTCCAACTGCGGCTGTCTTTCCCGTCTGCCAAGTAGGAATAGGAATGAAATTCATTATTTATTTTGAACAGGTTTATTACGCTGAACAGAATAAGTACAACAAGTATTGACCGCTTGCAAAACAATTTGTAAAATTCATATCTGATTAAGCGTGTCATTTTTTCTCTCCCATGTCTTTCGACTCTCGCGGCATTCGTCAAATGCTCGTGTTAGCACGGCACTTGACTCATTGCCCGCGGAAATAATATAAAAATACATCTTCTAAGTTAGGGGAAGCTTTTACTGCGTTTGTTGCAGGCGAACTATCGCTTACAATCCTCACTGAAAAATTTTCGCCCTGCTGCTTCATATTACTGACATAATATTTGTTGCTAAGGCAAGCAGCCTCTTTGGCGTTTGTTGTCACTTCCCACACTTTACCATAGATACTCTGTTCTAATACGTCGGTAGTTCCTTGCGTAATCAATGTGCCTTCTTTGAGAATAATAATCTCTTTTGCAATACACTCGACATCAGAAACGATATGGGTAGCCAGCAAAATCGTCCGTCCCTGTGCAAACTGTGAAATCAAATTGCGAAAGCGGATGCGTTCACTTGGGTCAAGTCCTGCTGTAGGCTCGTCTAAAATAAGGATTTTAGGGTCGCCTAACATTGCCTGGACAATGCCGACTCTCTGCCGCATACCACCAGAAAGAGCGCCAATCTTTTTATCTTTCGCATCGAAAAGATTGACAATGCCCAGAAGCTCAAAAGCCCGTTCTTTTCCTTGTTCCGCAGGGATTCCTTTTAATGCGCACATATATAACAGGAAATCCATTACCGTAAAATCCCGATAGAAGATAGGGTATTGCGGCATATATCCGATTTTTGATAAAAAGTCTTTGCCCATTTTTTTTGCATCTTGACCGTCTATCAAAACAGTTCCATTATCGCTGCCCAAAATGCCGACAAATATATTTATCAGCGTTGTTTTTCCTGCTCCGTTAGCCCCTAAAAGTCCATAGACGCCCTCCGAGAGTTCAGTGGTAAAATTCTTTAGGGCATATTTACCTTTATACTGTTTTGAAATATTCTGAAATGATACTTTCATAGATAATTACTCCTTAAAGCCAAATGTTGTTATCAAAGTGCTTACCTCGCCAATACCTCGCCCAAGCACAACGATACAGGTGCCGGATTCATCCAAAATTAAAATCTGCGGGACACGCTGGAAATAAGTACTGTTGTTGTCCTTGACCGTTTCGGTATGGATAACCTTTCCCGATGCTGTATCATAAATATTAATTGTTACGCTTGCTTCTCCCAAAATGGAAGTAGCAACATATTTACCTTGCTCAGAGCAGAAAACCCCGTCCTTTCCTTCGCTGCTGCTTGAGAATGTAATCTTTTTTTCTGTATTAGATGCAGTATCAAGCATTAGCAGCGTTCCATTATTTTTGTTAAAGCTCTGGGGCATGGCAAGTAAGTTCCCTCCCTTTTGCACTTCTTCAACATCCACTTCATAGTCAGCTTTTTTTGTGATACTAAGACTTGCATTGTCTGTGGATACTGTTCCATAAACAGAGACTCCATCCCCGCCATTAGAGCTTATTCCCATGCCTACATAAGTTAAAGTTTTATCTCCCGTAAATGCAAGACTATCCATCGTTACAATCTGCATATTATTTGCCCTGCCATTTTTGGAATAGCTCAGAATGGCATGTATCTTTTTGGAAGAAATATCATAGAGATAAAGTCCTTGTAATCCGCCGAAAGCGATTTGTTTTCCGTCCTGTGAAATGGTGACACTCGCCATTTGGAGGACAGAATCATCATTTAGCAGCCCACTAAAGGAAATCGTATTCTCAACAACAAAATCCTTATTCAATAGGTATCCTTTTACTCCATTACTGCTTTGTGCCGTTGCAAATGAACCGGTGCTGCCGCTGCTATTTTCTTCACCGACAATGAAATACCCGTCCGAATAAGGCTGCACACATAACTCATTCAAAAAAATATCCGCACTTGCTATAGTCTCGCTTTTCCCAGTATCATAAAGATAGAGCTTATCTGCTGCAACAATAATCCGATTGCCATCAGCGTAATAACAGCCGCTGACCTTTCCAGAGAAAGCCGAGCCATTCACTGTGCCAACATCCATAGTATTTTTATCTGTATCACTATTCTGTGGGTTGGACTTATTATTGTCGCTGCTTTCACTTCCTGTTTTTTCCGATGTGTTATCTTCTTCGGATTGTGGCACATCTATGGAGATTCCGTTTTCAGAACGATTCACATTTTCCTGACTGTTACCACAAGCTGACAGATTAAGAGCAAAAGCAAGTATAAGCATAATGCACATGAATTTCGTTTTCATTTTTCAGCCCTCCTTATAAAACAAAATTGAGCCTGTCTTATTTGTATAACAATCATTGCTTGCAGCAACAGCTACCGCATAGAAAGTATTGAAGTCATCTAATTTAGAGGTGTCTACGACGGCTTCAATTATCCACACATTTCCTTTGCTTAATGTTGCATCGTATGAAATTACTTTATCAAACGATATAGGCTTATGATTTAAGAAGAATGATATGCCATACCTTGTACCCGGCGTTCCGCAAATCGTGTAACGCACTGTAAGTGTATCTTTATTGGTAAGATTGATATTGTCATACACTAATTCGCCATCATATGAAATAGTCGAATAAACGCCGCTATCCAATGTATCCATAGTAATTCCATTCCAACCGTTTTTCACAAGCTCATTCTCAATAAAAGAGGAAGTGATTTTTTCTTCTGCAACGCTGACATCACGAAAAATATTTTCACTTTTTCCATAAAAGATATCGCTGTCTGGAGCATCCTCATTAAAATGTAGTTTCAGCACTCTTTCAACGTGTTGGTGATACCAGCCGTAACTTGATGTTTCTTTCATATCGGGTTGGAAAGCGGGATTGGTAATGCTCATGATTGTAATATTTAGGGTATCACCTTTTTTTCCCGTGTTCGGTGTAAACACAAACGAAAATTTTTCTTCGTGCTTTTCTGATGTTTTAAAACAATGGAGATACTCATATTCCGCCCTCGTATCATTTACCTTGTACGCCTGTGGCTTTCCGTCCAAAAAGAGCAGGAAGCCTATGTTATCCAATTTTCCCTCTGATGTAAACTGATAGTCCAAGGTAAATTCTCCGCCGTTATACTCATACGGTAAAACACTCTGGTCATCCGCTCTGGTGGGACTCACTTCCTCGTGGCTGAGAAAACCTAACGAGCCATCTTCCTCTGATTTTGTGAATGGATTTTCTTCCGTGTTTTGCGGGGGAGCTTTCCCGTCCTCAATGTTATAATTTCCGCAAGCTGTCGTAGTGAATAGCAAGCCGCAAATCATAACTAATGATAATATTCGTTTTCGCATTGTTTATCCTCCTGTCATGTTTGATGTATTTCAATTATAAAAGCCAAATGTCAAAATGCGGTCAAGGAATAGAAAATTACATAAGAAAAACCAACAAACTGTGATTTCTCACAAGTCTGCTGGTTCTGCGTCTTATGTGTCTTACTCTTTATGTATTTATGTTGCTCGATAAATACGAATTTTTTAATATTTTCAGTGCTTTTTTGAAGAAACGGCGGCACAAACTACAAGCAAAATTAAGTCAATCCAGTATCCAATACAAATGTACCCAACAATCGGATGGATCAATTTTATTTCATTTGTCAAAACAACAGCAAGCAGAAGACCTATCAAAAGAAGGACAATGCCGATACCTGCCGAAGAGCGAACAATCTTGTCCATCTGTGCAAAAGAACCGATACACAGTATGATAGCGGGAATCCATACAGCCAGATGAAATACAACACCAAGATAATTAAATGCTCCTACCCCCTCTTGAAAAAGTATTTTAAAAGTTTCAGCAAAAAACCATGAATCCTGATTGACTATCAGCCCATTAGGAAAAATATTATACATTGGTACAACAAAACTGCATAACAATAGAACAACTGAAACTGTTTTCAGAATTTTATTTTTTTGTTCCATCTACGTTTCCTCCGTAAAATAAATAATCTCAGTACATCTTATTAAGGATTAAGGCAAAGGTATCATATTTTAATTTTCCAGTATGTCAAACTGGAAGTTGTGGCTATGATATATATTTCTGTACTTCACCAAAAGTCAATGTTAAACTTTATACAATGTCGCACTTTCGCCATCATCACAATAAGCAATCATCCAGTCAAACGCTGGCGAAACAATATAAAAATCTTCAAGCAAACCGTCTGTTTCTCCTAATACATCCAATATTTCTTTTATGTAACCTTCATATACCCAGCCCTCTGATAAAATCATATAGAGCTTTATATCTTTTCTTCCTTTAATTAACGTCCCGACTTGATACAAAAAGTATTTCCACTCGCCATTCACATAAATATTGTTTCCCTTCTGCAAGGAACTGCGAAATTTTAACCAACAGTAAGACATCTCAATCTTTGGAAACTTCTCATAATCCACAAATGTATAATAAAAACGCTTAACTACATCCTCATATTTGAATTTAGAGTATTCACTAAATCGTTTTCTGTCTATATTTTCTTCTTTAATGATTTCCTCTATTTCATCACGTATCCAATACTTTAAAGGCTTGTTTTTCAATTTCTTTTGCCATTCTGTATTCTTCCAATCATCCATCTTAATTCCTCCAAAATAAATCTTGATTTGCCTCTTTGCCAATCACTTTTTACTCCAAATAAAAATATCACCCCACTTTGTTGACTGCAAGTTTAATTGTTACACAAGCTCCACTCGGAGTAACATTGGAAAGTTCTAAACATCCGCCGTGTTTCTGGCTAAGGACACGGCTTGTAGCCAATCCCAATCCCATATGTTCACCCGTTTTATCCTCAGAATAAAGGAAGGTATTCTTTTTGCGGAGCATTGCCTTTGAAAATCCTTTGCCGTCGTCTGTAATGGTTATAGTAAGTACATCATCAATAAATGTGTATAGGAAGCTCACTTTGCTATTAGCATATCGAATGGCATTGGAAAAGATATTCTCAACAATACGGTAAAATATTTGCTCATCTAATTTTACTTGACATTTGGATACGGTAGAATGATATTCAATCTCCAGGCTATGTTGTCCTGCAATAAGCGAAAGGCTTTCTGTAGCATTTTTCAAAAAATCTGGCAACTGAACGACAGAATACTTTGTTTCAGTTTCTTCTATGGTATTCAAATCACGAATATAGTCTGTATAACGCTCAAGTCGTTTTGAGGTTATCGCAAGGTTGGATAGTGTATGCTGCAATTTCTCATCATTCAGACTTCCATTTGTAAAGCATTGCTGCATATATTCGACATAGCCCTCTATAATCGCAATCGGATTTCTGAGGTCATGTGCCACTGATGTCTGTAAAATTCTCCGCTGCTCAATCATATTCCATAACTGTCGGTTGTTATCATACAAAGCTTGCCGCATTTCTTCAAAAGCTGTGCAGAGCCTGCCTAATTCATCGTTACTGTTATAAGCAACCGTAAAATCAAGGTCTTGCCCCTTTATATGCTTTGTTGCATCTGCAAGAACCTGAATTGGCGGCGATAGCTTTTTCCTATAAAACCACCATGCACATAACATGATTCCTATAACTGAATAGATAAAAGGAAGCCCTACCATAGAAATGCTTATTGCTCTATATAGTAACTGTTGTTTCGGGCGAAGTGTGGAGAAGCTGGATTCTATTCTCTCTATTGTAAATTCTGTATCCCCTAACTTTTCTTCTTCCTCTTTAGCGGGGGCAAGTATAGACATTTTAGAAGGTTCATCAAGTATCAATCTTTGCTTTGCCTCAGATACCGTCCCATCTGCCATAATAGTCTGTGTATGCAGCCAAATTTCCTGTGAGTCGGGGAGGATATTCTTCTGCATACGATAACAGATATAAATTGTCAAAGCAGAGGATGTAAAAACAATTATCATTGTAATGGCAACCGTCCAGATAAATGCACTTTTAATAGATTTTACTTTCTTCATTTTTTCCATCTATATCCCATCCCCCAAACTGTTTCTATATATTCCTTGCCCGTAGCTTCAGTCAGTTTATTTCTGATTTTTCGGATATGCTCTTTAATAACATTGCTGTCGCCCTCAGCGTTAAAGCCCCATACGGCTTCGTATATCCGTTCTTTATCAAATATCTGGTTAGCGTTACTCATCAGAAACTCGACGATATCAAATTCACGATTTGATAAGTTCAGCTCCGCTTCTCCATAAAAAATTTTGCGTTCAGCGAGATTTACAATTAAGCCTTGTGAAGATACGATTTTAGGAGTACACTTGCTTCTCTCATCCCTCCGCAGGTGAGCCGCCACCCTTGCGGTCAATTCTTGTAAACTAAAAGGCTTGGTTATGTAGTCATCGCCGCCGACCTGCAAACCGTTTACCTTGTCCTGTTCTGTAATCCGAGCTGTCAAAAACAAAATAGGGCAGGTAACATTATTACGGATAATCTTGCATAGCTCCAATCCGTCCATTTCGGGCATGTTGATGTCAAGCAAAATTAAATCTGGATATATATTCAGCATTGATATTGCCTGCTCCGCATCTTCCGCTACAAAAGTCTCATATCCACAATCCTGCAAGTGGCTTGATAATAATTCAGTCAGCATTTTTTCATCATCAACAATGAGTATCTTATATGCCATAGCAAAAACCTCCTAATCTAAAATATTATAAAGCTTAAAAGTCAAAAAGTGGTCAAGTTCCTACTTTTTTTCGAATATCAACAGGCTTTTGTGCATCTTTCAGAATCAGCCATATCCGATAGATGTTTATTGCGCCCACAATCTGATTTTTTTAGATATCCACTGTACCCACCGGGAACTCGTCTATCTGCTGGTAATGGGTGTAAATCTTAAAGCCGCAAAAAAACCGCTGCTCCCAAAAGGGCGACAGCGGCGGCAATACAGAAAATACATTTATAGCTTTTCAGATTCATAGGCTATTCCTTTCCTTGTTTTGCCCTGCTTTGGGCATAGAGGTATGCCCGCAGGGTATTTCCTTTTTTCTTGTTTTCAGTTACCGTGTATGCTCTGTCTGCTTCTTGGGCGTGGGCAAGTCCCTGCAATATTCGGGATACCGTGCCTTGATACCTTCCATGAAGTACAGGGCGAACTCGCAACAGAACAATTCTTCTGGCGCAAAGAGTTTCTCACGCCCCTCCTGGGCATAACCGTTCCAGAGGTTAAAGGCAAGGTGGCAGACCTTGACCGTGCCGCTCGTCTGCCATCCTGCGTGCATCCCCTCTGGCTTGATACAGTCCGTCTTAAAATCGAACATGGCGTTGATGTTCTGCCTTGTTTATCCCGCAATCCCCATCACATAGAAAAATGTCCATCTACCTCTGTCATATTTTTCACCATATCCTCTGCCATAATATAAACATTCGATGAATCTTTCCTGCACACGTAGTATCCTTCCTCACAAGAATCCCCAATACAGAGCTGCAGTGTATGATATACCCGTTCCTCTTCTGCAGCACCGTGGGCACCCGCACCCGATGCCGTTCCTTCCGAATCCCCGGATTCCTTCTCTTGCTCATAATATTTAATGGTTATAACAGCGGAGGGTTCCTTCAGTCCATATCTGTCCAGGTTTGTTGAATGATATTCTGCTATGCTGTCATACACCAGCGATGTAAAATATCCCCGCACCGTCTCCCATTCCGTATCTTCTTCTTTCATCTTCCTCTTTTCCGGTCTGGAAGCTTCCCATGTCCTTCCATCTTCTCCCACAGCGGCTTCAAAATCAGTTCCCTTCTTATTCTCCACTTTTAGATAAGTTATGCGGGATGCATCAATCTCTGGCAGCTCCTCCATCCGGATCAGGGAATTTTTTTCTATATCAAAGGTACTGTACATCGACTCATCTAAACAATAGATGAGATTGCCGGAAGCAGAACTGCCATAATATCCGCCGCTAATGGGTACGGTTTCTCCCAGATCGTACTGGATACTTTTGCCGTTATCACAATCAATCTGAATGGTCATGGCCGGAGTTTCCAGTCCATACTGTGACAAATCCTGACCTTCCGTCATCTTAAACTCTCTGGAGGCTCTCACCGGATCCAGACTATCAAGCAGTCCGGCAATGACGTCACTGTCAAGGGGAACCTCCTTATCATCCGGAAACTGCCAGCTGCCACTGATCTTCTGAATGGAATAAATTACCTTTCCCTCCTTTTTCACTTCAAGGGAAGACACTGATGTGCTGTCAATCTGATCCACTATAATGCTCTCTGTTTCCTCCATGCCTGTTTCCTTGTCTTCCATCCTCTGAGGCAGAAAGTAATACAACAGAACTGCTCCCGCCAGCACCACACAGAGGACCAAAAGCATGATCCCATTTTTCTTCTTCCTTCTCATCACCGTCTCCTCCTTCTGAACCAGATAATAAAGCCGACGGCCAGTAATATCAGCGGCAGAACGATCACCAGTGCTGCCGTCCAGAATACGATGCTGTCCGACGCAATACTCACCGTTGCCTGGGACAGGCTTCTCGCCGGGATGGCAAGTCGGGAAATTTCCTCTCCTGTCAGCCAGGTCAGTGAATTTAACAACATCGAACGGTTGCCGTACTGGTTAGTGGAGGCTACCGCATCCATAGCAAAATCAGGAGAAGAATAAACCACCAGCCGTGTATCTGTTTCTGAAAAATCGGTATCCTCACTGACTGCCGATGTGGATGCCCCACTGGCTGCTGTATCGCCCTTTGCTGCATGGGTATCCGTCACCGCCATGGCCAGGCTGAAGGCCCCTTTGATATCAGTATCCAGCCGTTCTGAATAATCCGTTTCCTTATTATCGGTTCTGCTGTATGCGGCCTCTGAAGTATCCAGCAAAGACTCTACACTTAAACTGCCCCGTTCATCCGACTGACTAGTAAGTCCCACTGAATAATCCATATATACTCTGGCATTCCCCACATCACCGGTTATATCATGACTATTGACATTGGGAAAGAAAGCCAGGGGAACATCTGCCCGAAGGGCAAGTTCCGTATCCACAACATATCCCTTTACAACATGCACTCCATAGTCTCTCAGTAGTTTATCATAATTTGCTGTCTCCACCGCCTGCATATTCAGGAAAAACATAGCCTTACCTCCATGCTTTAGGTAAGAACCGATCGTTTTGTACTCTTCTTCTGTCAAATCATATTGCGGAGCATTGACTAGAAGCAGATCACAGTCCTCTGGCACACGGTCTATGGATACTGTGTCCAGTGTATCCATTGTATAATTGCTCTTTCCAAGCATATCGGTAAAAGCAGTTCCCAATTCTACTTCCCCATGGCCAGAGGTGATGTACACCTTTTTAGCGGAACCCGAAGTCAGGCTCTGAATCGCAGCAGTCACCTGGCCTTCCAGGTCTATAGAATATTGATAAGAACCAGAAGTATAATCTGCCTCTGACACGATGATGCTGTCCGCCTGTATATATTTATCCGTGTTTTTTGTCTTATTTACTACTACGATATCATGATTGCTGACCTGCTCCTCCGTGTAGTCCTTTGCAAAAGCAGGGTACTGTACCGGATCTTTTTTCTCCACTGTGATATGAGCAAGCTTTCCGTACTGGTTTACGATCCGCTCCATATCGATGCTCTTTGTCCCTGTGTCCAATGTCTCCTGCCCTTTCTGGCACAGATAGTAGATGATGATTTCATCCTGCAGCGTGCCTGCAAGTTTTCTCGTCTCTTCTGATAACGTATACATGTCATCCTCACTGAGATCCACAGAAAGATCCAGCTTACCAACAATGAGGTTCAGAATGACCACTAACGCGATGACCACTGTCATGATCATTGACTGGAAACCTCCCATTTTAAAATTCCGGCTGCAAAATGCCTCTTTTATCTTTTTATTTAACTCCATGCCTGCCTCCATTCTATCTGTTATATCTTTTCTTCTGAATGCGCTGTATCGTAAGAAAGACAAAAAGAAAGCTTACACTCAGATAATAGATCAGTGCACTGCCGTCAAAAATTCCTAGTGTAAAATTCGAATAACGGTCAGTGATGGAAATATGTTCCAATATATTGCTGATCAGATTCGTAAACCGGTCAGAGAAGAAAAGATAAGCCGCTGCCAGCAGACCTTCTGCCGCCAGCCCAACCGCCGCTGCCAGCCAGCCGTTATGGATCCAAAAATACAATACAACGGCCAGAATCAGGATCAGTACGGCCAGAAAATAGAAATGAAATATGCCGTCTGCCGGCAGAAGGCCGGCAATGCCGGACATAAGATAAGTAAAGATCATAATGATCCCGGAAGCCACTGCTGCGATCACCTGACTCTCCGTCATAGAAGAGATAAATAGTCCAATGGCAATATAAGCTGCTCCCAGAAGAAAGAAACCAAAGGTACTTCCGTAAGCCACGGCAAAATCCACAGTCTCCCCATTGGATGCCGCTTTTCCTATAAGATTGTTGAATAACAGCGGATATGTACACACAATGGCCATGGCAGCAGCAAGCAGGGTGATCAATGCCAGATATTTCCCCGCAATAATTTTCGTAATGGATATTGGTGCCGTGTACAGAAGCTGATCCGTCTTCTGGCGGTTCTCCTCGGCCACACTGCGCATGGTAAGAACAGGCACCAAAAGAAATACAAATATCATCTGTATGCCATCATAGACATAACTGAAATTGATGATGCCATTGATCAGATTATAAAGTACAAAATAAAGCCCTGTCATCACAAGAAAAAAGGCAATAAATACCCATCCCAGCACAGAGGTAAAATAGGAATGCAGCTCTTTCTTATAGATTGCCAGCATAATTCTCCCCCTTTCCCGTCAGACTGATAAATGCTTCTTCCAGTGTTGGTTCTCTGGACACCATCTCCAGGATGGGACACCGCATCTCTGCCATGACATAAAATATTTCCTCACGCACATCGTATTCCGGCAGACTGCTGATCTCCGCCTGACAGATCCCGGTGGTCCCCGTTTTCAATATCTTAAAATCAAGAATATGTTCTATGTTTTCCAATCCTCTCTGAATCTGCTCCTTTGCCCCTTTGACCTGAAGAGTAATACTATTCTTTCCCTCTGCTCTCCTGGCAATCTCCTCCGGGCTGTCCGCTGCGATCAGCTTCCCCTCGTTAATAATTAGTATCTGGTTGCAAACAGCATCTACTTCCTGCATAATATGGGAACTAAGAAGGATTGTATGACGCCTGCCCAGTTCCCGGATCAGATTTCGAATTTCCATGATCTGCTTGGGATCCAGACCTACCGTCGGTTCATCCAGTATCAATATCTCCGGATCCCCCACCATGGCGGCCGCTAGTCCAACCCGCTGCTTATACCCCTTGGAGAGATGTTTGATCAGTCTCTCCGATACATCACGGATTCCGGTCTTGCGCATAACCTTTGACATCATTTTCTCTTTCTCGGTCTTCGTTACCCCCTTCAGGTCACAGACAAATGAAAGATATTCCCGCACCAGCATATCGGGATACAAAGGCGGCTGTTCCGGAAGATATCCGATGCTCTCCTTCACCTTCTCCGGTTCCTCCAGGACATCATATCCATTTACCATTACCGTTCCTGATGTAGCCGATATGTAGCCGGTAATAATATTCATCGTCGTGGATTTCCCCGCACCGTTGGGGCCTAGAAATCCCAGTATCTGTCCCTTTTCAACCCGAAAACTCAGATGGTCCAAAACATTCCTGCCCCCATACCGTTTTACCAGATTTTTTACTTCAATCAAAATTTTAACCTCCTTTTGCAGCTAGTTCAGTCTTCACTATAAATATTATTTGTCAAGAAACCATGACGCATTTGTTATCAAACCGTGAACTCATTTGACACAGCGGCAAAAATAGAGTAAAATTGTGCAGGATAACAGAAAGCGGAGGAAAAATAATGAGCATACATTACAAGAAAGAAATTATCTCGCCAGAGGTACTTCAGGAATTATACCCTCTGACAGAAGAGCAGAAGAAATTAAAACAACATAAGGATGAAGAAATCAAGGCGGTGATCACAGGCGCATCGGATAAGTTCCTGGTGATCATCGGTCCCTGTTCGGCGGATCATGAGGATTCTGTCTGTGAATATACAAGCAGGCTCGCCCGCATTCAGGAGCAGGTGAAAGATAAGATCCTGATCATCCCCCGAATCTATACGAATAAACCACGTACCACCGGCGAAGGATACAAGGGAATCGTGCATCAGCCGGATCCAGAAAAAAAAGAAGACTTTATGGAGGGTCTCATCGCCATGAGAAAGATGCACCTGCGCTCCATCTCGGAGACCGGCTTTTTCGCCGCAGATGAGATGCTGTATCCGGAAAACTGGCCATATATCAGCGATATTCTCTCCTATGTGGCAGTGGGGGCACGTTCTGTAGAGGATCAGCAGCATCGTATGACCGTCAGCGGCATGGATGTGCCTGCCGGCATGAAAAATCCCACCAGTGGTGACTTCTCTGTTATGCTGAACTCCTGTATCGCAGCCCAGGCGCCGCACACCTTTTTATACCGCGGCTACGAGGTAGAGACCGACGGCAATCCCCTCGCCCACACGATACTCCGGGGTGCGGTCAACAAGCATGGACAGGCCATACCGAACTATCACTATGAGGATCTGGAGCGGCTTCACGAAAAATATTCCCTCCTGTATCTGAAGAATCCCGCCTGTATCATTGATGCCAACCACTCAAATTCCGGGAAGAAATATTATGAACAGCCCCGCATCGTAGACGAGGTTATGCACAGCCGCATGGTGAATCCCGCCATCAGCGAACTGGTAAAGGGAGTTATGGTAGAAAGCTATCTGCTTCCCGGCGCACAGAAAATTAATGAACACGAATTTGGCAAGTCCATCACGGATGCCTGCCTTGGCTGGGATGAGACAGAACGGCTCATTGATCAAATCGCCGAACGTTTGTAAGACAGAACGGCTACATTACCTTTTCCATCAACGGCAGATTTACCTTTACCTCCAGAAGACAAGCCGTCAGAAAAAATACAGTGATCCCCACATAGACAGCCCCCCGGTGCTCTTTTTTCCCGTTGTCATTCTGCCAGAGAAAACTAAACAGATACAGTGGGACAAGTATTATGCATTGGGGAAAAAGGCTGGCAAGATAGAGGATACATCCCCGGCCTCCCTTCCCCATTAGAAAAAACAGAAGTAAAAAACCATTGCGGATACCGGTGTAGATGGTAAATCCCCTCTGATAAATCCTGCCCGCCCTGATATTGACAGAAAGGATCCAGAGCAATATAAAATATTTCCCATGGGACCACAGGGCATGAAGGTACTCATACCAGAAATTATATTCCCTTCCCTGCCATGCCGACATATTTCCCTCCAGCTGTCCCATCAGGCCGGAAAAGGAATTCTGAAATAATGTATAGAAAACTGCCCCAACAAAAAAGCCGATGAGAAAAAGCAGAAATACCTGTTGCAGAAATCCTGCTCTTCTTCCCCGGCTGTTTCGTTCACGATAAGATGCCATGTCCCATATCCCCCTCATATCATTATAGTGTGATCCATAACGATACATTTTATGAGAGAGCGAGACAAAACATACCTTTACTTTTTCAGGACTTTATATGCCATAACCGCAGCGATGGTCTTCCCGTCCGTGATCCTGCCATCCGCGATCATCTGAATCACTTCATCCAGGGTATACCTCTCGATCTGAACAAATTCATTCTCATCCAGATGCTGGTGGGATGGAATCAGTTTTTCTGTATAGTAGATGGCAATCTTCTCGCTGGTATAAGCAGCGGCAGAGTGATAGTCCACCAAATGATGAATCTCGTCGGAGATATAACCTATCTCCTCTTCCAGTTCCCTGGCCGCACACAATTTGAAATCTTCCTCTGCACTATCGCGTCCTCCCGCCGGAATCTCCAGCAAAAGATCGTCAATGGCACCCCGGTACTGGCGTACCAGAATGATCCTGCCCTCTTCATCCACTGGTATAATGGCGGCAGCGCCTTTATGCTCAATTATATCCCACTGTACCTCATTCCCATTGGGAATCTTCATATCATACGTATAGAAATCTACGATATGCCCATGGTGTTCCAGATGTTTCTCTATGATCTCAAATTTTTCCATATTCATTACCCTCAATTCTTGAAGCTGTGGATTGGTGCCGGAATTCTTCCCTTTCTCGATACAAAATCATCACAGGAAAATTTATTGACCGGCATAATCGGGGCATAGCCAAGCAGCCCTCCAAATTCCGCCTGATCTCCCACTTTTTTTCCCTGTACCGGAATCAGCCTGACCGCCGTTGTCTTTTGATTGATCATTCCAATGGCCATCTCATCTGCTATAATGCCGGCAATGGTACTCTCCTTTGTATCTCCCGGAATGGCCACCATATCAAGTCCTACTGAGCAGACGCAAGTCATGGCTTCCAACTTTTCCAGTGTAAGAGAACCCTCCTTCACGGCATCGATCATACCATGATCCTCACTTACAGGAATGAAAGCCCCGCTCAATCCGCCGACATAAGAGGATGCCATAACGCCGCCCTTCTTTACCTGATCGTTCAGCATGGCCAGCGCTGCCGTTGTTCCCGGCGCCCCTGCTCTCTCCAGTCCAAGGGATTCGAAGATTTCGGCAATGCTATCCCCCATGGCAGGAGTCGGTGCCAGAGACAGGTCAATGATTCCAAAAGGCACACCAAGACGTTTCGCCGCCTCATTTGCCACCAGCTGCCCTACACGGGTTATTTTAAAGGCTGTCTTTTTAATGGTCTCACAGACAACGCTGAAATCCTTTCCCTTCACTTTGTCCAGCGCCGTCTTCACAACGCCTGGTCCGCTGACTCCCACGTTGATCACGGCATCCCCCTCGGTCACACCATGAAAGGCGCCCGCCATAAAGGGGTTATCATCCGGAGCATTACAAAATACCACTAACTTGGCACAGCCAATAGAGTCCCTGTCTGCCGTGAGTACAGCCGTTTCCTTTACAATCCTTCCCATAAGCCGCACCGCATCCATATCCAGCCCCGTCCTGGTAGATCCTACATTTACTGAACTGCATATATATTCTGTAGCGGAAAGCGCCTGTGGAATAGAAAGGATAAGATTTCTATCTGCCTCCGTCATCTTCTTTGAAACCAGTGCCGTATATCCCCCAATAAAATTGACTCCCACCTTGGCTGCCGCCTGATCAAGGGTTTTAGCAATTTTCACAAAATCCTCCGGGGTCCGGCAGGCAGAACCGCCGACCAGTGCGATTGGAGTCACAGAAATCCTTTTATTTACGATTGGAATGCCGAATTCCCGCCCGATCTCCTCGCCAACAGAAACCAGATTTTCTGCCATTTTAGTAATCTTTCGGTATATGTTGCCGCATAACCGATCCAGATCACTGTCAATACAGTCCAAAAGACTGATTCCGAGTGTAATCGTGCGGACATCCAAATTTTCCTTCTCTATCATATCATTGGTTTCGATAACCTCGTTCAAATTAATCATGGCAGCCTCCTATAACCGATGCATTTTATCAAAAATTTCCTCCCGCTGCAGGCGAATCACACAGCCGATTCCCTGTCCCAGTTCCTCCAGTTCTTCTGAAACCACGGAAAACCCTTTTTCTGCAGAGGTAAAATCCACGATCATCATCATATTAAAGAAACCATCCACAATGGTCTGAGAAATATCAAGGATATTGAGTCCGTTATCTGCCAAATAACTGCATACTCTGGCAATAATTCCCACACTGTCTTTTCCTACTACTGTAATAATTGTCTTTTTCATGGTCTTTATATTCCTTTCTGATCAGATTATAGTGAGACATTCTGTCGGCTCATACCGCTCTGCCACAAGCAGCCTTGCCTGTATGGAACTCCATGTCTCGCTCTGTTCCAGTTCATATGATACTGTTTGATAAGCCAGCTCCGGAAAATTATTCTCCTTACTGAGATGTCCCAGTATGATATGCTGGAGACCGGGATGAAGAATCTCCCGGATCAGCCTTGCGGATGCATCGTTTGACAAATGCCCCTTGTCTCCCAGAATCCTCATCTTAAGTGAATAGGGATAGTGTCCTACCTGCAGCAGATTGATATCATGATTCGCTTCAAGAAGAACCGAATGACAGGAGGCAAGATTCTGTATGATCTCATCCGAATAGCAGCCCATATCTGTGGCAATCCCAAGCTTACGGTTTTCATATTCAATCGTATAACAGACCGGATCCACCGCATCATGAGAGATAGAAAAGGGGGAAATCAGCATCCTGGCCAGTTCCATTTCCTCTCCGGGACGGATGCTGTGAAAAAGTTCAGGAGAAATATTTTTCATATTATTTTTTGTCCAGATTGCTTCTATTGTATCCGCCGTTGCATAAACAGGGATTGGAGCCCTGCGCAGCACCGGCCCCAATCCACTGATATGATCGGTATGCTCATGCGTGATAAGGATTGCCCGGATATTCTCAAGAGACAGACTCTGTCTGGCCAGCCCCTCCACAATCCTTTTCATGCTGATCCCCACATCAATCAGGACACCCGATTCCTCTGTGCCGGCGTAAATACAGTTTCCACTGCTTCCGCTGGCAATACTGTATAATATCATTATTATCAACCTCTACATTTCGCCTTTAATCTGATCGCTGTCAATCGTTATCTGATCACGGCCATTCTTCTTGGAATGGTACATCGCCCAGTCAGCCCGGTTCAGCAGCTCGCCCGGATTGGAGCAGGTCTCAGGAAAGCTTGCCACCCCGACGCTGGCGCGCACCAGTACTTCCTTATCCTCGTACACCACCGGTTCGCTCTTAATGGCTGAGTGGATATCCTTTACAATCTCATAGGTTTCCTGAAGACTCTTATTCATAAAGGCAACTACAAACTCTTCTCCGCCGTAACGGCCGGCGATACCGCCATTTCGTATAGCTCCCCTGTTCAGGAGAGTTGCCACATACCGGATCACAGCGTCTCCGCACTGGTGTCCATATGTATCGTTTACCATCTTAAATTTATCGATATCAAACAGCGCAAGTGAAACCGGAGCCTTTCTCTTCACTGCTTCCCCCAGATATTCATTTAACAGCTCTGACAGATGGCGGCGGTTAAATATTCTCGTGAGACCGTCACGAATGGCCATATCGTTCATCTTCTCATACAGCTTTGCATTGGATATGCCAATACTGATCTGTCCAGCAATATTTTCATAAAAAGCGCGGCCGTCTACAAAAGCATTTTCCTTTTTCTTTCCAATCAGGATCGTACCGATCCGGCTGTCCTGATGGATCAGCGGAAGGCAGATCATTGACGACAATTCCTGCTCCGCGCTAAGATATTTAAAGAATTTAATAGAATCTGTCGCCGTATTCTGAATATATGTCTTGGACATGGAAAGAAGCTCATTGAGATCTGTTCTTCGAATCGACTCCCTTATATTCTCTTCAAAATCAGTTCCTAGTCCAGACGACAGAGCCACGTATCTCCCCTTCGGATCCTCTCCGGGAACCAAAAGGCTGTTGTCCTCCTCCAGAATCACCATAACAAGATCCAAATCCAAACGAACCTGCAATATCTTCGTGACCTGTTTCAGAAGCTCCTCTTTCTGTGAGGTGGCCACAATGGCAGACGAGATTTCGTTTTGTACTGACATCTCATCATGGGCACGATTAATCTTCTTATTGGCTGTCTGCAGTTCTATCTTCTGCACACCCAGCGTCTCATTGATCTTGCTGATCTGATCCTGATGCTGTTTCAAGGCGTCGTTTGCCTGATTCAATCCTTCCAGCGCCCGGTTCTGGGCAAGAAGATGTCTGACAAAGGCATCCCAGATACCCGCCATGATCTCCCCGATAAGTATGACAGCAAAGGTAACGGAGACAACAGCGGCAAGTTCACAAAGATAGCCAGGCGTTCCCTTCGGATCAGCATAAATCTTTGTAATGATCAGAACAATGGATACCAATGAATAGCCAGCAGCAAAGATCACATAACTCAGCACCCTTTTCTCCGTCTCATCATATGCCATGTAGAAGATCACTTCCACACAGAATATGATCATCAGTATGAGAAAAACAAGTCCATATATTTTATCTGGTGATATAAAGTACAGGATAACGTCTGACAGAAGCCGGATGAAATAATAGGGAATGTCAAATCTGGATCCAGCGAGCCGGTCCACCCCTTTTTTCCGCGTAAACAATTCTACCAGAAAGAAGAACAAAAAGCTCGTGATAACTGAGATATTAATGGGCAGATTCTCCAAACGATACTGAAAAATCGACATCACACCATACCCGATCATAAACAGATATATCACCAGATGTGAAATATGGATAAACCTTTTGTTTCTTACCTCCGAAATATCGATGTTCATTTTATTTCCCCCTTCTTAAATTATTTGCTGCGGCTGCCATCCATTCCCTTTAGATCCATCGCAGTTCAATCTCGTCCCCCTCATGCAGCGGCTCAGTAAAATCTTTATCCACACCATTGATCCGGGTAAGCAGCCGCGTCCCGCCCGCCTTGGTCATATCAAATGGATAGACATCGAAGACATCCACAAAGATCGGATTTTCTTTCAGGGGTAACGAAACAGGCGAGCCATTGATCACAACCATTACTGGTTTCCGGCTCACAGGCACTGCCTGTTGCGGCTGAACCATTCTTCTGTTCTCCTGCATACCAGGAATCACGGTACCATCCGTCCCCAGCTTCGCCGTGTCAAAGGGTATTCCCTGCATCCAGTCAGGCAGAGGCTTTAGCGGCTGTAAAAGCGGATCCTTTTCCATCTGTTTCTGAAAATCCTCTTCTGGATCCACTGGCTGCTCATCTTCTGGTTTTGGCTTTGGCTTTGGTTTCCGCTCAATGCGGTCGCCACTGTGTACTTTAGCCGATAACCCTGCCTCTCTTCCGTTCAGCAGTACAAATTCCTCTTTCTCCATATCAGCATATTCAAGAATTGCTGCAACAGAGATGTAATCAAATATTTCAATTTTGTCCCCTGGCTGTACGTCATACATCACACTGGCCAGAGAGCCATTCACCTCGATCAGCTTTGGACACAGAACGGTTCTTCCGTACAGTGTCACCTCCAGTTCCCCTCTGCATTCCGCTATATCCCCCAGGGAAATACGGCCCCTTTCTCCTTTCGTAGAAGGACGGATCTGAATCTGGTCATTTTCCAGCGCAGGCTCGTTCAGACTCACTTCTTTGCCGTTTTTCCTGACCAGCGCCACCTCGCCTGCTTTTCCTTTCACCATGCGCTTTTCCCCATTCACAGAAAAATGAAGCTCGTCACCGCGTATCGGGAAAAGATTATTCTGGGAAAATCCAGAACTGATGCAGGCATCCAGAACCGTAGCTTTGCCATTGTCGTACAGCTTTACCCGCTGATCATTTACCATTACATGAATAAAATTGTTTCTCTGCTCATAATAATTCAGGCAGATCCCAATGGGAGTGACAAGAGTAGAATCTTTCTGAATGCCGGGCTGCTCAAAGGTCACATTTGTGAGTACCTCGGCGCCCCGTATCGCCACCCTGTTCTCCGGCAGATCCAGATGCTCCGCCAGTTTATCGGTAAACCCCTCATGCTTACCGCCGCCGCCTACAACAAATACGGCACTAACTGGCTTTCCGCCATTCAGTTCAGTGATACAGGAGGCAATATTTCTCGTGATCTCATCCACCGCTTCTCCTGTATCCTCTGCCAGCTGCCCCTGCTCCACCTCAGTATCCTCTCCAAATATATTTCGAAATTGAACAATTTTCTCCTTTTCACACTGGCGTTTCACCCGCTCTGCCGTCTCAAAATCAATCAGATACTTCTTTGCGATGGCTTCTGTCAGCTCATCTCCTGCCAGCGGGATCATGCCGAAGGCAGTGATGCTGCCCTCTTTTACTATGGAAACATCCGACGTCCCCGCCCCTACATCCACAAGGGCGATATTGAGCAGACGGAATTTTTCAGGGATAGCCAGCTGGATCGCAGCGATAGGCTCCAGCGTCAGGCTTGCCACATGAAGCCCTGCTTCCTCCACTGCTGCATATAATCCGTCTACCACCTCATCCGGCAAAAAAGTAGCGATAAGATCCACGCCAATATTCTTCGCCGTGTGCATCGTAATCATCTCCATGGGATATCCGTTCAGATAATACCTGGCCGCAGAATAACCAACGCAGTAAAAATGCTTCGCATCATCCTGCGTCTCCTGACGGATTTCCTCGTATGCCTTTTCCACAGCCAGCATATCCAAAGTCTGGACATGATCGTCTGTCACTTTTGTTTCTGACGAAAATTCGGAGATGGCATGGACCTTCTTCGTCTTAAGAACCCTGCCGGCTGCCGCAATGCTGACATCCGTAAGTTCACAGTGGATCCTGTTTTCCAGAGAGTTCTTGATCTCTGCAATGGTCCTGGACACAGTAGAGATATCATGAATCTGTCCATCGATAACAGCTCTTGTCGTGTGCTCAATAGATTCCTGTGCCACCACAATAAAGCGGTCTGTACCTATCCGGTAACCAACCGTCCCAACGATGCTCCTTGTGCCAATATCCAAACCAAATACAAAACCTTCATTGTTCGTTTCCATAGTAAATTAACCTTCCATTTGTTTAACTATACCACATTTTTTATTGTCTGCCTAGTAGTTCTTTTATCTGTACAGTCAATTTTTTTTCCTCTTTATTATTATCAATACGGTGATGGCATCTCTCTCTCCAGTCGTCCTCACTCATCTGCCTGCTCATGATGGCCTCCGCCTTCTCTCTCGTGTATCCCCTTGAATCCATCAGCCGTTGGATCCGGATTTCCCTCCCTGCATCAACCCACCAAACCTCATCGCATAGAACATCGCAGCCCGTCTCAAAGAGCAGGGCCGTCTCCAGTACAACCAGCGGCTCATCCCGCCACTCCTCAATCCTTCTCTCCATCTCTTTCCTGACACAGGGATGGATAATTTGATTCAGAAGAAGGCGCTTTTCATCGTCCTGATAGATCAGGGATGCCA
Source organism: Eubacteriaceae bacterium (assembly GCA_910574015.1). GTDB lineage: Bacteria > Bacillota > Clostridia > Lachnospirales > Lachnospiraceae > Eubacterium_F. Next base: position 38,311 of record CAJSYQ010000020.1, on the reverse strand, counting down.
GCCTGTCCCGGTCTACCTCTCCTCTGGCTGTAAGAATTTCCTCTCCGAACCGTTTGCGGATTTCCTGCCATGCCGGTTTTCCCTGCTCCATCATCTCATGCCCGATATTGTCAGCCAGCATCACTCTCGCTCCATATTCTGTTTCCAGCAGCCGCAGGACTGTGGACTTGCCGCAGCCCACTCCCCCCGTTATCCCAAGTACCATTTCTTACCTCCGCTCATTTTGCCTCAAACCAGCTCGCCCCCTGCTTCACCTCGGCAATCAGAGGCACACGCAGGTCACAGGCATTTTCCATCTCCGTCTCCAGAATCTCCCTCACCTCTTCCACCTCATCCAGACAGGTTTCAATAAGAAGCTCATCATGGATCTGCAGGATCAGACGGGACTTATAATTTCCCTCTTTCAGTCGATCCGCCACCCGTATCATGGCAATCTTAATAATGTCCGCCGCTGTTCCCTGGATCGGAGAATTCATGGCGATACGTTCCCCAAACTGACGCTGCATAAAATTCTTGGAAGACAGCTCCGGAATCGGACGTCGTCTGCCAAACAGGGATGCGACATATCCCCTATTTTTGCCATCCGCCACCATCCGATCCATAAACTCCTTCACTTTGGGATACGTCTCAAAGTAGTCCTCGATATATTTTTCTGCCTGTTTCTTCGTAATATTCAGATCCCTTGACAGGCCGAATCCACTGATTCCATAGACGATGCCAAAATTCACAGCCTTGGCATTCCGCCTCTGAAGATCTGTCACCTCATCATATGGGGTGTGGAATACAAGAGAGGCGGTAGCCCGATGAACATCCGCGTTCTCGCGATATGCCTCGATCAGACTTTCATCACCGGACATATGCGCCAGCACACGCAGCTCAATCTGAGAATAATCGGCATCCAGAAAGACACATCCCTCCGCCGGGACAAAGACCTTTCGGATCTGCCTGCCCAGTTCCATCCGGATCGGTATATTCTGCAGATTCGGCTCGGTACTGCTGAGCCTGCCTGTCGCTGTGATCGTCTGATTAAAGGTAGTATGGATACGCCCATCGATTTCATCTATATAAGTATCCAAACCATCGGCATAGGTGGATTTCAGCTTCGTCAGTTGGCGGTATTCCAGAATCTGCTCGATGATGGGATCTTCAAACCGGAGCTTTTCCAATACCTCAGCGGAAGTAGAATAACCCGTTTTTGTTTTCTTTCCGTAGGGCATATGCATCTTGTCAAAGAGTATGCCCCCCAGCTGTTTCGGCGAATTGATATTAAATTCCTCTCCTGCCCGCTGCCAGATTTCCTTTTCCAGTTCCTGGATCCGCACTCCCAGCTTCAGTCCATATTCCTTTAATGCCTGCCGCCGCACAAGTATTCCCCAGCGCTCCATGCCATGCAGGGTAAATAGTAACGGCATTTCAATTTCTTCATACAGGGACAGGACCCTGATCTTTTTCAACTCTCTTTTCAGAAGTGGAAAGGCGAGGGCATTGACAAGGGCACAATAACTGACATACCGGACCAGTTCTTCCTCCTTCTCTGCAAAAGCCGTCTCCAGAGGAAGTTTGCCGAAAATCTGACTGTAGGGATACATGGAAATGTCTGCATAGAGTTCCGCAATGTCTTCTTCAGCGAATCCCTTCTGAACCGGATTGGCCAGATAGGCCGCCACATTAGTGTCAAAGGAATTGGCCGGCGATGCATCGGGGAAGAAATCCAGCTGGGATTTCAGGTCATTTGCCGACAGTATATGCTCTTTCTGGAGTTTTGCAACCCCTGATACCACATCGGCCTCTGTCAGTTCCTTCCCGACCCGGCAGAAAGCAACCCTCTCTTTGCAGAAGGCCACTGCCATCCCCAGAAGCCGTCCCTCACCTTCCGACATAAAAAGTGTTATCTGACCATCTGTGTCCTGCGTCACATCACTGTCGGCGCGGTAGACTGCCTTTACCCCCACAGGATCCTCCGGCCGGATGGAGGATACAAACTCTTCCCATTCCCCTTTTGTACCTATTGATATAAAATTCTTCTCCAGTCCCTTATCTCCTGCCATATCCTGGTCGAAACGCTTTAATATGGATTTAATATCGAGGGACTGGATGAGATGATATGCCCTGCTGTTGTACATATCCTCCACCCTGCACTGCTCTGTCGTGATGCCAAGCCTGCAGTCGGTTTTTATCGTGGCCAGCTCTTTGCTGAGCTTTGCCAGCGGTATATTTTCTCTCACTGCCTCTCTGGCACGTTTCTGGGGGATCTCGTCTACATGGGCAATAACATTTTCCACTGTTCCATACAGGGTAAGCAGCTTCAGCGCCGTTTTTTCCCCCACGCCGGGAACACCTGGTATATTATCGGATGAGTCTCCCATCAGCCCCTTCAGGTCAATAACCTGAGGTGGGGTAACTCCAAGCTTCTCAATGACCTCGGCCGGATAGTAATCCTCTACTACCGTCTTTCCCCCTCTTGTCTTGGGAATCCTCACCTTGATACTGTCTGTTGCAAGCTGGAGCAGATCCCTGTCACCGGATACTACAACGACATCGAATCCTTCCTTCTCTCCCTTCCGGGCCATGGTTCCCAATATATCGTCTGCCTCAATCCCTTCTTTGGAATGAATGCATATATTCATTGCCTGAAGGATTTCCCGGATCACCGGCATCTGTTCTCCCAGTTCATCCGGCATGGCCTTTCTCGTCCCTTTATAATCATCATACATTTTGTGCCGGAATGTAGGTGCCTTCTCATCAAAAGCAACCATAATATGAGTGGGTTCCTCTTCCTCCATAATCTTAAACATGATATTTAAGAAACCATACACCGCATTGGTGTGAAGCCCCTCCTTATTTGTCAGTTCTGGCACCCCGTAAAAGGCACGGTTCATAATGCTGTTTCCATCTATTAATACAAGTTTATTTCCCAAACCGCCGCTTCCTTTCAAAATCTCTTTTCTTTATAATATATATAGGATACATGGTTTCTGCTGTTTTTTCAAGAAAATTCTTGACACTTATTACAAAAGATGATATGATTACTTTCGTTGTATTGCGGATGTGGCGGAATTGGCAGACGCACAAGACTCAAAATCTTGCGGTGGCAACATCGTGCGGGTTCAAGTCCCGCCATCCGCACAGACTTAATGAAAAAAGCGGCAGTGTTTTATGATACTGCCGCTTTTTTACAGCTCAATGGCAGGTTCAAATTGGCACCATTGAGCTATCTTCTTTTATCCTCCCTCTTTTCTTAATATTATAAACGGTTTCCACAAGTATTATCCCCGACACGACATTGCCTCACGATTGTTTTTCATCAAAACCATTTTTTAATAGTTCTCAATAACCCTTAGTATCTTGTCAAAAAAAGCTTCGACTGCCGTTATATTCTTACAAAATGGAATATGTAAAAAAAGCATCTTTGTTTTCAGCTGCCTGCTGCGAATATAGGAAAGTACATTCCAATATAGCTCGTTGCAAAAAGACGTACCAGCATTGTTAGAAATGTGAACCGCTATCTTTTCTGTCTTAAGGGCAGCTAGTAATTTATTATAATCAAAATCCGTAGGAATACTATTTTTTCCATTTCTTGCAACAGTTTCAACATATACTTTATCTTTAATATTTGGTTTCTGCCCGAAACTGAATATGTATTCATAATGTTGTAATTCAAGCTCTGCCAACAGAAGCTGCGAATCCAATACTTTATCGTTTGGAAGTATCATTGTTTGATAATCTGCCTTTTTTACAAGAAATTCGGAAGATGTCCTTCTAAAACCTGTCAATAAAATATTCCTCATTATCCCTCCACAAAATCAGTATCATGTTATAGTCCTGTCAGGATCACTCACTTATGATAGGGCTCCCCTCTCTGTATCCGGTTTGCCCTGTAGATCTGTTCCAGCAGGATCACCCGCATAAGCGGATGAGGAAAGGTCATTTTAGAAAAACAGATCCTCTCATCCGCCCGTTGGAGAACCGATGGATGCAGTCCCAGCGAGCCTCCTATCACAAACGTGAGATGGCTGTTCCCTCTGACCATGATTTCTCCCAGATGTTTTGCAAATGTTACCGAATCAAATTCTTTTCCTTTCAGATCCAGGGCAATGATATACATATTCTCTTTGATATGTCTTAGGAGTCTGTCCGCCTCCTTCTGCCTGATCTGCTGTTCTTCCGCCTCCGATGCGCGGTCCGGCGTTCTTTCATCCAAAACCTCTATAACCTCTGTTTTCCCATAACGGGACAGACGTTTCCGGTATTCTGATATAGCATCAGCAAAAAAACGCTCTTTTATCTTTCCTACACATAATATAGTATACTGCATGCCGCCATCATCCCTCTTTACTTATTGTCAATCCAGAGCGTGTCTGAAAAATGCTTTCTGGCAGACACGCCCAGCACAATAAGTATAATTGAAACACAGCCCCCCTGGCAAGATAGAAAATTAGGTTCTGAACATATTTAGAAAAAACCTTGGAAATGTATGTTATTTTTCACGTTTGACATATTTATGACACAGTTTCACAGTATATTAACACTTGGAAAGTATAAACTTTCTACTCCCACCCTATTATACGCTTTGATACCTTTGGGTATCAGGAAAAACACCTCTTTCCCAGAGGTGTTTTTCTTTTACCAAATATAGAAGCGTTCTTCCACTGTCTCCCTTATTTTCTTATCCTATGTATTTAGTGCAAGACTGACTTCCAGCGCCGTATTGATCTTTACCAGAATATTATCGTCCAGATGGCATACCTTCTCCCGCAGTCTGGACTTATCAATGGTCCTCACCTGCTCCAGCAGAACAACGGAATCCTTCACAATACCATACCGCTCCGCCTCCAGCGCCACATGTGTCGGCAGCTTTGCCTTATTCATCTTGGATGTTATGGCCGCACAGATCACAGTAGGGCTATAACGGTTACCCATATCATTCTGTATAATAAGAACCGGCCGCACGCCTCCCTGCTCGGAGCCAACGACCGGTCGCAAATCCGCATAATAAATATCGCCTCGTCTGACTACCACAGTTCCTGTTCTCCTTTTTTACGATTTCAAAGGAATTCCCATGACTCATCAATTGATACTCTTATTATTACCAATATACGAATGGATATTCAAAATGGTTAAATTTTTTAAATGCTCACCCCTCTACATATTTTCGGGGAACTCTGGCTGTAATACCGCAGACAAATTCATAATTGAAAGAATGGCACTGCCCGGCAACCTCCTCCACCGGAATCTCCCTGCCGCCATCTCTTCCGAAAATAGTCACCTCATCCCCTGCAGACACATAGGGGATATCCGATACATCCACCATAAACTGATCCATGCATACCCTGCCGAGAATATTCGCATAGCGGCCCCGGATCAGCACTCTTCCTTTATTTGACAGATCCCTTTTCATGCCGTCCGCATACCCAACTGGAATCGTTGCCACTTTCATAGAACGATCCGATACAAAAGTGCCCCCATAACTAATACTTGTACCCGCCTCAATATCCTTTACATAAGAGACAACGGATTTCCACTGCATCGCAGGTGTCAATCTCATAACCTCCCTGGACACCTGTTCGGAAGGATATAAACCATAAGTTGTTATACCGGATCGTACCATATTTAAATTTCCTTCTGGGAAATTTATAATAGCTGCGCTGTTTGACACGTGCCTGATGGGGATATGTATGCCCTCTCTCTCCAGTTTTGTCACAAAGAACTGAAACCGATGGAAGGGTTCCCGTATCGGATCTGGCGCCGCCTCATCCGCCCGGGCAAAATGGGTAAAGATCCCCTCCAATTCCAGATACGGAAGTGCCGAGATCTGCTTCACTACCCGAACATTTTCATCTGCCGCCGCAAAACCAATGCGCCCCATTCCCGTATCCAGTTTTATATGTACTATGGCCTTCTGACCAAGCTGTTCCGCAGCACGGTTCAATTTCTCCGCCATCTCCCATGTATACACAGTCTGCGCAATGCGATGCCCGATCAGCTCCGGAAACCAGTCTTCTGCTGTATACCCCAGAATCAGTATTCTCTTTCTGATACCAGACTGCCGCAGTTCCAGTGCCTCTTCTGCCATCGCCACCCCATAGGCGTCCACAAGATCACTCAGGGCATGCGAAACCTCCACGGCGCCATGTCCATAGGCATCCGCCTTCACCACCGCCATGATCTTTGTATCCTCTCTGATATTTTTTCTGGCTTCTTCTATATTATGCCGCACTGCACCCAGATCTACAGACACATATGTTCTGCTGTATTCTTTCATTCCCGTCTCCCCCCTGCATATAACTGCGCTGTTATCCGGGCAACTCCCAGGATCAGATCGGAGGCCATAAGACTGTAGAGCCCCTTCTCCTCAGCCATGGCGTCCCCACTGAGGCCATGAAGAAAGACAGCCAGCTTTGCCGCGGCAAAGGGCTCCATATGCTGGGCGAGAAGCCCTCCCATCAGACCGGCAAGCACATCCCCGGACCCACCCGTGGCCATTCCATTATTGCCGGAAACATTGATATAGCACTCCTGCCCATCGGAAACTGCCGTGCGGGCATCCTTGCCGACAACTACACAATTCCACTGTTTTGCAGCCGTTTTCGTCCTTCCAGGCACATCCTTCTTTAAATCCTCCATGGAAATCCCCGTCAGATAGTTCATTTCCTTGAGATGCGGAGTAATAATAAAATTATCTGACAGCGTATCTGTGATATTTCTGCACAACCGGATCCCATCCCCGTCGATCACGGTGGGAACAGGAGAGTTTTGAATCACATACCGCACCAGTTCTTCCGCCTCTTCCGTCAGCCCAAGACCCGGACCCACGAGAACCGCATCCGCCCAATCAAGGGAATCACCAATCTCATCTCTTTCGGCAAATAAGATCTCTGGCAGGGAAGATAATAATATCTCCCTGTTACAGGCAGGCGAAATCACCTTTACCAGGCCTGCCCCCATGGCATATGCTGCTTTCGCCGCCAGAAAGGCAGCCCCTGACATGGTTTCTGAACCAGCTGCCACCAGAACCCTTCCAAAGGTTCCTTTATGGGAACGTGCAGGCCGCAGCGGCAGCTGAACCGACAGATCTTCCGGTTCATAATAGTAATGCTCTGGGGGCACGGAAGCAACACTGACTTCAGGAAACCCGATATCACCTACAATGACTTCCCCTGCATATTCACAGCCCGGATACAATACCAGCCCAAGCTTGTTTACCCCAAAAGTGATGGTGCAGTCAGCCCGGACGGCCGTCCCCAGAACGGCGCCAGTTCCCGCATGGATCCCGGAGGGGACATCCAGCGCATAGATCACTGCGCCACTTCTGTTCATCTGATCCAGTACCTGTTCAAAAACCCCCTCCACCTCCCGGGACAGCCCGATGCCAAATACACCATCCAGCAGGATGTCGAAATCATGCTCCGCCACAGATGCCACAGACAGAACCGGAACATCACAATTTACGGCAATCTCCAGCTGCCGCTGCATTTCCTCTGTCATATGATCCGTATCGCCAACCACTGTGACGGCAGCGGAATATCCCTGCTGGCGCAGAAGCCTGACTGCCGCCACACCATCGCCGCCATTGTTTCCTGTACCGCAGACAGCCAGTATTTTCCTGGATTTTTCCTCCCTATTCATAATAACAGCAGCTATTGTCATAGCTGCCTTCTCCATCAGGACAAGTCCAGGTATCCCCACCGTCTGAATGGCATGAGAATCAATTTCCTTCGCCTGTATGCCACTATAAAGATAACGCATTTTCATCCTTCCTTTGCCAAATAAATCATGCACTGGCAATAACAAAGGCCGTCGCCAGTTCTTTTGTATTTGTAATGGAAATCTGCCAGTCCCTTATGCATAGTTCCTCTGCCTTTCGGGCCGCCCCGCCATGGAGCACTACATAGGGAGAACCATTCTCTCTCCGCAGGATCTCGATCTCTATGGCCTCCACGCCGAAAAAGCCTGTGCCAAGCGCCTTCACTACGGCCTCTTTCCCTGCAAAGTCCGAAGCGGCGCGCCGTTTCCCCGCGTCCATCTGCTGTATCTCCCTTTCTGAGAAGATCTTTTTCAGAAAATGCTCCCTCTCACAGGCATGAATGACCCGCCCGATCTCTATCATATCCACACCGATACCAACTATCATGGCCTGAATTTCCCCTTGTCAAAAAGATTCATTATGTCATGGCCAAGCAGGCCGTGCATCAGTGAATAGGCGCTGTCCATACTCTCCTCCAGATTTTCCCTGAACTCTTTTTTATCCGTCAGCTCTGCCTGCAGAGTCCGGATCTCCTCCGTGAGTTCCTGTATCATCTGGTCACCGTTGCTAAGTCGTTCAAAACAATATCGTGCCCCGATGATCATAAGCTTTTCATTGGTATCCTTAATGTCATATGGGATTTCCATAAGTTCATCTGAATCCTGCTGGATCCTGTCCTTCGTCTCTAGAAGAAGTCTCTGCTGGTTCTCCTTTTTACGGTTATCCCGAGCAGAGGAACCCTCCATTCCCGCCACAATACTGTCCATCAGTTTTTTCTTTGCTTTCTTTAGATCCTTAATCTCATTCACAAGCCGCCCCTGCTTTTTCAGTAAATCATTCAGACGCTCTTCCAGCGCCTCGATGTCGGCTGGTTTCTCCCCCTGGGGAAACAATCGGTGCCACCGGGTATCCAAGACCAGAATCGGTATTTCCCTCCCCTTTAATGCTGACCGCACCGCTGTTTCAAAGCTGTTATCCTGTTTCTTCACAGTGCATCACCCCCCTCTGCCTGTATTTTCTCATACTACTTAATAGTAAGATTCGCTATATTATACGACAAACGCATCAGGCTCTCCGCCAGATGAACATTCTCCACGACTGCCTCCGGCGGCAGATTCAGATCCGTTGCTGCAAAATTCCAGAAAGCATGAACCCCCATCTCATTGAGTCTTCTCGCCACCTCCGGCGCCTTCGCCTTCGGAAGTGTAAGGGCAGCTATGTCCACGCTGTTCTGGGCTACATACCCGGAAAGATCATTCATATCCCTTACCTTTAGATTTCCTACCGTCCGACCCACCTTATCCGCATCAATATCAAATACGGCTGATACAATAAATCCTCTTTTCTCAAAGCCTACATAATTCGCCAGCGCCCGCCCCAGATTGCCAGCCCCCAGAATGATTACCTGATACTGCCGGTCCAGACCGAGTATCTTCCCAATCTCCCCCTTCAGCATCTCGACATTGTAACCATAGCCCTGCTGTCCGAAGCCTCCAAAATTGTTGAGATCCTGCCGGATCTGCGATGCCGTCACATTCATCTGGCGGCTCAGCTCCCGGGATGATATGCGGTCGATTCCCTGATCCAGCAATTCGCTCAGATATCTATAGTACCGCGGCAGCCTCTTGATCACCGCAGAAGATATTTTCTTATCCATGTCCTGTCAAATCCTCCGTCCCAGCATAGCTCAACAGCGCCAATATCACCTCGCCGTGGACGGCATTGAGCTTTATAAACGATTCATTTATCATATTATAACGAAATGTTAAAATGTTGTCAATCTCCACACAATATGTTATACTTCGGGATGGCTGCTGTTTGCTCCCGGACGGAGGGACACAGCAGGAAATCAGAATCACCCCATCCGTACAGAAAAGAGGAACTTATGATATTAGCATGTAATCACATTCAAAAAGCATTTGCCGATGAACCCATCCTGACAGATGCCACCTTTCACATAAATGAACAGGAATGCGCCGCCGTCGTGGGCATAAATGGAGCGGGTAAGACGACACTGCTCCGGATCATCACCGGGGAACTGGATGCGGACGCCGGCGAGGTTGTCCGGGCCAAAGATACTATCACTGGCTATCTGCCGCAGCAGCAGGGATACCAGTCGGAAAATACAATTTATGAGGAGCTTCTCTCGGTAAAAGCAGATGTCATTGAAATGGACCGTCAGCTCCGGACACTGGAGCAGGAAATATCCCGCACAGAGGGTGGGGCACTGGAAAAACTCCTGGACCGCTACCACCGGCTGCAGACTGCCTTTGAAGCCGGCGACGGATATTCCTATAAAAGCAAGGTTCTGGGAGTCATCAACGGACTTGGGTTCGGCGGGGACGCCATGCACCAGGTGATCAATCAGCTCTCCGGTGGTCAGAAGACCCGGGTGGCACTGGGTCGCCTTCTTCTTATGGAACCAGATCTTCTCCTTCTGGATGAGCCCACTAACCACCTGGACCTTACATCCATCCGATGGCTGGAAAACTATCTGATGAATTACAAGGGCAGCATCCTTGTGGTATCCCACGACCGCTATTTTCTTGACCGCATCGCAGACAAGATCGTTGAGATCGACAGCGGAAGGATTACTTCCTTCACCGGAAATTACAGCAGCTACTCCCAAAAAAAGGCGGTCCTGCGGGAAACGCTGATCAAACAATATTACAACCAGCAGCAGGAAATCCGCCATCAGGAGGCAGTGATTGAAAAGCTTCGTTCCTTCAACCGGGAAAAATCCATTAAACGGGCGGAGAGCCGTGAAAAAATGCTGGATAAGATAGAACGACTCGAAAAACCGGCAGAATTTGAAAAAACCATGTCCTTCTCCCTGACTCCCTCCTGTATAAGCGGAAATGATGTTTTACATGTGGAGGGCTTTGCCAAAAGCTTCGGCAGAAACCATCTCTTCCAGGATGTCTCTTTCGATATCAGACGCGGGGAAAAGGTGGCAATCCTGGGCCAGAACGGAACGGGAAAGACAACTCTCTTAAAGATGATCCAGGGCATGGAGCCGACAGACAGCGGAATCTCCATAACCGGTACCAATGTTGAGATCGGATACTATGATCAGGAACACCAGGTACTTCATGAAGATAAAACGATTTTTGAGGAGATACAAGATGACTATCCGGATCTGAACCACACCGCCATACGAAATGTACTGGCTGCGTTTCTGTTTACCGGCGACGATGTCTTCAAGCCGGTCCGGCTGCTCAGCGGCGGTGAACGCGGACGCGTCTCCCTTGCCAGACTCATGCTGTCCCAGGCAAATTTCCTTCTTCTGGATGAGCCCACCAACCATCTGGACATTACCTCCAAAGAGATATTGGAGACAGCGCTGAACAACTACACTGGCACCGTACTGTACGTCTCCCATGACCGGTATTTTATTGACCGGACAGCTACCAGGATACTGGATCTGACCGGTCATAAGCTGCTCTCTTATAACGGTAATTATTCTTATTATCTGGAGAAAAAAGAGACGGTAGAACAGATCCATCTGACCGGACCAGATCCCTCAGCCCCTGCAGGGACTCCACCGGTTAAGGATCAGGCGTCCGATGCAAAGCTGGACTGGAAACAGCAGAAAGCACAGGCTGCCAATCGGAGACGGCTGGAAAATCAGTACAACAAGATCGAACAGGCGATTGAAACTCTGGAAAGCCAGATCGCCGCTCTGGATGAAGAATTTTCTCTTCCTGAAAACGCCACCAATGCCCACAGACTGGCAGAACTCACCGCCGCCAGAGAGGAAAAGGAAGCCGCTCTCTCCGAAGCAATGGATGAGTGGGAACGGCTGGCAGAAGAACTGGGCTAATGGAATATTCCGTACCAAAAAAGGAGGTCGTTCCCCAAAATCCTATTATTGACTTTGGGGAACGACCTTCGTGTCAGGTTATATAATGGTCAGGATTCCCAGTGATTTTAAGAGTACGATCAAAAGAAGGATCGGAGCCACAAACTTGATCATAACGATATACAGCCTCTTTCTTCCGAACCTGCAGCCGGTCTTCTCCGCCTCTTCGATGATGGTCTTTGGCTTCACGACCCAGCCGATCAGAATACAGGTAGCGATGGCCACTACCGGCATAAGGCAGTAATTACTGATATAATCCATAATATCAAGAATCTGTGCATCGGATCCATTGGGCAGTTTAATGTTAAAGAACCACTTATTATATCCCAGACAGACTACGATTCCGCCCACCAGGGCGATGGCCGTTTCCAGTATGGATGCCCTGACTCTGGAAAGATGGAACTTATCCATAAAGCTGGACACCACTGCCTCCATAACTGACACGGCACTGGTCAGGGCAGCAAAGAGAACCATGGCAAAGAACAGACAGCCCACAAGATTACCAATCCGGCCCATAGCCGAAAAAATCTGGGGCAGGGAGACAAACATAAGTCCCGGACCATTGGCGCCCATTCCCTCACGGCCCATAAAGGTAAAGACGGCGGGAATAATCATGACTCCTGCAAGAAAAGCAACTATCGTATCAAAAATCTCAATCTGATTAATGGATTTTACCAGATTCGCATCATCCTTCACATAGGATCCATATGCCACCATAATTCCCATGGCCACACTGAGGCTGAAGAAAAGCTGTCCCATGGCGTCCACCATCACAGTAAAAAATCCTTTCAGCGTCATGCCGTCAAAATTGGGAATGACATAGGCTTTAAAGCCCTCCAGACCGGTTCTGGTCACCCCTGTCTCGTCGGTGTGCTGGATTGTCAGGGAAAAGACAGCAATCCCTATTACAAGTAGAAGAAGGATTGGCATCAGAACCTTAGAAAAGGATTCGATCCCCTTATTCACACCCCGGAAAATAATGAAAGCCACCACAAAGAGAAATACAAACATAAAAATCATGGGCTGGGTATCCCCTGTTATAAATTCATTGAAGTAACCCTCCCTTGCCAGATCCGGGCCGGCTCCTGTCAGATAGGCAATAAAATATTTTACCACCCATCCACCGATCACACAGTAATAGGGCATTATGATCACTGGTACAATACAGGCGATCACCCCTAGAAATCCCCATTTATCCTTTAACCGGGAATAGGCCGTAAGGGGGCTCTGTTTTGTCTTTCTCCCAATGGCCACCTCGGTAGTCAGAAGAGTGAACCCAAAGGTAAGCGCCAGAATAAGGTAGACTACCAGAAACAAGCCTCCTCCATTCTTGGCGGTGAGATAGGGGAACCTCCATATATTCCCCAGGCCAACGGCACTTCCCGCCGCCGCAAGGACAAAACCAAAGGATCCCGAGAATGAACTCCTGCTCTTTGTTTTCTTCATTTTTTTATAATCCTCCTCTCATTTACTTCCATATTTTTATATAAAAAGCTGAAAAACGCGGTTGCTCACATCAATGCCCCGTTTTGTCAGATAAATACGGTCATTTTCATATACCAGAAGTCCCTGTTCCACCGCAAAAGCTATCTCCTGTCCAAAACAGTCCATCAGCTCCTCACCAAAACAAAGGGTAAACCCGCTGACAGATATGCCTTCCATACATCGGAGCCCCAGATACATAAATTCTGCCCTCTCATCGGCATCACCCAGAGGATCCACCTCACAGACAGCATCCTCCCCGCTAAATACCCTGCTCTGGTATTCCGTCAGCTCCTCCTCATTTCTAAACCGGTAATGGTCCATAAAGGATGACGCCCCAAGGCCGATTCCCAGATATTCGCCTCTCTGCCAGTATTTGAGATTGTGCAGGCACTCCTTCCCGGGCCTGGCATAATTTGAGATCTCATAGCGCTCATATCCCGCCGCCTCCAGTATCTCACCAGTCCGCTCATACATCCTGCGGTCCGTCTCCTCATCCACAGGGGGCTGCGACGCATACTGTTCATAGAAGGGGGTTCCCTCTTCGATGATCAGGCTGTAAGAAGAAATGTGTTCGGGTTCCAGCTCCACCACCCGCCTTAATGTATCCTGATAGCTCTGTATGGTCTGCCCGGGAATGGCTGACATTACATCAATATTAACGTTATCGAATCCGGCGTCCCGAACCATGCTGTAGCATTTCATAAATTCATCCAGGGTATGGATCCGGCCCAGCTTGCGCAGTTCCTCATCCGACGCCGACTGCATCCCGATGCTGATCCGGCTGACTCCTGCCTTCCGGTATGCCTCCAGCTTCTCTGCTGTGACAGTCCCCGGATTGCATTCCACAGTAAACTCCGATAGGGCGGGGCTGAAAAAGCAGTCTGTGATACCCTGAAAGACCACATCCATATCTCTGACAGAGAGTAAGGACGGCGTACCGCCTCCGATAAAAACCGTGTCCACATTATGATGATGGATCCGCTCCTTCCAATACTTCATCTCACCGGCCAGAGCCTCTGCATATCGTTTCTGCCCTTGGGTGCCGCAGGGAAAGGACAGAAAATCGCAGTAGCTGCATTTTCTGACACAGAAGGGAATGTGTACATACAATCCCATATGCTGTTCCCTACTCCTCATCATCCAGCTTCAGCACACTCATAAATGCCTTCTGCGGAATCTCCACATTCCCAATCTGGCGCATGCGCTTCTTTCCCTCCTTCTGCTTCTCCAGAAGCTTTCTCTTCCGGGAGATATCGCCGCCATAGCATTTGGCAAGCACGTCCTTGCGGACCGCCTTCACCGTCTCCCTGGCAATTACCTTATTTCCTATGGCTGCCTGGATCGGAATCTCAAACAGATGCCTTGGTATTTCATTTTTAAGTTTCTGGCACATCTTCCTTCCCCGCTCATAGGCAGAGCTTTCATGAACGATAAAGGAAAGGGCATCCACCTCTTCTTTATTGATAAGGATATTGAGCTTCACGAGACTTGCCGGCTCATATCCCTTCATTTCATAATCAAAGGAAGCATAGCCACGGGAACGGGATTTCAGCGAATCAAAGAAATCATAGATGATCTCATTTAACGGAAGAACGTAACGGAGCAGCGCCCGGGTCTCTTCCATATATTCCATATCCACGTATACTCCCCGCCGTTCCTGACAGAGCTTCATAATGGCGCCGACAAATTCCGTCGTCACCATAATCTCCGCATCCACTACCGGCTCCTCCATGTGCTCGATCACAGAGGGATCCGGAAGGTTGGAAGGATTGGTTACCTCGATCATCTCCCCATTTGTCTTATATACGTGATAGACAACTCCTGGTGCCGTTGTTACCAGATCAAGATTATACTCCCGCTCCAGGCGTTCCTGGATCACCTCCAGATGCAGCAGGCCAAGGAAACCGCAACGGAAACCAAAGCCCAGCGCCACAGAAGTTTCTGCCTCAAACTGGAGCGATGCATCGTTGAGCTGCAGTTTCTCCAGCGCATCCCGCAGATCCTGATATTTCGCCCCGTCAGCCGGATACAGTCCACAGTATACCATGGGCATCACCTTCTTGTAGCCTGGCAGTGCCGCATCACAGGGATCCGCCACATCCGTTACCGTATCCCCCACACGGGTTCCCTCCACATTTTTCAGGCTCGCCGTAATGTATCCCACCATGCCGGCACTCAATTCATCGCAGGGAATAAACTGCCCGGCGCCAAAGGTTCCTACTTCCACCACATCTTCCTCCAGGCCGGTGGCCATCATGTGGATCCGTGTTCCCTTCTTTACCGTGCCCTCAAAAATACGACAGAAAATGATCACTCCCTTATATGCGTCGTATACGGAATCAAAGACCAATGCCTTTAGCGGAGCTGCCTCATCTCCCTGGGGCGCCGGAATCTTTGCAACGATCTGCTCCAGCACCTCTTCAATATTCGTTCCCATCTTGGCTGAGATCAGCGGAGCATCCTGTGCCTCAATGCCGATAACATCTTCTATCTCATTTTTGACTCTGTCCGGTTCCGCACTGGGAAGATCGATCTTATTGATCACCGGCATGATCTCCAGATCATGGTCAATGGCCAGATAACAGTTCGCCAGCGTCTGAGCCTCGATTCCCTGGGCCGCATCCACGATCAGTATCGCCCCCTCACAGGCCGCCAGACTGCGTGAAACCTCATAGTTAAAGTCAACATGACCCGGTGTATCAATAAGGTTAAACAGATACTCCTCCCCATCCTCCGCTGTATAAGCAATGCGCACAGCCTGAGACTTAATGGTAATCCCCCGCTCCCGCTCCAGCTCCATATTGTCCAGAACCTGCGCCTGCATCTCCCGGCTTGTAAGAAGGCCTGTCTTTTCAATGATCCGGTCAGCAAGGGTGGATTTTCCATGATCTATGTGTGCGATAATGCAAAAATTTCTTATATGATCCTTTCGAATGACTGCCATATGTGTAACATTTCCTTTCAATAATAATACAAACTTATCTTATAATAGCATAAATGCCACTTTTTTTCCACAAAAAATTTCCCATAAAAAATATATACTGCCTTGTAATTTACACATTTTTATTGTAGAATAGCAGTAACATAGAAACTACATATAGTAGAAGCACAGGAGGAATCCAACATGAAGAGACTATTTTCACTGTTCCTTGTTTTCAGTCTCATTGGAAGTCTGGGAACATCCGCCGTATCTGCCAAAGCAGCTACAATGAAATTAAATAAAAAGAACCTTACCCTGTCGGCTGGTAACAGCTACACCCTGAAAGTTAAGAAGGCTGTTGGCAAAGTGAAATGGAAATCCAGCAAAAAATCCGTTGCCACAGTGTCCTCAAAGGGTAAAGTAAAAGCTAAGAAAACAGGTACCGCAAAGATTACCGCCACCGTGGGACGCAAAAAGCTCACCTGCCGGGTTAAAGTGAAGGCACCGGCAAAAGGAACGAAGCAGAATCCATTATCAGCTTATTCCGCCAACACCTTCAACTACTATGAAGAGGGAAAGAAACGGGGACGCTTCACATTAAAGCTGCTTCGTTTTGAATCTGGTGACGCTGCCGCCGAGCTGGCAAAGAGCAACGCCACAAATCCGGTACCGGAACAGAATGAGGAGTATATTTACTTTAAGTTCCAGATTCAGTACCACTCAGGCGAGCAGACCGTTAATGCAAGGGATGTATTCAACTACTATTACAATATTTATGGTGCAGATTGCACGAAACAGTTAAAGAATCTGGACTGGGGATTTTTCTTTGAGCCGGTGGACGATCTGGGAACCACCACTCTCTCACCCGGCAACAAGATCATCTGCAGCAAAGCCGTGTTAGTTAATAAGGGAAATGGTCCCGTTACATACTGTATCTCCACAGGCAATGATGTCTGGACATGGTTTACAACGGCACGCTGAGATATTGGATAATACAGGATTTTAATTGCAGCCTGATGAACGTTTTCCTCATCATGGCTGCAATTATAATAATAAAATCAAGGAGGTAAGTATTCAATGACACGTTTTACTCTACCACGTGATCTGTACCATGGAAAAGGAGCACTGGAGGCACTGAAAACCTTTGATGGAACGCGTGCGATCATCTGTGTCGGCGGTGGTTCCATGAAACGGAACGGCTTTCTGGACAAAGCCATGGATTATCTGAAAGAGGCAGGGATGGAAGTTACTGTCTTTGAGGGGATCGAACCGGATCCCTCCGTTGAGACGGTGATGAAAGGCGCTGCTGTAATGCAGGAGTTCAAGCCAGACTGGATCATCGCTATGGGAGGCGGATCCCCCATAGACGCCGCCAAGGCAATGTGGATCAAGTATGAGTACCCGGAAACCACATTTGAAGATATGTGCAAGGTATTTGGACTGCCAAAGCTCCGCACCAAAGCCCGTTTCTGTGCAATCTCATCCACATCAGGGACAGCGACAGAGGTAACGGCATTCTCTATTATCACAGATTATCAAAAAGGCATAAAATATCCTATCGCCGATTTTGAGATCACACCGGATGTCGCTATCGTAGACCCTGAACTGGCTGAGACAATGCCCCAGAAGCTGGTTGCCCACACTGGTATGGATGCCATGACCCATTCCATCGAGGCCTATGTATCCACCGCACACTGCGACTACACAGATCCGCTTGCCCTTCACTCCATTAAAATGATCCAGAAGGATCTGGTAAAATCCTATCAGGGAGATATGGAAAAACGGCACAGCATGCACAATGCCCAGTGTCTCGCCGGCATGGCATTTTCCAACGCCCTCCTTGGCATCGTCCACTCCATGGCACATAAGACTGGTGCCGCTTTCGAAGGCGGCCACATCATCCATGGCGCTGCCAATGCCATGTACCTTCCAAAGGTAATCAAATTCAACAGCAAAAATCCGGAGGCAGCCGCACGCTATGCGGAGCTCGCTGACTTTATGAATCTTGGCGGTTCCACCCAGGAAGAAAAGATTGATCTGCTCATCTCCTATCTGAGGGGTATGAACGATGATCTGAATATTCCTCATAGTATCAACCACTACGGAGCAGACGGACTTCCTGCCGAGACAGGATTTGTTGCTGAGGATGTATTCCTGAGCAAATTGTCGGATATCGCCGCCAATGCCCTTCTGGACGCCTGCACTGGTTCAAACCCAAGACAGCCATCCCAGGAAGAAATGGAAAAACTGCTGAAATGCTGCTACTATGATACAGAGGTAGATTTCTAAAACGACAACCGTTCTTTGTATCAATGTATCTTAATACGGTATAACAAGAACACACCAGTGACACAACAGTTTCTGGTGTGTTCTTTGCAATAGGTATAGATCAAAGCTCATTTTTTTCGTAAAGCAGATGTCAGTTTCCCTTTTTTATTTCTCAGAGTGAGCCCCAGCGGTCCGCACATACTGTCAATTTTCCCCAGTATCCGTGCCCTTGCTTTTCCTTTGGCTGGGGCCGGCTGGTAATTATTTATGTTGGATACAGAAGAAATTGAACAAGGGATGATCTTCACTCTGCTTTTGTTCTTTTTTAGCTTATTTCCCTGGAATAGAAATGTCTGCTGAAAGATCATCGTATCCTTATCAGAGGGATTGGTATTCCCTCCAAAGCAGAAATTCCCAAGACTGTATACAATATAAACTCCCTTGTATCGCTCAATTCCCTGCAGGACATGGGGATGATGTCCCAGCACAAGATCGGCTCCCTGATCCACCGCATACCTGGCAATACTCTTCTGTATACCAGATACAGAATAATTGTGCTCAATGCCGGCATGTATGCTGACAATGCAGATCTGTGCCCTCTTTTTCTTTAAGGTCTTCATCCCGCCTGCAATGAGCTGTCTGGCAGAATACATGCCCTCCAGCCCATTTACCGATATCATCCCGATCCTCTTTCCCTTTACTTTAAATATACTGGTTTTTGCATAGGAAGAATAAGTAATACCTGCTTTCCGAAAGGCATTTATCGTATCGGAATAACTTCCATTCCCAAAGTCGCGGCAGTGATTATTGGCAAATCCAACTGCCTCGATGGAACCCCTTTTCAATATTTTTACATACCCTGGATTGCCTTTGAAGGCAAATTTTTTCGGTGCCCTGGTTGTGCGTTTCGTCAGGGTGCCCTCAAAATTTGCCAGTGTCATATCATCTTCCATAAATATTTTTTTGACCCTTTTGAAAAAGTAGGCGGGATCCTTTTTTCTGTTATACACAGAATAGAAATTCACTGAGGCAGGAGAACTCCGATCCGAGCCAAGGGTACAGTCCCCTACGGCGCTGATAGTGATCTCCATTTTCTTCTTCCCCCTGTCTGTTTCGTCTGACGCATATTCTCCTGATTTCCCCGCTGCTCTTAATTCTGTCGGACCAAAATAAATGACCGAAAGAAAAAGAAGCATTGCCGTCAGAATCCAGGTAAAAAATTTTTTCATCATGTTTAAAATCTCACATTCATAATTTATATTATCCAACCCTTATAAAACATTCCTTTTGTAAAATAATCCATAAGTTTGCTACTCGGTGAAACAATTTCAATCACCCAATCTGGAGCACCATTACACCCCTTTTCAGTAATTTTATCTTTTTCACAAATGACTGATATGTCAGGTTCTACATAGTTCCTATCATTTTCATTTAAGTATTTGATAAGATAAATCCATTACAAGCGTTTGATGTATAGTATTTTGGTGGAGCCATATAATAAATTTTCCCATCAATCAATTCTGCTCTCTCACCGTCTGGCAAAGCATAGATATCATTTATTGTATAGGATTCTTCTTTTCTCAATGCATCCATCTTTGTACCTCCATTCTGCTATATATATTTGTTTTATTTCCATTACCTGTAAACACTTCTATAAGAGTATTTCCCGATATAGACCACTTTGCATTTAAATCATAAACTGTTGTTGAAGTGGATGTTGGTATGTCAATAGTTCCTGTTATATTGCTACTTCCTATGCCCGTTGGACTTTTCATATCTCTCTCAAAGTATAATTCAATTTCTCCATACCTATATACCGGATATATTTTCAGTGTAATATCCATATCATTGCAAGAATTTACTCTGCCACAATGCCATGTACCAATGAATAAACTGTCTTTTTCTTGAGTTTTCCCACACCCTGTTACCAAAAAGCAAAGCATAACTAATAAGTAGAATAATTTTTTCATAATTTTCCTTCACATCTTTCAAAATATTTTTGGTCTTTGCAATTGTGCCAAAAATAATATTTTCGAGCAAGTGTAGAAATAATGTAGGAGTGACCTACATATAGTCACTCCTAATCACTTTTTAACCATATTAACTCAATGTTTTTAGAACTTACCAGCGTCTGCTGCCTCCTGGATGGCAACTGCCACAGCAACGGTCATACCTACCATTGGGTTGTTTCCTGCACCGATCAGACCCATCATTTCTACATGAGCCGGAACGGAAGAAGAACCGGCAAACTGTGCATCACTGTGCATACGTCCCAATGTATCGGTCATACCATATGAAGCAGGTCCTGCCGCCATATTATCTGGATGAAGGGTACGTCCTGTACCACCGCCGGAAGCTACCGAGAAGTACTTCTTACCCTGCTCGTTGCACTCCTTCTTGTATGTACCTGCTACTGGGTGCTGGAAACGTGTGGGGTTAGTGGAGTTACCAGTAATGGAAACATCTACCCCTTCCTTGTGCATTATGGCAACCCCTTCACTGACTGAATTCGCACCATAACAATTTACTTTCGCACGAAGTCCCTCCGAATAAGATTTTTTGAATACTTCTTTTACTTCATTTGTATATGGATCATATTCTGTCTCAACAAATGTAAACCCATTGATACGGGAAATAATCTGCGCCGCATCCTTGCCAAGTCCGTTCAGGATAACACGAAGCGGTTTTTTGCGGACCTTATTTGCTTTTTCTGCAATACCAATGGCTCCCTCTGCCGCTGCAAAGGATTCATGTCCGGCAAGAAAACAGAAACACTCTGTCTCTTCCTCCAAAAGCATTTTGCCAAGATTTCCATGGCCCAGACCAACCTTACGGGTGTCGGCTACAGAACCAGGAATACAAAATGCCTGAAGGCCCTCGCCAATTGCCGCTGCTGCATCTGCTGCTCTCCGGCAGTCCTTCTTGATGGCGATAGCAGCCCCTACTATGTATGCCCAGCAGGCGTTTTCGAAACAGATCGGCTGAATGCCTTTGACCTGATCATATACATTCAGACCTGCATCCTTAGTGATCTTCTCTGCTTCTTCAATAGAGGAGATACCATACTCAGCTAAAACGCCATTGATCTTATCAATTCTTCTTTCATATGATTCAAATAATGCCATTATTTTTTTCCTCCTCTATTTATTTGCTTTCCAATACTTCGTCTGTTCTTGGGTCAATGATCTTCACAGCATCATCTACACGGCCGTACTGTCCACAGGCTTTCTCATAAGCAGTGTTGGGATCGTCGCCTTTTTTGATGAAGTCCGTCATTTTGCCAAGGCTTACAAACTTATAGCCAATGATAAGATCATCCGCATCCAGTGCGATGCCTGTTACATAGCCCTCAGCCATCTCCAGATAACGGGGACCCTTTTTCAGAGTTCCATACATTGTTCCAACCTGAGAGCGGAGACCTTTTCCAAGATCCTCCAGTCCCGCACCGACTGCCAGGCCATCCTCAGAGAATGCGCTCTGGCTGCGTCCATATACGATCTGCAGGAAAAGCTCTCTCATAGCTGTATTGATGGCATCGCACACAAGGTCCGTATTCAATGCCTCCATCACTGTCAGGCCAGGAAGAATTTCGGACGCCATAGCAGCGGAATGTGTCATGCCGGAGCAGCCGATGGTCTCCACCAGAGCCTCCTGGATGATCCCCTCCTTGACATTCAGCGACAGTTTGCAGGCACCCTGCTGTGGGGCACACCAGCCCACACCATGTGTAAAACCGGAAATATCTTTAACTTCTTTTGCCTGTACCCATTTTGCCTCTTCTGGAATCGGTGCACAGCCGTGATGAACACCCTGAGCAACCGGGCACATGTTTTCTACTTCTTGTGAATAAATCATGTCGTAACTCCTTTCAGATTATTGTTCAAACTAACCAAAATGATACAATATTTTGACATATTTGTCAATGTTTGACGACGGCCAAGTTACTGTTTTCACTGCTTTTCTGCGATCTCTCCCCGGGTCTTATAAATACTTCCTCCCGGGACATAGCCACGCACACTGGACAGGGGATAGATATTGGTATTTGCACCAATGACAGAGCCTGGATTCAAAATGCTTCCGCATCCCACCTCCACCTGATCTCCCAGTATGGCACCTACTTTCTTTAGTCCTGTCTGTATGGGCGTTCCGTGCACCTTTACCTCCACCAGTGTCTTATCGGATTTTACATTGGAAGTGATGGAGCCTGCCCCCATATGGGATTTATAGCCAAGAATGGAATCCCCTACATAATTATAATGGGGCACCTGAACGTTATCAAAAAGGATCACATTCTTTAATTCCGTGGAATTTCCCACTACCGCATGCTTTCCCACAATGGCACTGCCCCGGATAAACGCACAGTGGCGGATCTCCGCCTCCTCATCAATAATCACCGGACCGTTGATATAAGCAGTCGGTGCCACAACGGCGCTTTTGGCGATCCACACATTGTCACCCCGCCTTTCATACCTGTCTTCTGGAAGCGTCCTGCCCAGTTCCTCGATAAAACCGCTTATTTCCGGAAGAACTTCGAAGGGATAGGTCTTTCCCTCAAAGAGCCCTGCCGCAATTGTTTTCGTCATATCAAATAAATTTTGTATCTCGATCTCCTTCATTTTCAACCTCCATTCACTGAATATTTGTACCAGGCTGTGCCAGTCAATTGTTCCATCGCTGCCATCCGCGCTCTTTTACCAGCTTCCGCCGCCTCCTCCCCCGCTTCCGCCGCCAGAGAAGCCGCCTCCGCTTCCACCGCTGGAATTGGGCGATGAGACCATGGCGGATGAAGCCGATGTCATAGTCGACCTCATAAAGCTGTGAAACATAATGACATTAAAAGCGGAATGACTGCTGCTCTCATACCATGTGGGGGGTTCCACAGCAATGGATTCAAATTTCTTCATCCATTTATCAGAAATCCCCAGCACATAAGTATAGGGCAGGATTTCATAGAAATACTGGGGATTTTCAGCTACCATCGCTTCCAGGCGCTCCTTCTCCGCCATCTCCAGAAAGTTTTTAAAGCCCTGGATCCGTCCCAGCATTACACTGCCATATTCTGTCCGTTTGGACATATAAGCGCCAAAAAACATAATTACCCCGCTGGCCGCTATGGCGAGAACATAAGATACCGGATACCAGACTCCAGCAAACAGAAGCGGTTCATAGAGAAACATTACACCCGTTATGATTCCCGGCACAAAGAGTATCACAAAAAGTGCAATCCTCCCCACCATTTTTCCCGGTGTGAACAGAGCGGAAAAGGCAAGGGTAAAGAGAAACCCAATTCCACCTGAGGCAACGATGCCATAAAGAAAGCTGTATTCGTACCGATATACCGGCAGGAAGCCGGCAAGCAGAAAACCAGCAAGGGCAAGGATCCATAAAATCCAGCCCTTATTGATGGAATTGGCATAAAAAATCTTCTGCCGGTTCTTCTTATTGTCCACCATAGATACAATTTGATTTACCGTCTTATAAAATTTATTTTCCAGATCTTTTCTGCCCACGGTATTTCCAGAACGGAATAATCCCTCCATAAAGACGCGTTCCACCGGATCTGTGCCATCGTATGGTTTTTTCCGGACCAGCGTAAATTCTTTCTTTCTCCTGTCCGTCCCCTCCTGAATCTCAATATATCCCTTCTGTGCCAGATATACGATCAGGGAAGTCACATCCGTGGTGCTCAGCATGCCGTGATAGGTAAAAGCAAGATCTACACTGTTCAGGCCATCCGGCGCGTGAAATTCCACTGTCTCCACCACAGGATCATCCCGTCCGTACAGATACCAGAGAAGCAGTGCCAGGCCCATTGCCAGAAAGCTGTAGAAAATCGCACCAAACGCTGCCCACGGTACTGTCTCTGCCCGTTCAAAATACCCCTCCGGCAGAAGAATACGGACTGTCACACCCTGTCCTGCTCTAAGAATAATGTCATGGGAAAGCTGCCCGTGAATCGTGTTTCCCTCCAAGGTATAAAACAATCCCTCATACTGGTCAGAACCATATCTGCCCCAAGACATACCGAGCTGCCCCACATCAAACTCCTTTGGCATCTCAATGGAGAAGGTCACATTTTTTATGATCGTCTCCCAATTCATCCCAATCACATTAAAATAAAATTCATCCTTCTCCTTCAGCACATCATTCCCCATAACATAGTCGTAGGAAATGCGATATTCCTTATCTCCTGTGATCCTGACATCCTTGTCTCCAATCTGAATCCGGCAGCTGTCCCCCTCCCGGGAGGTGGAATATTTTTCCTCACACCGGATATTCTCAATCCTGGCAACGATCCTGTCACTGCTCCCATCCTTGCGCCGGACTGTATTCACCAGTGGGATATCACGGTAGATACCATGTCTCTGTCCAGGAAAATTCACTTGAATTGTCTCCTGAATCCGGTAGGTGTTCTGCGCCGTCACCTTTATATCCACATGATAGCCTTCAATGGTAAAATCACCCACACCAGCATTGACGGAAGGGGCTGTTGAAAAAGCAATCAAAAGTGAGAATACAAAAATCTGAATTAATCTTTTCATTAAAATTTCACCTGCACATTGTTCCTTTCCTGCTCACTGTCCACTTGAAACATTGGTTTATTCTGAAAATGAAACAGCCCTGCAACAATATTAGCAGGAATTGTCTGCACTGTCGTATTATATTTCTTTACCGCACCGTTATAATACTTTCTCGCATTCGCTATATCATTTTCTACTTTTTCCAGCTGTGCACCCAGCTCCATAAAATTATGGTTTGCCTTCAGATCAGGGTAACTCTCCGCCAGCGCCATAACTTTAGGAACAACCTGAGAGATCGCCTCACTATTAGCAAGCTTCTCCTCCGCAGACATATTACTGTAACTCCGGTTTCTAAGGGAAGTTATTTGAGATAATGCGGCCTCTTCGTGTCTCGCGTACTCCTTCACGGTCTCCACCAGATTAGGAATCAGATCAAATCTCTTTCGAAGATATACATCCATAGTAGAAAAAGCTTCTTCAACCATTATTTTTTGTCGTACAAGTTTATTGTAACAGACAATAAAAATCAAGATAAGGATCATAGCAGCAGCCATAATAATAATTGCCAATAGCATATTCCCGCATCCCTCCTTCACATAGTCTTTATAATTGCCCGGATCTCATCCTCCGGCACCTCTCTTGCATACACTTCCTCACCAAATGTCATTACGTCTCCTATTCCCTTTTGGAATACAAAACGCAGTTTCCCATCCCTTACCTTCTTGTCAGTATACAGCTTCCGCACAAGACTCTCCCTGTCAATATACTCTGGAACTGCCACAGGAAGACCTGTCTTTTCCATCAGACTTATAACCCGGTGGCATTCCTCTTTTGTCAGATAACCGCATTTGCACCCCAATAGGGTCTGTGCCGCCATACCGATGGCGACTGCCTCACCATGCAGAAGCCTGTACTGACTAACGGTCTCGATGGCACGCCCTACGGTATGTCCCAGATTCAGAATCTCCCGCAGATTTTTTTCCTTTTCATCCTTCATCACAACTTTATATTTAACCTCACAGTTATGTTCTGATATATACGTACATGCCGCCGGGTCACAGGCAAGGATGTCCTGACTGTGTTCCTCCAGATACTGAAATAATTCCCGATCGGCAAGACAGGCATGTTTTATTGTCTCCGCCAGGCCGTTCACCAATTGCTTCTCCGGCAGCGTCTTCCATGTATCAATATCCACATACACCTTGAGCGGCTGATAGATCAGTCCGATCAGATTGGTGGCAAGCTCTGTGTCCACCGCTGTTTTACCACCAATCGAAGCATCTGCCGCAGAAAGAAGGGTTGTGGCATAATTGATAAATGGCACGCCGCGCCCGAATGTGCCGGCAAGGAACCCTGCAAGATCGGTTACCACGCCCCCTCCCACCGCGATGACACAGCAGTCCCGGCGGTATTCCTTCGCCAGCATGGCATCCTCCAGCATCTCCTTAGTAGCACGGACTTTACTCTTCTCCCCCGCTGGAAATACAAAAAGATCTGCAGCATAGCCCGCCTCCCGCAGGGCCGTATGCACCGGGATACCATAGAGCGGTTCCACTGTGGAATCTGTGATAACGGCAAATTTACTAATTCCTCCTGCCAGACCATTTTTTAAATCCGCCACAAGGTCGGAAATTAAATCCCTGCCAATCTGTACATCATAAGAATCATCTACTACCTTTTTGAGTTCTACCCGAAAATTGCTCATCTCCATTTTCCTCTCTATTTCTGCTATTTTCCAATGGCATCCAATTCCTAAGCATCTCACTGCTCCTCACCTGATTATAGCATGACAATGGAAAGATGAAAAGATAAAAACTCCCATATCCGCATTCAATATACGATGCAGATATGGGAGAGTCCTAACAATGTACCTATGGCGTGTTTAAATTCGTGCCGTTGAAGGAATCTACAGTTTAAATTTATCCACGATCCCCTGTAAGGTATCAGCCATCTCACCATTTAACTTCACCTGATTATACGTATTGTCAGATAAATTCACAACCTCACCTGACCTGTTGGCAATGGTCACAATGCCATCCGAAGATTCATTGATGGTTTCTGTCATTCCCGTAATCGCCATGGCAATATCATTTGTCGCCAGTTCCAGACTCTTAAGGGAATGCGTGATCTCCTCCAGAGTGGACTGGAAGGATCTGGCGTCCTCATGATAAGTATTGCTGATCTCGGTGAAGCTGTCATAATCTTTCATAACCGATACATCCATAAATTCAAGGGTCTTTGTCAGACAGGAATCAATATTATTTACAGCCGCAGTCACTTCCGTAATAATAGTACTGATATTGTTTGCCGTATCGGATGATTGTTCGGCAAGCTTACTGATCTCTTTTGCCACAACGGCAAAGCCCTTTCCATATTTACCGGATTTTGCCGCCTCTATATTGGCATTTAGTGCAAGAAGGGAGGTCTGTTCGGCAATATCAAGAATATTTTTCGTCAGATCATTGATCTTTGATACCGCCTTAGACTGCTCTAACGCAGCACGAGCTTCTACGCTCACCATGCTGTACATATTGCGCGTCGTATCGGCAGAATGTGCTGCCGACTGTCTGGCGCTGGTGGCACGTTCCATGATCGCATCCGAAAGCTGAATGGTATCATTTGACTGTCTGTTGATTTCCACCGTCCGGCTCTTAATGGTATCAACCTCACCCTTAATGGCGTTCACCGTATTTGTAGTCTGTTCTACACCGGCTGCCAGTTCCTCCGATACCGCAGAATTTTCAGAGGAGCAATCGGTAAGGCTGGCGGCGATCTCACCAAGCGCAGTACTTCCCGAACTGATTTTTTCTGTGACCTCATCCAGATCGCTGATTACGTTCTTGATGCTGCCATGCATCTTTTTAATCTCTCTTGCCATCGTGCCGATCTCCGTCTGTTCCCTGGTGAGCTTATCAATGGCTTTTGTCGATCGGAAGTCCAGAGAGGAAATGCTCGTGATCTCCTTCGTCATCTGGGCGATCGGACGCAGGAACACGTATATGGCAAGATACGCAAAGATCGACACAACTATGGCAATAAGTATGCAGATAACTATGGATTTTACCGCGGTATCATTGACAGGTTCCAGAAGCTCGCTCTTGTCCGCCTGTATGATCAAGGTCCAGCCGTTTGTTGTGGAGGTTGCCAGACCCGCTATTTTCTCTCCCTCATAATCAAAGTGAACCACTGCCGATACTACATTGCCCTGGGTGATCTGATCACGTATGATCTCTTCTCCCGTAATCTGACCAATATATTCCATGTCTGGATGATATATAATGTACCCCAGCGGAGTGATCAGGTAGGCAAAGCTAGATTCCGTATTCTGCAGTTTAACAGAAGCAAGCTCAGAGGTAAAGCTCTCCACGGGAACCGTGATGGCGACACAGCCAAATAGAGTGTTCGCATTGATCAATGGCACGGCACAAACAATGCAGTGCTCATCACCCGCCTTAAGATAGTCACTCTGCATCGGCTGGCGCATGGATAAAGCAGCATTTACATAATATGGATTGCTGTCCTGGGAATAACCATCCTCCGAAGCCGTGACAAATTTGCCATCCTTGTCATACACAGCAGCTGACAGATAGCTTGGATTATCTTTGATAAAGGATTTCAGATTCGCCGTGATCAGGGAGGGCTCACCACCCTGTATCAAACAGCTGTAGAAATCACCATCTGTGTTCATATATTCTGCTGTATTGTTGATGGCACTGATCCTGGCTTCCAAAATCTTTATGTATGACTGGGACAGATCCAGCATATTATTTTCCGCCTGGTCTGACAGGGAGCTTCTTGCGCCGGGAATCGTAGTCAGATAAGAGGCAATCAGTATAACAATAATAGACAGCAGTGCCGTATAATACCCCCGGGCAATTACACTTTTTACAGGATTCAGGAAAGTAAAAGATATTTTTCCGGCCTTCCTTTCAGAATCCGCGATATTCTTTTTATTTCGCAATCAATACACCTACTTTCATGTCTGGTGATGCCTGCTCCCGCAG
Source organism: Eubacteriaceae bacterium (assembly GCA_910574015.1). Lineage (GTDB taxonomy): Bacteria > Bacillota > Clostridia > Lachnospirales > Lachnospiraceae > Eubacterium_F. Next base: position 9,507 of record CAJSYQ010000020.1, on the reverse strand, counting down.
GCATTTTCTGTTTAATACTGACGGTTTGGAAGCTCCTTTGCCGCCATATCTGCCGTAAATACACCCTCGTCTACATAATTCGTTTTGTCTATTTTCTCACCGGCAACCATTTTTGCAACTAATTTTTCAGTAGCCGGACCAAGAAGAGGATTACATTCCACACACAGATCGACTTTTGCATTATCCACCATCAGCTTAAATACCTCTGCCTCTCCGTCAAAAGAAATGATTATGTATTTGTTCGGATCGATATTTTTTTCCTTCAAAGTCTCTATTACTCCATAACACATCGTATCATTGTGGGTCACGATCACATCGATTTTATTTCCATATTTTTTCAGATACTTTGCCATCAGGGTCTTCGCCTTTGCTTTATCAAAATCTGCTATCTCCTCAGCAAGGATCTTGAAATTCTTGTTCTTCTTAATAATTCTGTTGAACCCGTCATGGCGCCCAATCTGGGCAGAAGCTCCCTTCCCGCCCTGAAGTACCACAATATTCATCTTCTTTCCCTTTGCCTGTTTTACCAGCCATTTTCCTGCATTTTCACCTTCAAGGTCAAAGTTGGAACCGAGCCACCCCTCATAAAGGCTCTCATCTGCTGACACCTTTCGGTCTACAAGAAATACCTTACAGCCGGCTTCCTTTGCCGCCTTTAAGACATCGTCAAAGCCATCCTCCTGGATTGGGTCAAGACAGATCACATCGGCCTTATCTGCAATGGCATTGTTCATCGCTTCAATCTGAACCTCGAATTTCCCCTGCCCGTCCACAAAGGTATAATCATAAGCATCCGTATCAAAGGTTTCATTCATACTCGTAGTCAGAGCCGCCGACCATCCAATACCGTTAGCATTATTAATAAACCATACATTCGGAGCCTCTCCCGAAGCATCCGGGGCAGCATTGGAATCCGTATCCTTTTTCTCCTTATTATCTTTTGATGCTCCTCCAACATCCTTCACTACGTCTCCTGAACTAAACTGTGTGGACGAAAGAATCTGCTCCTCGCTAGTCTTTACTTTTGTTGAATAGGAATCCTTCGTTCCAGCCGTACAGCCGCTTAAGGCCAAGGCTGCGATTAACAGTAGAGGTAAAAATTTCTTTTTCATATCCACATAAGCTTTTCTGACACCAGATTGCTACATAAAATAGCCTTAACTTCCCGCCAGCTTCGCGGTACAAAACCAGTTTACAGTTACTAAAAATGCTCTATATGATCCACAAAGTATTGTTTACAGTATAGCACATTTTTCCGAAACAAGCTATATTATTTGAATGATTTTGCACTTTTTTCCCAATAATCATTTTAACTTGACTTTAATCACAGGAAATGCTACGATTTCATAGGATATAGAAAGGAATACCGGATATACGGTCAGCAGAAATGCTTTCACAATAGATTGTGATAAAATTAGCGCCAGACCGCGGAGTCCCCCCAGCGGTTAACGAGGTGGAGAGAATGTGAATATATCCTTCACATCATATCCTTTGAGATATGGATCGAAAATTCGGCGGATGCTCTCCCGCATATTGAAATGCGCAGGTCAGATACAAAGCCTTCGGCAACGGAGATACAAAAGTCTGACCATCAAAGTATTTTAATATCATATATAAAGGAGATTTCATTATGTGCGGAATTATTGGATGTGTTGGACAGGAGAACGCAAAGAAAACCCTGATCAATGGATTGCAGACTTTGGAATACCGGGGCTATGACAGTGCCGGCATTTCTTTCTTTGCCGATCATGAAATAAGAACGATCAAAACGGTCGGAAAGGTTTCCTGTCTGAGGGATAAAGTTTTGGCATCTGGCAGCGATGAAGCGACCTGTGGCATAGGCCATACCCGATGGGCCACCCATGGTGGTGTTTCCGATACCAATTCCCATCCTCATACGGCAGGACGGGTTACACTGATCCACAATGGTATTATTGAAAATTATAAAGAACTTCAGGATGAACTGGAAGATAAAGGAAAGAAACCGGTTTCCCAGACTGACTCAGAGATCGCTGCCATGGTGATCGACGACTGCTATAAAGGCGATCCGGAAGCAGCCATCCGCATGGCAGCTTCCAAGCTGGAGGGCGCTTATGGCTTCTGCATTATGTTCTCAGATATTCCTGAAACAATCTATGCAGTACGCAACGGCAGTCCGCTGGTTGCCGCCCATACAGACAAAGGCTCGCTGGTGGCCTCTGACATGGTAGCACTGGTCAGCCATACGAAGCACTATTTTGTATTAAAAGAAGGCCACATCGCAAAGATGACAAAGGACGAGATTATCGTAAAGGATGAGACCGGTGAAATTTACAGCCCCCATATCCACCATATCGGCTGGGATATGGCAGCTGCAAAAAAAGGCGGTTATGACTACTTTATGATGAAGGAGATCCACGACCAGCCCACGGCACTGCTGAATACCATACGTCCGCGTATGGTGGATGGACTGCCGGATTTTCGCGCCGATGAGGTAGGGGATGACATATTTGAAAATATTGACCGGATTTTGATCACAGCCTGCGGCACAGCAATGCATGCCGGACTTATCGGAAGAAATATGATCGAACGTCTCTGCCGCGTCCCTGTCACTGTGGAGATTGCCTCAGAGTTCCGTTATCAGGATCCCATTATGGATGACCACACTCTTTTCATCACGATATCCCAGTCCGGTGAAACAGCCGATACCCTCGCTGCCCTGCGGCTGGCCAAAGAACGGGGAGCCAAGACTCTCTCCGTCGTGAACGTAAAGGGATCCTCCATCGCCAGGGAAAGTGATTACGTCCTCTATACCCATGCGGGCCCTGAGATTGCTGTCGCCAGCACAAAGGCGTATAGTGTACAGCTCTCGGTTATGTATCTGATCGCTTTCCGCCTTGCCCTTGTCAATAAGAAAATCACAGCGGCCGAAGCATCCGAATTTATGACAAAGCTGATGGATACCGTAAATAAGGTAGACGAAGCTCTCGGTTATGACAGCCAGCTGGAAAATATAGCAAAACGGATTGCCGGAAATAATGATATCTTTTTCCTTGGCAGAGGACTGGACTACGCCCTCTCCTGTGAGGGCTCCCTAAAATTAAAGGAGATCAGCTATATCCACTCGGAGGCATATGCCGCCGGGGAATTGAAGCATGGCACCATCTCCCTTATCACCGATAATGTCCCTGTCATCGCTGTGGCGACACAGCCGGATGTCTTCGCCAAGATGATTTCCAATGTGCAGGAGGTCCGCTCCCGCGGCGCCAAAGTGATCCTTGTCACGGGACCAGATGCCTCTGTCGACGCCGCCCTGTGCGACCACCAGGTCGTGCTCCCGGAAACAGATCCACTTTTCACACCATTTGTCAGTGTCGTCATTCTGCAGTACCTTGCTTATTATGTCGCTGTGGAAAAAGGACTCAACGTGGATCAGCCAAGGAATCTGGCAAAAAGTGTAACTGTAGAATAAGGTGCGGCTGTACAACACAGCCTGAAAGACTATATTTAACCCCCGTGACTATGCGCTCCCTGGTCACGGGGGTTTTCTAATTTACCTAATTAATTTTAATCCTCTTTATACTCTATCGTCTTATCCGTATACTTCCTCTCCATTTCATGACGGTATTTACGCTGTTCTACCGAATCAAATACAATAGAGAGATCATACTCCTCCGGATAGAGTTGTGCTGCCGGCACATGTAATCTCACCCTCTTGTGATTGATCCAGATTTTTTTATCCGGCAGCTGTACCCGGAGAACCCCTTTTTCGTTGACCGGTTCGCACACGATCCCTATTTTTTTGTCTGGTAAAACCATTACGCTGTCCCCACGGTTATACTTGGTACAGAGCTCTTGTTTTCTTCCCTGCTTTTTGGTCTTCTGTATCCGGCTTCCCCTGACACTCCCTCCTGGTTTCCGATTTTCCAGAAAAGTATCACCCCGGTATATATCTTCTCCATAAGCGGCACGGGCCGCCGCTCTCAGCATTTCTTCCGGCATCCCAAGTCTCCTGGCAATATGGAAGGCACAGCTCTCGCCCGCCTCTCCGATCACCAGCTGATAGGTGGGCGAAAGCGTCTCTTTGTCGAAAGTCATTCTGGCATTCAATATATGTTCCGATCTCCCGGCATACTCCTTTATTTCCGGATAGTGGGTGGTCACCACAAAAAGACAGCCGCTCTTTTTCAATTCTTCCAGTGTAGCAACAGCAATTCCCATTCCCTCTGCCGGATCGGTGCCGGAGCCCAGCTCGTCCAGAACTACCAGGCTGTCATGGTCAATCTCCTGAAGTATTTCCAGAACATTTTTAATATGCGCTGAAAACGTAGACAAATTCTCTGTCAGATTTTGTCCGTCACCGATATCACAGAGATAGGAGCTGTTCATACAAATGTCTGCCTCCCTGCATGTGACATGCAGACCGCACTGCGCCATGATACAATTCAGCATCACCGTTTTGATAGCAACGGTCTTCCCACCCGTATTAGGTCCGGTAATCACAATCCCTCTTACATCGTTCCCTGTCTCAAACTGAAGAGGTACATTGATCCTGCGATCCATCAGCGGATGTCTGGCGTCTTTTAAGACAATCCTTCTCTCTGTATTTATGCACGGCTCTGAGGCATCCAGATCAGCACTTAATTTCCCTTTGGAAAATATGAAATCCAGTTTTTCTATCACTTCCATATCTTCTCTTAAGCCTTCCGATGATTCTGCCACCAGGGCCGTCAGCGCATACAGAATCTGATATACCTCATTTTCCTCATTGATCCGATGGATCTGCAGCTCTTCATAACATTTTGCCACACTTGCCGGCTCGATAAAAAACGTGCTGCCGGTAGCCGACTTGTCAATGACACTTCCTGGTATTTTTAGCTTATATTCTTTTCTGACCGGAATGCACAATCTGCCATTTCTCTGGGTTGAATACTGGTCTGCCATGTATTCCTTATGTGAACGCATAATCTGATCAGCCTTCTGCCTCATCTGTTCTTCACATTTCACAATCTGCCGGCGAATCTGCTGCAATTCTTTGGATGCAAAATCATCCACTGCCTCACCCCGGATCTTCTGACAGATCTCCTCACGCAGCTCCTCCATTTCTTCCAAGTCTTCATGATACCAGGCAATAGAATTTCCGGCAGCCAGCCCTCTCCTTAAATATGCCTTCAGGCGATGTATGGCCGCCAGCACCCGTTCCACTCTCTCCAGCTGGAATGGAGTAAGACATTGTCCCTTTTCCAAAGCTTTCAGTATCTCTCTGGTCTCTCTTACATCCGGAAGGGGAGGCATGCCATACTGATCAAGCATTTTTCTACTTTCTGTAGTATCCCGAAGCAGCTTTCTCAATTCATTTTCAGAAAGACAGACCGAAATATTTTGAATCTTCTCCTTCGCTCCTTTTGTAATTGCCAGATTGCTCCAAATTTCTTTTACCTTATGAAACTCAATTTGATTTTCAATATTCATGATCCACATCTCCTTTATGAACTGGCACTGATATAATGTCCCAGTCTATCTTTATACATATAAAAAGACCATGGCTGCCTGTAAGCATATAATACCATGGTCCAAAAATCGTCATATTAGAAAAATACATCTAACTATGAATGACTATCTTCAAAATATTTTCCACAATTATAAGCAAATGTAAGGCGAAAACGTCAATAACAAAATGTTATCAACACAAGGGTAAGCTTCAATAAGCTACAAAGCTCTATCACACCTTTGTAACTAATACATCGAATATAAAATCATTCCTGGTTCGTCTTACCCTCTGCAATATTTATTTTGCAATTTTCTCCATTACATCCACAATTAACATGCACGATCCTCCTAAATCTTTATGATATTAAGTATACATAATATAGTATATGGTGTCAAGAAAAATACATCTTTCCTCTTGTAGTACTTTTAGGGACTTTCCACCTTTTCGATAAAATTTAACGGGGATTATTTTCTTGATAGTATTTAATCCTTTTTTTGCTATGCTCCATTTATACTTAACCAAACTTTATGTTGGTAATCCAGTATAATAGTATATCCACCGGTCTGCTGTTATAAAATGATAGCTATGCTCTCTAAAATCAACTAATTGATTAAATATATAATTTAAATCAACGTATTGTGATCCATGTCCCCTTAGTCGAAAACGGACTACTCCATCAATAACAATGATCTCCATATCACCTGGAAAAGATTTCAATACCCTCAGCATGATATCTTCTACGTCTATATAATAAATTGCCTCTCCCTTTTCAACAATCCCCACAACTTCTTTCCTGTCATCACTTAACATAAATATCATTTCCTGGTTCTTATTTGGATGTTCTGCCTGATTTTTTTCAAAATAAGCCGCTATCTGTTCTATGTCTGTCTGGTAATTGTTGATCAGGTTCTGCATATCATCGAGCATTGCTGGTACATTTTCAAATTTTACATTTGTGGCGTAGTCCTCGGCATACACTTTGATCCAGGTGACATTTCCGTTATGCGCTCTGGCATAGATTTTACAGCTCCCCTCTTTTCCCTGTGTCGTGATCGCACCATTTCGGTCCACTTTCGCTATCGTTTCATCACTGGAGTACCAGCGTATTGTACTGTCATAAATCTGTGCCCTGCTATTCGCCGCATAACGGGTCGCCTTCACTTTCAACGTTGGTGTCAGGCATTGGTGGACCGACAGATCCAGGACATCTTCTTTAAACCGCAGCCTTCCGGCATTGACCTGTTTCGCATCTTTCTTATAAGGCTTGGCGCTGACCGTATAGCTGAATTTGCTGTATACTCTCCTTTTTCCTGATGTTTTATAGGCACGTACCTTATAGGTATGTACTTTTTTCGTATTCCCGCTTTTCCATGATCTAGTCTTAACACTCACATCTGCTACTTTTTTATACTTGTTATTACTCTTTTTGTATTCGTAAATCTGGTATCCGTCTGCTTTTTTTACTTTCTTCCATGTTACTTTCAGCTTTTTTGATTCACTGCTGCGGACACGCACTTTGGTTGGAATAGAAATCTTTGTTTCTGCCTGAATAGATAATGGTAAAAAAACAAAAAATGAAAGTAGCATTTTATAAAATAGAACTATTATTACTTTTTTCATTTTATCTCATCTTTCTTTACATACAATTTAAGTATAAAATTCTCTATAATGATAGGTCCAACGCTCCGCTGTTAAAAAGTGATTTTGAATCTCCTCAAAACCAACAATACTATAAAATATATATTTCAGTTCAACATATTGTGAATTGGTTCCACACAATTTAAAACCAACTACATTATTTGTTACGTTTATTTCCATATCTCCTAAAAATGATTGTAACACCCGCAACATTATTTCTTCAATTTCTTTATAGTATATTTCACTCCCACTTGTAACAGTTCCTAATACTTTTGTCCGTTCATCATTTAATGAAAAAAACATCTTCTGGTTTTCTTTTGGATGCTCTGCCTTATTTTTTTCAAAATAAGCGGCAATCTGCTCTATCTCTTTCTGATAGTTGTAAATCAGGTTCTGCATGTCATCAAGCATTGCCTGCACATTTCGAAATTTTACATTTGTGGCATAGTCCTCGGCATACACCTTTATCCAGGTGACATTTCCGTTATGGGCTCTGGCATAGATTTTACAGCTCCCCTCCTTCCCCTGCGTCGTGATGGCGCCGTTTTTATCCACTCTGGCGATGGTTTCATCACTGGAAAACCAGCGTATTGTACTGTCATAGATCTGCGCCCTGCTGTTTGTGGCATATCGGGTTGCTTTTATTTTCAGCGTCGGTGTCAGGCATTGGTGGACCGACAGATCAAGGACATCTTCTTTAAACCGCAGCCTTCCGGCATTGACCTGTATCGCATTTCTCTTATAGGGCCTGGCGCTGACCGTATAACTGAATTTGCTGTAAACTTTCCTTTTTCCTGATTTTTTATAAGCATGTACCTTATAGGTATGTACTTTTTTCGTATTCCCGCTTTTCCATGATCTCGTTTTACCGTCCACATCCGCTACTTTTTTAAACTTCTTATTGCTCTTTTTGTATTCGTAAATTTGGTAGCCGTCTGCTTTTTTTACTTTCTTCCATGTGACTTTCAGCTTTTTTGATTCACTGCTGCGGACACGCACTTTAGTTGGTGTATTAATTTTTGTTTTTGTCTGGGCAGTTAATGGCATATAAACGATTAAAAAAAATAGCATTGTGTAAAATATAAACAATATCTCTTTTTTATAGGTTCCATATAATAGTTTGTCTGTCCTAAAATCATCTATGATTACTGGTAATATTTTTTTCATTACATAATCCTCTTATATGTTTTATGTTGGAAATCCAGTATAATGATAAATCCAACGGTCAGCTGCGGTAAAATGATAGCGATTTTCTTCATATTCAGCTAATTGATTAAAAATATAATTCAATTCAACATATTGTGCTCCGCCACCATTCAATCTAAAACGAACTACTCCATCAATAACAATAATTTCCATATCACCTGGAAAAGATTTCAATACCCTCAGCATTATATCTTCTACGTCTATATAATAAATTGCCTCTCCCTTTTCAACAATCCCCACAACTTCTTTCCTGTCATCACTTAACATAAATATCATTTCCTGGTTCTTATTTGGATGTTCTGCCTGATTTTTTTCAAAATAAGCCGCTATCTGTTCTATGTCTGTCTGGTAATTGTTGATCAGGTTCTGCATATCATCGAGCATTGCTGGTACATTTTCAAATTTTACATTTGTGGCGTAGTCCTCGGCATACACTTTGATCCAGGTGACATTTCCGTTATGGGCTCTGGCATAGATTTTGCAGATCCCCTCCTTCCCCTGCGTCGTGATGGCGCCGTTTTTATCCACTCTGCCGATGGTTTCATCACTGGAAAACCAGCGTATTGTACTGTCATAAATCTGTGCCCTGCTATTCACCGCATAACGGGTCGCCTTCACTTTCAACGTTGGTGTCAGGCATTGGTGGACCGACAGATCCAGGACATCTTCTTTAAACCGCAGCCTTCCGGCATTGACCTGTTTCGCATCTTTCTTATAAGGCTTGGCGCTGACCGTATAACTGAATTTGCTGTATACTCTCCTTTTTCCTGATTTTTTATAGGCACGTACTTTATAGGTATGTACTTTTTTCGTATTCTGACTTTTCCATGATCTCGTTTTACCGTCCACATCCGCTACTTTTTTAAACTTCTTATTGCTTTTTTTGTATTCGTAAATTTGGTATCCGTCTGCTTTTTTTACTTTCTTCCATGTGACTTTCAGCTTTTTTGATTCACTGCTACGGACTCGAACTTTGGTTGGTGTAGAAATCTTTATATTTGCCGCAACGGATAATGGTATACAAATATCAAAACAGAGCATAATAGTAAAAAATGTAAAAGATATATTTTTCATTTTAATTTATCCTTCACCACTTTACAACTTTTCCATAAAAAAATGTCATACAGGACTTTCTGATGTATAATAAGTTTGCAAACAAAAAAATACGAAAGAAAGTGATCCTGTACGACAGA
>CAJSYQ010000019.1 GCA_910574015.1 Eubacteriaceae bacterium | reverse complement strand
CCCCAATACAGATTTTTAAAAACCGGCTACTGGGCGGTTTAAAAGTTATACCCAAAAGTCAAAACAAAATTTCTTTCTATTTTTTCAAAAAAACACTTGACTTTTTATTAGCAGGCTTTTTATAAAAAATATCAGCAACATTTATTATATCGCAGAGGCGGGAAATGTAAAGCGAAAAAGAATATATCAATTCATTTTAGAAGTGAATTATTTTCAGTTATCAATTCAAAGGCATGGTCATACCGGCATTTTCAAAATAATAGTTGGAAATCCGGCAGAAATGCGGTATACTAAAGGTAGCTATGGGTTTACTTATCGGGCGGAACCGTCAGGGGGAAGGATATTGTGATAAAACGATATTTTGTGCGGACGAGCGCACTAAAAGAGGGTATGCGGATTGACCAGAACATCAAAGACCGTCTGGACCGCACACTGGTGGCAAGAGGTACGATTCTGGATAATTATGTCATTGAGGGGATTCGGAAACGCGGCATCCACGGTGTATACATAAGCGAGGGAGCGGAAGATCTCGAACCGGTAAAGAAGGAGGAGAAGCTCTCTCCCATCGTACGCCATAATATTGAAAAGAACCGGACAGAAGATCCGGTCAAGGTACGGCTCTCAGAAAGCGTCAAAAAGAGAGTTTCCGAAGGAATCCAGTATCTCTATAATAATTCCGCCTCCAAGGAGTTTTCAGATGCCTCCAACCGCATCACCACAGATCTTATGAAGGCCATTGATGACAGCGATGCCCTGGCTGTAGATATCAGCACCCTGAAGACCAGCGATGAATACACCTTCAAGCACAGCGTCGATGTGGCTACCATGTCCATGATCATCGCCAAGAAGCTGGGTATGTCCTCCTCGGATGTGTACAACATCGGCGTCGCCGGCCTGCTCCACGATATGGGGAAGTCCAAGATTCCCCTTGAGATCCTGAACAAACCTGCCCGGCTCAACGACGAGGAATTCGCCATTATGAAAACCCATTCCGAGCTGGGATACCATATCCTGAAGGAAAAAGAGGAGTTTTCTGCACAGATTTCCCTTGCCGTCCTGCAGCACCATGAGAAGATGAACGGTGCCGGTTATCCCATGGGATGCAAAAGCGACCGGATCATCAATTATGCCAAGATCCTATCCGTCTGCGACGTCTATGACGCCCTGGTGACAGAACGCCCTTATAAAAAACCTTTTTCCCAGAGAAACGCCATTGAGATGATCATGTCCATGACGGAGGAGCTGGACATCACGGCGATGCGCGCCTTTCTCGCAACAGTGATCCTCTATCCGGTGGACTCCACAGTCCAGCTCAGCAACGGAGAAAAAGCCCGGGTCGTGGAGAACATAGAAAACTCGGTTCTGCGTCCTACCGTCGTCGGGCTTACAAGTGGTATCGTCTATAATCTCTCAGAAGACCTCTCCTGTGCAAATATCATTATCCTGTGATCTCAGTCGATGACTGTGACCTTCTCGATCACCGGCTGGTTTTCCGGCTGCACGGTACCGTTGCTGTCTTCTACCTTGGTACCGGCGCAGATCTTATCCACAACCTTTATTCCTTTGGTCACTTTCCCAAATGCAGCATACTGTCCGTCCAGATAATCCGCGTCCTGATGCATAATAAAGAACTGTGAGCTGGCACTATCCGGATCACTGGACCGGGCCATGGAGATCGTGCCCCGCACATGCTTAATGTTATTCTCAACTCCATTGCCGGAGAACTCTCCCTTAATGTTCTCTTCCGCTCCTCCGGTGCCGTTTCCAAGCGGATCTCCACCCTGGATCATAAAACTGGAGATCACACGGTGGAATGTGAGACCGTCATAAAATCCCTCTCCCGCCAGTTTGATAAAATTCGTTACGGTGATCGGTGCCTTGTCCGCATCCAGCTTAACGGTAATGGTTCCGTAATCCTTCACCTTGATCTTCACACGGTGTTTGCCGGTGAGATTCTCTCCCTTCTCAATCACAGAGGCCAGCTCCTCACTGAGTCCGCTCCCGCTGGCGGCCTTATCTGCCGCAGGCTTCTGCGTGGTCTCTGCCCCATTCTGGCCGGCCTGGCCCCCCTGTGTGGTCTGGGGCTGATCATTCTTACTGCCGCAGGCCGTAATGCCCAGTACCATAACCGCCATCATCATAATAACTGCTATTATCCGCTTCATACTGCCAATCTCCTTTTTCTTGTTTTTCTTACCCGGATTCGGTTTCCGGATCTCAATTTAATACTTTCTTTATCGCTGCCAGCAAATCACCATAATCCTCATAGGCAGCGTATTCCGGATTGTCCGCCTTGATCTTATCCGTACTCTTAAACAGGAATCCCGCCTTGCTGGCCCGGATCATCCCCAGGTCATTATAGCTGTCGCCGCTGGCTATCGTATCGTAGCCGATGGACTGGAGTGCCTTTACCGTAACATACTTGGAGTCGGCCACCCGCATCCGGTATCCCGTAATCTCCCCGTCCTCTGCCACCTCCAGGGAATTGCAGAAAATCGTGGGCCATCCCAGCTTCTCCATCAGTGGTTTCGCAAACTGGGTAAACGTATCGCTGATAATGATCACCTGTGTCAGAGAGCGCAGTTCATCCAGAAATTCCTTTGCCCCGGGAATGGGATCGATTCCTGCAATGGTCTTCTGGATCTCCTTTAGTCCAAGACCATGGTCCCGCAGAATACCAAGACGCCAGTTCATCAGCTTATCATAATCCGGTTCGTCCCTTGTGGTCCTTTTCAACTCAGGGATACCGTTGGCCTCAGCAAAGGCAATCCAGATTTCCGGTACCAGAACTCCCTCCAAATCCAAACATACAATATCCATATTACCCTCCCGAAATATCATAAAGTAAAATTACTTTTGACATTATAGCATAACTTTCCAGAATTCTCAATATTTTTCTGGCGGCGGCAAAAACAGCGCAATGCCTAAATCCTTCAAAGTCCCAGAGCCAGCCCCGCCAGACGGACCAGAAGGGCACAGATCCATGCAATTCCGCATTGCAAAAGCACGATGCCCGCCGCCCACCTGCCGCCCAACTCCCTGCGGACCGACGCCACGGCGGCGACACAGGGCGTATACAGAAGGCAGAAAATAAGCAGCGACAAGGCCGCCAGCGGAGAGACCACAGCCATCAGTGCCCCCGTCGATCCAAACAGGACGGTGAGGGTCGAGACCACACTCTCCTTGGCGATAAAGCCAGAGATCAGAGCAGTGGAGATACGCCAGTCCCCGAATCCCAGAGGGGCAAAGACCGGTGCGATAAAGCCAGCGGCAACCGCCAATATGCTGTCCTGGGAATCTGCCACCCGGTTCAGTCTCAGATCAAAAGTCTGAAGGAACCAGATCACAATGGACGCCAGAAAGATCACGGTAAACGCCCTCTGGAGAAAGTCCCTGGCTTTGTCCCAAAGCAGCCGCGCCACATTTTTCATACCGGGCAGGCGGTAATTGGGAAGCTCCATCACGAAAGGCACCGCCTCTCCCCGAAACGCCGTATTCTTCGCCACCAGAGCGGTGAGGATCCCCACTGCGATTCCGGTAAAATAAAGGAGTATCATAATCAGTCCCGCCTGTCCCGGAAAGAAGGCCGCCGTAAAGAAACCATAGATGGGCAGCTTCGCCGTACAACTCATAAAGGGAATGAGCATTATGGTCATCTTGCGGTCCCTGGCCGACGGCAGAGTACGGCTGGCCATCACCCCCGGCACCGAACATCCAAAGCCGATGAGCATCGGCACAATGCTTCTGCCGGACAGTCCGATCTTTCGCAGAAGTTTATCCATCACAAAGGCAACCCGGGCCATATAGCCTGTGTCCTCCAGCAGTGACAGAAAGAAAAATAATGTCACGATGACAGGAAGAAAGCTCAGCACACTCCCCACGCCGCTGAAAATTCCGTCTATAATGAGGGAATGCAGCACGTCGTTGACATTCCACGCCGTCAGACCACGATCCATCAGCCCGGTAACCCATTCTATCAGTATTTCCAGAAGCTCCTGCATCCATGCGCCGAATACATTGAAGGTCAGCCAGAATACAAGCGCCATAATGACAACAAAGGACGGAATGGCAGTATATTTCCCCGTCAGTACCCGGTCAATCCTGCGGCTGCGCTCCCGCTCCCGGCTCTCCTTGGGCTTTACCACACACTGGTCCACCAGTTTACGGATAAAGGCAAATCTCATATCCGCCACGGCGGCCGCCCTGTCCAGCCCCCTCTCCTGTTCCATCTGACAGATAATATGTTCTACCATTTCCTGTTCATTCTGCATCAGCTGAAGAGAGTCCTGGATCCGGCTGTCCCCCTCCACAAGCTTGGTTGCGGCAAACCGCAAAGGGATCTGTGCATTCTCCGCATGATCCTTAATAAGATGCATGATCCCGTGCAGGCACCGGTGGACCGCCCCGCCATTCTCATTTTCATCGCAGAAATCCAGCCGGCCCGGCCGCTCCTGATATTTCGCCACGTGCATGGCATGACTGATCAGCTCTCCAATTCCCTCATTCTTTGCCGCAGAGATGGGAACCACCGGGATCCCCAGCATCTGCTCCATCTCATTGATGTGGATCGAGCCGCCGTTCCCGCGCACTTCATCCATCATGTTCAGGGCCAGTACCATCGGCACATCCAACTCCATCAGCTGCATGGTAAGGTACAGATTCCTCTCAATATTGGTGGCATCCACAATATTGATGATCCCCTCCGGCCTCTCCTCCAGAATAAACTGCCGCGATACAATCTCTTCGCTTGTATACGGTGAGAGGGAATAAATACCCGGCAGATCCGTTACCTGCGCCCTGTCCTCCCCTTTTATCTTCCCGCTCTTGCGGTCCACCGTCACCCCAGGGAAATTCCCTACATGCTGGTTCGCCCCGGTGAGGCTGTTGAACAGCGTAGTCTTCCCACAGTTCTGGTTGCCGGCAAGGGCGAAGGAAATCGTCTGCCCCTCTGGCAGAGGATGTTCATCCGCCCTCACATGATATCTCCCCCCCTCGCCGAAGCCGGGATGCTCTGTCTTCTTCTTTTTCCCGGGCCCTGCTGGCCGCTGCGGAATCTCCTGCGCCGACAGCTCCAGCAGGCTGACTCCGATCTGAGCGGCGTCCGCCAGCCGCAGGGTCAGCTCATATCCATGGATGCGCAGTTCCATCGGATCCCCCATAGGAGCATATTTGATCAGGGTAACCTCAGAGCCGGGTATCACCCCCATATCAAGAAAATGCTGCCGCAGCTCTCCTTCCCCGCCAACCGTATCGATCACGGCGGACTGTCCGGGTTGCAAATCCTTTAATGTCATATCGACCTCCTCCTAGTTCAGCAGGATCCGGTTCCTGCCCGGCACCAGATCCTGCAGCGGGCCGGGTACCGGGGCTGACGGCATCTCTCTGCCCATCAGATCCCTGTGGATCATTACTGGCGTGCCGTCGGGATTCTCATATGCCGCCTCTGTGATCCTGGGCCTGCCAAGGCACTTTGTCATAATATGTTCCGTGGGCAGCTGAAATGCGCCTTCTGCAAGCTCCGCCTCCAGATACAGGGAATCTCCCTCCTCTGCCAGCCGGATAAACTCTCCGGCTCCGCCGCACCACGCATGCTGTTCTCCCGTACATCCCGCAGCTCCCTGCAGGTATACATTATTATCGATGTAGGCGGGCTGCCGGATACTCTCATAGGTCTCAATATCTGCCGCACCCGCCTCCCAGTAACGCTGTATGTATTCCTCCATGGATGCCGGGGCTCCCTCATAGATATCCGTCCCATAATGCCGGCCCTCTTCCCCGCCTCCCACAAAGATATTCTGATACCAGCGGTCGTCTAGGCCATAGGTGGGAACTGTTCCAAGAACCTTCGTGGAATGTGGGAAATGATAGGGCGTGGAACGGTTGAGTACCGGATACTGCACAATAAATCCCATTACAAGATTGTGCACATAGGCCCCGCCCTGGGCTGCGTTTACTATACTGTATTCGGAGGCAAATATATTGTTGTCTGCCAGATACGGCCCGTGGGTCACCTCTATCATAAAATCCCGGTCATTGTGATGAAACAGGTTTCGGCTCACCCGGGTGCCCTGGGCCTGCCAGTCCAGCCACATGCCCAGGCTGCAGTGATGGATATGATTGTCGTGCAGTTGTACATCGATTGCCGCATGAAGCTTGATCCCGGCAATCTCATGACCATAAAACTCATGTTTCGTGCCAATATGATGAATCTCATTGCCATAGATCTCACTGAAGACACAGCCGAGATGCCCCACGATGCCAGTCTGTCCGCAGTGATAGATCACATTTTCCCGAATGATATGGGAACCCGTCTGCTCCCTGCTCCAGCCGATGTCCGACGCCCGGAACACCGCCTCCATCTGATACTGGTATCCCGGTTTCCTGTGATACTTTGTAAACTCGTTATCCCCGGTGGATCCCTCTTTTCCAAGACTGATGGCAGAGCATTTGGAATCGTGGAGGATATTGTTTTCAATCACCCATCCTCTGGCCCAGTTCGGTCCCAGCATCCCCACCTGATATGCCGTGGGCGGCGCCCAGTCCGTCGCGGCCTGCGCCATCTCGAATCCGCTTACCGTAATATAGTGCAGACCCCTTTTGTCAGGAAAAAAGCAACAGGGCCTGACATTGATCTCCACCACTTCCTCATTGGGATCCAGACCGCCAAAATTTGCATATATGGTGGTGGTTTCCGCCCCTGCCTCACAATACCACTGCCGCAGGGAATCCTCCGCATTCCAGATCTTCTCCCGGCGCATCTCCCACGTCTCATAGGGGCTGTACTCCCGCCGGACGGGACGGCGTACCGCCTCCAGATCCGGTGCCTCAAAAAGCGATGTCCCATTGAGATAGACATCTCCTGTATGAACTGCCCAGTTCCGCGGATCCACCAGCCAGTCCCCGGAAATCTCTCTGGCATAAGGATTATAGTTTCCGAAAAAGGAATTCTCAATAACGACCTTCCATACCTGGTCTCCCTCCGGCACCCATGTGCGGATCCGTTCGGAGCCCTTGATCACCACCTGCTCGCCGTCCGCAGCCCGGTACACGATCCGGCAGCTGTCATCCAGCCCTCCGTTCTGCGGCCTTACCCACTCCCTGTACTCGCCGCCGTGAACGATCACCGTATCCCCCGCGGCAGCGGTATCTGCGGCCCTCTGTATGGTCAGAAAAGGATGCCTCTCGTCCCCGCATCCCTGGTCATCGCCGTTCTTCGCAACATGATATATCTTTCCCATCGATCTCCTCCATTCTGCATAAGCACCACAAGGATTGTCATGCAAAAGCTACTATGCCTATGTTACCATGGATTCGGATTTTCAACAACTATTTATTTGCCGCCGTCTGTTTCAGCCAGCCGGACGGAGGAAGTCATAAAAAATGAGATGATTTATTCGTAGATATGTGGTAGAATCATTTCAGACAATACATCGGTATCTGATAAATATATCACATTCACATTTTCTTATCTGTGCAGGGGGAAAAATGATAGATGGACATATTCATATTGAACGTGGAACATACACGCTTGATTGGATCAATCAATTTGTAAGCAAAGCAGTTGAGATGGAGATGATGAAATACGTTTGCTTGAGCATTGTTATAGATTTGATGAGTTTGTTCCAATGTATGATTCTGTGTGTGCATAAACATCCAAACCCTACATAAAATACTTACACTTTTCAAAATAGAATTGCTGCTCTTTTTCAAACAGACTGATCAGCAAATTCAAAGATCTTTCTTCCCTATACTCTTTCAGAGCTTCCAGATATTCATTTCTATTTGCATCTTCAATCACAACTGGTACAATTCCATTCTTTAGACACTCCCTAAAAAGAATCAATCTGCCTGTCCTGCCGTTACCATCCTGGAAAGGATGTATACTCTCATATCTAGCATGGAACCCAGCTAATACGGAAAAGTCTACCTCCTGATCATTATACCAATCTGTTAATAAGTACATTTCTTGTGCAACATTCTCAGGTCTTACCGTTTGATACATACCAATCATATTAGGACGCTGCTTATAATCACCGATCGCATATCCATTGGCACGATCCTCAAACACCCCAGACTTTAACTCATAATGGAATCGTTTTATCAGCTCCTGTGACAACGGTTCATCCAATGTATCCAACATCTTATTGAACATGAGAAAGTGTCCATTCATTTCCTCAACATCTTTAGCTCTATAATATTCATCTGATTTGGGAAGCGTGCCGTGATCAAACAGAGAAGCAGTCTGCTCCTCTGTAAGTGTACTCCCTTCAATTTTATTAGAATTATAGGCAAGTAAACGCTGTGTATATGCGTACACACCAGATCTGTCAAACTTCTCTCTTTCTATTTTGAATCTTTCCAAAAGAAAATCTAACATATTATTTTTCTCTATTCCATCCATGATCATACCCCATTTTTTTCTCTCTCTTCCATCACGCTCTTATATGCCGGCCGTATGATCTTATTCATACAGATCAGCTCCTCCAGCCGGTGTGCACTCCATCCCACAATGCGCGCCACAGCAAACATAGCCGTATACAACTCCTTGGGAATCCCCAGCATGTCATATACAAACCCGCTGTAGAAATCAATGTTGGGACTAACTCCCTTATAGATCCTCCTTTTCTCGCAGATCAGTTCAATAGCGATATCCTCTACGTTCTGATACAGCACCATATCCGCCTCTCTGCCCTTGGCCACCGAGAGGCGTTTCACATATTCCTTAAAGATGCGCTCCCGGGGATCGGACAGGGAATATACCGCATGTCCCATGCCATAGATAAGGCCGGCGCCATCAAAAGCCTGTTTCTCCAAAATCCTGGCCAGATAATCCCGCAGCTTCTCCTTATCGCTGTAATCCGTAACGTGCTCTCTAATATCACTCATCATCTCAGACACCTTAATATTTGCGCCGCCGTGTTTCGGTCCCTTCAGGGAGGACATGGCCGCGGCAATGGTGGAGTAGGTGTCGGAACCGGAAGAAGTCACAACTCTGGTTGTGAAGGTGGAATTGTTACCGCCCCCATGTTCCATATGAAGGATCAGCGCCGTATCCAGCACCTTCGCTTCAATGTCTGAATATTTCTGATCCGGCCGGAGCATCCGCAGAAGATTCTCTGCCGTGGACAGTTCCGGATCCGGATTGTGGATAAACATGCTGCCGCCCTTCTCATAGTGGTTGTAGGCATGGTAGGCATATACCGCCAGAAGGGGGAATTCACTCACCAACTGAATACTCTGGCACAGGGAATTGGCCACACTGGTATCCTTCGCCCTGGGATCATAGGCAGCCAGCGTCAGGATGCTCCTTGTTATGGTATTCATAATATCCTCTGTCGGCGCTTTCATTATCACATCCCTGGTAAAATTCGTCGGCAGTCTGCGGCATCTGCCGATCCAGCCGGAAAATTCCCTCTCCGCCTCCTCCGACGGCATCTCTCCCATCAGAAGCAGATATGCTACCCTCTCAAAGCCCATTTTCTCTCTTCCAATAGCCTGGATCAGGCTCTGCACCGGATAGCCCCTGTACCACAGCTCCCCCTCGCAGGGCACCTGCTTTCCTGCCTCCTCCCGGGATCCTATGATCTTTGAAATATTCGTAAGCCCCGTGAGAACTCCTTTTCCGTTCTGGTCACGCAGGCCAAGATTTACATTATAGTCATCATAAAGTGCCGGATCGATGTAGTCATTCTTTAGACAGATCTTCTCCTGAGCACTGGAATAATCCATTAATTGTTGTCTCATCTTGCAGCCCTCCTTCTTTTTTTCATCATAACACAAAAACCGGCACACCGCAAGAAAGGCGGGGTTTCCGCTATATTTTAAACCATTTTTTCCAGGTTTTCTTATCTCTGCCAATGGTTATATAAATATCCTCTCCGTCCTTGTATCGTATAATATAAGTCCGGGGACGGGTATTTTGACAAATATAATGATACGCAGAACCCTCATTCTCCCGCAGCCCATCTACGAGCCGCCGGACCTTCTTATTCCCGATATTCTTTGCCTCGGCCAGGTTATGTAGATCATCCGCATCTTTAGATATTTTCACCTTATAGTATTCAATGCCGATCCGGTTCAGATATGTCTCTGCTCTCATCAGCCCGAAACTACTTTTTCTGTAATAAATTACCACCCAATCTGGTTTCATATAATTGTTCAGCTTATTTGAATAATCTAAATGCTGTTCTCTCCCATTTATAACACTGAATAGTGAAAAAACAAAAGAATATATCACAAACAGTATCCAATCTCCCAACTCCTTATAAAAAATCAGAGCAAGAATGCCAAGAAATAACATGCTGCAAGCCCATGCTACAACTGCACCCAAATTTCTAAACCAGTTTTTCTCTCGAAAAAGCTTTATTTTATCAATCAACGCCGGAATCCAGCTGATCGAACATGGAATTAAAAGTACCAGCCCCAGATGAATCAAATTCCCATTTTTTGCAGAAGAGTTATTGAACTTGAAACTTATCAGGGAACCAATAATTCCTGCCAGCGCCAGAGCGATAGAAAGCAAAAAACAATAATCAGATTTTACTTCACTTTTAGACCTCTCCCACTCAAATTTAAGCAGGAAACCTATATAGTCTATTAACTTCTCTTTGTATTCCTCAAAATTCTCCGGATTCCGGCCTTTGATGCATTCCTCTTCCATACGAAATATTATCTCCCAGATATGTTCATCCCTGAATACATCCATTTTCTCCTTCACATCCGGATTATTTCTATAATTCCCATAACCATTTATATTAACCTTCAATTCTGTCAGGGGCACCTGAATTGTAGTAATATCCGCTTTGGCAATCTCCACCGCGATCCTTTTCAGGCACTCTCTCCATTTAGCCCGTTCCCCGGTGACATAATTCAATTTATTTGATTTGTTTTGTAAGATTAAGTTAATAAATGCCACAACAACTGCCGATGACAGCACAATCTTTATCATATCCATATTTTTCTCCTGTAATTATATTTGAATTGATATTTCATGGGTTTGTATAGTATAATTAACATGTATCATTTTAGTTTGCACAATTAGCAGGTACACCTTGCAGAAATGAGGTAAAGTATGGAAAAAAGGCTTCAAATAGTAGTAGAAAACTGCCCGCAAAACCACAAATGCCCCGCGGTAAAGGTCTGTCCCGCCGGCGCATTAAGCCAGAAGGATTTCGAAGCGCCGGTCATAGACTATGACAAATGTATCGCCTGCGGCAAATGTTCCAATCTCTGTCCAAAGAAAGCACTGGTTTTGTAACATCCAAGGGAATTTTTGCGTCCCGCGCCTATCCTTCCAGGGCCTTCAGGCAGAGAATGCTTTGAAAATATTTCTGGCATAGCCAGCGATGATCAAGGATACAACGCCGGAGAACAGAACAACGGCAAATTCGAACCCTGTACTGATCTCAAACAGAACGCCGTACAGCGCATTCCCCAGAGGCTGCGCGCACATGGTCACAGTGAGGATCACAGCGATCACCTTGCCGATAAGATTTTTCGGCGTCTCTGTCTGGACAAAGGACAGCATCTGGACAGAAAATATCGTTGAAAATACCATTATGAAAAAACAGCATACCACCAGTACGAGATAACAAAGGAGCCCGGAGGATGACAGAAGCAGAACGGCACTGACAGGAAGGACACACAGGGCACAGGCGATCACAAGATTTCCCGCCCTTCGGATCGAAAGCCGGCCGGCAAAAACTCCCGCGCAGATACCTCCTGCCAGTCCTCCCGCCGCCAATGCCCCCTCCGCAAAACCGCACAGCCTGTTGGCCTGATCCGCTCCAAAATCCAATACCTCTGTCACCAGATACGGCAGCGCCACTATGATCATGGCGGATAGAAACAGGTTGATGCCGCACACCTCCAGGACCACTTTCGCGATGACGGGTTTCTCTTTCCGGATGAAACGGATGCTCTCGGCAAAATCTGCTCTGGCCGTCTTCCATACACTCCCCCGGGCGGGCTGCTTCTGGAATGGTATCTGTATGAATATCTCCATCACTGCCGAGGCAGTAAAGCACGCCATGCAGATCCATAATACGGGTTTCAGGCCGTATGCGCTATATAAAACGCCGCCGAGGACAGGCCCCATCAGGGAGGAAAAGGAACTTATCGTATTGATAACGGAGTTCGCTGCCATAAACTGCTCCTGATGGACGAGGACGGGGATGCTTGCCTGTACGGACGGCTGGTAGGCCCCTGCGATACCATAAAGGAGCATCATCGTAACCGTCAGCAGAAGGACAAGACTGCCCCCTTCCATCCGCAGCGAAAATATCAGGATCACCAATGCCGTTAAGAAATCAAGGACTACCATAACATTTCTTTTATTCACCCTGTCTGCAATTATGCCTCCCACGGGGGAAAGCAGGATGGCAGGAAGAAAGGCGCAGGCCGTAACCGTTCCAAATAGCGCCGACGATCCTGTGAGATTCAGCAGATACAGCGGCAGGGCAAATCTCACCGCGGCATTCCCAAACAGTGAGATGATCTGTCCGATCACTACCAATGTAAAATCTTTTGAAAATAACTTCTGTTTCATAGGTTCCTCCTTTTCGTACCGGACGACGGTATGTATTATTTTTCAAATATATCTGCCCATCTTTCAGGGCAGATCACTATTTTCTTTTTTGATAGATGGAAGTGAGTTCCCGGATCCTATCCAGTATATCCTGATCCACGATATCCAGGCCAAAGCCCTGCAGCATCTGGCTGAACACCATAAATTTGCGACAGACCTCTTCTTCCGTATTATGGAATATCATGGGATTCATCCAGATATTTGCCACCAGTAGAACCAGCTCGGCCAGTTCCTTCGGATAATCTGTCTGGATGGAGCCGTCCGCAATCCCTTCCTGGATAATGGGCAGGATATAGTTGGGAGCCGCCTCCTCTATCGTATCATGAAGCAGCATGGAGAGAAACCTGGGGTTATGATCAAAGTCAGGAGCCACTGTGAATATATCGTTCTGTACCGGCTGGCTGACAGATTCCTTAAATATCGTTTTCAGTTTCTCCCGTCCATTCAGATCGGAGCGGTCCTGTACCAGCAGGAACATATGGTTTGAACCCGCAGTGATGCGCTCCATCACTGCCATCAGAATATCTTCCTTTGACTTAAAGTGATGATATATGGCGCCTTTGCTAAGACCTCCCAGATAATCAATGATATCCTGAATGGACGTGCGGTCATATCCCTTTTCCATAAATAAGCGAAATGCAACATCCAATATCCGGTTTATGGTCTCCTCTGGATGCTTATTTCTTGCCACGTTCTCTCCCTCCTTACATACTAACGGTATGTTTTTATCTTACTACATTCACATAGATCTGTCAAGGCAATAGACGCAGCTGCCTCACATGGACAGGTTCAGAAACTGGTACCAATATACTATTTCATTGTGACTAAATACGCTTCCTTTCCGTCTGTCAGCAGCAGTTTTCCCTCCTTTGAGGCAAGATACAGTCCGATTTCATCCCCGGCACCGGGAAAGGCATCGATTTTCATAGAAGTCCTGTCTGACAGGTTGCAGAGATAGAACGGTTGATCCTGCTCTTCCAGGTTCCCCAGCAGAACATAGTCTCCTCTGGAGGCCAGGGGATGCGGATACCCTTGATAGTCCTTCTCAGTCTCAATGGCAAATGCCGTTGTGCCGTCCACATTCCGGATCGTTAATTTCCCTTTCTTCTGTTCAAACAGCCATTCCGGATCATAATCGCCACACTGCTTATACGATGCCACCCGTTTCCCTGTCTTCAGGTCGATCACCTTCGTCCCCGTCATCTCCACATCACCTTTTTTATAGGTATCCCCCAGAGTAAGGACCTGATCGTCACCCCGGAACACAATCTCTTTTGTATGGGCGTACCCATTGATCTCATCTATCTTTTGCTCCGTCCGGCTGGCGATATCAAAAGCACTCCAATAGCCATCCGACCGGTAATTGATAAGAATGGTCTTCCCGTTGGGAGACATTATCATATTGCCTATGGTATCATTATCTGTCAGTTTCGTCACCGTACCCTTTCTCAGATCCAGCCGGACAATACACCCTTTCACAAATGTTTCGTCATCCACTTCGCACAATTCGGCGTAAACATTGTCCCCATCAACATAATGAAATACCTGACTGACGTCCCCACTGTAATTAAAGCCAAGGATTTCCCGGTTGATAATAGCATACTGAAAGGAAAAATCGACTCCGTCATACTTTCCATGAAAATCCCGCATTTCGATTTTTTTCAGTCCATTTTCCTGTACGGAATACACCTGATCGATAATCTCTTCCTCTCCTTTTCTATGATACTGACATACAAAGCTTTCCCTCTCCCCATAAATCTCCATATTATCCGCCAGTGAAAGATGAGCATCTTCATCCAGAGGAAGATCCGCTGCCGTCTCTTCTCCCACCCCCTTTGTCAGCTCCACCTTCGTAATCTCCTGCCCCATAAAGTTTTTCCGGACCCAATCCCGGAACACATGGGAGGTAGCTGCCCCCACCGACACGCCCGCCCCCAGAATCACGACACATGCCGCAGCTGCAGCCGCCAGTCTGCGCATTCTGAGAACGGATGATTTCCCTTCGTCTGCCCTTTCCTGCGTTTCAACAGCCTCCTGGATATATTTATCATCCATACCAGAAAGCATCTGTTCGATCAGTCCTCTCTTCATAATATCAGTCCTTTCCCTTTCAAATCTTTCTCCAGCCTCTTCCTGCTCCTATGTAAATGAACCGTCACATAGTTGCTGCTCCACCCCATACTTTCCGCAATTTCTGAGATGGATTCCAAAAACCAATACCGCCTGACAAAGATAATCCGATCGGTCTTCTTCATCCCAGACAGGAAATCATTGACCTCCCGTTCCAGCTCCTTTGCCAGGATCTCATCCTCCACGGAACTGTCTCCAGCCAGACATCCCTCCAGTTCCTCAAGGGCGAGATCGTAGCTGGAATTCCGTTTCTGCGCCTTATTTGCATGATACCTGTTCAGCGAGATATTCCTTGTGATCCTGCAGATATAAGAGGACAGTGGATCGGGATTCTCCGGAGGAACCTTATTCCAGACGGCTAAGAGCACATCATTCAGACACTCTTCTACGTCCTGCTCATTATTTAGAATACGGCGGGATATCCCCTTACACAGCCTTCCATATTTTTCATACAATTCTGTGACCGCATCCTCTGACCGCTCATTCAATTTTTCGATGATCAGCTGATCTTCCATATTTCCCTCTTTTCTGTGAAAAAATCACGAACTTTATAAAGTAAAAGGAATGCCAATGCCTCCTTACACCTTATATCTACGGAATTTATCCAATATATTACAGTTTATCATAAAAAAACTGAACTTCCCATTCTTCCACCCAGCCTGCTCAACAGTTCATTGCTGATGCTGCCGGCGGCGCAGGCCACGGCCGGAGCCGGAATGACATTGTCTCCACTACCTCCGATCAGGGTCACGGTATCTCCCACCGCAATATCCCTGGCGTCTGTCACATCTACAGCCAGCTGATCCATACAGATGCGTCCGATCACGGGAACCCGGTGCTCTCCCACCGCCACACAGCCCTGTCCGCAGGACAGATTTCTTGGAAAGCCGTCGGCATAGCCCACCGGAACTATGGCGATGCGGCTGTCCCGCTGCGCCGTAAATGCCCTTCCATAGCCCACGGATTCTCCCTTTCCCACCGAACGGATCAACACCACCTTACTTTTCAGCGACAGCACCGGCCGCAGATCCAGTTCCAGAAGCGTCTTATCCCGGGGCGAGCTCAAGACGCCGTACAGGGCGATCCCCGCCCTTACATAATCACATCTGAGATCCGGGTAGTTCAGCAGGCCGTAGCTGCTCTGGATATGAATCTTAGGGAGCGGGATTCCATCTGCCTGCAGGACTGCCAGCAGATCATAGAAGCGGTCGATCTGCCCTTTGGTAAATGCTGTGTCCTCCGGGGTGAGGCGGTCGGCGCAGCAAAGATGGGTGAAGAGCCCGCACACATGAATGTATTTCATGGCAAATATCCTCTCTATCCGGCCGCACTCCGCCGCCGGTATTCCCAGCCGGTGCATACCGGTATCGATCTTGATGTGCACCTTCACTTCTACTTTCTGACGCTCCAGCGCATCTGCATAGTCTGCATCAATGACAGTCTGCATCAGATTGTACTTTTTCAGTTCCGCCGCACGTCCGGCCTCTGTATATCCAAGGATCAGTATCTCCCCCCGGATTCCATATTTCCTCAGCCGGATCCCCTCGTCGATGGTGGCAGCGGCAAATGCCTTCACTCCGATCCGGTCCAGATGAACTGCGATCTCAAAGGCGCCATGCCCATACGCCTCCGCCTTCACCACAGCCATCAGCCGGCACTGCGGGGGCATCGCCTTCTGCAGAACTCTGGCATTGTGTTCCAGATTTCCCAGATCGATCTCTGTATAGGCCCGGTCCCGGCCATCGGGGCGCTCTGTACCCAAGGGCCGCCAGCGCTCCCAAAGGATCACTGCCGCCAGACCGGTGCCGACGGACAGCAGGCACACAGCCAGATAGTGAAAGATGCTGTTCTCCACCAATAGCCCCTGCAGACGAAGTGCCTTTGCCGCAAGGCGCAGGACTACGATCATCATGGGATGGATCAGGTAGACCAGCAGAGACAGCGTTTTCAGGTACCGCGGGCGTCTGCCCCGGAAATACAGAATGGAGCGGAACAGAAAGTACACGCATGGCACAAGGAACAGATACATACTGTCATGGCGCTGTACATGGAATAATCTCAACAGCAGCGCCTCTCCAAGCATAAGGGCAAAACTGACGCCAAACCCACACAGGCCGTTCTCCAGACAGACACGGCGGCTGTACCGGTCCCTGACTCCCCGGTCAGCCAGACATCCCCCCAGGACAAAAAAGACGGGGGCAAAGAAGAGGCCGTTTCTCGTGTGGTCAAAGAGCTGGAACAGAAACCGGTATATCCCGCCCACCCCAGGAATCCCCTGGACAATGCCATAATAGCTGTCTCCAAAAAGACCTGCCAGATAGAGCAGGAAAGCTGCAGTCAGGGCTTTCCTGTAGTCCAGCCTCCGGACCAGATACCAGGCAATCGCTGCACCCATGGCAGAGGCCGGGAGATACCATAGATGATACATCGTTCCGTCAAAGATAAGATCCCTCACAAGCTGCGGGGCTGGATTCTCCCTATCGAAATATCCGTTGTAAAGATTCACCGGCAGATAGAGCAGGATTGCCGCCCCATAAACCACCACTGTATGTTTCACGAAACGAATCAGCTCTGCCGCATCCCTGCCATACCGGGAGATGAGAAAATACCCCGACGTCATAAAGAAAAACGGCACTGCCCACCGGGCAGCCACCCGTGTCAGTATAAAATCCCCAGTGCTGCTGACAGAAGAAAGAGGCGACGTATGAATGGCAATGATGAACAACGCTGCCACAATCCTCAAATATTCTATTCCCGTATATCCCTTCCCCCGGTTCATTACGACCTCCTCCAGACTGTGACTATAAATCCATCCTCGTTGTTGCCGGAAATCTGGTATACCGCATCCGGCGGCAGCACCACCTCTGTCAGATCCCCGGCGGCGGGCACATAGTACACCTCTGTCACGGCTCCGTTATCCTGCCGCCACACCAGTCTCCGGTCCTTCTGGCACCCCTTCAGGAAAAGAATATATTCCTCCAGGGAAAATCCATTTTCCGCCATAATCCTTGAATGCGGATAACCAACATACCGGAAATGCCAAGGCTCATGGGAGATTCCTGTGATCCTTTCCTTAGCCCCGGTATACCGCTGGATGAACCCATACATCGGAGCCGCCCTCCGGAATCCTTCACAGATCCCCTCATAGGGAAAGTCCGGGCAGATAAAATCAATGTTGTCTTTGTTCAGTCCCAGGTCGATGGCCAGCCCGGTCTGATGCTCGCTGTGATCCGGCAGCGCCACATATTTCCTGGTAAATATTTCTCCGTTCTCCTGTATCGAATGACGAAAGATCGCCGCCTGCTCCTGTGACGATCGGTATCCGCTCACCGGAACGATGTCGTTTCCCGCTGAAATCTTCCGCAGGATCAGCTGCAGGACATTAGCGGCGCACCGCCGGATCAATATATCCGGATACCTTATGTCCACGGCTGCCAGTCCCCTTTCATCCATCTCCCGCAGCGGATGTTCCGCGTTTACCAGAATCAGCGCCCCGCGGTAGACGGCAGATCTTTCCAATGTAATTGTCTGTTCCATCTCAAATCCCCCTCACCTATACACACTCAGCAATATTGTCCCAACAGCTTTTCCAGCATCTCCCCAAAGGACAGCCCAATCCCCTTCATCATACTGGGATAACGGCTGTGAGCGGTAAAACCGGGAATCGTATTCACCTCGTTGAACACAATCCCGCCCATGGGCGTATAAAACATATCCACCCGGGCAAAGCCCGAACACCCGAGAGCCCTATAAATGGCCAGAGCCGTTTTCTGGATCCGTTTCTCCGTCCAGGCATCCACCCTTGCCGGCATGTGGATCCTGGAGGTCTTCATCGTATACTTCTCCGTATAATCAAAGAACCCATCTGAGAGCTCAATCTCATCCACCCTGCCCACGATAAGCCTGTGGTCTCCCATAATGGCGCAGCCCACCTCAAAGCCCTCCACCGCCTCTTCCAGGATCACCTGCCCGTCATACTCAAAGGCCAGGGCGATGGCCGGCTCCAGCTCCGATCCAGACATGACCTTCGTAATCCCAAAGGATGAGCCGGCCCGGACCGGCTTGACGAAGAGAGGATAGGAAAGACGTGCCTCTGCCTCCTTCAGGGCATTTCCCATCTCCGCCCGGCGAAAGGTGACGGACTTGGGTACTTCGATTCCTGCCTGGCGCACGATCTGATGCGCCCGCTCCTTATCCATGCAAAGCGCAGAGGACAGCGTGCCGCATCCTACAACCGGTATGCCCGCCAGTTCAAATAACCCCTGCAGTGTGCCATCCTCTCCATTTCTGCCATGCAGCACCGGGAAGACCAGATCCACCGGAATCGCCCGGTACATCTGGCCTGACAGTTCCAGCAGCCCCCTGGTGGATGGATTCTGGGACACGGCTACCGGGCGCAGCTCGTCCTCGTCCTGCCACCAGCTGTCCTCCGGAATCCTGCCATAATCCCCAGTGTAGTGATACCACTCACCTTCCCTTGTGATGCCAACCGGGATCACAGCAAATGCTTTCTCATCCACATGCTGCAATACGGCGGAAGCCGACTGCAGAGACACCTCATATTCACTGGAATTGCCGCCGAAAATAATTGCTAAACTCTTTTGAGACATATTAACCTCTCTCCTTTTCCTCTTTTCTTTTCCAAAACAAAAAACTCCTGCCCTGGTACGATCATTGTACCAGTGACAGGAGCGGAGTTCTTTGCTTTGCCCTTAACATATTCTCTTATTTCTCTCCGGAAATTCTTACAATTTTCTTACGGACGGCTGTTTCAGGACCCACCGCCAGCCTGTACGATGTATTCTCCTATGTCCCCTCTGTTTCTCTTTTCCACAAAAAAAGCGCCGGCTCAAAAGCGACGCTCACCGTCTGCTGTACACAGACTTAATCTTAGATTCTCAATAGTCCGTAGGGGAATCGAACCCCTGTTTCTGCCGTGAGAGGGCAGCGTCTTAGCCGCTTGACCAACGGACCATCAACAATAGCTATTGTACTACAGCCCCATGAAAAATGCAAGTCTTTTTTTAATTTTTTAGATAATTTTTTAGATAATTGTTGTCTTTCAGCCATGAGCTTTAAACCTAAGCCTAGTTTTCCACATTTAACATTTTGCATGGTATTTCTCACAAAATGACTATTGTATTTTTGATTTATTCTGTTATAATTATAAACAAAAGTAATAAATTATATTATAATTCGTTATTTATTTTTCTTTTACATTTGATTTTTACCGTTTATTTTAGTTTTATCGAAAAGACGCGGACACCCCTGCCATTAAATATTTTATAGGGCAGGCAAAAAGGAGGGATCATGGCACTGTCTGCAGAAAATATATAATTCAACACATATAAAAAGGAGGCATACTATGCTTACAAAAAATCAGAAGAAACATCTTTTAGCAGTATTACTCATTTTGAGTAGTATACTAATAACAGCACCTGGAACTTCCTCGGTCTCTGACGCAGCAGCAAGAAAGATAAGCAGTGTATCATTGAAGATCGGAAAAAAGACCGTGACAAAGAAAACTTATTCTCTTACCAAAGGCAAAAGAGTTACGATCAAAGTGAAAGTATCTCCGAAATCTTCAAAAAAATCGGTTAGATTCAAAAGCAAGAACAAAAAAATTGCTGTGGTTTCAAAAAAAGGCGTGGTAACGGCAAAGAAAAAAGGAACTGCTAAAATCTCTGTTACCGTGAAAGGGAAAAACAAAAAATCCACTCAGACATGGGTAAAGATTAAAGTGAATGAGAAAAAGACAGTTCCCATGCCAGAACCGGCACCAGTCAAAGTTTCAGAAATTAAAGTACCAGACGGCTCCTCTACTGTATATGGCAAACTATATACTCCAGAAAAAGAAGGTATCTACCCTGCCATTATCATGTGCCATGGTTATAATGGCACAAACGCAGACTTTGTCAATGAGTGCCGTTATTTTGCGCAAAACGGCTATGTTGCATGTGCCATCGACTTCTGCGGCGGTTCAACCAGATCCAAAAGCAGCGGCAAAACTACGGATATGACGATATTTACAGAAAAATCCAATCTGCTTGCTGTATTTAACCACATAAAAACTCTAAGCAATGTCAATAAAGAACGAATCTTTCTTCATGGCGGAAGCCAGGGCGGACTAGTTTCAGCCCTCGCTGCAGCAGAGGCTGCTGACGAGGTGAAAGGATTGATTCTGTACTTTCCTGCGTTTAACATTCCGGATAACTGGAGACACAACTACCCGGATGTTAATAAAATACCAGCAAAGGTAGATTTTTGGGGATTAACCTTGGGAAAAGCTTTCTTCACCTCCATGCATGATTTCTATCCTTTTGATCATATTGGTAAATTTACCAAAAATGTATTGATCCTTCATGGGAAGAAAGATGCCATTGTGCCATATTCCATTGCCGAGAAGGCGAAGGCAGCCTACCAGAACTGCAGATTGATTTCCTATGCAAACGAAGGACATGGCTTTACCCCGTCTGGTGCAATTAAGGCACGGAAAGAGACATTAAACTTTATGCAGAAACAATAAAACCATAATTTTTGAAAGACGGGAGGAAAACAACTATGTCAATAAAACTGAACAAAAGATTTCTATCTGCAGCAGCCATTTTCACTATTTTTTCCGTAACATCTACTCTAACTGCTGATATTACAATCGATGCCGCCAATACAAAAAAAATCAAAAATGTTTCCATTAAAATTGGCAAAAAGGCAGTGACTAAAAAAACCTATTCTTTGAAAAAGGGCAGGACAGCCACGCTTAAAGTAACTGTGACCCCCAAAAAAGCAAAGAAGTCAGTCAGTTATAAAAGCAGCAAAAAAAACATCGCCACTGTTTCAAGAAAAGGCATAATAAAGGCGAAAAAAAAGGGAACTGCAAAGATTACTGTATCCGTAAGAGGAAAAGACAAGAAAATTAAAAAAGCCTGGATGAAGGTAAAAATTACAGATTCTGCTGCCAAAGGGACAAATAAACCTGAAAACAACACTTCTACTGGTAGTCAGAATCCGCCTTCCAGTACGGATCCATCTGCAGGTTCCACCCCACCCTCCGGCAATAACCCGACAGAACCCACCACCTACTCTATAAAGACGGTTGATGCCAATATTCCAGATGGACAAAATACTGTATATGGGAAAATATACATGCCTGATAAAGAGGGAAAATTTCCTGCCATCATTATGTGTCATGGTTACAACGGCTCGCATGCGGATTTCTTAAGTGAATGCAGTTATTTTGCACAACATGGCTACATTGCCTGTACCATAGATTTCTGCGGAGGTTCTGGGAGGTCCAAAAGCAGCGGCAAATCTACTGACATGACCATCTTTACTGAGAAATCAAATTTGCTTGCCACATACAATTATGTGAAAAACCTGAGTAATGTAGACAGCAGTCAAATTTTCTTATTTGGGGGAAGCCAGGGTGGTCTTGTAACAGCACTTGCCACCGAAGAAGTAGCAGACGGTGTAAAGGGAATGATTCTCTATTTCCCAGCCTTTAATATTCCTGATGACTGGCGGGTAATGCATCCAAATGTAGATAAAATACCTGATGTAATTGATTTTTGGGGACTTAAATTAGGAAAAATATTTGCCACTTCCATCCATGATTTCGATCCTTTCCAGCATGTCGGATCTTTCTCAAAAAATGTTTTGATATTATATGGCGCTCAGGATGCCATTGTAAAACGCCAGTACATAGACCGGGCAAAGGCTGCTTACCAGCACGCTGAACTGATCGTATACCCAAATGAGGGACATGGATTTACTCCTGCCACAGGAATCAAGGCAAGAGAGGAAGTTCTCCAATTTATGAAAAAACAATAACGCTTCAGATCCGTTTAACGATGCAGGATCGTTTTTCTGTTTTTCCTGAGGGCTGTGTTTTACTAACCAGCCCTCTTTTTATTCTTTGTAAGCCCCGCCACTCTGTAAAATGGGGAGCGTCACAGTGAACCATGTCCGCTCGTCCCGGCTCTCCACCTGGATCGTCCCGCCATGAAGTTCCACGATCTCCCGGGCGATGGCCAGCCCCAGCCCTGCCCCGCCGCTGTTTGTACTGCGGGCATGATCCACCCGGTAAAACTGCTCAAAGATCCGGTTGAGCTTCTCCTCCGGTATGGTGTCCCCCTGATTGGAAAATCTTATGACCAATGATGTCTCCTGACTCTCCTCCCGGATGTCTATCACAGTTCCCTCGTAACTGTATATCACGGCATTGCGCAGCAGATTGTCAAAGACCCGTTGAATCTGCCCGGCGTCACACCGGTACATCACGTTTTCTTCCATATGAAGTTCACAACTCAGGTTCTTCTCCTGCAGCATAGGCTTAAACTCATATACCAGCTGTTCCAGAAGGCGGGTGAGATTGATGCTGCTGTACTGCAGGGTGATGTGGGAGAGATTGAACCGGGCGATCTCAAAGAAGTCATTGATCAGATCTTCCAGTCTCTGCGCCTTGCCGAGGGCGATGGAAAGATACTTCGACCTGAGCTCCTCTGGAAGCTCTCCTGTATCCCGCAGCAGATCCAGATAGCCGATGACAGAAGCCAGCGGCGTCTTCAGATCATGGGCAAGATACATGATGAGATCGTTTTTCCGCTGCTCCGCCTCCTTCAGCAGGCGGATATTATCCAGCGCCTGTTCCCGCGCCAGATTGATCTCATTTTCCACATCAAACATCTCTTCCGGGAGAGTGATGGGATCCTTCCCGGGATGGGCGAGGCTCTTCGCCGCATCGATGACATCATCCAAATACCGCAACGGTTTTCGTATGGTAATAGCAGTAATAACAAAAAAACCAACCGTTAGGATAATCAGGATGATATAGGGAGATAGTGCCTGCAGCATTTTCAGGAACTGGTAAAGGACATCCTTCTCATGCCAGACAACACCGGCACAAAACATCCATGCCAGAAAGAAACCTCCCACTGGTATGACTAACAGCAGCAGCAATGAGATGACATAACGTGAAAACAAACGGCGCGAGATCTGTGAATAGGTGCGCCTCATCTTATTATTTTTCAATGGTATATCCCACCCCCCACACTGTTTTAATGAACTTCGGATTCTTCGCCGGCTCATTCATCTTCTCCCGGAGCCTGCCGATATGCGCCATCACCGTATTGTTGTTATTGTTCAGGTACTTCTCTTTCCACACCGCCTCGAAGAGCTCCTCCGACGGCACCACTATCCCCTGATGCTCGCACAGATACCACAATACCGAAAATTCCGTCGGGGTCAGGGACAGCTCCTCCCCATACAGCTGGCAGCGGTGCTCTTCCCTGTTGATCACTAGTCCCCGGATATCATATTCATGAAACTCCTCCACCTGACGGGATAGCGAATTATTATACCGCATATAGCGCCGCAGCTGAGTTTTGACCCTGGCTACCACCTCCAGCGGGTTGAAGGGTTTTGTAATATAATCGTCCGCTCCAATGGTCAGACCCATGATCTTGTCCATATCTTCCACCTTTGCGGTAAGCATGATCACAGGAAAATAATATTTCTCCCGGATCTTCTGGCAGATGCGGAATCCGTCAATGTCCGGCAGCATAATGTCCAGCACTGCCAGATCCAGATGTGTTTCCCCGATACATTTCAATGCGTCTGTTCCATTATAGAATTTATGCACCGTATAGCCGTCATTTTTTAGATATAATTCTATCAGATCGGCAATTTCCCTTTCATCATCCACCACGAGAATACTTTCAGACATCCGTCCCCTCCCCTTCTCTGCCATTAATGAGCCGTCTCATAGTCCATGCACATCCTGACTTCTGTGTACGGGCGGACATATGTATCCGCCACCTTCACATGTTCCGGGTGCTTCTGATATCCTGCCAGCGCCTCTTTGCCTTCCAGCGTACAGTCTAACATTACATCGGCATTGGAGGATACCATGGGATCCGTATGGACAATGACATCCAAAAGGCCCGGAATCTTGCCGGCCAGGGACTCCAGATGCACTTTTATATCCTTTTTTACCGCTTCCTTATCCTCCGGCGTAAGTGTTTCTTTTAATTTCCATAAAATAATGTGTTTTACCATGATCCTATTCCTTTCTGCTCTTTTCCGCTATTGTAACGAATATCCTATTCATTTGTCAAGATAAGGCAGTTCAAATTGGTGCCTCAAATTGGCGCCCTGGCAGGGCGGCATAAAGGATTGGCACAAGCTATGATGATATGGTAAAATAATTATAATTATAACAAATTAGGAGTTCAAATAGAAACCATGTTAGAAAATAAGAAGGATAGAAAATATTTTTTTCAAAAGAAGAGTGTCCTGATCCTGTGTGCACTGATCAGCACCGCCCTGTGGGGCAGCGCCTTCCCCTGTGTCAAAGTGGGATATCGGTTATGGCATATCGCTCCGCACGATGCGTCCAGTCAGATGATATTTGCCGGGGTACGATTTATCCTTGCCGGTCTTATGACCTTACTGGCAGCGCATTTGATAGAAAGGGGCGGTATCCGAATGGGACTCCGGCAGAGACACCTGCCAAAGATCCTATTTCTCGGCGTAATTCAGACAGCGCTGCAATATGTATTCTATTATATTTCCATGGCCCATGTCACCGGCGTGAAGGGCGCTATCCTCAATGGCTCCTCTGCCTTTGTCTGCGTGCTGATGGCGCGGATCTATTATAAGGATCGGGAGAAATTGTCCGGCGGCCGGATTCCCGGCTGTCTTCTCGGCTTGGCCGGGGTGGTGACGGTAAATCTCGGAAAGGGTTCTCTGGGGGAGGGATGGTCTCTGCTGGGAGAGGGTTTTATGATCCTGTCCGTTCTGATGTCCGCACTTGGCTCCCTGATCAGCAAAGAAATAGCAAGAGAGATTAAACCCGTAACCCTCTGCGGCGGGCAGCTTCTGTCAGGAGGCATCCTCCTTACCGCCGCCGGAGCGGTGACGGGCGGTCAGATCCACGGAAGCAGTATCGAATTCGGCGGAATACTGTTATTATTTTATATGGCCTTTATCTCTGCCGCCGCATTCTCACTATGGACCATACTCCTTACCTATCACGACATGGGGAAGGTGACGGTATATAATTTTATGATCCCTGTCTTTGGCACCATATTGTCCGCTGTCTTTCTGGGGGATGATCTGTGGAATCCCTATATCTTGTCATCCCTGCCCCTGGTATGCGCCGGAATCTGGCTGGTAAACAGAGAACCGGGCCAGAAAAAGAACCGAAGCTAAACCTGACATAGGGTGTCAGTATTTGTGCGCTATACTGAACACAACGATACCAATTGGAACTAAGAAAGGAGCATACAAACTATGGCAAAGCCTACATCAAAATCCGAACTGCTGACCACTGCAGCTGCGGGCTATGAACAACTGAACGAACTGATCGCATCTCTTACGGAACAGGAACTTTCCACCCCTTTTTCTTTTGATGAAAAAAAGAAGGAGGCTCACTGGAGAAGGGATAAAAATCTCCGTGATGTCCTGGTGCATCTCTATGAATGGCATCAATTACTTCTCGTCTGGATTCCTGCAAACCTCAACGGCGAAACAAGACCCTTCCTTCCCCCGCCCTATAATTGGAGAACCTATGGTGATATGAATATGAAGTTTTGGGAGAAGCATCAGAGTACGCCGCTGACGGAGGCCAAAGCAATGCTGGAACAGTCACACAGAGAGGTGATGGCCCTGGCAGATACTTTCTCGGATGAGGAACTCTTTCAGAAGGGAGTCTTCCAATGGGTGGGGACAAGCAGTCTTGGCTCCTATTTTAACTCCAACCTGGCAAGTCACTACAACTGGGCGGTGAAGAAGCTCAAGGCCCACCGAAAGAATTGTAAATAGCTTTTCCTTAGCTGAACGGCGCCATTGCCATCGGCCGCTACCATTCATTGATATTCGGCCGGGGCACACGCCACCACTGTTCAAAGTCCTGCGTATACCGTGACAATACAGTCCCAATATCTTCTGGCGCTTTATATGTAGTAATTTTCAGAAAATAAGCGACGAATTCATCCAGTGCCGCCATTTCCTGTGTCTCTGCACAGGTTCTTCCCAGCACTGTCAGCCCCGCGGTATCCTCTGATATGTTCTGTACAAATTCTTCCAATCTCCGGTTACTGGGAAACAGGACCCCATGCTCCTGCAGGATCATCCGGTAGATGCTGTAAATCACTTCATGAAACGCATGAAGTTTCATATATCCATCAATGGGACAGCTTTTCAGAAAGTAATAGTAATTCAGCCAGAAGTCCGCATAAAAGGATAACATTTTCTCGTCTCTCTCCGCCTTCTGAAACACCGGGATACGGGACACCAGCTCTGGAATCTCCGGATCCTTCGTAAAAAGAACAACAGCACGGATAAAAGCATTTCTGGCCGGCTCGCTTCCCCGCTCCGCCGCATCCACAAGAAACTGTTTCGTCATGTACTTGATATCAAAATAGCCGCCCTCATAGGTGCAGTGTCCCTCTATAGTCTCGGCAGTCCGGTTCTCCCTCCGGCGCAGTTCATATTCCTCATCTTTCACTACTACCATGGCGTCCAGGTCCGAATCTGGCCGCTCACAGCCCTTCGCCACAGAACCGCCGAAGATCACGGCAAGGACTTCCTCACGGTCTGCAAAATAGGTTCTTAAGTTTTCTAATGATTCTTTGTGGTGCTGGTACATAGGTAGTCCTCCCTGAGTTTAGTTATTAGGGCTAAATCTGCCGGAAGCCAATCGACGCCGTCCAACTGATCTCTGGTCAGCCACTTTGCGGCCTCGTGTTCCTTCAACACTAAATCTCCGTCAATAATCCTACAGATAAAACAATCCATTGACAAATGAAACGCAGGATAATCATATTCTACCGTATCAACCAACTCTCCTACCTCAATCTGTGTATCCAGTTCTTCTTTGATCTCTCGCACCAATGCCTCTTCTGGAGTTTCTCCCGCCTCTATCTTTCCGCCGGGGAACTCCCAACCATCCTTAAATTCCCCATACCCTCTCTGTGTCGCAAACACTCTATTATCATGAATAATAATAGCAGCTACTACTCTTATAATCTTCATGTTATTTCTCCTATATTGTATTTCGCAAATAATCTAAAAGATCTTCTCTGACTTCATGATGCATCCGTGCCACTACTTTTGTGATATTGCGCATTTTTCCGTTAAGATCCTTTTTCTGTCCTGGCTTTGCCTCAACCACATCGAACAACCCCATGTAATAATAATCCTTGCCCTCTGCATCACTCTTTTTCACAAAAAGACGTCTCCGGTCTGCTGTTAGTACTTCTTGCATATAACTGCTGTTCGGTCCTCTTCCCATTTGGGAATCCCACATAAATATCTTATTATTTATAAACTCATCTGCATAATTGGGCTTTCCTTCCACATATTCCCGCCCTTCCATATCCTCCTGCTTATGATATGTCACGAAAATACACGCATCCTCACCAATCCGTTTCATACCATACATTGTAGAAGATAAATCTCGTTCACAATTCAACAGCTGGCACACATCCCGTCGGGAATACTTTTCATAAAGCAAAAATTCCCCCTCACACTGACCACCTGAATACATATCATGAAGTCTTTGTCTGGATAGCTCCACTAAATCCCACAGATATTTATTAAATGTGCTATGAGTTAGTTGGTCATAGAAATTCTTCAACCTCTTGATTCTACCTGATTCATCAAATTCTATCATATCGACTTCCATGTATTTCTTCAACTCATCTTCATTGGTGACAAATTTACCTGTCAGATTGGCAATCGCAGAATCCATCTCTTGCTGTGAAACCTTCCTATTATACTCCCGTTCAATCTTACGGGCAATTGCGGCTCTATCTACCTGTCCATCGTCCATAATTGCCAAAAGAATTTCAACCTCATGTGGACGCTTAGCTCTTGCAACTACCTTTGATACATACTCCAAAGTCAAAGCCTCTTTTTCTGTCAAAGCCTGGTTACATTCTCTCTTATCAACACTGCACAGAAAATGATAATATGATTTATAATTTTCCAGAATTAACAGTGGGTCCACCTCTCCATTTCGATAAAAATCTATTAAGAATGGTACTCTCCCCAAACGATATTTCAAATCACGATAACTCCTTTTTATAATGGCCCTGATTCCTCTGATCTGATCGATGGATTTAAAAATTCTATGCTTGGAAATCTCGTCAAAATGAATAGTAGAGGCACCTGGAATTACTCGGCATCCCTCCATTACATAACGCCGAATATTATCTTTGTTGTAACTCCTATCTCCAGACAATGCAATCGGAATCATAAAATTATTCTCATAATTCCCAATAAAATCTAATATAGTAACAAATTCTTTTCCCGGTGACTTTCGAAGTCCACGCCCCAACTGCTGCACAAAAACAATCGGTGATTTTGTCGGTCTAAGCATAATTACCTGATTGACCTCTGGGATATCAACACCTTCGTTAAAGATATCGACTGTAAAAATATAATCCAGACAATCTTCTCTATCATCAGATACCAGCCGTTCAATCGCTTCCTCTCTTTCCTCCTGTTGGGTCTCCCCTGTCAACGCCACTGTCCGGAAGCCCCTTTCCGAAAATTTGCCGCTAAGTTCACCAGCCTCATCCTTTGTACGGCAAAAAATCAACCCCTTCACACGTTCACCACAATATCCATAATAACCTGCTTGCTCAATTACATAATCCACACGTTCATCGGATATAAGAGAATTAAAATCTGTTTTATCATCTACTTCCTTACCATCTATTCTCAAATCTGTAATTCCAAAATAATGAAATGGGCATAACAAGTTTTCTTCCATAGCCTGTTGCAATCGGATCTCATAGGCAATATTATGATCAAATGCCTCAAACACATCAAAATCATCTGTGCGCTCCGGCGAAGCTGTCATACCGATCCAAAAGTCAGGGTTAAAGTATTTCATAATTTCCTGATAGCTCTCTGCCCCCACTCGATGAGCCTCGTCTATAATAATCATTTGAAATTCATCTGACTGAAATCGTTCCCTAACATCTGGTTTCGCCATCATATTCATAGTAGAAAATACATATTCCGCTTCATACTCTTTAGAATTTCCCGATATAAGTCCAAAACTTTTCGTATTTCCAAAAACCTTCTTAAAACTAATGATAGCTTTTCTAGCAATCTGTTCTCTATGTACTAAAAATAATGCCTTTGAGGGATTATCTTCCCGTAACGCAAACGCAGCAGCAAATGTTTTTCCTGTACCAGTTGCAGAAATCAATAACGCCTTTCTTTCTCTCTCTTTACGAAGCTTTTGCAGATTGGTAACAAATGTGACCTGCATCGAATTTGGCTGGAGGGTAAAATCTTCCAAGGAAACTACGGCCTGTGCCTTCGCTACTTCCTTTTGTTTGCGGATCACTCTGTTTTGTATATATTGTTCCGAATAAGAGTCAATAAAGTCTACATAATCTAGTGAATCAGGACAATCCCATAAAAACTCAAATTCATCCAAAATATCCTTTGCATACTCACCCTGCTCCGTAGAAATGATTTTCGTATTCCACTCCCTATTGGTTGTCAGAGCACTTTGTGTCATATTAGAACTGCCTATTATCAACCGATACATTCCATCAGTGCGAAAGATATATCCTTTCGTGTGAAATCCTTCCCTCGCCTGTCTTGTACAAAACATTCTTAAGGAAATATTGTGCAGACCAGCTAAAAGATTCAACGCCCTCGGCTCACTAAAACTTAAATAATCTGTTGTAAGAATGCGCCCCTTTATCCCCTTTCGTTCCAGTTCCTTCAGTGTCTGGAGAAGAGGTGTAATCCCGCCCATCGTAATAAACGCAACACTGATTGCAAACTCATCACAGCCAAATAACTCGTCCTCGATGGATGAGAGTACCTTACGCCCTTTCTTATTATCATTTGAAATAAATTGTGGTTTATAGGCTAGATTCGACATATAACTATGATCGATAAATGCTGTCATCAATCCCTGTTCCAGCATTTCCAGTCTTTCATCTTCCATATATCTATTCCCTCCTATTTATCTTATCATACATATCCCATGTTACATCGTCAAATAGAACCCACTTAATCTGATCCAAACTGTCAGGATGATCTGCCGCAAATTTTTTCGCAGTATAAACTGCGATTTCTGCCAGCTCCAGACAGGATTGATAACAGGAAGAGAGCAGTTCCCTTTCTCCGGAACCGCCCCCATTCCAGTGTGGGCCGGGAGTATGGATTACATAATCACAGGGAAGGCGGTATGCTTTCGTAATCTTCGCCTTTCCCGTCCGACAGCCATTCAGCATCCTGCACTCTGCCAACAGATCCGGTCCTGCCGCCCGGTGTATGGCTCCGTCAACACCGCCGCCTCCCAGCAGGCTTGTATTCGCTGCATTAACGATTGCCTGTACATAGTGATTTTTCGTAATGTCTCCCTTTATCATCTCAATTTTTGTCAATTCAGCCTCTCCCTTCAAACATCTGCGTAAATTTATCTTTCAACTCAATATATGTATTATAAACCATATATCGTGAAATCCTCTCGTCACTGACCCATTCAAGTATATCGTCTGCGTCCACACAACCTGAAACGGACGCAGCAGCAGACGCTCCGTCTTTATATGGATATCCTTTTGTCATATTTTAATACTTCAATCACTATTTTTTCAGAATTGATTTATTATTCTAAACCGAATTAATCCATTCAAAAATTATTATCGCTCTGACATAGAACATGAAGTTATATTACCCATTTAAAAGATTAGTCATTTCACCAATCATATCTTCAATTGGTTTAACTCTATCACTAATTCCAGACTGCATTCTCGGATGCATATCTTTAATAAGTTGTTTTTCTCTAGCTTTTCTCTTTTTTTTGTCAGATTCTGAAATTAACAATTCAAAAACAAGCGTAATGTCATTGCTTTCAATCATCTCTTTTGTGAATCCAAGGTATCCATTTCCTTTTAATAATTCATACAAGTGAGTAGCACACCTTACTAAAACAAATACAGATTCTCCTACATAAAGCAATTCTTTGCTTTTAGTACTTGTTTGAACAGATACTCCATAAATACCAGCTCCAATTGCTTCTACAAATTCGTTTTCAAAAAATTTTACTTTAATATCCATTTGTTTCTCCTCTATAAATTCTGCTTTATCTATTAACTGTCTTATCTTTCCTTAATTTTCAAGGCTTTGCGGTATGCCCAGCCTCAAAATATGTATCCTTTTCCCTTATTTTTGCCCTTATCAGCAAGTTACAAGGGAAAGTTTTTGTTAATCAGTTTCCATTGTTTAATTCATTCCCACAACCTTATCCAATAGCTATCCGGAATCCCGCGTAGCCTCCCTTGTAGCATGTGCATAGACATTCATTGTAGTGCTTACATCCGAATGTCCTAAAAGTTCCTGCACGTCTTTTGGCTGCGCCCCGTTTGATAACAGGTTCGTTGTGTAGGTGTGCCTTAGTGTGTGGAAGTGGAAACCCTCTAACTCCGGTACTTTCCTTGCCGCTGTCCGGCAGGCTGTTTCTACGGTGGCGGGAAGTTCCAGTTCCAGACAGCCATCTTCCCTCAAACATACAAAGGAGATCTCCGTATAATCCTCTGGCGCATCTTCTGTCATTTCCAAGCTGTAATATTCATAATGCACCCTGTTTTTTTCTGTGACTTCCCTGTAAAAATTCCTGTGATAGAGTTCGCCATACCGCATACGGTTTTTAACGTGCCTGTCTATAATTCTTCTTTTTACCCTTCTTCCGTACTGATCCCTTTGCCATAATCGTTTCTCAAAAGAACAGAAAGCCTTGCAGCGGCGGCATCAGGGTTTTTTGAGTAAAGCCTCACTATGTCGCCCATATCATTAAGGGCATTTACGGTGTGGGTAATCTCTCGCAGGAACATGATTTCATTATATTCCCTGTCCGATTCAAATCCCATTGTCTTTGCAAGCTGTGCGCTTTCCTTGCTACCCTTAAACTTCCTGCACGCACGGCAGAAGGAATCCACAAACAGCTCATATTCCCGCAGCATCAGCAGCAACAGGTCTTTTGAAAAGTCTGATTCGGAAGTTTCCATGTCATAAGACAGTTTTGAAAGAATGGAGGACATAACATCACGAATTAGCAGTTCTCTTTTATCCGTAATGTCAGATTCGTATTCCTCCGTTTCGCCTTTTAACCACTCTACGGAAACATGGAGTGCGTCTGCCAGACCGTCAAGGACAAGTTTCTTGGTGTTGTCAATCGTTCCTGCCTCATATCTCTGAATGGTGGATGCGGTGACGCCCAGTTTTTTAGCAACATAAGGCTGGTTGATGCCCAGTTCCAATCTCCGTTGTTTTGCCCTGCCGCCGATTATCCGGCGCAGCTCTTTGTCTTTCATGTTGGATTTTCTCCTTTATCAGTATGGTTAAAGTATACCATACCAAAACCATTATTGCTATATGCAAGTAAAAATAATTTCGAAAATTACATAACGCTTTACAACAAGAAATAAATGATGTATAGTGAGCATACTATAAAATTGCATATTGCAATTTAAGAGAAGGAGAATGAATGGCAGAAATGAAGATTTCTAAGTCTAAACTGGCAGGAGTGGCAAAACACAATTTAAGGAAATACAAATCAGTAGGTTGTTGAGGAGGTTAGGGAAGGTTTTAGAAGATAGGAATGGGAACATCGAGCGCCAGAAATACTACGAAATACCACAAAAACGCATTGAAAACACAGAACATATGTGTTACACTATTAGTAGTGTTTTAAAGAATAGGAGAATTTATGCTATGGATAATTATATGGAAGATTGGATTGGAATTGAAGCAGCAGCTAGTTATTTAGATGTGACAAAAGACACTATTAGAAATTGGATTAAAAAGACGGATATTCCGGCACATAAAATAGGAAAATTGTGGAAGTTTAAAAGAGCTGAATTAGATGCATGGGTTAAAAGTGGACGTAGTGCAATAGATTAGTGTGTTTATATGTTTGGAAATTTATTGTTAAGAGCAAGGAGGCGGCTATTATATGAGCATCGAAAGATTAAAGCAATTGATAATGCAGTATAAAGAGAGTATGAATTATTATCATGACGCTAAAAATGCTTACAATGAGACAGAATGTCGAGATGAGTATATCAGTCCGTTACTGGAGTGTTTTGGGTGGGATGTACATAATAAAAAAGGTAAATTGCCTCAATACAAAGAGGTTGTAGTGGAAAAGTTTTCTAATAGCTCTGAAAGACCAGATTATACATTGACTTTAAATGGGGTGTCTAAGCTTTTTGTTGAAGCAAAGAAACCAAGTGTTGATATAACTATTGAGTGTGAGCCTGCAATGCAGACTAGAAAATATGGTTGGAATGCTAATCATGCATTAGCAATATTGACAAACTTTGAAAACCTCCACATTTATGATACCACGAACAAGCCAGAAGAAGGAGATAGTGCAAGTACTTCGTTATATAGGAAATATAGCTACGAAGAATATGTGGATAAGTACCACGAAATTGCAGATTTGATTTCCAAAGATAATGTGTATTCTGGACAATACGATGAATTGATTAAATCAAATTTTCAGAGTGATACAAGATATAGTACGGAGATCGATGAAACTTTTCTCAAGCAAATTAATAAATGGAGACTTGAAATTGGTAGTTATCTGTATGAAAACAAACAGGACTATAAAAATATTAGTGT
Source organism: Eubacteriaceae bacterium (assembly GCA_910574015.1). GTDB lineage: Bacteria > Bacillota > Clostridia > Lachnospirales > Lachnospiraceae > Eubacterium_F. The sequence continues at coordinate 30,969 of CAJSYQ010000019.1, read as the reverse complement.
GCTTAATGATACAGTACAGGATTTTATCAATCAAATTATTTTCCTGAGAATCTGTGAAGATAGAAAATTACCTTTATACATGAAATTATACGAAACAGTGGAAGATAGGGCATCCTTGCAGAAGGCATTAACTACTGTTTTTAAGGAGGCAGATAAACAATATAATTCAGGATTGTTCAAAAATGATAGTCCGATTTTTGATTTGAGCTGTGATATTATTTTTGACATGATAGAGTCATTGTATTATCCAAAGACACCGTATATGTTTACGATTATTGAGCCAAGTATCTTGGGGAAAATATATGAATCTTTTTTGGCGGAAAGCCTTGTATTGCAAAATGGGAAAATTGCTCTGGCTAAAAAGAAAGAATATTTGTATAAATCCGTAGTCAGTACGCCGGTGGAAATAGTGCGATATATGGTAAAAAATACATTAGAACCATTATGTAAGGGGAAGATGCCTCAAGAGATTTTGAGTTTGAAAATTGCTGATATTGCATGTGGCTCAGGTGTTTTTTTAGAGGAAGCATATCAATATTTGGCTGACTACTGTACTGAGTGGTATAAGCAAAATGATAAAGAACATCTATTAGTGGTGGAAGATGGTATGGAAAAACTGCCTTTAGTGGATAAGAAAGAGATTTTGACAAATTGTATTTATGGTGTGGATATTGATATTCATGCAGTAGAAGTTAGTAAATTTTCTCTATTATTGAAGTTAATTGAAAATGAAACGGAACCATCTGTTATGAGCAGTAACCCAATATTGCCGGAATTGGAGGATAATATTAAATGCGGCAATTCTTTGGTATCAGATGCCGATGTTGAGGAATTAAATATTACATCGAAGGATTTGATAAGTATAAGTCCGTTTGATTGGAAGGAAATCAATGATGGAAATAAGTTTGATGTAATTATTGGTAATCCGCCTTATGTTAAGACGGAAGATATCAAAAAACTTCATACCAATGCAGAAGTCAAAATTTATAAGAAATATGGAATTTCTCATAAACAGTTTGATAAATACTATTTGTTTATTGAAAAGGCATTGGAATTGATTAATGAAAATGGCTTAATGTGTTATATTGTGCCAAATAAATTTCTACACACAGAATCAGCAGAGAAACTTCGACTTATGATTAAGGATAAGATTGTTAAACTTGACGATTTCGGCGCTGTTCAGTTATTTAAAGATAAGACAATATATAGTTCGATTCTTACAGTGAGTACAACCAATGTGGAAAAATTAGCATATAGGACAGTGGATAAGGTAGCACATTTGTGGAATGACGAGGTTGAACAATATAATCTTATTCCTAAGCGAAGTTTGAATTGTATGCCATGGGCTGAAAACTCGAATATTAATGATGATTCACCATGGCTAGTGTCAGATGACGATGTGTATCTGAGTATGATGAAAAATGCTAGAGCAAAAATAGTTTCTCTGGCTGATATAGTAGATATATATAATGGAATTCAAACAAGTGCAGAGAAAGTATATAAGATTGAGGGTAAGACAATTGTATCTGAGGATGAAAATTATGTGAAGTTCAGAGTTCAGGATAAGGAATATATGATTGAAAGAGGAATTTTGAAACTATATTTTAAACCTACCAGAACGGAACAAGGTGCATTGAATACTTATAGTGATATTAATCAAATTAAGGTTAATTACAATATTTTTCCTTATGATGAAAATGGAAATTTTATCACTAAGAATATAATGGAAACACAATATCCGTATGCGTTGGAATATCTATTAAAACATAAAGATACATTGTTGCCAAAATCATTAGGTGGGAATAGAGATGTACAACCTATTGTTTCTGATAAAGACGAATGGTATCGATATGGAAGAAGTCAAGCGATTACAAGCCTTAATAATAGAGATAAAATAATTGTTGGAGTTAATCGTAAAAAAGATGATCCGTTGTATCTTATGGATAAAACCCATTATTTAATTGCTTCCGGTGGTACAGCAGGTTATGTGGGAATATCTCTGAAAGAAGACAGTGAATATCAGTTGGAGTACATACATGCATGGCTATCACATCCATGGACAGACGGGTATTTACAATCAATTGGTAGTGATTTTGAAGGTGGCTTTATAGCAAGAGGAACATATACATTACCAATGGTTCCTTTTATCAAGCTAGATTTTGCGGATAAAAAGCAAAAGGAATTATACGACCAAGTCGTATCTAATACAATACGAATTAGTGAATTAAACGAAGAATTGTTAAGTAAGAAGGATAAAGCGACACAGAATGTGTTAGAAAAGGAAAAGAATAGGCTGATAAAGAAGAATGAGGAAATGATAGCTAAAGTATATCAGCAGAATTTTTAGGTGATTATATGAAGTTAAAAGAAGATAGTTCAATACAGAAGCTTAGAGGTGCCTATTATACTCCACTGCCATTAGCAGAGATGATGGTTAAGCTATTTGAGAACAGAACAGATTGTAAGAATGTTCTGGAACCAAGCTGTGGAGATGGTGTGTTTTTGGATGCATTAATTAAAGCTGATTGTATAAAACAGTGTACGAGTATAGAGGCTGTTGAAATTGACGGAGCAGAGGCAAAAAAGGTTGAAGAAAGAATGAAATCTTATAAGAATGTTAAAGTGATAAATGAAGATTTTTTCGACTTTTATAGAGCTAATAATACATCTGTTCAATATGATTTGATATTAGGAAACCCTCCGTATATCAGGTATCAATATTTGGAAGAACATCAGAGAGAGTTAATGTCTGATATATTGACATCTCAAGGAATGAAAGCTAATAAACTCGTAAATACATGGGTTGGCTTTATTGTTTCTTGTGTAAATATGTTGAGTGACAATGGTAAAATAGTGTTTGTAATTCCAGCTGAAATTATGCAGGTTGCATATGCAGAAGATTTGAGACTTTTTTTGTCAAATAATCTTTCAAAAATTACGCTTATTACATTTGAGGAACTTGTATTCCCTGATATAGAGCAGGAAATTGTTGTTTTTATCGGTGAAAAAGGTGATGAAGAAAAAGGTATCCGTATTGTAGAATTGAATAACTTAAAAGATTTAGAGTCATTTGATATTGAAGTCAATGGATTTCAAAAGTTACAGCATGTACATGAAAAATGGACAAAGTACTTTACCAATGTTGAAGAAAATGCTTTGGTTAAACAAATAAGAGAAAACAAGCATTTTCAAAAGTTATCGGATATTGCTTTGATCAATGTTGGAATTACAACAGGTAATAATAAGTATTTTTCTGTGGATCGAAAAACTGTAGAAAAGTATCAGATGCAAGGTGTTGTAAGACCGTTAATTGGGAGAAGTTCTCATGCAAACAGCATATATTTTAAGCACGAGGACTGGATGCAGAATGTAAATAAAAATAAAGCAGCTTATTTAATTGATTTTCCGGATATTGAATATAAGCATTATCCTAAAAAGCACAAGGAATATATCGAGATAGGAGAAAAGAATGGTGAGAATAAAGGTTATAAATGTTCTATCAGGGACAGATGGTATCATATTCCCTCTATATGGGTGCCGGACGCATTTTTTTTACGAAGAAACAATTTGTACCCTAAATTTGTTTTGAATCAGTGTGAGGCGGTATCTACGGATACGATGCATAGAATCAAGTTTCATGAAGGCATAGAACCAGAACGAGCTATTTTATCTTACTATAACAGTATTTCTTTTGCGTTCACTGAACTTTGTGGAAGAAGTTATGGTGGAGGTGTGTTAGAAATTCTTCCGGGTGAAGTGGGTAATATTTATGTGCCTAAGTTAGATGCACTTCCTATTGAAGAAATACGAAAACTGTTGGAGCAAATTGATTCAATTGTAAGGAATAACCAAGATATTGAAGATGCATTGGACATAGTAGATAAGAAGATATTAGTAGATACTTTTGGCTTTGAACAGAAAGTATGTGAAGATGCAAGGAGCATTTGGAAGAAATTGCAGCGAAGAAGATTGAATCGTGGATAGTAGTAAAATGGATGTTATTTGTTATTCAGATGATTGACCAAGATATGAAATTTTTCTTAACCCTGACGTAAGAGGGGAAAAACGTATATTCTGGAAGTATATGTCACCTTCATTTATAAAGAATATTGATTTATTTTGTAACACATTGAGCCAAGTTGTAAATACTCATTTGTTTTTAAGGAAGTTAGATATAAAATTGGCTTTGGCATAGGAGCAGGCATAATAGAACGCATTCAGGAATTTTACCTTTGACAACTCTCTTTAGCACAACAGCCTCCATTTAAACCCGCCATCAGGCTGGCTCAACGGCGGGTTCAAATTGGCGCCGTTGAGCTACATCACATAGCTTTCCGCATTGACTATAAGGGGAGCGATTTCCCCTGGCATCCCGGGTCCCGCTTTCTCCTCTGACATTGGCAGCATCGGCGGCATCATCCCATATTCCGGATTTATACGATCCAGTGCCTCTCTCTGTTCCTCACTGCATTCAATCTGTAAGCAGTTGATACCGTTCAAGCCATCGATGATCATTTCCGGCGTCACATCCTCCTCGATCACTACCTTTACCGCGCTTCCTATTCGGATGCCGTCCGGTGAGCGGTCAAATAATTTTTTATTCAGGTGTACTGTCACCATTCCCTGTAATACCCTCTCCTGGCTTTTTATACGCAGATCCTCATACCGGGCATCTAATTTTTGAAATTCCTCTTTCTGATGCCTGTATAGCGATACACTGCCTGTCACCACCAGCTGGCCGGTCTCCCTCCGAATCATTTCCATATCCGCATCTTCCTTCAGCTCCAGATGACCATACACGAAGAGCCTCCTTCCCTTTCTTCGGATCAGTTCTTCATCCAGTACGGCATCGCCGCACACAAGCGCCATACCTTCCGGCACCACCACGAAATCCACATCCGCATCAAAGAGGCAGGAGCACTCCTCAATCCTGCTCTCCGGCACAATAAGCCGCGGTGTCCTGATGCGGATATGTTTTTGAAGCAATTCAGCTATGTCCACGTCTGCATCCTGAAGGATCACTGCATTTCTGGCGAAATATTTCTTTCCCTCTACGGCGCGGAGCGGAAAATATTGATCCATCACAAAATCATCTCCCAATATCACATGATCATCCGGATAAGTAGTCACTTTTCCGTTTACTGTCATATTATTCATAAAATCAGTCAGGCTCTCTGGAAATTCCGCCGGGCCATTGATGATGAGACATTTATATTTCCCTAAGACGGTTTCTGTCCCCGGCATCACCTTCAGGGGACCATTTGCAACCAATATAACCGGTTTCTGCGGCATCCTGTCAGCAGTTATTTCATATGCCCCATTTACAATCCTTACATCCGTCTCCTCCTCACACTCCAATGTCCGTTCTATATTCTGTCTCACGGACAGCCGGAGCAGCATACCTTTGCTCACCTCATTCACAATAAGAACTTCCGAATTGATCGTGACAGTTTCGTACTGCCGGTAATCCTCTTCCTTCATATTTCGGGAGTCACATACGTCACAATTCAGTATCAGGCTTTTCTTCTCCATATCCATTTCCTCCGATCATTATTCTTAAACGCTTTCTGGCAGAGGAAAGCTTATAACGGACGGTTCCCGGCGGCAGGGACAGCAGTTCCCCGATCTGTCTGGAATTGTATCCCATAAGATAGCGCATTACAAATACCCTGCCTTCCTCTTCTGGAAGATCTTCCAGCAGACAGCGCCACTCTGTTTCTTCGATTTCCCGGCACCAACTGCCGCTGTCCGGCAGCCGGCACATCACCGTTTCCCGCACTGTCCGGCGGACACGGTCGACATACAGATTTTTCGTAGTCCGGTACAGCCATGACCGGCACTGTTTCTCTTCCAATGCCGCCAGCTGTCCGGTGTGCTCCAGAGCCCGAAGCCACGTTTCCTGCACCAACTCTTCTGCCGACTGCCTGTCTCCCGTTATCCCCTGACACCACCGGAGAAGCTCTGTATGATACTTCTCGTATAATCTCGTAATCATCCGTTTCCGCCGTTTCCTTCTGTCTCTCAATAATAAAACGTTTGAAAAGGCAATTGTGTTGGAAATTCTTTTTAGTCCTGTCTCTGTCTCGTGATCTCATACATCAAAACCGTCCCGGCACAGCTTACATTAAAGGATGTGGCGTAAGATTTTTCCGACATGGGGATCGTGCACAGGACGTCACAGTATTCCTTGAACGCCTTATTTAAACCCATCGTCTCATTCCCCATCATCAGCATCACCGGCCCGGACAAATCCAGCCGATAAACGGGATTTTCCTTGTGAGCCGTCGTACCCACCACCTTAAAACCAGGATGCCTGTGCTTCAGCCCGTCTATATAATGATACAATTTCTTATTATCTGCCACCCTTACTACAGGAAGATTAAAGAAAGAGCCCATGGCGGCCACTACCACATCCGGTTCATAGAGATCCACCGCATGCCCGGTAATAATCAGCATATCGGCTCCCAGCGCGTCACAGGAACGGATCATCGTACCCAGATTTCCTTTGTTTGAGGGACGGTCAAAGAGTACGATAAAAGGGGTATCCGATAACGGCACCTGTTCCAGAGAATCCTCCCTCATTTCAATGACTGCCATCAGTTCGGACGGATCCGCTTTGCCGCTCAGCTCCTTTAGCAGTGCCGGGGTGAGGTTAAAGTTTACCTCCGTTCTCACGGTGCGGATCATTTCCTTCGCCCAGTCTGACAGATCATTCCTGTCATAGATCAGCGACCTGATGTGCCAGCCGTTGGCTGCCGCCTCCTTTAAACTCCGCACGCCCTCCACCAAAAACTCATTGTATTTGTACCTCTTATTGCGGTTGGTCTTTAATACCTCAAATCGCTGGTAGTCATTATTTTTGTTCACTATATTTATTTCTGTCATGGAAATTTCCTCCCCGTATATTATCTATTCTTTCATCTCAATTTTTCACACGCCGTCTCTCCGCCATATAAAATCCAATACAGATCAGCGCCGACAGAAAGGAACCGAGAGGCGCCGCCCAGCCCATGGGATACAGGGTGTCCGGGAAATAAACGCTTGCCAGATAAGCCCCGGGCACCCGCAGGAGAAGGATCGAGGCCATGTTGTGGAAAAAGGAAATCCCCGATCTGCCCTCCCCGCAGAAATATCCGCTGAAGCAGAAGTGAAAGGCGGCAAAAAAGCAGTCGAAGGAATACGCCCTCATATACGATGCTCCCGCCGACAGAACGGCAGTATCCCCAGTAAAGAGCCCAATGAGTGTTTCCGGGAAAAGCTGGTTATACAGACAGCAGAGCGTCCCCCACCCTGCAGTGGCCAGAAGACCATATCCCAGGGTCTTCCGGGCCCGTTCCGGCCTGCCGGCCCCCATATTCTGCGCCGTAATGGCGGAAATCGAGGACAGAAAGGCGGATGGCACAAGGAAGAAGAAGGAGATCAGCTTTTCGACTATGCCCACACTGGCCGCCGCCACCAGCCCCCGACTGTTTGCGATCACTGTAATCACCACAAATGCCACCTGGATCAGACCGTCCTGCATCGCCACCGGAACACCCACCTTTAGGATGTCGGCAGACAGCCCCCGGTGAATGCGGATATCGCGCCGCGACAGGGCAAAGCCCGTATCCCTCCGGCGGACTACCAGAACGGCCAAAAACACACTGACTGCCTGTCCGCATATGGTGGCCAGGGCCGCTCCCGCCGCTCCCATATGAAGTCCTCCGATCAGCAGAAAATCCAGAAGGATGTTCACCACACAGGCCGCCCCTACAAAATACATCGGACTCCGGGAATCCCCCATCCCCCGGAACACACTGCTGATAAGATTGTAGGCCACGATAAAGGGAATCCCGGCAAAACAGATCAGCAGATACTTTCTTGTATCTGCCACCGCCTCAGCCGGCGTCATCATAACCCGGATCACCGGATCCGTCACTAGAAGCAGTATCACAGTCAGTACCAGCGCCAATACGGAAAACAGAAGGATGGACGTTCCCATCGCCCGGGACGCCGTCTTTTTATCCCCGGCGCCCACCGCCCGTCCGATCCTCACCGTGGTCCCCATCGCCAGCCCCACAAGGATCACCGTGAGCATATGCGTCACCTGACTGCCGATGGATACTGCCGATGTTACCTCCGAGCCGTAGAATTGTCCCACGACAAAAAGATCCGCCATCCCATAAAACGTCTGCATAAAGCAGGACAGCAGATACGGCAGGACAAATCGCAGCAGCACCTTCCCGATATCCCCTGTGACCAGGTTGTTCCTCTCTTCCATATGTATTCCGCTCCTTCATTCCAGCATGGCAGCACTGGTCATTTATTGTAAAGTGTACCACAAAGATTATATTTGATAAAGAAAAATATTGTCATTGCTTTCTGTTTTCTTCTACAATATAATATCTATATAAAAGTTTGGCCGAACAACGGATTCATCAGTAAAGGAGTAGGTTTTTATGGTCTCATGGTTCTCTATTTTCATTATGATATTCAATATGATTCTTGGTGCCGCCGTCCCCATCGGACTGATGCTGTACCTGAGAAAAAAGTACCATATCTCTGTGCTGCCGTTCTGGATCGGCTGCGCAGTTATGGTACTGTTTGCTCTTGTGCTGGAACAGATCATACATTTTGTATTCCTGCAGTCCCCTGCCGGAAGCGTGGTACAGAATAATACTATACTGCTGGCATTGTACGGCGGCCTCATGGCAGGGCTTTTCGAAGAAGGCGGCAGATTCCTCGCTATGAAGTATGTCATGAAAAAGAGTCATACGAATCCCCATAATGCCCTTATGTATGGGGCAGGGCATGGCGGGATTGAGATGTTTGTTATTCTGGTTTTCGGCATGATCAATAATGTGATCTATTCCCTCCTGCTGAATATCGGGCAGGCAGAGCTATTGCTTGCACCATTGGATCAGGCCGGCCGGAATGCCGTTCAGGACGCTTTTGATTCCCTTGTGGAGGCATCCCCGCTTCTGTTCCTGGCAAGCCCGGCGGAAAGGCTCTTTGCCATCACCGGACAGATGGCCCTATCCGTCATCGTATGGTTTGCCGCCGTAAAAAAAGAAAAATGGGGTCTGCTCCCTCTTGCCGTCCTGCTGCACCTTATATTGGATGCCTCTGCCGTCCTGATGGCAAAGGCCGGCGCACCGATCCTCCTTATTGAGGCAGAAGTACTTGCTGTCGTGGTCCTTATTGTTCTCTGTGCGAGGACGATCTGGAAGAGGGAATCACTCTCCTGATTGGATGCCGGATCACCGTCCTCCATCTTTCCGGCGCCACCCTTCTGGCATCTGACAGATAGATCTCATGATGCCGTCTCTCTCCGTCCATATCGTTTTCGTACCCGTTTTCTGCCAGATACTCATCCATAACGGCCATGGTGGCAGATTCATCGTCGAAAGAACCCTGGTGCATGATCTGCACGCACAGTCCCTCTTCGATGGTAAGGAATTCTGCCATGGAACAATCCATCTTTTTCTTTCGCGACGCTATCTCCACAGCCCATGCAAAATCCTCCTCTGACACGAAATCCGGCAGACGAATCACGGAGATCCATTGAAAATCTTCCTTTCTCGTGTAATCCAGTCCGCTGTCTCCATCCTCCATCCACCAGAAACCCTCCAATGGCGGAACAACATACCCAAAGAATCCCTTGATCCGGTAATCCGTCTTATCGCTCATCTTCAGCGTATACGCCACAGCGTAGAGAACGCCGATGGCCTGTTTGTACGCCCCGCCCTCTTCGTTCGGATCGCCCTTCCCCCTGACCGCAATGTAATTCGCCTTTGGCACAGTTACGATCTCCGGCTTGTTCCCAGGCATGTAAAATTCCTTATATTCCTTCTTGAAATCAAACACACTCATTCTCCCCCCTCAGATTATTTACCCGGCTTCGCACCGTGGCGTCAAATTCCTCCTGAGAGAGCGATGGATCTCTCGTATCCTGCCAGATCTGACAGGGAAGATTTTCACAGGCGGCGCAGCTGGCGAATTTATATTTGTTGACACTGCATTGGTAAATGGGACACGGTCTCCCCTCCGGGGCATGGAATACCTTTCCTCCCGCTTCATTACAGCCCTGACAGAGGCTGCCATAAGCGCCGCATTTCTCACATTCTGTCCCGCAGCAGGTGAGCCCCAGAACCTCTCTCTGCTTCTTTTTGCTAAAGCCCTCCAGTACAAGCTGATAGGATTTGTCCAGCAGTTCCTTCAACAGTTCATCTGGCACCGCCCCATCCGGCTGAATGGAATTCCAGTGCCGTTTGTCAGAATAATATCCCGGAACGATGTCCTCATACTGCTGCCGGAGAAATTCTCCCTCCAGAGGTTCCAGCTTTAGATTTATGTAGAACGGCTTGTCTTCCTGATCCAGACAGACTGCCGCAAACAGCTTCCCGCCAATCTGATAGCGGATCCAGTTCCACTCCTTCTTAAAATCCTTCGTTACCGCTCTCTTTTCCAATAAATATTCATCCAGCCATGTATATCTCATTTTATCCCTCCATTTCACAGCGCCGCCGATGCAGCTTCTGTACCTGGCTAAATCCTCTACTGATAAATTTCCAAAACCTTTCTCAGTGTGCCCTTTAATTCCTCCCGCACATTCTCCGGTTCCAGCAGTTCCACCTTATCCCGAAAGGTCAGCAGCCATATAAGCAGCTCCTCCCGGTTGGTATAATCGGCATGAAATAGTAACCGCCCGTCCTCCTGCACCTCAAAACAGCCAGCCCCGAAATCCTCCACCAGCCGCCATTTGCAAGAGGGATCGAAGAGAGCCTTTACCCGGATGCCGCCGGGGAAGATCTTTTCCTCTCCCAAATCTGGAAACGGTACATTTCTCCTCTCAAAATCATCCGGTGAGAGCCGGAGACCGTCCATGCGGTTCAGTTTGAATAACCGGAAATCCTCCTTCTCCTCACACCATCCCCATACATACCAGCTGGACCAGCGAAAGATCAGATAATATGGTTCAATCCTTCGTCTGCTCTCCCCTCTCGGTGAGAAATAGAGAAATTCACACCGGCGGGCGCGGTCGATCCCCTCCCGGATCAGTTCAATCTTGGGGACGAGAGAATCCTTATACCACGCAGAGAGATCGATCAGCACCGACTGGTCCCCCGTCATGAAATCTGAGGCCCCCGCGGATAATTTTTCCATCAGCTGTCCGTACCGGTTTGTACCGTTGACGCTGTCAAGGCTCCGCAGCCCGGCAAGAATATCCCGCATCTCCCCATTGGTGAGAAGCGTCCGCTCCAGACGATAGTTTTCCATAATAGAAATGCCGCCATTGACGCCCTGCCTTGTCACAAGGGGGATGCCCGCCCTGCATAAATCCTCAATATCACGGTTGATGGTACGCCTTGAAACCTCGAATTGTTCTGCCAGCTCCGGAGCCGTAACGGTTTCCCTCTGCAGCAGGATCGAAAGAATACCGATAAGCCGGTCTATCTTCATACTAACTCCCTTCTTTGCTCAACGGCAGATTCAAATTGTCGGCGTTGAACTATCATCTATGTTATCACACAAAACACGACAGCTGTATGTCATGTTTTATCTAAACATCCGGCGGGATCACCCGGTTTCATAATGGCCGATAGTATGATATAATGTTCTGGTATCATTATCTTTGAATAAAGAAATATGTAAAAGGACGTGACTACTATAATGACAGACACAAAACAAATGTCAGAATCCATTCCCATATATATGATCCTCGCCCTGTCCGGCGGCTGCATGGACGCCTATTCTTATCTGAACCGTGGCAGGGTTTTTGCCAATGCCCAGACCGGTAATATGCTTCTTTTCGGTGTAAATTGTGCCGACCGGAACATTTCGGATGCGCTGCGCTATCTCTGGCCAGTGCTGGCATTCGCCGCCGGCATCATGCTCTCAGATCTGATCCGGTACAAAATACAGCCGCAGCGGCTGCACTGGAGACAGTTTTCTGTGATGCTGGAGATGGCCGTCCTCTTTTTGGTATGCTGGCTGCCCCAGGATCTGAATTCACCTGCCAATGTCCTCACATCCTTTGTCTGCGGGCTTCAGGTAGAGAGCTTCCGTTCCGTCCACGGAAATGCCATGGCCACCACTATGTGCATTGGCAATCTCAGAAGCGGAACCTATTATCTCGGCCAGTATTTTCGGAACCGGAACGCAGCATGGATACGCAAGGCCGCGCTGTATTATGGAATGATCCTGTTTTTCGTCCTGGGTGCTGTGGCGGAAAGCTTCCTGATCCGGCTGTTTGCAGAAAAAGCCATCCTGCTCTCAGTCTCTCTTCTGATGACGGCATTTCTCCTTATGCTGTCCCACCCGGACACTCCGTCGCCGCGGCGGTCATGATGTGGTGTAGCTCCTCCTCAACGGGCAGTCGGATATTGCCACCTTCCCCGCCAGCCCGCCCATACCTGTATCCTTCAGATAATCCTCCAGTATGGCCTTTGACTGGGTGGATTCTGGTCCGATCATGATCTCATCAATGGCATCCTCCAGACTGCATCTGGCATTTTCGCACATCTTCCTAAGATCCAGCGGATAATATTTTTTTATGCGCTCGGTGGAAATATGATAGCAGGGTTCCACATCAAAGTATTTTTTCGAAAAAGGAGAGGCAACCAGACGTGTTTCCTTTTCACTGGCAAAGGAGGGATGCTTGAATGCCGCCGAGGCGATCCATGCCTCCTCCAGGCACGCCATTACACGAGGGTCCTCTTTTAAGCCGCCACGGGAATCCTTCACCAGCTCATAAAACGTATCCACCAGCTTATGGGTTCTCATGTCCGCCTGATAGTACACCTCCTCCAGCGAAACGATGCCTGCCGCCATTTTCTGCAGCAGCTCTTTGGAAAAGGCGATGCACACACCCCTCCCGTGATTGCCATAACGCTCCCACTGTGCCGCGTCGTCCCTGTTCTTAGAAAAACAGGCGGCATAGGCAGAATAATAAAACTCCTTCTTCACTTCCTCCTGAAAAAGCTTTTTCACCGCCTTAAGTGCCTCCTGTGCGCCGTCCCGCTGCAGCCGTTCTATCACCGCAGAGGACAGGCCGCCCATAAAAAGGCGCATCTCCGCCGCGTCATTCATATTCAGTAGATTGTTCAGCCGGAGCTGTGCCTTCCCCACGATGCCGTCCAGCGCCTGATAATCTGTGTAGTGATAAAGTAAATGTTGTTTTTTCATACATATCCCCATTCAAAATTGGTCTAAAACACTCTGATTCCGCAGATGTTGTCCAATGGTTCTTTCATCTTACCATAAACACCAACACAATTCCATTATATTTTGCTGAACCTCCTTGTAAAAATAACAGGAGTACCCATGTTAGTTGCATTTAGCAGAAAAACGGTGTATAACAAGAGAGAACAGACATCACTCAACGGCGCCGTTGAGATTGGAACGGGGGAATATCGGTGAAACCATTACTTTTTACAAATAAAGATCTTCAGAAGCTTATCACACCTATGATCGTCGAGCAGCTGCTTGCTGTGCTAGTAGGCATGGCGGACACGATCATGGTAGCAGCGGTAGGTGAATCCGCAGTGGCAAGCGTATCTCTGGTGGACAACATCAATGTGCTTCTCATCGGGCTTTTCATGGCCCTTGCCACCGGAGGCGCTGTGGTGGCAGGGCAGTTCCTGGGACATGGGGATGTGAAAAAGGCATCCAGTGCGGCCCAGCAGCTTGTCTTTTTCATGGCGCTGTTTTCTGTGCTCATCATGGCGTTGGTATATGTGGGAAAATGGTTTATCCTTCATATCGTATTTGGACAGATCGAACCGGATGTTATGGCATATGCGGACACCTATCTGATGATCGTGACGGCATCCATTCCCTTTATTGCCATATACAATGCCGGGGCAGCCATTTTCCGCGTACAGGGAAATTCCGCCGTCTCCATGAAGGTCTCCATTCTGATGAATGGGCTCAACGCAGCCGGGAACGCCATTCTCGTGCTGGGACTTCACAGCGGGGTGGAGGGCGTTGCCATCCCCACCCTGATTTCCCGCATCGTGGCTGCCGTAATGATAATCAGCCTGCTCTTCAGCCAAACGCTCACCCTCCATCTTTCCAGAAAAATGAAAATCCAGTTTGACTGGGGAATGATCCGGCGGATCCTGCGGATCGGAATTCCCAGCGGCGTTGAAAATAGTATGTTTCAACTGGGAAAGCTGGTGCTTCTAAGCCTGATCTCCACTTTTGGCACCGTGGCCATCACAGCCAATGCGGTGAGCAATACGGTGGCCGCCTTCGCCATCCTGCCGGGCCAGGCCATCGGCATGGGGATGGTCACCGTAGTCAGCCAGTGCGTGGGGGCCGATGATCATGAGCAGGTGCGGTTCTATACAAAGAAGCTGATGAAATATGCCATCGGCGCCATGGCTGTGACAAACCTTCTGGTGATGGCGGCGATCCCCCTGATCACAGCCGCCTACCAGCTCTCTCCAGAGACGGCCCGCATCACCCGGCAGATCCTTATATTTCACAGCATATGCGCCATCTTTATCTGGACATTTTCCTTCACCCTGCCCAATGCCCTTCGGGCGGCAAATGATGTGACATTCGCCATGGTGGTCAGCCTGCTGTCCATGTGGTTCTGCCGCATCGTAATGGGTGTGATCCTCGGTGCCTGGATAGGACTGGGCGTACTGGGTATCTGGATCGCAATGATACTGGACTGGTGCGTGCGGAGCCTCTTTTTCCTGACACGATACCACAGCGGAAAATGGAAAAAGAAGAAAAAGCTGATATAAAGCTTCTCCCATCCGTCAGACTGGCTGCAGCAACCCAGATCTGCCCCTGCGCCAGGAGAAAAATTTTTAATCTTAATAATAGAAATTCAAATGTTATTTTTTAGCGGTATGTGTTACACTTTTAATAGGCTTGAGTTTTTACACTTACGGAAAAAGGAGGCAGTCATGAAACGTGAAGAAGTAATCGATGCAATCTGTCAAGACAGATTAAATGACAAATTTATCACTCTCTATGGAAATAACCAGGAGACGATCAATGCACAGAAGGAAAGATATGTAAAAGCAATCAAAAGCTTTGAGACACTATATCCCGAAAGCAATGAGATCTCTATCTTTTCTGCGCCGGGTAGGACAGAGGTATGCGGAAACCACACGGATCATCAGCACGGATGCGTACTGGCGGCGGCTGTCAATCTGGATGCCATCGCCATTGTGTCCTTTCATAACGATCATGTGATCCGTCTCCAGTCCGTGGGGTATGAGCAGGAATTTATTGAGCTGGATCAACTGAATATACACCCGGAGGAAAAAGGAACCTCCCGTTCACTGGTCCGGGGTATGGTCTCCCAGTTCCATGATATGGGCGTAGACGTGGGCGGTTTCAATGTATTTATCACCTCCGACGTCCTGTCCGGAAGCGGGCTGTCCTCATCCGCCGCCTTTGAGGTACTGATTGGCAATATCATTGACCGGCACTACAATAACGGACAGGCCGGCGCGGTAAAAATTGCTAAAATGGGACAGTATGCGGAAAATAAATATTTCGGAAAAGAGAGCGGCCTGATGGACCAGATGGTGTCCTCTGTGGGAGGATTTGTCTTTATCGACTTTGAAGATACAACCAATCCTGTTATAGAAAAACACAGCTGTGACTTTGAAAAAGCTGGTTTAAGGCTTATTATCACAGACACGAAGGGCAGCCATGCCGATCTCACCGACGACTATGTCTCCATACCGTCGGAAATGAAACTGGTGGCTGCACAGTTTGGTAAATTAGTGCTGCGGGAGGTGGATGAAGAACAGTTCTATCAGTCACTGGCCCGGCTGCGCACGGTCTGTTCCGACCGTTCGATCCTGCGGGCAGCCCACTTTTTCGGCGACAATGCAAGGGTGGAGAGGGAAGTAGAGGCACTGGACAAAAAGGATTTCCCGTCCTTTCTGAGACTGGTCCGGGAATCTGGAAGATCCTCAGCCGAGCTTCTGCAGAATCTCTACTCCACAAAGAAGCCCATCGAACAGGGGATCCCCCTGGCACTGATGGCAAGTAAAAAATTACTGGAAGACCGCGGCGCCTTCCGGGTCCACGGCGGCGGATTTGCCGGGACCATACAGGCATTTGTACCGTTTATGCTGATCGAGGATTATAAGAAAGCAATGGAAGCATTATTCGGGGAGGGCTGCTGTTATATACTGAATATCCGTCCAGAAGGCGGGTATCAGGTAGTATAAGACATCTCAACGGCTCCAATGGAAACGGGTTTAAATTGGCGGCGTTGAACTGCGTAACAAACAACTTTATGAGTGCGACTAGGAGGTTACTATGAAAAGTATTTTAGTTTTGGGCGGAGCCGGATACATCGGTTCCCACACCGTATATGAATTGATCGACGCAGGAGAAAAGGTTGTCATCGTTGACAATCTCAGTACCGGATTCTGGCAGTCTGTCCATCCGGCGGCGGTTTTCTATGAGGGGGATATCCGTGACCGGGAGCTTATGGATCTGGTATTCGAAAAAGAAGAAATCGACAGCGTCATTCACTTTGCCGCCAGTTCCCAGGTGGGCGAGAGTATGAAAGATCCCTTGAAATATTACAGCAACAACCTGTGCGGCACAGAGGTCCTTTTGGAAAGCATGGTGGCACATGGAATCGACAAAATCGTGTTCTCCTCTACGGCGGCCACCTATGGCGAACCCGAGAGCATCCCCATCCTGGAGAGCGACCGTACCCTTCCCACGAACTGTTACGGCGAGACCAAACTCTCCATGGAAAAAATGTTCCACTGGACCTCACTGGCACACAAGCTGAGGTTTGTATCCCTGCGGTATTTCAATGCCTGCGGCGCCCGGCCGGACGGAACGATCGGGGAGGCCCACGATCCGGAAACCCATCTGATCCCCCTGATCCTGCAGGTTCCCAACCACCAGAGGGACTATATCTCCATTTTCGGTAATGATTACGAGACTAAGGACGGAACCTGCGTACGGGATTATATCCACGTAAATGACCTGGCACAGGCGCATATCCTCGCTATGGAATATCTGCGCCGGGGCGGTGAGAGCAATATTTTCAATCTGGGAAACGGGGTAGGATTTACCGTGAAGGAAGTAGTGGAGACGGCCCGCAGGGTGACAGGCCATCCCATCCCGGCCAGAGAAGAGGAACGGCGGGCGGGAGATCCCTCCACCCTTATTGCCTCCAGCGATAAGGCGAAGGATGTGCTGGGCTGGGATCCGAAATATGCCGATCTGGATACCATTATCGAGACGGCATGGAAATGGCATAAGACGCATCCCCATGGTTATAAAACGGTGTGACGATACTGGCCTGCCGCTTTCAGCGGCAGCAGCCCATGACACGGCTATTTGTGCCGGAGCGTCACAAATAGCAATGATGGCAGAAGAGAAACCGCCTTCGGGAATTTCTTTTCGCCCCGTGGCGTAAACGCTCCGGAATGGAGATAACTATGATCAATACGTTAATTACTGAACTGGTCTCTTATGGAACCCGGACTGGATTAGTTGCCGATGCAGACCGGGTTTTTGTCACCAACCAGCTTCTGGAGCTATTTGATGTGATAGAATATGAGACGGAGGAAATTTCAGAAGAGCGGGAACTGGCGGCCATACTGGAGGATCTTCTTGACTATGCCTTTTCACAGGGAATACTAAGCGAGGATACCGTCACCATAAGAGATCTGTTTGACACAAAGATCATGGGGATACTTACCCCTGCGCCGTCGGTGATCCGCAAGCGCTTTTCCGATATTTACAAGGTGAATCCCCGGCTGGCAACAGAATATTATTATAAATTCAGTCAGGCAACCAACTATATCCGAAGGGACCGGATCGCCAGGGATGAAAAATGGGTGACAGAGACAGAGTTCGGCCCCATTGACATTACCATCAATCTCTCCAAGCCGGAGAAGGATCCCAGAGAGATCGCCAAGGCAGGTCAGGCGAAGAAATCCGGATATCCCAGCTGCCTGCTCTGCATGGAAAATGAAGGCTACGCAGGCCACTATTCCCACCCCGCCAGACAGAATCACCGCATCATTCCCATCCGTCTGGACGGCGAAGCCTACTTTCTTCAGTATTCCCCCTATGTGTATTATAACGAGCACTGCATCATACTGAACAAAGAGCATATCCCCATGAAGATCAACCGCAGTGCCTTTCAGAAGCTTTTGAATTTCGTCTGTCTGTTTCCACACTATACGGCGGGCTCCAACGCCGATCTCCCCATCGTGGGCGGCTCTATCCTGAGCCATGATCATTTTCAGGGCGGCGGTTACATCTTTGCCATGGCAAAGGCTCCCTTTGACAGAACATTTTCCCTGCCAGGTTATGATGATCTCACAGCCGGGATCGTGAAATGGCCTATGTCTGTGATACGGCTGCAGGGAACGGATAGGGAACGCCTATCGGATGCGGCGGAACATATTCTGTCATGCTGGCGGCATTACACGGATCAGGAGGCATTTATCTTCAGCGAGACCGACGGCACCCCCCACAATACCATTACCCCCATCGCGCGGATGCATGGAGAACTGTTGGAACTGGATCTGGTCCTCCGCAATAATATCACCACGGATGAGTGTCCCTGGGGAGTCTACCACCCCTCGGCGGATCTCCACCATATCAAGAAGGAAAATATCGGGCTGATCGAGGTAATGGGACTGGCGGTACTGCCGGCAAGATTAAAGAAGGAGATGGAACTCCTGGAGGACGCCATTCTGTGCGGCAGGGACCTCCGAGACCAGGAGCAGCTCCGCAAGCACGCAGACTGGGCAGACAGCTGGACCGGGAAGTATGAACTGAACCGGGATAATATACACGGGATCGTTCAGGATGAGATCGGAAGGGTCTTTATCCGGGTTCTGGAATGTGCCGGCGTATACAAAAGAACAGAAGAAGGCCAGGCAGCATTTGACCGCTTTATCGCCTCACTGTAGGGCAGAGGGCGTTTCTCCCAGAAAGCTTCCCGCATTATCACTGGTCACTTTGGTGTAGGGAAGGTAGATATATCTTTTATTCTTAAATGATATATCATCCTTCCCCTCTCCTGTTGCGATTGCCGCCGCCAGCTTTGCCATGGCCGCTGCCTGCCCCTCCTTGTCGTTGTATACGGTGCCGGCCAGCCTTCCATCCAGCACGGCCTCCAGTCCCACGCCGGTTCCGTCGATGCCGAAAAATACAGGCAGCGCCGTTTCTGTAAAGTTCAGCTTCTGATAGGCATCCAGCGCGCCGAGAGCCATATCATCGTTATTGGCCAGCACAAGCTCAATCTTTCCGGGATGCTGGCTGATCATCTGCATCATACGGTTCTGCGCCTGGGCGCGGTTCCAGTTAGCTATCCCAAAACTCAGCTTCTCCAGCTCAATCCCATTTTTCTTTAATGTGTTTACAGCGTTTTCCGTGCGGATAATAGTATCCTGGTGTCCGGGTTCCCCCTCCAGCACCACATATTGTATCCTGCCATCCCTGTTCCGGTCAATCTGTGCGCTCTTCCTCACCGCCTCGGCCGCCAGCTCGCCCTGCATCACCCCGGACTGTCTTGCATCGGCGCCGACATAATACAGCTCCTCCCACCGCTGCATATCTTCTGTCACAGGTTCCCTGTTGAAAAATATGATCGGGACATTCTTTTCCCTTGCCAGTTCTATGATCTCAGACGGATCTGTCCGGTCCACCAGATTGACACAGAGCACATTGCAGCCGGCGTTGATCATCTCCTGTACCTGATCATCCTGAGTCTGCTGAGAACCCGATGCCCCCCGGACCGTCAGCACGATATCCAGTCCCTCTTCCTGCAGACTGTCCAGCTGTTCCCGGAAACAATTGATCAGCTCGCTGAGAAAGGTATCGCTCTGATCATAAAATGTCACGCCGACATGCACCTTGTCCCCAGGCGCCGTCCAGTCTCTGCCGCAGGCGCAGAGAAACATCACACTCATACAGATAACCAGACCCGCTGTCCGAATTCTTTTTCCTCTCATCTCACAGCCTCCCCTTTCTCCGTGCCGCCAGCATCCATAGAGCACCCGCTACTGGCTCATGGTAAAAATTATCTCCTGATTTTTCTTCGTAAACAATTCCTTCCTACGGATCGTGGTATAGGACAGTACCTTACTCTCCATTTTGTGGAAAAAATTTCCCAGGCCCTCCACCGTCTCCGAAAGACTCTCATAACCCCTGCTAAATTCATCTGGCACCACCAGGCACTCGGCGTTCCCTGTGTCGAGAAAATAAACTGCCTCCGTGGAATTTCCGATTCCATATAGCAGCGCGCCGTGAAGATCTCTGCTGGCAGTGCATTCTCCCGCCTCTGTCAGGCTGGTATCATCCAGTGCGATGACCAGATCTGTTTTCGACTGGTTATTCAGCGGGCCGCCGTCCGTGTCCCCGGCAGCAAGGGAGACCGTCCAGCTGGTCCGGGTTCCCCGCCCCTGCAGGGCGTCCAGAAACCCCCTCCGCCGCTCTCCTGCCTGGACCGATTCCATATCCTGTGCCGCGAGACCCAGCGCCTTTCCCTCTATGTTTCCATTAAAATCCCGGAGTACCTCTTCCGCCAGTGCCTTTCCCATGGCATAATCATCCGGCCCTGTCACGGGCAGCAGAGAATCCCCTTCCGTTTCTGTCTGGGGTTTCCCCACAAGCATAATGGGAACCTTTTTGGAGATTTCCGCCAGCTTCTGCCCAGCGCCATCACCCGGTGCAGGCTGTACGATGACGGCATCCGCTCCATTCCCAACCTCACTTCGGATCAGACTAATTTCTTCCTCCAGTGTCAGCTTATCTCCGGTGCTGACAACGAACAGCTCTGCTCCCTGATCC
Organism: Eubacteriaceae bacterium; assembly: GCA_910574015.1. GTDB lineage: Bacteria > Bacillota > Clostridia > Lachnospirales > Lachnospiraceae > Eubacterium_F. Next base: position 10,176 of record CAJSYQ010000019.1, on the reverse strand, counting down.
TCAGCAGCGGTCTTCAGCCCGTACCGGAAGGCAGACCACTGGCTGGAATCCGCATCCGGCAGGATCACAGAAACCCTGCAGCGGTCTTTCCCGCTCTGCTCCCTGACCATAACAAATGCCAACACTATTACCAGGACGGCCAATGTGATCTCCATAATAACAAATAATCGTTTGCTGTTCATCATTTCTGTTTATCCTGCATTTCTTTCTTATTGATCTCTTCTCTTCGGAACATATGTCCCTTCTCCAGTACCTTTCGGTTTTCTTCCGTGTAAGGCACAGCAGGAATATGAATGGATACCGTCGTCCCCTCATCCAATTCGCTTTCCACCCGCAGCCCATACTCTTTTCCAAACAGCATCTGAATCCGGTTGTTGACATTCACAAGGCCCACGCCAGAACCATGTTTATGGATCCGGTCACTGTCCGTCAATACAAGCTCTGCCTCCTCCTCCGACATACCGAAACCATTATCGGCTACAGAGAGAATAACCGTATCCTCCTGTCTCTGAGCCGCCACTGTGATCTCCCCGCAGTCATCCATGCTGCTCACTCCATAATTGATGGCATTTTCCAGCAGCGGCTGCAGGACTAATTTCACACTGCAGCAAAGATAGACAGCCGGATCCACATCGAAGTCCACCGTAAAGGAATTTTTATATCGGATCTTCTGGATATTCATATAACTCTTTGCATGCTGCAGTTCATCCTGGACGGAGATGATCGTCTGGCCCCTGGATAGACTGATCCGAAAAAGTTTAGCCAGCTCCGAGATCATAAAGACGGCGTCCTCATTCCGCTCCCCCTCGATCATCCAGGTAATGGAATCCAGTGCATTGTACAAAAAGTGGGGATTGATCTGACTTTGCAGTGCCTCCAGTTCACTCTTCCTTCTCTCATTCTGCTCCATCACAATCTCCTGCATCAGACCGTCGATCTGCTCATAGGAGCGCTGGATCGAATAACCAAGATGCCGGATCTCCTGGGAGCCGCCGATATAGATCTCCGGCTTCTCTCCCGCCTCATATTCTATTACCGAATCGCTCAGCTTCAGGATGGGACGGGAAATCCTCAAAGATACAATCCGATTGATCACAGCCAGCATCATGCCCATCAGCAGGATCAGCATTATGATAAAATACCGGATATTAAACATACCCTGGGCAAAAGTAGAAGCCGGGATCACACCCACAAGCTTCCATCCGGTATAACTCACTGTCTTGACAATGATCTTCCGGTGCTCTCCTCCAAAATTTTCCTCATAGACGCCGTCCTTATACGCTGCCGCCGCAGCATTGTTCTCACGGCTGCTCCCATTGCTGATCTGCATCTGTTTCTTGTGATAGATGATCTCGCCGTTGCTGTCACACAGATAGTAATACTGTCCACTGCGGGCAGTATTGGTATTAATGCGCTGCAGCATCCGCGATATGCCCGAGTAATCCATATCTACCAGCAGCACCCCGGACGTGGGAACGCCCTTGTCCGTGAGATCCACCACACGGCTCAGGGAGATCACCCAGTAATACCGCCGGGCCGCATCATCAAAGAGATTCTGGATGTGGGGCGTAGAAAAATGCATATTCTCCATTGCTGCCAATGCCTTCCTGTACCAGGACTGGCGGGTGACATCCGGATCCTCCTTCTGCTGGGCCACCGGCTCTGCCGCCATCAGGCTGCCGTAATCATTATACAGGGCAATGCTGCGCAGATGGCTGCGGTTGGCCTCATATATGGTGTTCATTCCCTGCCGGATCCTGCCGTCCTGGTAAGAGAGGTCATTTTCCTTAATTACATTATAATAAACCGCATCGGAAATCTGCCGCATCCCCACCAGATATGTTTCCAGGCTCTCCCTGGTCTGTTCCATCAGCTTCTCCGTGTCCCTCACCGTCTCCTGTTGGGAGAGGGATGAGAATTTAATATACATCACACTGCCCAGGATCAGCATGATGGAGATGGAGATCAGGGTAAAGGCAAGCAGCACAGTGGACTGCATCCCCCGCGGTTTCAATCTCTTTATCCAGTCCAAAACCTTAGTCTTCACCTTCTGTATGCTCCCTTCTGTATTTGGAAGGGGACACCCCAAACTTTCTCTTAAACACATAGCTAAAATAATTGGGATCCGCATAGCCAACGTTTTTCGCGATCATATAACTCTTCTCACTTGTTTCGATCAGCTGCGCCGCCGCCTGTTCCAAACGGTAATCCGTCAGATAACGAATAAAGGAATTTCCCTTCTCCTTTTTGAACACACTGGAAAAATATGAATTCGATACACCCAGCTCTTCGCAGACACGGTCCAGGGAGAGATCCTCATCCCCATAGTTGTGGCGGACATATTCCTCCGCCTTTCCCACAAAGGATCTGGTGGACTTGTTTCTCGCATGGATCAGGTTCTCCCGGAAGGCAAGGCTGCAGTTGATGAGCCATTCCCGGAAGGCTGCCGGTTCCAGATCAAAAAGGCTGCTGTACTGCATACGGATATCCTCTGAAAAGCCCTGGGCTGAAATATCGTTATTCAGGGCGAATCGGTACAATGTGCTGACCAGCTCCATCCGATCCACATGGTGCTGCTGCAGCGACTTGTTGGGAAAAGAGGTGTGCCTTACATACAGGTCTGCCGCCTGGATCACGTCCTTTTCCGAGCCCAGCCGGATCATCTTCAGGAGACCGGCCACTTCCGCATCGTTGGCAGGGCCGGGCTGGATCAGCTCCCCGGGAACCACCTCCTGCACATTGATGGCTCTGGCGGCACCGTAGATCGCCCGGTATGATACGGCCTCCCTGGCGCCGAGATAGGACTGCGCCAGCGCTAAAATCGTATCGCACACCGGCCCGATTCCGGCTGTCACGACAGCTCCGATAATGCTCCTGGCATACTTGCAGAACCGGTCGCACTCGTCCGTCAGCTCCGCCACCCCGCCCTCCGTGTTTAACTGTGGGATCAGGATCGTGTTGCCAAGATAGGAAAAGCATTTCGCATGCCACCTGCCCGCCAGTCTCTCCTGGGCCTGCCGATGAACGGAGGTGGCAAGGAGAAGGGGATTTATATTGGCTGGAACCTGACTGGAGGAGGTGTGGATCACGACACAGCAGTAAAACGGTCCCGGCAGGGAGAGCTGATAATCCGAGAGATACCCCGGGATTTCCTCTTCCGGGATACTGCCCTCGATAAGGGAGGTATAGAAGTTGGCCTGCAGAAGGGGCAGGGATTCCATATAATATTTCTGCAGGATCTCCACATTGCGTTTCTCGCTGATCTCCTGGTCCAGCTTGATCTTCAGCTGCGTGAATACATTGGTCAGTTCCACGGAATTCACTGGTTTCAGTATATATTCCTCCACCTCCAGGTGGACGGCCCCCCTGGCATATTCAAACTCGTCAAACCCGGTAAAGAACAGGATCTTCGTGGCCGGGTATTCTGCCTTGATCCGGCGGGACAATTCCAAGCCGTCCATAAAGGGCATCCGAATATCTGTCATGACCACATCCGGCTGGCATTCCTCCATAAGCTCCAATGCCTTCACCCCGTTATTGGCATGTCCAGCCACACAGAATCCCAGTCCCTCCCAGTTGATCTTTTTCATGATCACATGGATAACCTCTTCTTCATCATCCACGAGAAGTACCGAATAGTTATTCATACGTTCCTCCGATGGCGCACATCATCCGTGCATGTTGGTAATTACCTTTCACATTTCCCTCATTATAACAAAGGCTATGATAAATGTAAATCTTCATGCCAAAAGAGCCAGATTGACTCTGACTCTTTCAGACTTTTCTATTGTGTTCTACTTTTTCTGCACATATTTAAGACAATCCAGTGTCACTGCTACAAGAATAATGATACCGGAGAATACGAACTGGAGATTTGTATCGATACCCAGAATCGTCAGGGAATATGTCAGCGCCGTAAAGATGATCACGCCCACTACGACACCTGAAATCTTGCCGATACCACCGGTAAAGGATACGCCGCCTACCACGCAGGCTGCGATGGCGTCCATCTCCCAGCCCTGTCCATACGCAGCGGAGCCGGAGCCCACCATCCTGGCACATTCCAGCCAGGATCCAAAGCCGTACAGGATACCTGCCATCACAAAGGCTCCTACCGTTACCTTGAATACGGAGATACCGGAAACGGATGCCGCTTCGGGATTTCCACCAACCGCATACAGATTCTTGCCAAAGGTGGTCTTGTTCCAGATGAACCATACGATGATAATGGCTGCCACCGCCCACAGGATGATGGTTGGAAAACCGTTTACTTTTGGTATGATCATCGTGGGGATCACCGGTTCTATGGCGCCAAAGGAAACTCCCTTGGTGGCATAGGTGACAAGACCGAAGATCACCAGCATATTCGCCATGGTGGAAATAAAGGGATGCATCTTGAACTTCGCTGTAAAGAAACCGGCGATTGCTGTAAATATCGTACAGAGGATGATGCAGACAACCAGTGCGAAAATGACCCGGGCTATAATAGGCATCCCGGTAAAGTCAAAGACGTGTCCGAATACAGAGCCGGTATTGATGCCCTGATGCATAATGATCGTCGCCGCAGTCATTCCCATTCCCACCATACGTCCGATGGAAAGATCCGTACCCGTCAGCAGGATGAGTCCTGCCACGCCTAAGGCCAGAAACATTCTGGGAGACGCCTGCTGGAAAATATTTAACACGTTATTATAAGTAAGCAGCGGCGCGTTTTTTACCATCGGTGTAATGATACACAGCATAATAAAAATCAGGGCAATGGCAATATACAATCCATTTTGCAGGAGAAAGGTCCTGCGGTTAAATGTATACTTATAATTTTCCCACTTCTGCGCCATGGTCTCTGGAATGGTGTATTTTGACATGCGGAGCAGATCGATCAGATGGAATTTATAAGCGTAGGCTGCATGTCTCCGGTCCTTGATCTGCTGAAGGTCTTTGTCCCGTTTCATTTTAGCATCAAAAAGCCGGTTCTTATAAACATATTTCTCGTCCTTGATCTCCTGATGATCGGAGAGCTTTGCCATGATCTGCTGGTGTTCCCGTTTGAGCTCAGCTAACTTCCTGTCATAGTTCCCCTTCACCTGTATCTTTTCCTGCTCACAGGCCGCCTTTACCTTCTGGTAATAATCCTGGTCGAAATGCGCTTTCAGATAGTCCTCCGCCTCCCGCACCAGCTTTGAGATCTCCCCTTTATTGGGAGATTCTTCTGCCCTGAGACTATCGAGCTTCGCCTGGATCCCGCCAATATGGTCATCCATTGGCTTCCTCAGCTGCATTTCCTCTTCTCGTGTAAGAATCTTGCTATTTTCATTCGCCATATCTATTCATCTCCCTCATTATAGGTATTTTGCACTGAGCTTTAAAAGTTCTTCCTGGTCTGTCTCCTTCGTATTAACAATACCTGAGAGACGCCCGTTTGACATTACCCCGATGCGGTTCGTGATACCAAGGATCTCCGGCATCTCGGAAGACACAACGATAATGGTCCTGCCCCTCTTTGCCATATTAATGATCAGCTCATAAATTTCATATTTGGCGCCGACATCAATTCCCCTGGTAGGTTCGTCCATCATAAAGACCTCCGGGCTGCGTTCCAGCCATTTCCCCATGATCACCTTCTGCTGATTGCCGCCGGACAGACTGGAGATCATATCCTCCGGTCCCATGCACTTTGTATGCATAATGTCGATCTCCTTCGCTGTGGCCCGGACCATCTTCGGGTGGGAAAGCGCTACCCCGGACTTATATTGTTTCAGGTTTGCGATGGTCGTATTAAAGATCAGATCACCTTTCAAAAAGAGTCCGTTTGCCTTCCGTTCCTCCGTGATCATGGCAAAGCCGTGATCCATGGCATCTCTGGCGCTGCTGAAATTCATCAGCTGATGATTAAAGTAAACGCGCCCGGCCGCCCTTGTCCGCACACCGAATATCGTTTCCAGCAGCTCGGTTCGCCCGGCTCCCACCAGACCATACAATCCAAAAATCTCTCCTTCCCTCACATCAAACGTGATGTCCTGCAAATGAGGTTCAAATTTCGTGGAGAGATGCTGGACAGACAGAACGACATCCCCCGGCGTATTGTCAACCGGCGGAAAACGGTTTTCCAGCGAACGTCCCACCATCGCCGCGATCAGCTCGTTCATATCCGTCTCCCCGCTTTTCTTCGTCATAACCAGATTTCCGTCCCGGAGAACCGAAATTTCATCGCATATTTCAAATATTTCATCCATCTTATGTGAGATGTATACAAGGGATATCCCCTGCTCCTTAAGCATCCTCATCATTTCAAAGAGCTTCTCTACTTCCTGTACGGTAAGGGAGGAAGTAGGTTCATCCAGTACGATAACCTTGGAATGATAGGAAATCGCCTTGGCAATCTCGCACATCTGTCTCTGTGATACGGACATGTTCCGCATGGGCTGGGTTAAATTCACGGTCATTCCCAGCTTTCGGAAGAGCTCGGATGCCTCTTTCTTCATTTTCCCCTCATCCACCACTCCCATGGAGTTCACAGGGTAGCGCCCCAGAAAGAGATTGTCGATCACATTTCTTTCCAGGCACTGGTTCAGCTCCTGGTGTACCATTGCGATGCCATTTTCAAGGGCATCCTTAGGTCCGGAAAAGCTCACCTCTTTCCCATCCAGAAAAATCTTGCCCTCATCCTTCTGATATGTTCCAAAGAGACACTTCATCATGGTTGATTTTCCAGCCCCGTTCTCCCCCATCAGTCCCATAACCGTGCCAGCCTTCACATCCAGATTGATGCGGTCCAGTACTCTGTTCCGGCCAAAGGATTTGCTCATACCCCGTATCGACAGGACGATATCATTCTTTTTATCCGCCATAATCTACCTCCATTCACGCGCTTTCTTAAATAAAAAAGCCCGCCTGCGGGAGTGTGTGCACCGCCTATCGAGGACTCTTTTATTCTTTAAGAAGAGAACTCTGCAAAACCTCCGCTTTGCAGAGTTCAAAATTAACCGTTGCAGCAAATATCATGTATCTGCTGAGCTATTCTGGCTGGCAAGTATGACCAGAACCGGTAATTTCCTTTCACAATCCAGACAGGATTACTGATTTAACAGCGCTGTATAAGAAGCTGCGTTGTCTGTCTTAACCATGTTGATGGCAAAGGCATCATACTGACCCGGATTTCCGAGACGGTTGGTAATATTGGACTCGGTCTGTCCGTCACCACCGATATAGTCAACCTCAAGATTGAGAAGATCATCATATTTCTGAAGAAGTGGCTGATAGGTGGAGCTCAGGAAGTTATCCGATGAATTGTAAATGTTCAGCCAAACCTTCCTGGATGCGCTCTTACCCTTATCAAGCTGCTTGGATACCGGCTCATAAACCTTCGTGGAATCTGTGAAATCCTGATAGTTCTCAGCTGTCACGGCCACATTCAGCGCATAGTAGGAACGCTCATCCTCCTTGTAGGTGTATACCTCTTTTGTCAGTACGTTGCCAGCATCGTCTGCTGTCCCGATTCCTGTGTCGATATCCACACCGTCCAGTGCATTGCGGAGAACTCGGAGTGTCAGGTATGCCTGTACATCGGCATGCTGGCTGATGGTTCCGCCGTATCCCTCTGCGATGGCAGCTACAGCGTCATTGTTCGCATCATATCCGAAGGTAGGAACCTTGTTGTCCTTGGACCATGCGTTGAACATTGACATTCCCATTCCATCGTTATTGGATACTACGACATCGATCTCTTTGCCGAAAGAGGATGACCATGTGCCAATGGCATTTCCTGCTGTAGCAGCATCCCATGTAGCTCCGGCAGAATTCTTCATCTCCTGGGAAGCCAGTTCACGGACTACATATTTCTTTCCGCCGATCTCCATTGTGCCGTCCTTTACGGCAGAAGCCTTTCCGTCTACATTCGTACCAACCGGCTCGCTGTTGATGTCTCCGTCTTTGTCAATCCCGGTTCCCAGCGCCTTGCGGACACCTCTTGTACGTGCGATGGAATCGTTGTGTCCGATATCTCCGATGGCAAGAACGTACCCGATCACCCCATCGCCGTTGCGGTCAATCTTGTCGATGTTTTTCTCGATGTAATCCTTCACCATCGTTCCCTGAAGCTCTGCACCCTGGTTGGCATCGAATCCCACATAGTAGGTATCCTTATTATAAGAAAGTGCTGCCTTGTCCAGTTCTCCCGTAGAGCTGTTGGATGGCTGGCGGTTAAACCATACTAACGGTTTGTCCTTGTTTGCCACCGTAGAGGATCCGCCTCCATCTGCCGTTGTACCTGAACCGCCCGATGAGGAGCCGCCCCCCTCTGATCCGCAGGCTACAAGTGAAAGCCCAAGTACCATTGCCATTGTAATACCAAGTATTTTTTTCTTCATATTCCATTTCTCCCTTCTTCATTCTGAACATGTATGCCGAACTGCGTTCACGTTGTACATGTTTCCTGTTGATATTGTCAGTATATCCAATTAGACAGAAAGAAAACATAGAATATTTTTTGTTCCACATTGAAAATTTTAAGATTTTTTTGTTGAAATTCTATAGTTTTATTGTTGTTTTTTCCATTTTAATGGTTATTTTGATGAATCCCGGCTATTGATTCACTAATAAAATCAAATAGGTGAGAAATTCCCGCTATGTAAGTAATCCACCAGGGGTGCTAAATACTTTTTGTCTGTCCAATCGCATGTCTGCCCCACGGCACACATAAGTGCGCGCATCCATGGCTCATATGTTTCAGGATCCTTTTTTGCCACAGACCTTTGCAATATTTTACATAATGTCCGGTCCACAAACTTCATTTTGCTCTCATCCCATGCACCGCGTCCATAAAAAAGCGGAATCTCCTTTTGATCCCCCGTGAGGTTATGCGCCCTGATCTGCTCAAAGGCACTCTCATCATAGGGAGACGCACCCACGCACAATATACAGATTCTCATATCCCTCAATCTGCCGATATTCTTTTTTAGGAACGATAGCCCCGCTATCCCGGAGGCGTAAATGCCGCCGCACAATATCAGGGTATCGTACTGCGCCGCCTCCCGCCAATCCGCTTTGGGTGTCTCAATACATTCAAATCCCAATAGATCCTGCAGCCATTGGGCATATTTTTTCGTCGCTCCATATTTGGACTGATAGATAATGATCCCTTTCTCCAAAATGAAAACCTCCTCACCTTTCCCTTGTCTTGCCCCGCTCCAAGGCAAGCAGCTTCTTCTTGATGTCCAGTCCCCCGCCATAGCCCACCAGTCTGCCATCGGTGCCGATCACACGATGGCAGGGAATCAGGACAGGGAGCGGATTCCTGTTATTTGCCATTCCTACCGCCCGGCTGGCTTTCGGATTCCCTACGGCGGCGGCAATTTCACCATAGCTGCAGGTGCTGCCGTAGGGAATCTTCCTGAGGGCCTCCCAGACCCGGTGCTGGAACGGCGTCCCCTCCAGGGCCAGCGGCAGGGTAAAGACCTGCCGCCGACCGCTAAAATATTCTCCCAGCTCCCGCACTGCCTGCTGCAGCAGAGGATGCATGGGGTCTGTATATTCCATTTCTGATATTGTATTTTCTCCCAAAAAGCGAACAGCACTGATCCCCTGTTCCACCCGCTCTATTTTCAGAACACCCACCGGGGATGCACAGAGACAATATGATTCATTCCTGCCATCAAGCATAAAATCTTCCTTCCCGCAAGCCAGGCGGCGCCTGACTGCGGCCGGCTGCCATGCCTTTTATCTCCCTTTCTCTCTCTAATAGTATAATTTGTCCGCTGAATTTTCAAGGTAAGTGCAACACTTGTAAAATAACCTAACTGCAACACTTTTTAGACATTTTTTATGTGGAATAAATTGCGGAAATTGTATAAAAATACTGTTTTCAGAGGAATTTCTCTAAAAAAGTGTATGCAAAAAAGTCCGAAAACGAGATTTTTCAGACTAAATGCAACACAATATTCCGTTGCGTTTACTTTGAAGAACTCTTTATTTTAACAGTGCCGGGGAAAGCAGGACATGGTTTCCCCGGATTCTTTTTAATCCGAGCCGTTCAAAGAATTCCTGTGGCATCATTTTCTTTGCAATTTCATACAGACAACATCCGAAAAGGGATTTTCTTTTATAGCTGTTGATATGATTCATCATAAGCGTGATATCTGCCTGTATATAATTGTCCATGGAAGTGCCTTTAGGAATAAT
>CAJSYQ010000018.1 GCA_910574015.1 Eubacteriaceae bacterium | reverse complement strand
TACAGTCTACCAATTAGATTATTTTCGTTGTATAATAAGTCTGACGTACAAGATCACTCTCTTTCGTATAGTTTGATGTGCAAACTTATTATACATGAGAAAGTGTCTTGTGCGTTATTTTATTTTTCAAAAAGTTGTAAAGTGGTGATTATGATATAAAGATGAGGTTTGTCAGCGTGGAATACCTGGACGGACTTCTGGAGAGGACATCAAAGGCTTGTGTTTCGGCAGGAAACAAGGGGCGGGAAATTTTGAATCTTGCCATGAAAGAGGCAGTCATAGAGGGCTATATCAATGTGAATCCCGTGCCGGAAACAAAGCCATATAAAAGAAAGAAACCCAATATCGTGATTCTCAGCAGGGAGAAAATAAAAATACTCCTTCAGGCGGCTTCAAAGGATAACTGGTATCTGGAAATTCTGTTGGGACTGTTTTGCGGACTGCGAAAAGGCGAAATCTATGGGCTGAAATTTTCCGACTTTGATTTAGAACGCCGTAGTGTGAAAATCAGCAGACAGATTGTTGCAAACCCTATTATAAAAGAGGGGAGCAGGATTGAAGAAAATATTTTAATCGAACGTGATCCCAAAACGCCCAACAGTTTCCGGGTACTGCGTGTGCCGGAGGTCATTATTACAGAGTTGGAGAAAAGAAAATGTCTGATAGATATGTATAAAGAAAAAATGCAGGAGGCTTTTATTGATAACGATTATATCAGTTGTCAGGCAAATGGAAAGGTACATAGCCTGTCCGCCATGAACAATGCTTTAACAAAGCTGTGTGTGCGGAATGGGCTTCCTGCCGTAACCGTGCATGGACTCCGCCATATGTTTGCCACCATTTTGGTGGAGCAGGGTGTTCCTCTTGTGAAAATATCAGGGTTGTTGGGACATAGTTCTGTCAATACAACCTTTGAATATTATTGCGACGTCATGGATGAGAAAGAAAAGATTATTGCCTTTATGAATGACGCTTTTATTCCAGAAGGCAGGGAAGGAACAGGATAACATGGAATTTGATTTGAAATTACAGCAGTTTGTGGACTGGAAGGTTTATAACGTCACGCCGATCAAGAATAAGTTTGGCTATCGTGTGGTGCTGATTTATGCGGACGGGACAAAAATACCGCAGCAGAAATCCGGATTTGCGACAAAGAAAGCGGCGAACACGGACAGGGACAAGACGCTGGGCGAATTATATTCAGGCACATATGTGGTATATACCAGCGTAAAAGTGAAAGACTTTATGCTGTTCTGGCTTGAAAAAGAAATGCGCCCACGCATTACAAGCGGCTCCTATGAAACTTATTCCAATATTGTCAATAATCATGTGATTCCGGCGATGGGCAACATCAGAATGACAGAAATTAAACGGAGCCATATCCAGAGCCTTTATCACGAAGAAGCGGCGGCTTCCGTTTCTATCGCAAGATTGGTAAAAACGGTGATGAACACGTCCATGCAGTATGCTGTGAATAAGAAAATCATTTCCATAAATCCGACGATTGATGTGGCTCTCCCAAAGCAGGTGGAGAAGAAAGCCTATCACACCCGGAACATTGATACACAAAAGACGCTGAATATGGAGCAGGTTTTAACGCTCATCGAAGCGAGCAGGGAAACGCCAATCCATATGCAGGTACTTTTTGCAGTGCTGTTGGGGTTGAGGCGGTGTGAAATCAATGGGGTGAAGTATTCGGATATAGATTATATCAATCGGACATTAAAGGTACAGCGGCAGTTAGGCAAGAAGCCGAACACGACTGCCGGGGACTTCCCGGCTAAGACGTTTACAAAACAGGAAATCGGATTGAAAACGCCGTCCAGCTACCGAACTATTCCCATACCGGATTATGTGTTTGAAGCCATTCTGGAAGAAAGAAAAGTGTATGAGAAGAATCGCAGAAGGCGGTCAGGCACATTTCAGGATTTGGATTATATCTGCTGTTCCACTTATGGGCGTCCGAGAAGCAAGGATTTTCACTGGAGGCATTATAAGAAACTGTTGGAGGACAATGGACTGCCCGATATAAGGTGGCATGATTTGAGAAGTACCTTCTGTACTATCTTATTAAAGAACAATTTCAATCCTAAAGCGGTATCACAGCTAATGGGACATGCGAAAGAAATCATCACCATAGATGTTTACGGAGACACTGCCGAAATCATTGAGGACTGCTTAGACGATCTCCAGCCGTTTATTGATGAAGTAATCCCGAAGGAAGAGTGTGAAAACGGTACAGATTTTTCAGAAGATAATTATATAAAACAAATCAGTGAGTTTCTTGCATGAAACTAAGATACTGGCATAATCAAATCGCATGAAAAAAGTACAGAACAAAAGTTCGATTTTGGTCTGTACTTTTTTTGACTTATGAGTGAAACCAGATAAGGAGAAAACTAAAAATTGTGTTTAAGACAACAGACACCATAATGTGGAGTGAATATCTTATTTGGAGGAAATAGAAAATGGCAAAATCATTATTTGAGGAACTGGGCGGCAGATACGAAAGGCAAGGCGATTATTTAATACCGTGTTTGTCTGTACCCGCCGAAGAAGAACAGCCCATAGGCATATGGGGACAGCGGCATATGAACTATCTGAAGCAGTACCATAAGGTTACATACACTAATCTTTTTACAAACGGCAGGCTCAACGCCTATCTTGTTGATGTAGACAGGCAGGCACAGGAACGCTTTGAAAGGCTCATAGAGGGCATGAAGCAAACACAAGACATAACAGAACAGCTAAAGGCTGAAAATGCCTTAGAATGGACAGGAAAAATGAATAACATAAGAGCTTGTGCGAGGAAGATTGTATATGATGAAATCATTTACGCATAGACAGCAAGGCGACAGGGAAAAGCTCTGTCGCTTTTCTTTTCGGGAAGCATCTGATTTAATAGTGATTTTTTTCTGAATATATTGACATGGCAGTAATGAGTTACTATGCTATTCGGCAGGAACTTGTTACTACTAAGTACAAAGGAAAAATAGATGAAAATGGATGAACTCTTTGAAGAATACGACTGTGATACCGAACACAGAGTACAAGCGATATTTTCAAGTATCTTTATACTACAAAATCGTATGCAGACAGCGGGTGAAAAACTTCAAACGGAAATATCCCTAAAGCAATGGTTATTACTTGCAATGACAGCTTGCTGTCCAGAGCCACGAACATTAACAAATATCGGAAACCTTATGGGCTGTTCCAGACAGAATATAAAAAAATTAGCTTTAACTCTTGAAAAGAAAGGATTTGTCCGTTTGCTATTAGAGGGAAATAATTCTGTCCGTATTGAGCTAACCGATAAAGCAGGTCAATATGCCGAAGAAATAGGAGAACGCCATTCACAGTTTTTGAAGTTGCTATTTACAGATTTCAACGAGGACAAAATAGATTTGCTTTTCCATCTTTATGTAAAATTATTTGTCGGCATAGGAGAAATTAGGCTAATGAACATTGGGAATGGGTAAACGTTTTTCATTATCACCCATAATTTGATTGCCGCAAACCGATTTAAGGATTATTTAATAACTTCTATGCTACAATCGAATCACAAAGCGAAAGGAGCAATAAAAAAATGTATTTACGAATACTAAAAAAAGACCTAAAGCGCAAAAGGGCAATGAACGTGATATTGCTGGTGTTTATTATACTCGCGTCGATGTTCATGTCCTCAGGCGTGAGCAACATCATCACCGTGACGACTGCGCTGGACAGCTATTTTGAAATGGCGGACGTACCCGATTACTGGGCGATGAGCGAAAACAAATCCTCAGACAAGGACATTTGTGGGACACTTGAAAACGCCTCCGCGATAGACGAGTTCCGTATCGAGGAGTACGTCCGTGTGTCCCAGTCCAATATTACGCGGGCCGGCGAACCGCTTAACGATTCCAACGCCAATCAGATATTTGTATTACAGAGCGACAGCGATATGGGGATGAATTATTTCCTGGACGACGAAAATATTCTTAAAAGCGTACCGAAAGGGGAAATTTACGCTACCCGTTTCATAGAGAAAAGCATGGGACTTAAGGTAGGCGACAAAATTACTGTCGAAATAGAGGGCGTAAGCCACGAATTTACCTTTGCGGGCAGTTTCAAGGACGCTGTCTGCGGCACGGAATTGATGGGCATTAAAAGGTTTATCATGAACGGCGAGGAATTTGACGAATATATGTCCGACGAAACGATGAAAAATATGTACGGCGGGAAATTCTTATACATACACACCGCCAATCTTGACAAGACCCTGTCCCAGATAGCGGATATATCCGACAGCTTTACCTTTGCGAGTGGCACGGATACACTGGGTCAAGCCTATATTTTTAACATGATAATCTTGGGTCTTATCCTTGCGGTGAGCCTTATTCTTATCATCATATCCTTTGCGGTACTGCGGTTCACCATAGCCTTTACCCTCTCCGAAGAATTCCGCGAGATAGGCGTTATGAAAGCAATAGGCATACGGAACATAAAAATTCGGGGGCTGTACCTTACAAAATACTTCGCCATTTCCGTTGTCGGCGCAGCACTCGGCTTGATACTCAGCTACCCATTCGGGAAAATGCTTATTAGTTATTCCTCGGAGTCTATTATAATAGACAGCAGCAATAACGGATTTGTAAACATTGCCTGCGCGGTTCTGACAGCGGCTGTGATTCTCCTGTTCTGTCTCAGTTGTACGGGCAGGGTGAGCAAAATGTCCCCTATCGACGCTGTAAGGAACGGGCAGACAGGGGAACGCTTCCGCAAAAAAGGCGTTATGAGCCTTGGAAAATCGCGGCTTGGCACGACGGCTTTCCTTGCCGCAAACGATATTGTAAGCAGTCCCAAACGCTACGCTGTCATTGCTTTTACGTTTTTTCTGTGTATGTCGCTGCTGATAATGCTTTCCAATGTCACGGCGTCTCTTAAAAGCGGAAAGCTGCTGAAATATTTCGGGAATGCAGACTGCCACGCCGTTGCGGACATCGGCGACGAAGCTGTGAAATTTATGACCGTGGACGGACATGAAAAGGTTAAAAAATATCTTGATGATATGGAGCAGACCCTTGCGGAAAACGGTATGCCCGCGGAATGTATGACGGAATATTATATTTATACGATGATAAGATACGGCGAATATGAAAGCAAGACAGCTATACTTCAGGGTACGGGAACAACAATGGATATGTACGAATATTTAGAGGGTACTCCTCCCCAAAACAGCGACGAAATTGCGATGACAACCCTTTTGGCAAAAAAGCTGGGTGCGGAAATAGGCGATACCGTTACCTTGTCCTACCCGACGGGCGAAACGGCGGAGTTCATCATAACCGCTCTGTATCAGGCAATGGTCAACCAGGGCATATCCGTAAGGGTTCATACCGACTGCGATATCAACTATATCGCAGCAATCGGCTCCCCCGGTACGCAGATAAGATTTACCGACGACCCCGACGATAAGGAAGTATTAAGCAGAATTGAAAAAATCGAGGAGCTTTATCCTAAGTTTTCAAGCGTTAAAACAGCGGGCGAAACCGTAAAGGACACCACCGGAGTCGGCGATGCCATAGACGCGGTTAAAAAAATGTCCGCCGTCCTTACGGTAATTTTAGCCGCACTTATAACCGTGCTTATGGCGCGTTCCTTTATCGCAAAGGAGCAGGCGGAAATTGCCCTTTTGAAAGCCATCGGCATTAGGAACGCCAAAATATATGGACAGTACACATTAAGATTTTTCATTGCGGTGGCGGCAGCTGTACTTCTTGCGGAGTTTTTGGGTATGCCCCTTACAAAGCTTTGCTTTGACCCTATTTTCGGGACGATGGGGCTTGAAATGGGCGTAAAATATATGCAAAACCCTGTGGAGATATACGCAGTATTCCCCGTTATCGTCCTTACCGCCACAGCCGTAAGCGCGTTTTTGACCTCTTTGTACACAAGAAAAATCAAATCCTCCGATACAGCAAGCATTGAATAATGAAAGGAAGAATCAATTATGAATATTCTCGAAGTAAAAGACCTCTGCAAAACGTATATCGTAAACAAGCGGCAGAACAACGTATTGAAAAATGTAAATTTCACGATTGGCGAGGGAGAAATGGTCGCCGTTATGGGTCCGTCAGGTTCTGGAAAATCCACGCTGCTGTACGCAGTTTCGGGCATGGATAATTTTACCGCAGGAGAAGTGAGTTTCTGTGGGAAAAATATCGCAGGGATAGGAGAAAAAGAACTTGCAGCCCTGCGCCTTGACGAAATGGGTTTTATCTTTCAGCAAATGTATATGCTGAAAAACCTCACCATATTGGATAATATCATACTTCCTGCAACGCAATCCAAAAAGCAGCGTGAACCCCGCAGGGAAACGGCGCGGCGCGGCCAAGATTTCATGCGCAGGCTCGGCATTATCGACATTGCCGACAACGACATCAATGAGGTTTCGGGCGGTCAGCTCCAACGGGCGTGCATTTGCCGCAGTATGATAAACAACCCGAAAATGATCTTTGCCGACGAGCCGACGGGGGCATTGAACCGCACTTCCTCCGACGAGGTAATGGAAGAGCTTGTAAAATTAAATTCTGAGGGAACAACAATCATGCTCGTTACCCACGATGTTAAGGTCGCGGCAAAATGTACAAGGGTCATGTACATTGTTGACGGGAACATAAAGGGAGAGTACGACTTAAGCGAATGTTCCACACAGATAAGAGAAAGGGAGCGCACATTGAATAACTGGCTTCTGGAATTAGGGTGGTAATATGGATATTCTCATTGTTGAGGACAACAAGGAACTTGCCGAACTGCTGTGTGATTTTCTCCGCGCGGAAAATTATACGGTATCGGCGGTTCAAACAGCCGAAAAAGCCTTGCTGCTGTACGAAAGATACGGCGCAAGGCTTGTCGTGCTTGACATCATGCTGCCCGATAAGGACGGATTTTATGTTCTGGAAAAAATCCGCAGGTCGAGCAACACCCCCGTATTGATTGTAAGTGCGAAAACGGAAAAGGATGACAAGCTGAACGGATTGAATCTCGGCGCAGACGATTATATAGAAAAGCCATATGATATTGATATTATGCTCGCAAAAATAAGCGGGATTTTTAAGCGACGATACGCTCTTGACGAAATTACTGACGGCAATATACGCATAAATAAGGCGAGCCGTACCGTTTACAAAAACGAAAAAGAACTCGAAATGACCGCGAAGGAATTTGAGCTGCTTCTGCTTTTGATGGAGAATAAGGGCAAGGCTTTAAGCAAGGAATACATTTTTGAACAGGTCTGGGGCAGCGACAGCTTTTCGGAACAACAGACACTGACGGTACACATAAAATGGCTGCGGCAGAAAATAGAGGACGCCCCCAAAAACCCTAAAAAAATAGTTACCGTGTGGGGGGTGGGTTATAAATATGAAAGCGTTTAACAAAATTTTCTCCGTAGTTGCGATTGCCGTAATCCTGTTGTTTGTTGTAGTGAATATAATTCTTGCCGCCGACAGAACCAATGGGAGCAGGCAATATCGAGTGGAGATAAGCCGTCTTGTCCATGAAATAGAAACGAATGGTTCTGCCGACATTTCCGAATGTGTGTACGTTACAAATATTGAACGATACGGAGAAAAATTTTACATCACGGACAGCGACTATGTTATCCGTGAAATAAACGGAGAACTTTATCGCTTTGATTACAATACTAACGGCTACTCCGACAAAACGCAGCTTACAGGAATTGTAAATGCTGTTCTCGGCGTTATGGCGATTTTGATCATAACGGTTTTGCTTTATATAAAATTCGCAATTCTTATGCCCTTTGAACGTCTGAGCGGTATCCCTTACGAGCTTTCAAAGGGTAATCTCGCCGCGCCGATAAAGGAAACGAAAAGCCGTTTTTTCGGAAAATTTCTTTGGGGGATCAATATTCTCCGTGAAAATATAGAACAGCAAAAGCAGCGCGAACTGGAAATGCAGAAAGAAAAGAAAACACTGCTGCTATCGCTCTCGCACGATATTAAAACGCCGCTTTCCGCTATAAAATTGTACTCGGCAGCACTGTCGAAAAATTTGTATTCGGACGCGGAAAAGCAGCACAAAATCGCTGAAAACATCAACGAAAAAGCGGAGGAGATCGAGGGCTATGTTTCACAGATTATAACGGCTTCAAGAGAAGATTTCTTCAGCTTTGAAGTGAATATGGGCGAGTTTTATCTTTCGGAACTTGTTGAAAAAATCGCGGGATATTACAAGGAAAAACTGGCACTTATCAAAACAGATTTTATTATCGGAAAATATAAAAACTGTCTGCTATCGGGGGATTTGAGCAGGAGCGTTGAAGTGATGCAAAACATTATTGAAAATGCCCTCAAATACGGCGATGGCAGACGTGTGGAATTGATTTTCCCCGAAGACAACGAATGCGTCCAAATTGCAATCATGAACGGCGGTTGTACGCTTGAGAAGGACGATTTGACGCATATTTTCGAGAGCTTTTGGCGCGGAGCAAATGCAGGAAACATTGGCGGCAACGGGCTGGGACTTTACATTTGCAGACAGCTCATGCGCAAGATGAATGGCGAGATTTTTGCGAAAATCGATAATGACATCATCACCGTCACCACAGTTTTCGCAAGAGCGTGAATGATTGAAAATTGAAAAAGCCATGCAAAGGATAGGTAAATATATGCGAATCAATCACACAAGAGAAATAGCTTATTATTCGAAAATAATAGAGAGGTATTTGAAAAATGAAATTAGAATGGATACGCTGCCCCATCTGCGGTAGTAAAACTCGTGACAGAATTAGATCGGATACGATTATGAAAAACTATCCGCTCTACTGTCCGAAATGTAAGCAGGAAACGTTGATTAATGTAAAAGAGTTACAAGTAACTGTCATCAAAGAGCCAGACGCTTAAGACGCAGAGCCGATGAATTTGTGAGTTTATATCATAGTTCGTTGGCTCTATTTTATTTCATAAGGTTTTAAGCCAAACGCCCACCAAATAAAAAAACGGCGTATGGTGGGCGGTATTGCTATGCCCGAAAAGACTTAACAGACACTCCCCAGACCTGTTTTTAAGTTTGGGGAGATTTTTTATGTTCTTTTTTCGGGCGGTTACTTATTTGTCCATACAACGCAATGTTCATCCATACATAGCATATCGGGGACTGGCATGAAGCCAGTTAAAAAAATCCCTGCATATGTAAGGCTGCTTCTCGCCATGAAAACAGAAATAGAATATCCCAATGGTAGAAGCTGCATTTCCTACAACCGTAAAGGTCACAGTACCTTTGCGGTTTTTATTTTGTCAATTTTTATCGGAATACGCCGCAGGGCTTTTTCTGATGTTGGCTGCCGTTCGCCGCCTTTTCCATCTGCATTAGTTAAACAGCAATCTTCTTGACCTAATGGTCAAGAAGCATCGCAGGCAGAAGCCTGCTCAATTCAGATTGGAGGAAAAAGGAGAATGGCATACAACAACGGACGTGAAGACAGGAAATGGCGTATCTGGAAAGAAGCCGAAGAAAAAATATTGCGGGAACATGGAGTTGATGAAACCACCATTGAGCAAATCCGCATAGACGACAGGGCAGACTTCAATTCCAACAGGCGGTTTTACCACTGGTCAAGCAACTTCGGGGAATACCTTGAGGGAATGGCAGACAGGGAGAAGCAGGCGGAGGTAATGACCGTTGCCGATTTACTGGACGAAATTGAAAACGAAACCCTATATCGGGCATTGCTTACGGTGGATAGGCGTACCCTGCAAATCGTCCTGCTGAAAATGCAGGGCTATTCCACAAAGGAGATTGCCCCGCTTGTTGGACTGACAGCGGGGGCTATTTATGCAAGGTTAAACCATCTGCGGAAAAAGCTGCGGAAAATTTTATAAGCGTCTAATATTTCCCGCTTTTCTATGGACTATTGGGTGAGGGATAAAATTCCCCCGCCCAATTTTAAAAACGGATGTATAAAAAGTTTGTCCACAGGGAATACTAAAAGTTTTGCCAAATTTCTTGACATGGGTGCAGCCGCTATGATATTCTAAAATACCCACAAGGGAATTGGAAGATTGAAAATGAAATAAGCGCATAGATTGCAGAATGGATTGTCAGCCAGCGGACAAAGCTGACCGCCGCCGAAAATAAACTTCTGTTTTCGGCTGATGAGTGGAATCATGGTTTTGAATTTCAAAGCCGTTACATAGCATTGCGAATCCAAGCAGGAGAAAACACTCCTGTCATTCGTGATGCCGTGTAGCGGCTTTTTCATTTATCCAAAAGTCAAGAGAAATCGAATCCAGAACGGAGGTGGAAAGGACATAGGGGTTTTCTTTTCGGAGGGTAAGGCAGGCGTTAAAGATGCCGCTGCACAGGAAAATGCTCTGCGGCGTTGTCCACAGAGATAGCGAGCATCGGATTGTGTCAGCCACAATCCCAATCCACGCCGCTTGTGGGCGTGGACTTACTCAGGGAACATCCCTGAATACCCTGTTAAAAATGAAATTCAAGACTGGAGGATAAGAAAAATGAGCAGAGAAAAATCAGAAAAGGACGCGCGGAATGTCCCGATTACCGTCCGATTGAACGAAGAAGAACATAAAAAATTAAAGCAGTGCGCCGCTGCCTGCGGTCTGTCCGTAGCCGAATTTATGCGCCAGTTATGCAAAGGAAACGCCCCACAGCCACAGCCTAAAACCGAGTTTTGGGAGCTGTTAAACAAACTCTATGAGGTGCATGACGCTTTCAAAAAGTGTGTTCCTTATTACCCTGCCGCCGCTGATACCTGTATGGAGATTGAGGATTTTATCTTAGAACTGCAACAGAAAACAACTCTCCCACAACGATTTAGCGTAGAAGAATTGACAGAACAGGGGGCAGTTTAATTTGGCAGTAACGAGCCTATGGCATGTCAAAGGGAGCATAAAAGACGTGATTGACTATATAGAAAATCCAGAAAAAACCGTGCCGAATCGAGATATGCAGGATTTTTTTGACGTGTTCTCCTATGTGAAGAATCTGTTAAAAACAAATGAGGGCGAGTATGTTTCCGCAATCAACTGTCTGAAAGAAACAGCATTACAGCAGATGATTTTGACAAAAAAACAGTACCAAAAGACAGGCGGATATATCGCTTGGCACGGCTACCAGAGCTTCAAGCCAAACGAGGTAACGCCCGAACAGTGCCATGAAATCGGGTTGAAGCTAGCAAGGGAGATGTGGGGCGACAAGTACCAGATAATCGTTGCCACCCACCTTGACAAAGGACATCTGCATAATCACTTCTGCTTTAACTCCGTTTCTTATCTGGATGGGAGCAAATATAATTACTCAAAATCGGAGCAGAAACGGTTGAGGGAAGTGTCCGACCGATTGTGTTTTGAGTACGGATTGTCAGTCATAGAGCATCCGAAGAAAGCCCCGTCAAGACCGCTTTATCTAGATGAAAAAAGCGGCAAACCCACACGCTACAACGTCTATCGGGAGGATTTGAGGGAGGCAATCAACGGGAGCAGGGATTTACAGCACATGATAAAATACCTTGCCGACAAGGGATATGAGGTTGATTTTTCGGGCAGCCATTGGAAAATGAAGCTGCCGCAATACAACCATTTCACAAGGTTAGACACGCTTGACGAGCGGCTGACTCCCAATTTCATACAGTCATGTTTAAAGGGAGCATACAAATTTGGGAACTACAAAGCAAGGATTTCCTACTCCCCGCATATGCCAGAGCAGTACAAAAACGCATGGAAACCACACCAAAAAACCACGGGGATTTTAGCATTGTACTATTACTGGTGCTATCAGTTAGGGATATTCCCCAAAGGCACGGACTACAAGCCGACAAGCCCGATGATGAAAGAGGAGCTTCGGAAACTGGACGAGATTACCGCACAGGTGCGGTATATGTCAAAGCATAACATCTCCACCCTCTCCGACTTACACGCCGACAGGGAGCAAAACCAGAGTGAAATGAATAAACTTATCGACTACCGCCAGCACTTGCGGAATAAGGTACGCCGTGCCACACCAGCCGAAAAAGAAACACTCCGAGCCGAAAAACAGGGCGTGACGGAGCGGATAACGGAGCTTAGGAAGCGGCTGAAATATGCAGACGGGATTGAGAAACGCTCCGCCCACATTGATGACTGCTTAGACCAAATCCACGACACGATGGAAAATCAGCGTCCAAACCGACAGAAACAGCTAATTAAAACAGACCGCAGGAGGGAGGAATCATTGCGATGAGCAGACTGTCCGAGGAAGAAATACAGGCGATTATGGAGGAATACAAGGACATCCCTATGGTAAATCCAGATAAAATATATCCCCCTCTGCCGCCTGTCCAGAACGTCACGCCCCTTGTCCGCATCCCAGAGCCGATGAGCATTACCGAGAAAATCGGCGGCACGGAATACACCGTCAACGCCCATTTCCGAAAAGACGGGCGGGATTTGCTTGCAACGCTTACAGATATTTTTCGGCGCAGCGCACAGGGATATGGATTTTATGATGAGAATTGGGGTGATGACAACGGGGAATAACAGGCAGCGGAAGAATTATCGCTTTAAAGCGTTGAAGTTTAAGGGCAGATGTGGTACACTGTACCTACACTTCACAATACCGTGTCTGCTGTCGGAAAGGAGAGCTTTATGAAAAGACAGCAGGAAGAATTTACTGCATTGTATTGTAGGTTAAGCCAAGATGACGGACGGGAAGGCGAAAGCAACAGCATTGTAAACCAGAAAGAATATCTGATGAAATACGCGAAAGAACACGGTTTCCCTAACCCGAAATTCTACGTGGACGACGGCTATACGGGTACGAATTTTGACCGCCCTAGCTTTAAGGAAATGTCGGTGGACATTGAAAAAGGGCTTGTAAAAACGGTCATTGTCAAAGACTTATCACGCTTCGGCAGGAACTATATTGAAGTCGGCTCTTACTCCGAAATCATCTACCCCGAAGCGGGCATAAGGTTCATTGCCATCATGGACAACGTGGACACGGGCAGCCTTGAGAGCAACGAATTTGCCGCCTTTACCAACCTTTTCAACGAATGGTATCCAAAAAGCACGAGCAAAAAGGTAAAGGAAGTCAAGAAAGCGAAAGGGCTTGCGGGGGAGCATCTGGGCGCACCGCCATACGGATATTTACAGAATCCAGATGACAAAACCCGTTGGCTTGTGGACGAGGAAGCAGCAGTAGCCGTCCGCAGGATATTCTCACTCTGTATGCAGGGAAAAGGCGTGTCAGCCATCGCCACAGCCCTCTGGGAAGATAAAGTGCTAACCCCGTCAGCCTACAAAGTGTCAAAGGGAATCGGCGTTGCAAAAAAATCGGAACATCCCTATAACTGGGAGCCAGCCACGATTGCATCCATTCTGGAAAATGTGGCATATATCGGCGTGACGGAGAGCTTTAAATCCACCCGTTTAGGCTTTAAGAGCAGGAAACGCATCCCCACCGCAAAGGACAGGCGGACGTATATCGAGGACGCCCATACCCCCATTATTAACAGGGATATGTGGGAAAAAGTGCAGGTGATACGGGAGAACAAACGCAGACCGACCAAAAGCGGAATGACAAGTATCTTTTCGGGGCTGCTCTATTGTGCCGACTGCGGGGCGAAACTCAGCCTAGCCACGGCAAACGGATATGCGCATTTCCGCTGTTCCATGTATAAAAGGACGAGCAGGGCGAAGGAATGTACGCAGCACTATATCCGAGAGGACGCATTAAAACAGTTGGTCCTGAAACAGCTTCAGCATTTCCTCTCCTATTTACAGCAGTTTGAGCGTGTGTTTATCCGACAGCAGATTGACGCCACCCTTGCGGAACGCAGATACGAATTGTCCGCAAAGCAGAAACAGATAGAAAAGGACGAAAAGCGGATAAAGGAGCTTGACCGCCTGTTCCGTAAAATCTATGAGGATAATGTCAACGGAAAGCTGAATGACGAACGCTTTTATAAGCTGTCGGATGGATATGAAGCCGAGCAGGAACAGCTAAAGCAGGAAATTGAAGCCTTGACAGCCGAGGTCAGCGAAGCCGATACAGAAGCGACCAATGTTGCCAAGCTGATAGCAGTCACCAAGAAATACACCCGCATTGACGAGCTAACCCCCGAAGTCCTAAACGCATTTGTGGATAAAATCGTAATCCATGAGCGTGAGAAAAAGGACGGGAAACGGACACAGCAAATCGACATCCACTATTCCTATGTCGGGATTGTGGACATCCCCACGGACGAGGAAATGCGGCAAATGGAACGGGAATATATGCAGCGCACTACACGTCAAACCGCCTAAATACAGGCGTGGCAGGAGAAAATCTATGCTCCTGCCGATACATATCTATTTTTATCCCTATCTGGTTTAACCCATGTGTTATAATGAAAAACCAAATGACTGGATAATACTATCTGTACTGGCTGGTGTTATTCAGTGTTGTTACGTTTCAAAAATACGGTTTTGTGACCTGCATTCGTGTAATTGCTATTTTAACGCTTATTCGCCAGCTTTGCAAGCCCATTTTACACGAATCGAAAATCAAATTACACGAATTTCGGGCGAATAAGCAAACTTTTTTCGGTCACAAATTGGAGGTTTTCATATGCCAGAGTTCAAATTACAAGCCCCCTACAAGCCCACCGGCGACCAGCCCCAGGCCATCGCCGAGCTGGTCAAAGGCTTCAAGGAGGGCAATCAATTCCAGACACTCCTTGGGGTTACGGGTTCCGGCAAGACATTTACGATGGCGAATGTCATTCAGGAATTGCAGAAGCCGACGCTGGTCATCGCCCACAACAAGACGCTTGCGGCGCAGCTTTACGGAGAATTCAAGGAGATGTTCCCTGAGAATGCAGTGGAGTATTTTGTGTCCTATTACGACTATTATCAGCCGGAGGCCTATGTGCCCTCCACAGATACTTATATAGAAAAGGATTCTGCCATCAATGATGAGATTGATAAGCTGCGGCATTCTGCCACAGCGGCGCTGACAGAGCGAAGGGATGTCATTATTATTTCCAGCGTGTCATGTATCTATGGTCTGGGTAGTCCGATTGATTACCAGAATATGACGGTATCACTCCGGCCGGGAATGGAGAAAGACCGGGATGAGGTGATCCGCAGGCTTATTGATATACAGTATACAAGAAATGACATGGATTTTCACCGGGGAACTTTCCGGGTCAGAGGGGATGTGGTGGAAATCTTTCCGGCCTCAGCTACAGACCGGGCTCTCCGGGTGGAATTCTTTGGTGATGAGGTGGACCGGATCCAGGAAATTGATGTGCTGACGGGGGATGCCATCAGTCAGCTGGGACATATGGTCGTCTTTCCGGCCTCCCATTATGTAGTATCACAGGACAAGATGGAGCGGGCAATTCAGGGAATCGAAGAGGAGCTGAAGGAAAGAGTTTCCTACTTTAAAAGTGAGGACAAGCTTATTGAGGCTCAGAGGATTTCCGAGAGGACGCACTTTGATATTGAGATGATGCGGGAAACGGGTTTCTGTTCTGGCATAGAAAATTATTCCATGCATTTAAGCGGCCTGAATCCCGGTGATACGCCGCATACACTGATGGATTATTTTCCGGATGATTTTCTGATAATAATAGATGAGTCTCATATTACGGTTCCCCAGGTAAGGGGGATGTATGGAGGGGATCAGTCCCGGAAGACCACATTGGTGGAATATGGATTCCGCCTTCCCTCCGCCAAGAGCAACCGGCCTTTGAATTTTGAGGAATTTGAGGGGCATATTAACCAGATGCTCTTTGTGTCGGCAACTCCGTCCGATTATGAACAGGCCCATGAGCTTCTGCGGACGGAGCAGATTATCCGTCCCACCGGACTTCTTGATCCAGAGGTTATTGTTCGCCCTGTTAAGGGACAGGTGGATGACCTCCTTGGCGAGATCCGAAAGGTGACAGAGAAGAAAGGCAAAGTACTTGTCACAACGCTGACGAAACGGATGGCGGAGGATCTGACAAAATATCTGCAGGAGGTAGGTGTGCGTGTCCGGTATCTCCATTCGGACATTGATACCCTAGAGCGGTCAGAGATCATACGGGATATGAGGCTGGATGTCTTTGACGTACTGGTGGGAATCAATCTGCTGAGGGAGGGACTGGATATTCCCGAGGTGTGCCTGGTGGCGATTCTGGATGCGGATAAGGAAGGCTTTCTGCGGTCGGAGACATCATTGATCCAGACCATTGGCCGTGCAGCGCGCAATGCCGAGGGTTATGTGATCATGTATGCAGATAACGAGACGGATTCTATGAAGAAAGCCATAGGGGAGACGAACCGCCGCCGGAAGGTGCAGCAGGCATACAACGAAGAACATGGAATAACCCCGCAGACCATCAGGAAGGCAGTGAGAGATCTTATCCGGATCTCAAAGAAGGCTTCTGCAGACATTCTGGAAGAAGAGAAGGACCCGGAATCCATGAGTGCGGAAGAACTACAGAAGGCGATTCGCAAAATTATGAAAAATATGAACAAAGCAGCAACGGATCTGAATTTCGAACTGGCAGCAGAGCTGCGGGATAAGATGATTGAATATAAAAAACAGTTGCAGGAAATAGAGTGACAGGCCATTGGGAGGTAAAAAATGGAAAAGAAACGCATGATCCGCATCCGCGGAGCAAAAGAACACAACTTGCAGGATATCAGTCTGGACATTCCCAGGGATGAATTTGTCGTGCTGACAGGGCTTAGCGGCTCTGGGAAATCATCCCTTGCTTTTGATACCATCTATGCGGAAGGGCAGCGAAGATATATGGAGTCTCTTTCTTCCTACGCCAGGCAGTTCCTTGGACAGATGGAGAAACCGGATGTGGAAAGCATCGAGGGTCTGCCTCCGGCGATTTCCATAGACCAAAAATCCACCAACCGGAATCCTCGTTCTACGGTGGGGACAGTGACAGAGATTTATGATTATTACCGGCTGCTCTACGCCCGGATCGGGATCCCTCATTGTCCGAAATGTGGGAAAGAGATTAAAAAACAGAGTGTGGATATGATGGTGGATGAGGTGATGAAGCTGCCGGAACGCACGAAGATCCAGCTTTTGGCACCGGTAGTCCGCGGACGTAAGGGAGAGCATGTAAAGGTTCTGGACAAGGCAAAGAAAAGTGGCTACGTCCGGGTAATGATCGATGGGAACCAGTATGAACTCAGTGAGGAGATCAAACTGGAGAAGAACAAGAAACACAATATCGAGATTGTTGTAGACCGGCTGATGATCAAAGACGGGATTCAGAAACGGCTGACGGATTCCATTGAAAATGTGCTGAAGCTTGCGGACGGACTGATGATTGTGGATGTGATCGGGGGAGATCCCATCAATTTCAGTCAGAGCTTTTCCTGCCCAGACTGCGGCATCAGTATTGAAGAACTGGAACCTCGAAGCTTTTCCTTTAATAACCCATTTGGTGCCTGCCCGGACTGTCTTGGCATTGGATACCGGATGGAGTTTGATGAGGAGTTGATCGTACCGGATCCTTCTCTGAGTATCAATGAGGGAGCCATTGCTGCTCCGGGATGGCAGTCTGTGGTGAAAGAGGGGAGCTACAGCCGCAGCACAATGGAGGCCATGGCGACGGAATATGGATTCTCGCTGGACACGCCGTTTCAGGATTATCCTGCTGAGGTTCATGACATTATCTGGCATGGCACAGAGGGGCGCCGTGTTGAGGTACACTATACGGGGCGGCATGGCAGCGGTGTTTACAATATCGCCTTTGAGGGGATATTGAATAATATTCAGAAACGATACCGGGAGACTGGTTCTGAGGTGGCAAAGCAGGAGTACGAGAGCTTTATGCAGATCACGCCATGCCATACGTGTGGAGGCAAACGACTGAAAAAGGAATCTCTGTCGGTGACGGTGGGGGACAAGAACATCGCAGATATCTGCGAGCTTTCCATACTGGATCTCAAGGAATTTATGGATGGACTGGAATTGTCCAGGAGGCAGCAGCAGATTGGGCGGTTGGTATTGAAAGAGATCCGTTCCCGGCTGGGTTTTCTTGTGGACGTCGGTCTGGATTATCTCAGTCTTGCCCGCGCTACGGCATCCCTCTCCGGGGGAGAGGCACAACGGATCCGGCTGGCAACACAGATTGGATCCGGGCTGGTGGGAGTGGCATATATTTTGGACGAGCCGAGTATCGGGCTGCACCAGCGGGATAACGATAAGCTCATTGCCACGCTGAAGAAGCTCAGGGATCTGGGCAATACGCTGATTGTTGTAGAACATGATGAGGATACGATGCTGGCGGCTGATCATGTGGTGGATATCGGCCCAGGAGCAGGAAAGAATGGAGGCTATGTGGTGGCACAGGGAACGGCAGAGGAGATTATGAATGTGCCCGAGTCCATTACAGGGGCTTATCTCAGCAAACGGATTGAGATACCGGTTCCGGCAGAGCGCCGTAAGCCGTCGGGGTATCTTACAGTGAAGGGAGCGGAGGAACATAATCTCAAGAAGATAAATGTAAAGATTCCCACAGGGATTCTAACCTGCGTAACAGGGGTCTCTGGATCGGGAAAGAGCTCGCTTGTGAATGAGATTCTGTCAAAGAGCCTGACAAGGACGCTGAACCGCGCCCGCTGCATACCGGGTAAGCATTCTAAGATTGAAGGCGTGGAAAAGCTGGATAAGGTCATTAACATTGACCAGTCGCCCATTGGGCGGACGCCCCGGTCCAATCCGGCTACTTACACAGGTGTATTTGACATGATACGGGATCTTTTTGCCGCCACACCAGATGCCAAAGCAAAAGGATATAAGAAGGGGCGTTTCAGCTTTAATATCAAAGGCGGCCGCTGTGAAGCGTGTTCCGGGGATGGTATATTGAAGATTGAGATGAATTTCCTTCCGGATATATATGTTCCCTGTGAGGTCTGCGACGGAAAACGATATAACCGGGAGACACTGGATGTGAAATACAAAGGAAAGAGTATCTATGATGTGCTGGATATGACGGTCGAAGAGGCTCTGGATTTCTTTAAGCATATTCCAACGATTCACCGGAAGATACAGACCTTATATGATGTAGGGCTCTCTTATGTGAAGCTGGGGCAGCCCTCCACTACCCTGTCCGGGGGAGAGGCACAGAGGATCAAGCTGGCCACAGAGCTGAGTAAACGGAGTACAGGAAAGACCATCTACATTCTCGATGAGCCCACCACAGGACTGCATTTTGCCGATGTACACAAGCTCATTGAGATTCTTCACCGACTGGTTGAGGGCGGTAATACAGTGGTTGTGATTGAACACAATCTCGATGTCATAAAGACGGCCGATTATCTCATCGACATGGGGCCGGAGGGCGGTGATAAGGGGGGCACCGTGGTTGCCTGCGGCACGCCGGAAAAGGTGGCAGAGTGTGAGGAGTCCTATACCGGATATTATATGAGGAAAATACTATCATAAGGAGAAAGACGGGGGTAAAATATATGTATTCATTTTTCGCCATGATGGCCCGTATGAAATATATTGAGCGATGGGCGCTGATGCGCAATTCCAGGCAGGAGAATATCAGCGAACACTCGCTGGAGGTGGCCATGCTGGCGCATGGGCTTGCCATTATATCCAATGAAAGGTGCGGCAGTCAGGTAAACGTAGAGCAGATTGCCCTGATGGGACTGTATCATGATGCCAATGAGATCATAACTGGTGATATGCCGACCCCGGTGAAATATTTTGATGACGATATTAAAGATGCCTACAAGAGGGTGGAGGATGTGGCGAGCCGGACGTTACTTGATAAGCTGCCGGATTATATGAAGAAATATTACGATCCGGTGTTTTTTCAGAGAGAGACTACGAAAAAAGAATGGAAACTCGTGAAAGCGGCAGATAAGCTTTCTGCCTTGATCAAATGTATGGAAGAACTCCGCTCCGGCAATCAGGAATTCCAGACCGCCCTCCAAACCACCAGACAGGCCCTTACTGAACTGGGGCTGGAGGAAGTAAAAATATTTATGGAAGAGTTTTTACCGGCGTATCATCTGACATTGGATGAACTGCAGAAGAGGTGATTCAGGAAACCTTTCCACTGTAGAGCTGCGTGCAGGGAGACAGTCCGATGGTGCTGCCTCCCTCTGAAATTTACGAAATCTTATAAATAAGCGTGTTCAGGATCTCCATGATCTGGTCTGCATTGCGATCCCACCAGGATTCACTTTCACAGAAATTCAGAATAGTAACAGTATTTTTAAATCTGCCGCCCAGCACAATGTATTCCCAGTAGGTTTTCCCGTCGTAATATCCTGCCTCGCCGCTTATGCCATTTATTTTGACCTTCTTTGTCTTCAATCCCGTTCCACATACGCCAAACACGTTGGTGTACTGGATAGATATCTTATTTTTCTTTTTCGAGGAATCTTTCCAGAATGTGATCCCGAAGGCTTCGCCTTCTTTTGTTTTTTTGTACTTCTCTGTCTGGTAGGACCAGCCATCCGGGATACACAGTGAAACACTTCCTAATTTGCACTTGTAAGAAACTCTCAGGTTCTCTTTCTCGTCTTTGCCATCCGTTTCTTCATTCCTGATGATGGCTTGGTCTGATGCTGTCTTTGTTTTCTCTGTTCTACTGGTCTCTGATGCCGATGCACCTTGCCGGATGTTGTTACATCCCGCAAGGAAAAAGCAGGCTGAGAATGCTAACAATATTCCCGCAATTTTTTTCATATCTATCAGTCCTTTCATTATATAATGTTCAACATCTCCGTTGAACGGGTCTGATTATAAGACGGCTGATCCCGCCAGACTGTTGCAAGAATATTCAAATTGTGTGGGACATTATCCCCTTGTATCGAAAAGCAGGGTGACAGGTCCATCATTCACTGATGCCACCTTCATATCCGCCCCGAATTCCCCATGTTCTACATGAAATCCCCGATCCATGCATGCCGACATAAATCGCTCGTAGAGCGGAAGGGCGGCATCTGGTTTCGCCGCCCCGCTGAACCCGGGACGCCGGCTTTTCAGGTCCGCATATAAGGTAAACTGGGAGACCACCAGGAGTTCTCCGTTTACCTGTTCCAGATTTCGGTTCATTTTCCCACTCTCATCTTCAAATACCCGGACACCGCAGACTTTGTCTGCCAGTTTCATGGCATCCTCCTCTGTGTCATCCGGTCCCACGCCCAGCAGAACAAGAAATCCTGTTTCTATTTTTCCATGGATAGTTTCTTCAATAGTAACAGAAGCTTCTGTCACTCGTGTTACAACTGCTTTCATAGAGTACCTCCGGATCTGATGATTGGTCTTTGTCAGGATATACTGATTATATCGTTGAATGTTGAAAAATGCAATCCGTATTTAGTCAGAACCATTTTTTGTATATTGACATATAATGGTTCACATAGTATAATCCGAATTAGAAATCTAACTTAGCTGCTATGTATTGTTCTGCAGTTTTGTTTCAAAGCTGTGAAAGGCATATAGAAAGGGAGGAAAAGTATATTGAGGAGAGTAAATACAGGAAAGGGAAGACGCATCCTTGCGGCGGCGCTCACTATATTGCTGCTGGGGAGTAGTTTGGGGCCGGCACCAAAAGCGGGAGCGGCTGGCAGCGTTATTTTGCAGAATCCCCGGATCAGTGAACAGGGGGGAGAACTGGATGAAGCTTCCGGCCTGCGAAATCCCAGGATCAAGATGAAGGTTCGCGATGTGGTGACCTTTGGCAGTTACTGGCAGGAGGATACCAATGGGGACGGTGAGGCGGATCAGATGGATGAGAAGCAGCCAATCCGGTGGCAGGTACTTTCAGTGAATGACACCGACGTGTTTCTGCTTTCCGAACGGGTGCTTGACTTCCTGCCATATGAAGCTGAAGCAGAAACTGTCACATGGGAAAACAGTTCCATTAGAAAATGGCTGAATGAAGAGTTCTATCGGGACGCTTTTAGTGAAGAGGAGAGAGCTGCCATTAAAGAGACGGCGGTAACCAATGCGGATAATCCGGAATATGGTACGGACGGTGGCGCCGATACAAGGGATAAGGTTTTCCTTCCTTCTATAGAAGAAGTCTCTTCAACGGCGTATGGATTTGACGGAGATATAGACCTGGATGATCAGGCAAGGATGGCAAAGGTTACTCCTTATGCTGGGCAGCCGGGAGAGGATACGATCACAAGGGGAGGAGATGGCGGCTGGTGGCTTAGATCGCCTGGTTATGCCGGCGATGCGGCAGCGTATGTTTTTAATTCAGGTATTGTTAATTCATACGGAGACAGTCTCTCGATTGATTTGGATGGCATACGTCCTGCCCTGCATCTGGATCTGTCAGTTATGCAGCTGGAAAAGGCTGCGGAAGTAGAAACGGGTCTGGATGAGAGCGAGTGGGATCTGGTAGAGCTGGGTACGACAAAAGAGGGTCAGCCAATGGAGTGGAGAGTTTTATCTAT
Source organism: Eubacteriaceae bacterium (assembly GCA_910574015.1). GTDB lineage: Bacteria > Bacillota > Clostridia > Lachnospirales > Lachnospiraceae > Eubacterium_F. The sequence goes on along the minus strand of CAJSYQ010000018.1, from coordinate 46,047 downwards.
AAGGGATGGGGATGCGTATCTGATGGCGGACCGCCTGATGGCAGACCGGAAGATTCATGATATTCGTGAAGACGTTACGTGGGAAACCAGTAGCCTGCGTTCCTGGCTGAATGGGGAGTTTTATCAGAATACATTTAAGGAAGAGGAGAAAAAGGGAATCCGAAATTATAACTGGGAAAATGAAGACAATCCATGGTATGGAACCGATGGTGGAGCGGATACGATGGATTTTGTATCTCTTCCTTCCCTTTCGGATATGACGAGTAAGGAATATGGTTTTCCGACAGAGTTCTGGTGTGACAGCCCTGCACGCACAGCCTATGTACAGGATGATGATTACCGCCCAACTGATTATTGGTGGCTGAGATCAATTGGTGAGATCGGTACCTATGTGGCATATATAGGGGATGAAGGCGCTGCTCTTCCATTTGGCACACACGTTGACGCTGAAAACGCAGTGCGTCCGGCATTGCATTTTGATCTGACAGCGGCTTCGCTGAAAAAAACGGGGACGCTGAGTACGAAGGATGAAAATCCCGGCCAGACCCCGTCACTGCCTCCGGAAGACGACGGAACGGGAACGGATAATCCTTCTAAACCAACCGGTCCGTCCGGGGGAGACAGCACAGGCGGTTCATCGGGTGGAAACGGAAGTGCTTCTCAACCGCCTGCCGACGGCACGCCGGTTACTCCCGGCACAGACATTGGGAACGACAAGCCAAAGACAGAGGCGAAGCCGGCAAAGGTCTCTTCCGTGAAAGCAAAGAACAAAAAGAAGAAGACTGTCATCCTTACATGGAAAAAGGCGGCGAGGGCGAAGAAATACCAGATCCAGTACAGCCAGAATAAGAAATTTAAAAAGGCAAAAACAAAGACAACCGCGAAAAGGAGTTATAAGATCACAAAGCTGAAGAAGAAAAAGACATATTATTTTCGTGTCCGTGCCGTATCGGCTCATGGCAAAAAGGGAGCATGGAGTAAGCAGGCAAAAGTAAAGATTAAAAAATAAATGAAATCATTGATATGTTAAAACCCCCGTCCTGACAGAGAGGCTGTTACAGGGCGGGGGTGCTTCTTTTATTGGTGAGATATTAACTGTTAGACTTGCGCTGCTGCGCTAAGATGTTTTAATTCCCTCATAAAGTCCAGTATCCGGGCTGCTTCCTTCTGGGCAGCCATTTTCTGTTCCTGTTCCGTCATATTTTCTGCGTTGGGATAGTTGTCAAAATGGGTAGCGAACTCTGCGATTTTTTTTCCGTTCAAAAGTAGTTTCATGCCGTTCTCAAAGTTAAATTTAATAGAAAAGTCTATCTTGTCCCAGGGCAGGAATTCTTTATTCTGATAGCACCCGTTGTTTGTGATCAGGCATTTTTCATAGATCAGCGGATATTCCCCCTCTGCCAGCGTATAATGACCGGCCTGGACTTCCTGTAAAAAACTGAGAGAATCGCCGATATAGGTAAACAGCCCTGGGTGTTCAAAGCTGATGAGATGCCCTAATTTACAGTGTCCGCTGATATATTCGTACACATGGAGCCGACAGGCCGTTTCGATCATCTTGTTATAGATCTCCCTGCCGGGGATATCCTGTGTCAGATAGGGAATGTCTTCCTGTAGACCGTTATTTGTATTCAGTTCCTCTCTGTGGTTCTGTCCGTGGATTTCCAAATCCTTGGACTGTTGCGCGGTTTCCAGGTTTAGTGGACGATAATCACTCTGGCCGTTTGACTTGATCCCGAAAGGGACATAATTTTTATCCAATAAAACGATTTCCTGATCTTTTAATTCGGGAAACTGATCTGCGATCTGCATCAATACTTCCCATTCATCCTGGGAATTTTCTTTATTATCTTCTTCAACCTGCATGAGCGCCGCTTGGATTTCCTGTTTATCTGATGTTCCCCAGTAAAGGGGGTGCGGTTCAAATGAGGAGTGGTAGGATCCACCTTCATAACAGAAAAAACAGGAGCAAGGGATTTTTTCATGCAGCTCCTTTTTTGCCCCGTCCAAATCTTTTACTACAAGGAAGAAACAGCCGTTTATCGTCTCTGCCCCGCTCTGGGCAGTGAGGTTAGCAATAGCAAGAATAGTAAGGGGCTTGGTTTTTATGATTAGTCCAGGTACCAGAAGACCTTCCTCGTATACCTCCTTTAAGTAGTCATCCGATATTTTACCAGTGCCCCTCCACAAAAAGAACAATGCGGCCAGCCCAAGAATTACAGTGATGATCCAGTGAATGAAAAAACAGGTGGCAGCCAGTAGCGTGCATATCACACAATATATTTTAGAACTTTTCCTCTGTTTTAGAACCTTTCCGATAATTTCATCGTGTTTCCGGATCCTATTTGGATCCGCATGGATCCCTGATTTTGTACTGGCTTCAAATTGTGAGTAATCTGTCATATCATAATCCCCCTTTTTTTATGTTACCTGTTAATTATGACGGTCATACCGCCTATCAGAATACCTTCGTATCTCAATTTCTGAACTTATTCCCTGCTTGGCAAACCCGCCCCGCGTTTTCTTATATCCGCCACATGCAGAGGCCAAACAATATAAGGGCGGAGACCGTCAGAAATAGATAATACAGTTTATAGCCGGTTGGTGTTGCTGTCTCCGTGCCCAGATGTTTCTTTATGCTGTCATATTCCAGTCGTTCCTCTGTGCTCCTGATCACCGTTTCTTTCCGGAAGGACCGGATAAACTGTATTATGCCAGTCAGAAACATCACCAGGGTATAGAAAAAACCTCCCTTTAGCAGGAATCCGGCGGCATTTTTTATTCTTAGAATGGAAATGCCGAGGATCAGGAATTGCAGGATACCACATATCCAGGCAGTGACCAGGATCCTTCGTGCCCTTTTCTCCGTCTGATCCGTCACGACACGGAAAGCTGTCTCATCCTGCTTGTCCCTTCTGCGTGAAAGCAGTGATAGCCCTGTTGTCCGGTCTATCACAAGATATTTTACTAGTTTGGTTTCCTCAAAAAATATTTTCCCGGTATGGTGGTCTGTCTTTCCGCTGTTATTCATTTTGCATACGGTTGCATAGAAGTTGTCCTTTTTGCCGGTAACAAATAATGTAATCTGATAATGATCTACATTTACCTCATGTAAGGGCATCAGGTCTGAGAGTACTTGTGTGTCCCCCAGCAGAAGCTTTGTTAAAAACAGCTCTTCATCAGCGGAGACGCTGCTGGTAAGTGTGATTTCCTCCGCCCATCTGCCAGAAGCCTCACAGAATGGATAACGGCTGCGGCTCTGGAATGCTGCCGCAAAGTATGCAGCGGTAGCAAGAAAAACCAGTGAAAGTATTACAATGCACACGGTTCCCGTTATGTAAAAAAGCGAACCTCCGTTTTTTTCGGTAAATGCCGCCCCTTCATTCATAAGTGATGTAAAAGCTTCCTGAAACTCTGAAGGCCGAAAAATCTGGAATGCCTGAAAGAGACTGTCCTTCGGCAGAATAAAGGAGTCCTCAGTAAATATTTTTCTGACCGGACGGTATAATACGAGAAGAAGATACCAGTACCACAAGGCAAGAAACAGACCGGTTAAAACAGAGAGTGCAGAATTGCGGACCTTCCCACATTTTATGCACCATAGAGAACCGTATTTGGCCATAAATCTGGTGAAGATAATATAAATGACAGCATCGATCATCGTATATGGTGAGAACCAGATGCAGAATGTACATGCAAATGTACCGGCCGCTGCCATAAGGAGCATAACGGCGAGAGCGGGTACAAACAGGACGGATATCTTCCCGGAAGGACGGTAAGTATGATTCATAATAGATCATCCGCTTTCTGTTACTTATTTTGTTAAACTGTATTCCATGGTGTTGAAACGGTACACTTTTAGTATATCACAATGCGGCAGGATTATCAATATCAGCAGCTTGTAAATAGGTTATAACCAAGGACGAGACAGCAGATGATAATGGCAAGAGCAAGAATCCCGTGCCTGAGGAACAGCATGATTGCCATTCCGATACCGATCCAGAATAATATAAAGCCAATCAGTCGTTTCAATAAAATCATCCCCCATGATCTGCCGCTCATTGTTATTATATTATTTTATGCCCGGAATATGATAAGGTTCAAGCTCTGGGAGGAAAAAATTGCGGATACCTGTCTATAGGTGATTCCTCCGTTGTCAGGATTTCGTTTGCTTTTTTTATTGTCATAGTGTAGAATAAATGTATATATGCTGTTGAATAATAAGAAAAGAATATGGATTGGAGGGTTACCATGAAAGGACAATTGGAAACAGACATGGGGAAAATTGTAGTAGACGAAGATGTGCTTGCCAAATACGCCGGCTCTGCGGCAGTGGAGTGTTTCGGCGTTGTGGGGATGGCATCCGTCAATGTAAAAGATGGCATTGTCAAGCTTCTGAAGAGGGAAAATCTCCGCCGCGGGGTCAATGTGTCAGTAGAAGAGGAGAAGCTGAAGATTGAACTGCACATTATAGTAGCATATGAAGTCAGCATTCTTGCTGTGGCAGAGAATCTGGTTGATAATGTAAAATATAAAGTGGAAGAATATACGGGAATGGAAGTCGGAAAGATCATTGTGTGTGTAGAAGGCGTAAAGGTCATTAATTAGTATACTGGTCCACATGCAAACTTATATATTTGGAGGAATATGGCAGTGGTTATAAAGACAATAGATGCAGCGGCGGTACAGAGATGCTTTCTGGCAGGAGCCAGTGCTCTCGACGCAAAAAAAGAGATGATAAATGATTTAAATGTATTCCCCGTGCCAGACGGGGATACGGGAACAAATATGACGATGACGATCATGGCCGCGGCGCGTGAGGCAGCGGCTATGGAAGAGCCTGATATGAAACAGCTGTGCAAGGCCATCTCCGGAGGCTCGCTCCGCGGAGCCAGAGGAAATTCCGGCGTGATCCTTTCCCAGCTCCTGCGGGGCTTTACCAAAGAGATCGTGAAGGTGGAGAAGGCAGACGTGTCAGTTCTGGCGGCGGCCTTTGACCGCGCAGTGGAATCTGCCTACAAAGCAGTGATGAAGCCGAAAGAGGGGACGATACTTACTGTGGCAAGGGCAGGGGCAGAAAAGGCAATGGAACAGGCAGAGCGCACGGATAATCTTCTGGAGTTTATGAATGCAGTGATCCTCCATATGCGCGATGTGCTGGATCAGACGCCGGAAATGCTCCCGGTACTCAAACAGGCAGGGGTGGTGGATTCCGGCGGGGAAGGGCTTGTCACAATTATGGAGGGAGCCTATGACGCCATCCTGGGCAAGGAGGTCAGTTATGAGATCGAGCCGGACAAGACCCGCATGGCAGTGGGTGAACTGGAACGCCGTGGGGATACAGGAGCCGTGACGGAGGCCGATATAAAGTTTGGCTACTGCACGGAATTCATTGTCATGCTGGACAAAGATTTTTCTCACGATGAGGAGAGAAAGTTTAAGTCGTATCTGGAATCCATTGGCGATTCGATAGTTTGTGTGGCAGACGATGATATTGTAAAGATCCATGTGCACACGAATGATCCAGGGCTGGCGATTCAGAAGGGACTGTCGTATGGCTCCCTTACCAGCATGAAGATTGATAATATGCGGGAAGAGCACAATGAGAGAGTGATCCGGGTATCAGACAGGAAGGAAGCGGCCCAGAGAGAGGAAGAAGAGAAGGCGGCTGAGCGGAGGGGAGCCGTTTTGGAGCCGATTCGTTATGAGACAGCAGTGGAGAGTACCAGCGCAGGGACTACAGCCATGGTGGCCGATCCTACTAAGAATACGGATTCCTATGGCGGAGATAAGACACAGAAGAAGAAATATGCTTTTATCAGTGTATCGGTGGGCGAGGGGCTGAGCCGGATTTTTACGGATCTCGGTGTAGATGCTGTCATCGAGGGCGGTCAGACCATGAATCCAAGTACACAGGATATCCTGCATGCGGTAGAGTCACTTAATGCGGAGAATGTCTTTGTACTCCCCAATAATTCCAATATCATTTTGGCGGCAGAACAGGCGGGAGAGCTGACGAAGGATAAGAATGTTATCGTACTGCCTACAAAAAATATCCCTCAGGGTATCGCTGCGCTGCTTGGATATGTGGAGGAGGCGTCGCCGGAGGACAATACAGATGCCATGAAGGAAGCCTTTGCCGCAGTTAAATCTGGACAGGTCACATATGCTGTCCGTGACACGACACTGGACGGAAAAGAGATAAAGGCCGGAGATATCATGGGGCTCAGCGACAAGACCATCGAGACGGTGGGAACGGATATTACAGCCGTTACCATAGATCTGGTCAGGAAAATGATCGATGAGGATTCGGAGCTTGTGACTATTTACTATGGAGAAGAGGGCACGGAAGAAGAGGCGGAAAAGATCGCTGCGGCGCTGACGGAATCCGATGCCGAGCTGGAGGTAGATATCCAGCACGGCGGGCAGCCGGTTTACTATTATTTTGTATCGGTAGAATAGGTTATTATTATGATAGAACATTTACTTGACAGCTTGACGGATGCACTGCTGGACACATTGAAAATATTGCCATTTCTTTTTCTGACCTATCTTATCATGGAATGGCTTGAGCATAAGACGGGAAGCAGAACCCAGGCAGCGATCCGCAGGGCAGGGAAGATGGGGCCGTTTTTTGGCGGCATACTGGGTGTTTTTCCCCAGTGTGGGTTTTCCGCTGCCGCTGCCAACCTCTATGCGGGGGGGCTTATCACTGCCGGCACCCTCACAGCGGTGTTTCTTTCTACCTCGGATGAGATGCTTCCAATCTTTATATCGGAAGCGGTTCCGGTGGGGACAGTGATAAGAGTACTCGCTGCCAAGATGATGATTGGCATCGTCAGCGGTTTCCTGCTGGATTTTTTGTATCATCGGCTGCTCCGAAGAGAGATTCGGTACAAAAATATCCATACCATGTGCGAAAGTGAGCACTGCCGGTGTGAGGAAGGAATTTTTACCTCTGCAGTACGGCATACGCTGCAGATCACATTATTTATCCTTGCTATTACGGCGGCATTGAACATACTGATTGAATGGGTCGGTGAAGAACGTTTGTCTGGTCTGGTACTTAATACACCAGTGGCAGGGGAACTGATCGCCGGTGTGATCGGTCTGATCCCCAATTGTGCCTCGTCTGTTGTGATCACGCGTCTCTATCTGGAGGGCATAATCGGCGCGGGGCCTATGATGACAGGACTTCTGGCGGGGGCCGGCGTGGGAGTGCTTCTTCTCTGCCGGATGAATCATGGCCGTGTGAAACAGAATGCGGGGATCATTGTATTTCTTTATACTTCAAGTGTGCTGTGGGGGATACTGATCGATTACGTTGGTGTGATTTTTTGATCCGGGAGTAATCATGGATTGATAAAGTCTCCGGTCTATGCTATAATCTTAAAAAGAATTACATTCTGGGCAATAACAAAAAAAAGCGGAGGTATCAAAAATGAACAGAGTCCAGACTTCCATTGACGGAAAGAAGAGAAAGAGCGGGCGTATTGGGCGAAGGGTTGGTCTTGTTGTAGCAGTGATGCAGGTGATATCAATTATTCTGGCGGTGGTCATTTGTGTTTATATGTTCCGGTCACTGATCACGAAAATGCAGACGGACCGATGCACCAATGGAACCAATATGCTGGAGCATGAGCTCAGCCGGGTCTCAGAGGATGACGATATGAATGAGATCCTGGACGAGCTGAAGAGCCGTATGCGCTGTGAGTTTACAATTTTTGAAGGGGACACCCGGGCTTACAGTACGGTGACACAGAACGGCGAGCGGGTAGTTGGTACAAAGCTGCCTTCTGAGCTGAGCGAGATTGTACTTAAGCAGGGAAAATCCTATGTGGGGGAGGCAACGATCCTGGGAACCAGTTATCTGTGTTCCTATGTTCCCACAAAGGGAGAGAATGGTGAGATTGACGGTCTGATCTTCGCCGGCATGTCCACGGCAGAAGCGAAAGCGGAGACCCAGCATGTCGTGATAATTGTGTCTGTGGTGAGTCTCTCTACCATCGCAGTCTGCCTGATATTCCTTGCTGTATTTATTAAGAAACGTGTGTCCAGTCCTCTTGGCAGGATTACGAAGGTAGCGGAGCGGATGGAAAAAGGTGATCTTGGAATTGCTGATGGCAAAGCCATCAGGGTTGACGTTCGTTCCAATGATGAGATTGGATTCCTGGGACAGATCTTTGAGGATACAATACGTCGGCTGAAGTCCTATATTGGCGAGATATCTGAGGTGCTTGGAGCGATTGCCAATGGCAACCTGACCCAGAGCGCCAGACTGGAATATCTTGGGGATTTCGAGTCGATCCGGGAATCACTAGACAGCATTCAGAGGGAAATGAATAATACAATGGGACAGATCGCAGCCAGCGCAGGACAGGTGGCTGACGGTTCCTCCCAGGTATCCAGCAGCGCTCAGTCACTGGCTCAGGGAGCGACGGAACAGGCCAGTGCGGTTCAGGAGATCTCTGCTACGATCTCGGAGATTTCAGAGAGCGCCAAAAGGACTTCGGCTGCCGCTGCGGAGGCAGGCGGTTTTGTTAATCAGGCGGGAGCCCAGCTTGGGATCAGTATGGACTATGTCAAGAAACTGAATGTGGCCATGGAGAATATTTCTGGTTCATCCAAAGAAATCAGTACGATCATTGCCACGATTGAGAACATAGCGTTCCAGATCAATATACTTGCCCTGAATGCTGCGGTTGAGGCTGCACGGGCCGGTGAAGCAGGAAAGGGTTTTGCCGTAGTGGCGGATGAGGTGAGGAATCTGGCTTCTAAGTCGGATGAAGCAGCTAAGGCCACGAAAGAGCTTATTGAGAGTTCTATCATCGCGGTTACCGATGGAACGGAAGTGGTAAATAGTGTTACGGAAGCTCTTGACAAGACCAGTGAGAGTGCCGGTCATGTCACGGCCAAGATGTCTACTGTGGTGGAAGCGGTGGAGAAACAGACTACGGCTATCGCCCAGGTGACAGAGGGGATCAGTCAGATCTCAGCTGTTGTTCAGAACAATTCTGCTACCAGCGAGCAGTGTGCTGCCGCCAGTGAAGAGCTGTCATCCCAGGCGAGCCTTCTCAAGAGGCTGATGAGTTCCTTCCGTTTAAGCAGATAGGGAAAAATAGAAAAGCATTATATCGCAAATAGCTGCAATACGAGAGTCACATAAAAAAGAAGAAACTACAATTCAACGGATAACCATAACTCGCTTAGCGAATATCCTGCCCGGAATCGGAGTGTAGTTTCTTCTTTTATTTTGAATTTTGTGGCAGCTTTTAAGGGCTGCGCGTTACTGGCGCTATTCCTGAACCATTTTTACTGCAGTTCCGTATGTCATGATCTCTGCGGCGCCCTGCATAACAGAGGCAGAGTTAAAACGTACGCACACAATGGCGTCTGCGCCGAGCTTTTCAGCCTTTTCTATCATGCGGGAGGTAGCTACCTCTCTTGCCTCTTCCATCATTTTGGTATACGCTTTCAGTTCGCCGCCTACCATACTCTTGAAACCAGATCCCATGTCTTTGAACATATTCTTTGACTGGATGGTACTGCCCTGTACCAGACCCAGAGTCTGAAGCTTGTAACCCTGGATTTTCTCTGTTGATGTAAGTATCATAAAGTCCTCCATTCCGGACACATTGCAGGTGTCCTTTGTTAATATGATTATGTAGGAACCAAATCCTTTATCTATCATAACATAGGAGAATGAAAAAATCTATGAAAAGATTGCAATAACCAAGAGGCAGTGTTAGAATATTTACTGTGATAAATTTTATCTGAAAAGAGGTTATTGAAATGACAAAAATTGATATCTTCTCCGGTTTTCTGGGAGCCGGTAAGACTACGCTGATCAAAAAGCTCATCCGCGAGGCATTTGAGGGTGAAAAGTTGGTACTGATCGAGAATGAATTTGGTGAGATCGGTATTGACGGCGGCTTTCTGAAGGACTCCGGAATCAATATAACGGAAATGAATTCCGGCTGTATCTGCTGTTCCCTTGTGGGAGATTTTGGAACTGCGCTGCAGGAGGTGCTGGATCGGTATCATCCGGACAGGATCATTATTGAACCCTCCGGGGTAGGGAAACTGTCCGATGTGATCCGGGCTGTGGCGGGGATTGTTGAGGACAATGACGGTGTGGCCCTGAATGGATATGTGACGGTAGCGGATGCGGTCAAGTGCAAAATGTTTATGAAAAATTTTGGCGAGTTCTATAACAATCAGATTGAAAATGCAAAGACCATTGTATTAAGCCGCACAGGCAGCATTCCGGATGAGAAGCTGGAGACGGCGCTTGCCCTTATCAGGGAAAAGAACGATACGGCATCCATTATAACGACTCCTTGGGAGGAGATCAGCGGGAAAAAAATTCTTGGCGCGATAGAAGGAGATAATTCCTTTCCTATGGGTGGGATGGAAGAAGAGGTGTGTCCAGAGTGCGGTCACCACCATCATGATCATCAATGCGGCCATGAACATCATCACAGTCATGAATGCCATCATGAACATCATGACCATGAATGCTGCTGCGGCCATCATCATGATCACGACCATGAGTGCGGCCATCACCATCATCATGCCGATGATGTATTTACCAGTATGGGGATGGAGAGCGCCCATAAGTATAGTGAAGATGAACTTACAGAGATATTAAAGACACTCTCCGATGAGGATAGTGGCATGGGAAATATTCTCCGGGCAAAAGGGATCGTGCCTGCTGTAGAGGGGGAATGGTTTCATTTTGATCTGGTTCCGGGCGAATATGAGATACGCCGTGGAGGAGCAGACTACACAGGGCGTTTGTGTGTCATCGGATCAGACCTGAAGGAAGAACAGATCAGGCGGCTGTTCCGGATTTGAAATTGTCAGTGGGATAATCCGTTGGATATTCCCAGGAAATGAGGTTGCTATGTTTGGAAATAAGGATATACCAGTCTATCTTTTCACTGGATTTCTAGAGAGCGGAAAGACTACCTGCATTCAGGAGATACTGGAAGAGGGAAACTTTGAAGACGGACTGAAGACTCTCTTTCTGATCACGGAAGAGGGTGAGACTGAGGTAGAAGAGAAGCTTCTCCAATATAATAAGGTTACCTCTGTTGTCATAGAGGATGAGGAGGAGCTGACAGAAGAAAAATGTGTTTCACTGGTGAAGGAATATAAGCCGGCCCGCATTATGATAGAAGTAAATGGGATGTGGGATATGGTGAGGCTGGTGAATGAGACGATCCCGGAAAATTGGGTGATCGTGCAGACGTTTACCACAGTGAATGCAGAAACCTTTCAGATGTATATCAACAATATGAAACCACTTTTGATGGCGCATTTTCAGCAGTCGGATCTGGTGATCTTCAACCGGTGCCGGCAGGATATGGATAAGCCGTCCATGCGCAGAAGTGTCAAGGCGATCAACCGTCAGGCACAGGTACTCTTTGAATCAGAGGACGGCAGTGTGGAGAGCAATATATCAGAGGAGCTCCCCTTCGATGTCACAGCGGCAGAGATTCGTCTGGAAGACGATGATTTTGGTCTGTGGTATCTGGATGCCAGTGAACATCCGGATAAATATGAGGGCAAGACGGTTATTTTTAAAGGAGAGGTCTATCGAAACCGTTCCTTTCCACCGGATACTTTCGTCCCCGCCAGAGCAGCGATGACTTGCTGTGCGGATGATATCGCAAAGATTGGTTTTATCTGCCATTACACAGAGACGGCAGAACTTACGGTGGGAGACTGGGTAACAGTCCGTGTCAAGGTGAAACCGGAGTTTTCCCGCAGAAACCAGAGTCTCTATCCAGTGCTTTGGGCAGAGAAGGTGGAAAAAGCGGAGCCACCTGTGGAAGAAGTTGTATACTTTTCTTGAAAACAGGAGGAAATTTTGTTATAGTAAGTATAACGGGTAGAAGAGCTGGAAAGGCGTACAGCCTGATGATCTTCTCTTAAATAAAATAAATAACAGGAGGCAGTACAATGGCAAAAATTCAGATGAAAACCCCGCTTGTGGAGATGGACGGAGACGAGATGACCCGCATTATGTGGCAGATGATAAAGGATGAGCTTCTTTTACCCTATATTGATCTGAAAACGGAATATTATGATCTTGGACTGGAATACCGCAATCAGACAGATGACCAGGTAACGATAGACTCCGCAGAGGCGACAAAAAAATACGGAGTGGCAGTGAAATGCGCAACCATTACACCCAATGCGGCGCGCATGTCGGAATATGATCTGAAGGAGATGTGGAAATCTCCCAATGGTACGATCCGTGCAGCTCTGGATGGTACGGTTTTCCGCACACCCATCCAGGTAAAGGGCATTGAGCCCTGTGTAAAAAACTGGGAACAGCCTATTACACTGGCTCGTCATGCCTACGGTGATGTATATAAAAATACGGAAATCAAAGTCCCGGGTCCAGGAAAGGCGGAACTTGTCTTTACGGCAGAGGATGGAACGGAGATCCGGGAGGTCATCCATGAGTTTGACGGCCCGGGAATCCTGCAGGGCATACATAATATGGATCGGTCTATCACCAGCTTTGCAAGGGCGTGCTTTAGCTATGCGCTGGATACAAAGCAGGATCTCTGGTTTGCCACAAAGGATACCATTTCCAAAAAATATGATCACAACTTCAAAGACATCTTCCAGGAGATATATGAAAAGGAATACAAAGAGCGGTTTGAAGCGGCAGGGCTTGAGTATTTCTATACCCTGATCGATGATGCTGTGGCCCGGGTAATGAAAACGCAAGGGGGATTTATCTGGGCATGCAAGAACTATGACGGGGATGTAATGAGTGATATGGTATCTTCTGCATGTGGTTCCCTTGCCATGATGACATCCGTTCTTGTATCGCCGGATGGCGTATATGAATACGAGGCGGCACACGGCACAGTACAGCGCCATTATTATAAGCATCTGGAAGGAGAGGAGACGTCCACTAATTCGGTTGCCACGATTTTTGCATGGACAGGAGCACTCCATAAGCGTGGTGAGCTGGATGAGATACCTGAACTGGCAGAGTTCGCGGACAAGCTTGAGAGGGCAGTTTTGAAGACTATTGAAGGGGGTAAGATGACGAAGGATCTGGCGCTTATCACATCCTTGGAAAGCGTGACTGTATTGAATACCCTGAATTTTATCAGGGCGGTACGGGAGACAATGGAAACAATGTAAATGACGGCCGGGGACGATAGCAGCACGGGGTTTTTGAGAAGGAGGAGAAGGTATGAAAAAAGGGGTAAAAGTTTAAAGTGGTCAATCATGATCTTGTGTGCTGTTGTAGTTGCGGTGACGGCTGTGTCCATTGGATTAAATGCAGTGATGTCCATTCGGGAATTGTCAGCGGCATCTTACAACACATATGAAAAGGCAATGCTGGATGGCTATAAGCTGGAGATCCGGTCACAGGTGCAGAGTACGCTGAGCATCGTCCAGGGAGAATATGACAAGTTTAAGGCGGGGGAAAAGACCGAGGAACAGGCTTTGCTGTGGTTGCCAGTGAGATAGGGCAGCTTGCGCAGCAGTCGGCGCAGTCTGTAGAAGATGTTCAGGTGAACTCATTAAATGATACACAGAAAATTTTTATGGAGCTCTCCAGGGTTGTGGAGGAATCCGGAAACGATATGAATGAGCTGAAGAATTCTGTGGAGATCCTTCTGAAAAATCTTGGAAAGTTTAAAATGTAAATATCGGGGGCACAGGCCATGCAGATATGCAGGATCACCCAGGAGAAGCTGCGCGATGCACTGGAGCTTGTCTGGGAGGTGTTTGAAAAATACGAGGCACCGGATTATGAAGAGATGGGGATTGCGACTTTTCGTTATTTTATTGAGTATCACAATATGGTGGAGAAGGTCCGTCAGGGTGAGATGAGGTTCTGGGGATGCTATCTGAATAATTATCTGATCGGGGTAGTGGCACTGCGTACAGGGCAGCATATCAGTCTTTTGTTTGTCCGGGACCAGTTCCACCATCTGGGAGTGGCGCGGAAGCTGGTGAATGTAGCCGTGGATGCCGTGTCGGCTGCGGTGCCTCCGATTCGGGCGGTCACCGTGAATTCTTCTCCCTATGCGGTTGGATTCTATAAAAAACTTGGCTTTGTCCCGCTGGGACCTGAGAAGCAGGCGGATGGGATTCGCTTCACGCCGATGCGGCTCAGCATATAGCAGATGGAGGGGAAATGAAAAGGAAGGCGAAGAACAACGGATTTCTGAATATATTGATGATCGTATGCGTCATTGTGTTTCTTTGCAGCGGCCTCTATCTGGTGCGTTATTATAAGAGCGCACAAAATTCGGAGGAGGCAGTGGAAGAGCTGCTGGAACTGAAGAACGTGGATGGCATGGCCGCTGAAGGCACTGAGATCAGGACCAAGGAGGGCCGGGCGATTCAAAAGAAATACAGAAGGCTGTACCAGAAAAATAAGGATATCCTTGGCTGGATCACAGTGAAGGGAACGAAGATTGATTATCCTGTTATGCAGACTCCAAAGGACAATGAATATTATCTCCACCGCAATTATCAGAAGGAATATGATGTCAACGGCCTGCCTTTTCTGGATGCACAATGTGATGCAGAGGAGGATGAGGGCAATCTTATGATCTACGGGCATCATATGAAGAGCGGCCTTATGTTCAAACACCTGATGGATTTTGCCGAAAAGGATTTCTATCAGGATCATAAAACAGTTTTTCTCGATACATTATTTGAAGAGCGGGAGTATGAAGTAGTAGCTGCCTTTTATTCACAGATTTATAAAGAGCCGGCGGAGGCGTTTAAGTATTATGAGTATATAGGCGCCCTATCAGAAGAAAAGTTTGAGACGTATGTCAGGAATATAAAAAAATTATCGGTATACGATACCGGCATAATGCCGGAATACGGGGAGCAGCTCCTTACTATGGTCACCTGTGCATACCATACGGAAGATGGAAGATTTGTCGTGGTTGCCAGGAGGAAAGGTGATAAATAACATTGACAGATTTCTATTTAGAACAATTATGGAAATTATTTGAATTTGGAGAAAAGGTTTTCCGCTTTGATGAAGAGGGGATTTTTATTCTTACAAGTGTCGATAATAATTTCTGTAAAATGCTTGGATTTGGCAGGGCGGAACTGATGATCCGCTGTCATAACAGAGCCCGGGAGCTGGTCTATCCTCCGGATCTGCCTGAGCTTCATGACCATGTCATGAGGGAACTGAAGGAGAAGGGGGAGTATACGGCGAGATACCGGATGCGGAAACGCAGCGGGGAATTGATCTGGGTGTGGGAAAGCGGCGTGATGGAATATGATCTTTCCGGGGTCCGTTATGTGCGCAATCTGGTAGTAAACATAAGTGATTCGGAGAAAATGAGGAAAGACCGTGATATCACGTATGACAATCTTCCGGGCGGTGTACTGCGGATGCTTATTACTGAGACCAATTTTTATATTATGCAGTTCAACCGGCAGTACATTGAAATGATGGGACTGAAACCGGAGGAATATATGGGCAGCTCTGGTCTTTATACATTTCCGGAGGATATCACACACTTAAGGGATCATGTCACACTTCAGGCGGCAAACAGAGAGCCCATCGATCATGAATTTCGGTGCCGCCGCGGTGAGGCAGAGGAGGTACATTGGTTCCGGCTGATCGGAAGATTTTATGAAGAAGTGGAGGATGGCAGCGAGTATCTTTGTATTATGGTTGACATCACAGAGAGAAAGCAGAATTCGATACAGCTGGAGAAGGAGAGGAACCGTTATCATATGGCGATGCGGCTCACGTCCGGTGTACTTTTTGAATACGATGCAAAGAATCACAGATTTCATGTTTACAATGATATTATAGACAGTGAATATATTCCCTGTATCCGCGACGGCAGATTTGCTGATCTGAATGAGGCGCTGTTTCGGGAAGATTTTATTCATAAGGATGATTTCGGTAAATTTCATCAATATGTAGACTCAGATTCGGAATATGGGACGGAAGTCAGAATGCTGGCTCAGCACAAACAGAGTGGAGAGACCAGTTACCAGTGGTTCGAGGTGAGCATTGCCAAGACGTGGCGCCATAACAGGCTCCGGTATGTGGTAGGAAGCATGAAGCATATTGAGGAGCGGGAGCAGGATGAGACGGTCCGGTGGAAACTGCGCAATATCTTTGAGACGCATTCGGGTAAAATGTATGAGAGAATTGCCTGTGTGGATACAGAGACAAAGAAGATATGGGTTTATATATCAGAGCAGTCACGCTTCCGTGAATATGTACCGGAATGCAGTTATGATGAATACATCCAGCAGGTGGCGGAACAGGATGTTCATCCGGAGGAACAGGAGCGCTTTCTCAGCTTGATGAAGTTTGAAAATATGCAGCGGATCCTTCAGCCGGGACAGCTGGAGGAGGTTTTGTTTTTCCGCGTACGCCTGCATGTAGGTGGAGAATACCGTTATAAGTGTTTTCGCTACAGTTATCTTGGGGATGATATCCGTACGATTCTCATCAGTATGCAGGATATGCACAGAGTCAGGGAAGGACAGTTAAAAATGGAAGCTGCCAACCGGAAGATTCTGGCAAGCGCACTGAATGAAGAAAAACTTACGATGGAGGTGCGCCGAAATTTCTTGGCCATGCTGGCGAGAGAGCTCTACGCTCCTCTGGAATTTGTAGATTATGAATTGCGCAGGACCTGGCGGGAGAACGGGGATATGGACGAGATGCGGGATGCCGTATCTTATATGAGGCGGGTGGTGAAGAATATCTCCCAGTTTGAAAAGCTGGAACAGGGAAGTATCCGGTTTGAAAATAAGCTGTTCCGGCTGGATGATGCGTTAAGAGAGGTGCTGGAGGATTGGAAGAATAAGCTGCAGCCGTCAGGGATCCGGATGCTGTATCAGCTCAGCATAAAGTGGGAGTATTGTTATGGGGATCCGGCACAGCTCTCCCAGTGTATCCACCATGTCATTGGAAACAGTGTGCTGGCCTCGGGAGAACGGGGCACCATTGATATCTGGTGCAACGATGAGGATCAGGGAAACGGGATCAGTCATCTGTTCCTGACCATAGAGGACAGAGGGATTCCGGTGAACGACAGCTTCTTTGGACGGATGTATCCAATGGAGGATTTGGAAAAGGTGTCTTCGTGGAGCAAAGACCATAAGCATATGGGGGAGCTTTTTTCACTGGTGGTTTCCAGAAAGATAATTGAATTGCTGGGTGGGAATATCCAATTGAAACGCAGGAAGGACAACAGGAACGAGATTGCCATTATGATACCTTTCCAGCGTTCGCAGAAGCCCAAACCCCCCACACAGGTGCCGGTGGAAGCCGACACGACATGTGAGACAGATCTCAGTGGATACACGATACTTGTGGTTGAGCGGATCCCTGTAACGGGGAGCCGGCTGAGACTGTCCCGGGCACAGATTGATGTGGCAGGCAGTGGTCAGGAGGCGATTCAGCTGTGGTCTGGATATTCGCCGGGGTATTTTGATGCCATCCTGGTGGACGGGGAGCTGCCAGATATGGACTATCTGGAATTTACGGAGCTTCTCCGGGGACAGGAGACTGGAGACTGCAGGACGGTTCCTGTATTTGCCATGACAGAGGAGATCGGCCAGGAAGAAATCCGGGATGGGATATGCAAAGGGGTAAACGCAGTGATAGAGAAACCGCCCAATCTCAGAAGACTGGAGCAGTTTCTTCACATTTTTAAAAAAGGTATTGACATTTAAATGGTTCCATTCTATAATGGCATACAGAAATGACGAGGGCGTCAGAAACAGAAAAACTGTTTCTGACGCTTTTTCTTTTGCAAAAAGAAATGTCATTATTACATATCAGGAGGTGTTTCTATGACAGAAGAAATTGTAAGTTATATCAACAAGAACATGTGGGGCATCTGGTTTCTCATCGGAGCTGCCTTGGTGTTCTGGATGCAGGCGGGATTTGCCATGGTGGAGGCGGGATTTACCCGTGCCAAGAATGCAGGTAACATCATTATGAAAAATCTGATGGATTTTTGTATCGGTACGGTGATGTTTATCGTTATTGGCGCCTCCATGCTGTTGGGAGAGGATTTGCTTGGATTTATCGGGAAGCCGGGATTTGATATTTTTTCCGCCTACGCAGATTTTGATTTTTCTAATTTTGTGTTTAATCTGGTATTTTGTGCCACAACGGCGACGATCGTATCCGGTGCCATGGCAGAGCGGACGAAGTTTTTTTCCTATTGCATCTACTCTGCTGTGATATCTGCTCTGATCTATCCCATCGAGGCACACTGGATCTGGGGAGGCGGCTGGCTATCCGAACTGGGTTTTCACGATTATGCCGGTTCCTGTGCGATACATATGGTGGGCGGTATCTGCGCACTGATTGGCGCCGCTGTGTTGGGTCCCCGAATCGGTAAATTTAAAAGGGATAAAGAGGGAAATGTAAAGAAGGTGAATGCGATACCAGGACATAATCTGACCATTGGTGCACTTGGCGTATTTATCCTCTGGTTTGGCTGGTACGGATTCAATGGTGCTGCTGCAAAGGATCTTGCCACACTGGGATCCATCTTTCTGACCACAACGGTAGCGCCAGCGGCAGCTACGGTGGTATGCATGATATTTACATGGCTGAAATATGGCAAACCGGATGTTTCTATGTGCCTGAACGCCTCGCTGGCGGGGCTGGTGGCCATCACTGCATCCTGTGATGTGACAGACTGTGCGGGAGCTCTCATCATTGGCGCGATAGCAGGTCTGCTGGTGGTATTCGGGGTATGGTTCTGCGACCATATCGTTCATGTGGACGACCCGGTGGGGGCTGTTGCGGTTCATATGATGAACGGCATATGGGGAACAATTGCAGTCGGTTTGTTTGCCACGGCGTCGGCGCCGGGATTTGCCTCTGCCGGCATTCAGGAAGGAATTTTCTATGGTGGAGGCTTTACCCAGCTGGGACTGCAGCTGGCTGGATTTGTCACGGTAGCGGCCTGGGCTGCCCTTTTGATTACCATCACATTTTTTGTGATCCGGGCGACGGTGGGGCTTCGTGTCAGTGCTGAGGAAGAAATCGAGGGTCTGGATGCGACAGAGCACGGTCTGCCAAGTGCTTATACCGATTTTATGCCGGCGGGCAACCGTTTCTACAAAGCAGTACCGGCAGGTGCACCTATCACAATGGGAGATGTGCCGGTTAAGACTGCCGTGCCTGTGTCGGAGGTTCCGTCCGGTGTCAAATCTGTCAGGAAGACAGCTGGGGGGGATGTGAAATTCACCAAGATTTCAGTAATATGCAGACAGAGTAAATTTGAGGATCTGAAGGAGGCGCTGTCAGGCATTGGCGTGAAGGGAATTACTGTGACACAGGTACTGGGATGCGGCGTCCAGAAGGGGACAGCAGAATATTACCGCGGTGTTCCGGTTGATTTCAATTTGCTGCCGAAGACGAAGGTGGAGGTAGTCGTCAGTGCCGTACCGGTTGATAAGGTTATTGAAACGGCAAGACAGGCGCTGTACACCGGACATATCGGCGATGGCAAGATCTTTGTCTACGATGTGGAGAATGTTGTCAAGGTCCGTACCGGGGAATCCGGGTACGATGCCCTGCAGGGAGATGAATGATAGGTAAGGAGTGATCCGAACTTACTTTTTTCTTGCAATTTTCCTATACCTATTGTATCATATGGATATACTAGGAATTAGAAAAGTGCAGGAGAGGAGAGTCGGTGATGAAGATTTCAACGAAAGGCAGATATGCACTGCGTCTTATGCTTGATCTTGCGCTGAATGAGGATGGAAGACCGGTGAGGATCCGGGAGATTGCCAAGAGACAGGATATTTCTGACAAATATCTGGAGCAGATTATTTCCGTGTTGAATAAAGCAGGTTATGTCCGGAGCGTCCGGGGACCCCAGGGAGGGTATCTTCTGACCAGGGAACCGGAGGAATATACAGCGGGCATGATTCTGCGTCTTACCGAGGGCAGTATGGCGCCTGTTGACTGCATAGATCTGGAAAACAGGTATTGTAACCATATGGAAGATTGTGCTACCTCGATTTTGTGGAAACGGCTGAATGATGCTGTCAGCGGAGTGATTGACAATACTACCCTGGCTGATTTGGTGGACTGGCAGATTGCAAAGAACGGAGATTATACTATTTGACCTTTAGAGAACTCCACATTTATCCATTGACAGAGGGATGGATGTGGAGTATATTATATTTACGAAATCATAGTAAACAAGTATGAATTATGGGGAAAAGAATATAGGAGGGTTATTATGGCGGTTTATAAAAGTGTGGCGGATTTAGTGGGGAATACACCGATTTTGGAGCTGTCAAATTTTGTAAAGGCAAATGGAATTCAGGCGGTGATCCTGGCTAAGCTGGAGTATTTTAATCCGGCAGGAAGCGTTAAAGACCGCATCGCCAGGGAGATTCTGCAGGACGCCCTTGCCAGAGGGATTCTGACAAAGGATTCGGTGATCATTGAACCGACCAGTGGAAATACAGGCATCGGTCTGGCTTCTCTGGCGGCTTCTCTTGGTATCAGGATCATTATTACTATGCCGGAGACAATGAGTGTGGAGAGAAGGAATCTGATGCGGGCATACGGGGCGGAGCTGGTTCTCACAGATGGAGCGAAAGGTATGAAGGGGGCCATTGAAAAGGCAGACGAGCTTGCGAGGGAAATACCGGGAAGCTTTATTCCAGGACAGTTTGTCAATGCTCTGAATCCACAGGCACACAGAAGAACGACAGGGCCTGAGATCTGGGAGGATACGGAGGGCAGGGTAGATATCTTTGTCGCCGGAGTGGGAACGGGAGGAACGGTCACCGGAGTGGGAGAGTATCTGAAATCCCGGAATCCAGATATCCGGGTGGCAGCGGTAGAACCTGCCTCTTCCCCGGTACTGTCGGAAGGAAAGGCGGGGGCTCATAAGATTCAGGGAATCGGCGCTGGCTTTGTGCCTGAGGTGTTGAATACGGGTATTTATGATGAGATCATCCGGGTGGAAAATGAAGACGCCTTTGTTATGGGACGGGAGATTGGAAAAACAGAGGGGATCCTTGTGGGGATCTCTTCCGGGGCAGCTGTCTGGGCGGCGGCCCAGATTGCATCGCGTCCAGAAAATAAGGGAAAGAATATTGTAGTACTCCTTCCGGATACAGGAGACCGTTATCTCTCCACGCCGCTTTTCAGTGAGTAGAATATAATAGTATGCCCCGTCCACCGGGTCTTTCTGCGGGCGGGGCAGTTTTTGTGTCTATTGCTGCGGGAGGTCGGATGGCTGCTTTGTTACATTTTCAGACACGATCTGGATGCCGTTTACCTCCACCAGATCATTGATCTCGATGATCAGGCAGGGTACTCCGTCGATCACGCGGGTTTCTACGAGATCGGTCCGTTCCGGATTGATCTCTACCTTTACATCCGGCGTCCGTACCTCAAATTTTCTTATGTTAGATATATTGGAAGCCATAAGCGATTCTCTTTCGCCAATGGTTTCATCAAAACGAGTTTCAAAGGTTTCTATCTTTTCGTCTTCTACGCCGCTTCTCTGAAGCAGTTTTGTCATATCGGTTTTATCCAGAGAGAGGGGTTCTGGGTTTTCTCTGTTTTCTTCCACCATCTGATTCAGATTTTCATGGATTGCTTTGACGGCTTCGTAATCGCAGTCCAGTCCAAGAGCTTCCTCCACAATGGCGTTAAATGTCTCTTTCTGGCTTTTTGCCGGCAGCGGCATCCGGCATCCCAGAAGCTCTTCCGTGACAGCCAGATCCAGCTCGTCTGAATTTTTGGAATAATAGAGTAGGCTGTGGATATCGGTGCTGCGGTCGTTATATGCCGGGAAAAGGAAACCGAGTTCCGGCGGCTGTACTAGCCAGTCCCGGATGCGGTCCTGTATATGGTTTGTCTCTGCATTGTAGCAGAGTCCTGGTTTGGACAGCTTCACCGGGCATACGCTGCACAATATGTAGTCGTAGACATACTCAGAGGCGTCGAAGTTTTCTACGCCGTCCGTTGTGATCTTAGGGATATCGTATGCGTCATGGATCAGGATGATAAAGTAGTTTTCGGGATATTGATAGGTCTCGATTACTTTGTCATAGAACGCCTCCAACAGAGCTTCATCCTGAAGCCTGCTCTCCAGCAGTTTCATTAGGAATCGCTGGGTTCCCTCCTCGTCTGTTTCCTGTTCTGTGGGAAATTCCATGTTTAGCAGCGTTTTACCAATGCTGCCGGACAGGGTTTTGCGGAAGATGTCGATGTATTTGAACATTTCTTCCTCCGGCAGGCCAAGAAAGGCCTCCTTCAGCGTGAGCCGTTTTTTCTTTTCGGCATCTACATAACAGCCGCAGATCCGTGTGATACTGCACTTGGTTTTGGTAAAGCGCTTCTTTATTTCAGCAATTTCTTTTTTGTTCATATTTTTTACTTCTGCCTCCTTGTTCCTGCTTCTGTGTCCGGCCTTCCCTTTTATTTTCGAAGACTTTTGCCAGGGAACCGGATCGTATCCATTCTATCACAAATGAAGATTTAATAAAAGAGGAAATAGGTGCTTGAAAAATATTAAAATGATGCTATAATAGATTTTTGGAAAAGGAGATGATAAGATTGGCAATTCAGCAGATTTTGGCAGTTACGGTTTTTCTTGCCATGTTTGTATTTATTGTGATTGATAAGATTGAGAGACACTATGTAACACTTGGCTGCGGCTTTCTGACACTGACCGTTGTATTTGGTTTTGTAATGAGAGACCTGGAAGCGATTCTGACGACACTGAACCTCAGGAGTATATTTACCCTGGAATTCTGGCATGTGTCAGGAGCGGCAGAGGAGAGCAGTGCAGGCATTAACTGGGCTACGATCATATTCATCGCGGGGATGATGATCATGGTGGAAGGCATGGCGCGGGCTGGGTTTTTCCGGTGGCTCTGCATGCTTCTGGCGAAAATCGTCCACTACAAGGTGATCCCGCTGTTTGTTGCCTTTATGGTAATGTCGGCAGTACTGGCCATGTTTATTGACAGTATTACGGTAATCCTGTTCCTTGCGGCTGTAACCATCGAATTGGCCAAGCTGTTGAAGTTTAATCCAGTTCCCATGATCCTGTCGGAGATTTTTTGCGCGAATCTGGGGGGCTCTGCCACCATGTGCGGCGACCCGCCGAATATTATTATCGGTACATCTTTTAGCTATTCTTTTAGTGATTTTATTACCAATACAGGGTTTATGGCGGGTGTCAGCCTAGTTTTGGTGATCATATATTTCTTCTTTGTATTCCGCGGGGAGTTAAAGGAGCAGAGCGGGGCGGGACCGGATCTCACAGCTATACCAAGCCCGAGAGACGCTATAGTTGATAAGAAGAATTTTGCTGTCAGCAGTGTGATCTTTGCCTGCGCCATAGTGATGCTTGTGACCCACGCACAGACAGGTCTTACGGTGGCGTTTATCGGACTTTTTATCGCTGTTGTGACGCTGATCGCCGCAGGAAAGCATGCGATCAAGCTTTTGAAGCTGGTGGATTATAAGACGCTTCTGTTCTTTGTGGGATTATTTATCGTGGTAGGCGGTCTGGAGCAGACGGGCATACTGGAGATCATCGCCGGCTTTATCGGAGATATAAGTAAGGGAAATCTTCATCTCATGGTGGCTATTATTATCTGGATCTCTGCTGTGGCCAGCGCGCTGGTTGACAACATTCCTTTTGCGGCTACTATGGTTCCCGTTATCAGAAGCCTTGCCGTGACGCAGGGCGTAGATCTTGCCACACTGACCTGGGCACTTTCCATGGGTACAGATATCGGCGGAAGTGCGACGCCGATCGGTGCGTCCGCCAACGTAGTAGGAACCTCTGTTGCAGCAAAGAACGGCTATATTATCGGCTGGGGCAGATATTGTAAAGCGGCAGTGCCGGCAACCCTGCTGGTAATTCTTGTATCCATGCTGCTGATCTTTGTACGCTACTGTTAGGATGATAGAGAATGGAGGATGAGGGAAATATGGATGGACAGGTAATTATCGCCGTCAGCCGCGAGTTCGGCAGCGCTGGCCATGAGATTGCGGAGAAGATTGCAAAGGATAGGGGCCTTACCTTTTATGACAGGGGGATGCTGGATGAGATCGCCAGTGAGATGAATGTCAAGGTGGAGGTATTGGAGCAGTATGACGAGAAACCTAGGAACTTTATGATGACGAGAAAGATTGGCAAATACAGCAATTCCATGGAAGAGATCATTACAGAGATGCAGTTTGATTATATTAGAAAGAAAGCGGAAAATGGCGAATCTTTCGTGGTCGTGGGTCGGTGCTCTGAGACGGTGCTGCAGGATTTTGACGGACTGATCTCCATCTTTGTGTGCGGGGATGAGGATCATAAGCTGGAACGTGTGATGGAGCGTTACGACTTGAGTAAGGCAGACGCGATATTTAAGATGAAACGTCATGACTATAGAAGGAAAAAATATCATAACAGACATTCGGATCACCGCTGGGGGGATTCGAGATTCTATGATATTTGCATAAATAGCAGCCAGCTTCATGTCGATGGAACGGTCAGGGTATTGCAGAATTATATTGACGAGAGACTGGCGCATATGAAAGGGAGGTAATAACTATGAGTAAAGAGAATTTATCTGCGGCAGAGGCGTTGGAGAAATTGAAAGATGGCAATAAGCGTTATCTGTCTGCTGCTGCAAACACAGGAGATATCTCGCCGTATATCAGGAAAATGACCTGTGAAGAGGGACAGACCCCTTATGCGGTCATTATTACATGCTCCGATTCACGGGTGATTCCGGAGAGTATCTTTATGAGTGGCATCGGTGAGCTGTTTGTGATCCGGGTGGCGGGAAATGTCATGGATAATCATCAGCTGGGAAGTATTGAATATGCAGCCGGTCATCTCGGGACAAAGCTTGTGGTAGTTTTGGGCCATGAACATTGTGGAGCTGTGGGTGCTGCCATGGGTGCAGATCCAGATGGTTATGTAAAGACCATTACCGATGAGATTCGCAAGGCCATCGGTGATGAGAAGGATGAGGACAAGGCAGCCTGTCTGAATGTGGAGAGAAGCGTTTCCGTGATCCGTGATGCCCTGGGCGTGAAAGACGGGGATGATCTGAAGGTATGTGGAGCATTCTACCGCATTGGAAGCGGTGAGGTTGAGTTTCTGTAATTGGGAGATATTTCAGACACCCCCTAAGTAAATAGCAGAGAAAATTTAAGGCCCGGGCTTTTTCAGCCGGGCCTTTCGTGACTGCAGTTATTACTGAAGATATTTTTCCACACTGGCAAGCTTTACACAGAGCACAAATACTTTGGCGGCCTGCGCCATTTCTTCTGGTGTCGGAAATGTCGGTGCGATACGGATATTGGAATCCTCCGGATCTTTCCCATAGGGGAAGGTTGCGCCGGCGTCGGTTAGGATCACTCCCAGGTTTTTGCATTTTTCCACAATGCTTCTGGCACAGCCGGGGAGGGAGTTGAAGGAGATAAAATAACCGCCCCGGGGTTTGATCCAGTTTCCGATTCCAAGCCCGTCAAGCTCGGACTCCAGTGTGCCCAGAACCGCTTCAAATTTCGGACGGAGCAGTTCGGCGTGGAGTTTCATATGACTGCGCAGTCCGTCAATATTTTTGAAAAATCTGGAATGTCTGAGCTGGTTGATCTTATCGTGTCCGATGGTCTGGATGGCCATCTGGCTCTTAATGAATTCTATGTTCTTCAGAGAAGAAGCAATGGCGGATATACCGGAGCCAGGGAAACTGATCTTTGATGTGGAGGTAAAGATATAGACCATATCCGGGTTTCCTGCTTTCTCGCACTCCTCTAGAATGTTAAGTATTTCATCCTGTATATCGTCATACAGATGATGGATACAGTAGGCATTATCCCAGTAAATACGGAAATCCTCTGCCGCTGGTGTCAGGCTGGCAAAACGTTTCACAGTCTCATCTGAGTAGGAGATCCCGGTTGGGTTGGAATACTTTGGGACGCACCAGATCCCCTTCACCGCCGGATCGCTGTTTACATATTTTTCCACCAGATCCATATCCGGGCCGTCGTCATACAACGGTATATTTATCATTTCTATATTAAAAAATTCCGTTATCTTGAAGTGTCTGTCATAACCCGGGACCGGACAGAGGAACTTTACCTGATCCAGCTTTGACCATGGTGTGGTGCCCATCACACCGTGGGTCATGGAACGTGCGATGGTGTCGTACATGATATTCAGGCTGGAATTGCCGCAGACAATGACATTATCTTTCTGGACCGCCATCATATCTGCAATGAGCTTCCGGCTCTCGCCGATTCCGTCCAGATCACCGTAATTGCGTGTGTCGTTGCCCAGCACGGTTCTCATGTCAGACTCGCTGTTGATCACATCCAGCATGGGCATGGAAAGTGCAAGCTGTGAAAATCCCGGCTTACCTCTTGCCATATTGAGATTCAGTCCCTCTCCCTCCAATGTTTTGTACTCTTCATCCAGCGCCGCTTTCAAAGTAAGAAGTTCATCTCTGCTCATATCCTTATATGCTTTCATGTCAATTCCTCCAATTCATATCATTATTTACTATTAACTGATTATATCAAAAAATCCGGCAAAATGCTACAAAAAGTATTTAACTTTGCCTTTGCTTTTTAGGGGGGCATGGTTGACATACTAGACTATCTGATTTATAATGGGTTTACAAAGTAATCAGTATATAGCCATTGTATACAGAAGGAGGCAGCAGTGAAACAGGAAATTCGAGTGACGAACAGTGAGTGGAATCTTATTAATTGTCTATGGGAGGAATCCCCCAAGACACTGATGCAGCTTGTGCCCATCTTGAAGGAACGGGTAGGCTGGAGTAAGAGTACCTGTGCGACAATGGTGCGCCGTATGAGTGAGAAGGGTGTGATCGGTTACGAGGAGAAGGGTAAGACGAAATATTTTTATCCCCGGGTTGAAAAGGAAGATGTGGTAGTACAGGAGACAAGGGACTTCCTGAAGAAAATATACGATGGGAGTGTTGGGATGATGATGAGTGCGCTGGTACGCCAGAATGATCTTTCCAAAGAGGATATCAAGGAGCTGCAGGCGATACTGAAGGAGGCAGAAACTAAGGCAGAGCAGGAGGCCGGCAGAACAGGGGAAGAAAAGAGAAAGTAGGGGGAGAGATGGAGAGTTTTTTGGCATGGCTGATAGAATCTTCTCTGCTGATCTGGATGATTTTTGGCATCCGGAAAATTTTTTCCGGTAGAATCTCACATGCCGGAATCTATGCTCTCTGGCTGGTAGTCCTGATCCGCTTTATCGTACCGGTGAATTTTATCTCCACACCGGTCAGTGTGGCAAATCTTATAGAGGGGAGATTTGCCATGTACAGTGAAGAGGAAGTGGACTTTTCAGCATGGGATGCACAGGCAGGACCAGAAGAGAAAGGGCAGTATGACACAGACGGAATCATAGGGGTTTTGAGGAGTATGCCGGATGGCGGGACTGTCAGGGACAGGGAACAGGATGGTGGGGGAGTAAGTGAGGAGACAAAAGTCCGGGCACAACAGAAGCAGGAGCCAGTGCGGGAAGAAGGAAGTCCGGGCACGCTGGTCGGCAGCTTTTCCCACTGGATGCCTGTCTTTGTCAGAATGCGGACTGTAATATCGGTCCTTCTCTTTGCGTGGCTGTTTTTCTCTAATGTCCGCCTCTTGGGTAAACTAAAAGAGAACCGTCTGCTGTATGGAAAGAAGAAGAATTTAAAGATTTATTCCACCAATGCAGTAAAAAATCCATGTCTGTACGGGTTTTTCAGACCGGCGGTGTATCTGCCGGAGCATCTCATCCCGAAAGGAAACCAAGACGCAGCCCGGGAGGAGGAGCTGGAGCAGATTATCCTCCATGAATACGTTCATTACCGGCACGGGGATCATATATGGGGAATATTCCGCATGCTGCTGATATCGGTGTATTGGTTCAGTCCCTTTGTTTGGATGGCGGCGTCGGCATCTAAAAAGGATGCAGAGCTATTTTGTGATGAGACAGTGATCCGCCTGCTGGGAGAGGAAAAGCGTTTCCGGTATGGGGAGATGCTGGTCCGTCTGGCAGGAGACCGTTCTTTTGCCGATTTTCGCTATGCCATCATGCCGGTAAGCAGGAACGGGAAAGAGATGATGCGAAGGATCCGTGCCATCAGTGTGAGAAAATGTTATTCCAGATGGGTTCTCCTTCCTCTCACACTGGTTCTGATGGCGGCAATAGGCATAACCGGCAGCACCGGATTCGGACCGCTGGCAAAGGAGAGAAGCCAGTCGGAGGAGGAAGAGAGCGGGGCGGCACAGACAGCGGGAGAAGCGGACCGGGCTGCCGCCGGCGGACTGGTGCAGGAACAGCTTACGGTATATCGGAGGTTTTTGAAAAAACATGCCGGCGAAAAAGAATTCCGGTACTATTCCCTTGTCTGGATGGCGGAGGATCATGTGGTGCTTCTGGGCACGGATAGAATAAAGGAGCTGACGGAGAACAGTCATGGTGATGAAGGGTTTGATCCCTCATTCGGCAGTGACTGCGGCAGGATTTATGATATATCAGATGGAAAAGTGGTGGATCTGGGAGAAGTATCTTGTACCGGCCCGAACTGGATTCACTTTTCGGATCACAAGCTTCTTACGAATACAAGCTATGCGGTGATGGGAACCAGGCTGGAGGGAGACTCTGGAAAGCTGAAGAGCGAACCGGAGGCTGCGGCAGATGAACCGGGGGAGCAGGACAGTGTCTTGTTCTTTATGAATCCATATAGAAAACCGGAGTCTGGGACGAAGGAACCCATCGCCCTTGCCCTGCAGAACGAAAAGCGGGTTTACACATTGGGGAATGAATCCAGGCGGCTTTTGCGCAATCATGCGGAGACGCCGGAAGAGGCCTTTGAAAATTATATGAAGACCTTTATCTATTCGGTAAATTCCGGGGACACAAGCGGTCTTCGGAGGGTGCTGGCAGAGGGCAGCCAGGTTTACGGGCAGCAGAGCGCCCTGGTGGGAAATTATTATAAGAGAGGGATCCGGGAAGAGCTGAAATCATATTCCATAACATCTATGAAAGAGATGGGCCGGGAGACGGTGGAAGTTTCTTCCCGAGAGAGTATGAATGTCTCTTATGCAGATGGGACGTCGAAGCTGATCAGACAGAAGTATTGTTATACATGTATCTATCAGGATGAAGAATGGATCATATCCGATATGAAGGCGATCTGATCAGGAACTGCCGTTACCGGTCTCTGGAAAAACAAAGAGAGGGTGTCCCAAAACGATGAACTTCATCGTTTTGGGACACCCTCTCTTTATCTGATAGGAGAGATGTCAGAACTCAAATTTTCTTGTATTCTCTGTCAGCTCCTGCGACATATTTACCAATTTCTCCGTTTCCTCGTTACAGCTCTGTATGATCTCGCTGAGTTCCACCATAGAGGAAGAGGTTTCCTCTGTACTTGCCGCATTTTCCTGCGCCACTGCAGCCAGTCCCTCCACAAGGGAGAGTACGGTGTTTTTGTGCTCGCTCAGGGCGGCTACCTGTCTGCGGATATGCAGGATGGCGTCTGCCACCTCGGATACTTCTGTGTTCAGTGAATGGAACATGGTATCCGTTTCAGACAGCTTGTCATTCTGCTGTTTGATGTTATCCGTCACTTCGGTCATGGTCTGGACACTGGTGTCGGAGTTCTTCAGAAGATTGTTTACGATGCCGATGATCTTTTCTGCCGATTCTCTTGACTGTTCGGACAGGGTGCGGATCTCACTGGCCACCACGGCAAAGCCTCTGCCGTTCTCGCCCGCTCTTGCCGCTTCAATACTGGCATTTAGGGAGAGGAGATTGGTCTGGCTGGCAATATCCGTGATCAAATCTGTCGCCTCGCGGATTTCCTGGGCGGACTGGTTTGTCAGATTGGTCTGGTTCTGTACAAGCAGGACGGATTCCTGTGTCCTTTTGCTGAGCTGCTGCAGTTCGTTGAGATTTTCCCTGGCAGTCTGGTTGTATTCCTTCATCTTTTCCGAGCTGTTATTGAGGGTCTCTATATTGGCGGAAGTATTCTCCAGTGCATTTCCCATCTCCGTCACCCTGTCACTGGCATCCATGGTGTCATGGGCTTGTCCAGTGGCGCCGTTGGCGATTTCATTCACCGCGGTATTGATATTGGAAATCGATTCGGTAATACGTCCAAAAGAATCGGAGAAATGATTTGAGAGATCCTCCAGTGCATGAGAGGACGTATTGATATTTGTGAGAATGGCATGCAGATTGTGGATGAGACTCTGGATGGCGCGAGCCATATCGCCCACCTCGTCCGAACGGTTCATCAGGACCGGTTTGATCTCCAGTTTCAGGATGCCTTTTGCTACATCATTCAGGTTGCAGGCAGTGCCGCTGAGTGTCTTTGCGATCCGGATCACCATAAAGAGTACGATGGCGAAGGCAATGATAAATATGATACACATAACGACGGCCATGGATACGGCTGTATTCTGTATTCCCTCATTGACCTGAGCCAGACTCCGTCCACAGAATACACTGCCGATGATCTCGCTGGAATCCGGCTGGCATAGCGGAACATAATAACCGGAATAGGGTTTTCCAAATAATTCAATTTTCGGAGCGTAATAATTCTCCCCGTTTTTTATCTTTTCGTACACTTCGGCAGACATTTTCGTATTGATTTCGCGGCTGCCATTATCGTTTGTGAGGGTTGTGAGGATTCGGGTGTCCCCATAGAACAGCGATAATTCTACGTCATGATCTTTCTTGATCAGGTCCATCAGTTCATAGTTTCCCGACAGCGTTTCTGTTCCCTTCATCAGGGTCGTTCCGTCCATGGAAAACTTCCCCTTATCTCCCATCTCGCGATAGGCTTCGCACAGGCTTTTTGCCACGCCGCCCACCTCTCGTTCCACAAGAGCTTCGGAAAGCTCCCGCTGTTTGCTGACGCCCAGCCAGACGCCTGCCACGGTGATAAGCAGAATAGGAATCGCTACGGTCAGACTGAGTTTAAATGCAAGTTTTAGTCCTTTTCTTTTTTGCACGTGCTGTCTCCTCCTTTCAAAATTGTCAGATATGTGAATAATTATACCTTTTTTGTATATTTTTTGCAACAATTTTTATAAGACGGAGGGGAAATTCGAAAGGATTTTCATTGAAATTCTCCAGAATTTGATATAATATAAACATCGTAGGATATACTATAATAAAATATGAAAGATCAGGGAGGTTCATTATGGCAGTGATAGAGATAACATCGGCGAATTTTGAGCAGGAGGTTATGAAATCGGATCAACCGGTTCTCCTGGATTTCTGGGCGGCGTGGTGCGGTCCGTGCCAGATGCTTTCCCCTCTTGTGGATCAGGTGGCGGAAGAGAGAACGGACATCAAAGTAGGCAAAGTGAATGTGGACGAACAGCAGGACCTGGCCATGAAATATCAGGTTATGTCCATTCCCATGCTGCTCGTAATGAAAAATGGTGAGATCGCAAATAAGTCTGTCGGTCTGATCTCAAAGGAAGAGATACTGAATCTATTATAAGGAGAGACAGGACAGAGATGTATGATATCATTATCGTAGGCGGCGGGACTGCCGGGCTTTCTGCCGCCATCTATGGAGTGCGTGCCGGCAGGAGGGTACTGATCCTGGAGGCTAAGAATTACGGGGGACAGATTATCAATTCACCGGAGGTAGAAAATTATCCCGGCATTCGGAAAATATCCGGCATGGAATTTGCGAAAGGGCTGTACGAGCAGGCCACCGGACTGGGAGCAGAGTTCCGCCAGGGGCAGGTGCTTCGCGTCGAGGTTCGGGAAAAGGACAGGGCGGTGGTTGTCTCCGGGGCGGACGGCGGTGAGAAGGAATATAAGGCAAAGGCGGTTATTCTTGCCACAGGGGCGCGAAACCGTCCTCTTGGCGTGGCGAGGGAACAGGAGCTCACCGGAGCCGGTGTCTCCTACTGTGCCACCTGTGATGGCATGTTTTTCCGCGGACGGCAGGTAGCGGTGGCGGGGGGCGGCAACACAGCGCTGGAGGATGCTGCTTTTCTCGCCCATTACTGTGAGCGGGTCTATGTGGTGCACAGACGGGACCAGTTCCGGGGAGAGGAGAGACTGGTGGAGAACCTGAGACAGAAGGAAAATGTAGAATTTGTGTTAAATTCTGTGGTGGAGGAATTGCTGGGAGAGGGTATGCTGGAAGGAGTCCGGATTCGCGATGTGGCAACCAAAGAGGAAAAGGTCTTACCTGTCAGCGGTCTTTTCGTGGCGGTGGGACAGATGCCGGATAACGATGGCTTTGCCGGTGTCGTGACATTGGATGATAAAGGTTATATACAGGCGGCCGAGGACTGCCGGACAGAGGCGCCGGGGATCTTTGTGGCGGGGGACTGCCGGACAAAGGAGGTCCGCCAGCTTGCCACGGCTGCTGCCGACGGGGCAGTGGCGGCATTGGCAGCCTGCGAGTATATCGGATAAGAAAAGGAGATAAACTAGTAAAATGAGTAAAACACGAATTCAGCTGTCGGATCATTTTACATACAAAAGATTGCTGAGATTTGTACTTCCCTCGATTATTATGATGATTTTTACGTCTGTCTACGGTGTGGTAGACGGACTTTTTGTATCGAATTTTGCGGGAAAGGCTGCTTTTGCGGCGGTGAATCTGATCATGCCGGTGCCGATCCTGCTGGGGGCACTGGGATTTATGCTGGGCACCGGGGGCAGCGCCATTGTGGCAAAGACGCTGGGGGAAGGGAAGCGGCAGCTTGCCAACCAGTATTTTTCCATGCTGGTACTGGTGGCTTTTGTCGGGGCGGCGGTACTGGCTGTCACTGGAACGGTGCTGATACGTCCCCTGGCTCTCCTGCTGGGGGCAGATGGAGAGATGCTGGGGCATTGTGTCACCTATGGGCGGATCATCCTGATTTCATTGCCATTTTTCGCCCTTCAAAACATCTTTCAGAGCTTTCTTGTGACGGCAGAGCGTCCTTCTCTGGGACTTAAGATAACGATAGCGGCGGGTGTTACCAATATGGTGCTGGATCTGCTTTTCGTAGGGGTGCTGGATCTGGGAGTGGCCGGCGCGGCAGCCGCCACAGTGATCAGCGAGACCGTGGGAGGATGTGTGCCGCTGGTATACTTTCTGCGTCCCAACAGCAGCCTTCTGCGCCTTGAGAGGCCGCAGATCGCCTGGCGCATCCTGGGACATGCCTGTGCTAACGGCTCATCCGAACTGATGACGAATGTATCCATGTCCGTGGTGAATATGCTGTACAATATACAGCTGATGCGGTTTGCCGGGGAAAACGGCGTGGCTGCCTACGGGACGATTATGTATGTAAACTTTTTCTTTGTGGCCGCCTTTATCGGCTATTCCATTGGCATGGCCCCTGTGGTGGGATTTAATCACGGCGCACGGAATCATATGGAGCTGCGGAATGTGTTCCGCAAAAGCCTGCGGCTGATACTGATTGCCGGGGCTGCCATGACGGTTCTGGGCCTGCTTTTGTCCGGCGTTCTGGCAAAGATTTTTGTTGGATACGATGGGGAGCTTCTGGAACTCACCAGAAGGGGGTTCCGGATCTATTGTTCCTCTTTCCTTATCATGGGCTTTAATATCTTTGGGTCAGCTTTCTTTACCGCACTCGGCAGCGGGCTGATCTCTGCCCTGATCTCATTCCTGCGGACACTAGTGTTCCAGGTGATGGCAGTTCTTTTACTGCCGCTCCTGCTGGGAATCGACGGCATCTGGCTTGCCATCCTGATGGCGGAGATCCTGGCGCTGGCTGTCACCGGTAGCTTTCTTATTGGGAAACGGAAAAAATACAATTATTAGGAGAGAGAAATGAACAAGCTACAGGAAGAAAATCCCCTTGGCACAGAGCCGGTGGGGCTGCTGCTGCGCAGATTCACGGTACCCAGCATTATATCCATGCTGGTGGGATCCCTCTATAATATAGTGGATCAGTTTTTTATCGGTCAGAAGATCGGGGAGCTGGGGAATGCGGCCACAAATATTGCGTTTCCTCTGAATACGCTCTGTATCGCCACGGCGCTGATCTTCGGCGTCGGCGGTGCCTCTGCTTTCAATCTGTCCATGGGCGAGGGACACCGGGAGAAAGCGGTCCGGTATATGGGGAACGCGGCATCCATGCTGTTTCTGTCCGGCGCGGTGATCACACTGATCACACTGGGCTTTCTGCGTCCGTTGATGCAGTTTTTTGGCTCGCCGGATAATGTGCTGGATTACGCCATGGAATATACTCAGGTGACGGCCGTGGGGTTTCCCTTTCTGCTGCTCTCCACCGGGGGAGGACATCTGCTCCGGGCAGACGGCAGACCGAGGATGACCATGATCTGCAATCTGGCCGGGGCTGTGATCAATACGGTGCTGGATGCCCTGTTCGTATTCGGACTGGAGTGGGGAATGCGGGGAGCGGCCCTGGCTACCATAATCGGTCAGATCGCCGCCGCTGCCATGGTGGTGTGGGGGCTGGCGCACTGTCATACCGTAGATCTGGAGCGGAGGCACCTGATCCCGGGGCTCCGTTATGTGGGAAGGATCATTTCCCTGGGATTTGCCAACTGGGTCAACCAGATCGCCATGATGGTTGTACAGATCATCATGAATAAATCTTTGAAATACTATGGAGCCCTTTCCGCTTATGGAGAATCTATTCCCATCGCCTGTTCCGGCATAATTACGAAAGTGAATATGCTCTTTATGTCCTTCGTCATCGGACTGTCCCAGGGACTGCAGCCCATCGCCGGATTTAATTACGGCGCGGGAAATTATTCCAGGGTAAAGGAGGCGTACAAGAAGGATATCATATGCGGCGCCTCTCTGGCGGTATTTTCCTTTCTCATGTTCCAGATATTCCCCCGTCAGATCATATCCGTCTTTGGAAGCGGCTCGGAAGAATATTACCGGTTTGCAGAAAATTATTTCCATATATTTTTATTTTTCACCTTTGTGAATTTTATGCAGCCCATCAGCTCAAATTTTTTCACTGCCATTGGGAAACCAAAGAGGGGGGCCTTTCTGGCCCTTACCCGGCAGATCATATTTTTACTTCCGCTGGTGGTGGCGCTCCCGCTCTATATGGGGATTGACGGCATTATGTACGCCGGCCCCGTGGCAGATTTTCTGGCGGCAGCCGTAGCTGGTATCATGGTGATGCGGGAACTGAAAAGAAAGGAATACCGACCTGGCAATCATGCGCCGGAGGGTGCAGAATAAGAGAGAATAAAAGATTAGGAGGTAATGGAAGGATGTCAATAAAAATTGGAAGAAACGATCCGTGCTGGTGCGGAAGCGGAAGAAAATATAAAACCTGTCATCAAAGCTTTGATGCAAAGATACAGGCAGCGGCTGACAGGGGGCTCCCGGTTCCCTCCCATGAGATCATTAAAAATCCAGAACAGATTGAGAAGATCAGGGAGAGCTGTAAGATCAATATCGCAGTACTGGACTACATAGAGGAGAATATCTGTGAGGGAATGAACACAGCACAGATTGATAAGATCGTCTATGATATGACGACAGATATGGGGGGGATTCCCGCTCCGCTGAATTACGAGGGATATCCGTACAGTGTCTGCACCTCCCTGAATGACCAGGTCTGCCATGGCTTTCCGTCGGAGAAGGTGATCCTCCAGTCCGGTGATATTATCAATATCGACTGTTCCACCATACTGGACGGGTATTTTTCGGACTCTTCCCGTATGTTCTGCATCGGTGAGATCAGCCCAGAGAAACAGAAGCTGGTGGATGTGACGAGGGAGTGTGTGGAACTGGGACTGAAGGAGGTAAAGCCCTGGGGATTTCTGGGGGATATGGGACAGGCTGTCCATGACCACGCCTATGCCAACGGCTATACGGTAGTCCGTGAGATCGGCGGTCATGGCGTGGGACTGGAATTTCATGAGGATCCCTGGGTCAGCTATAATTCTGTCCGGGGACAGGAGATGCTTATGGTGCCGGGGATGATATTCACTATAGAGCCCATGGTAAATATGGGCGGCGTGGAAATCTATACGGACGATAGAAATAACTGGGAGGTATATACAAAGGATCACAAACCCTCTGCCCAGTGGGAGATCATGGTACTGGTGACGGAGACGGGGAATGAGGTACTGTGCTGGTAAAAAAACAGAAGGGGATTGTATGTATTCAGTTACTAAAAGAATTAAAATGATTAAGCAGCCACGGGGTGGTTACATAAAACGGACAGATTTTGAAATGATAGAAGGAAATGACTGTATTGAGCTTAATGCAGAAGAAAATATACATGCCAATCTTGTTGGATTGACTGTAGATTACATGACAAGATTTATGATGGGTGCATCTATTGAAAATGCTTTTCAAATTTCATTAATCGGTGCAAGAAATATAAAAGATGAAAAGAAGGCAAAAAATATTTTATCAAAAGTAAAAGGACTAGATGATGAATCCATTATATGTGCCTGTAAATTATCTGGATATGATGTCTGTTATAGGGCAGGAATTGAATTTTATAAACCAGTTTCAGAGATAAAACCTAATAAAGAGACAATACAAAATATTTCTAGTATGGTAAAGAGAGGCATGGCATTCTGGAAAAAATATGGCCCTATTGTAAAAGATGGGTTTACATTTGAAGGAGGATATACCAAAATAGTTTCTAATGGAGATGGTGATTATTTGACACAAGATACATTATGGGATTTTAAAGTATCTAAAAAAGAAATTAATAGTCAACAAACGCTACAATTATTGATGTATTATATTATGGGGATTCATTCAGAAAATAAAGAGTTTCAAAATATTAAGAAATTAGGTATATTTAACCCGAGAAAAAATAAGGTATATCTATTGAAAATTGGTGAAATTGGGCAAGATATAATTGACAAAGTATCGCATGATGTTATTGGATATGGTTTAACTGACCATGAGATTAAAGATGAGTTGATTAGGTGTGGAATATCAGAAACAATGGCGAATCTTTATATTAAAGTAAAGGCTTGAATACTTAATTGCGTAATAATTGCTTAGTTGAATGATTATTATCATAAAAGCGGAAGTGTCCATGCGGGTAAACTTTTTCATCAAATATAGAACTTGAGATAACAATAGAGAATTTCCTAAATACAAATCCACATAAAGAATAAGTTGCATTTTTTATAAAGAAATGTTACGATTACATTCTCAAAAAGCCTGCACATAAGGAGGAAGAACATGATAAACTTTGAACAGTGGAATGGATTTGAGGGACGTCTCTGGCGGGAAGAGATCAATGTAAGAGACTTTATCCAGAAAAATTATACGCCGTACGACGGCGACGAGAGCTTTCTTGCACCGGCGACGGAGGCCACAGACAAGCTCTGGGGCGAGCTGCAGCAGCTGCAGAAGCAGGAGCGTGCGAAAGGCGGCGTTCTGGATATGGATACGGATATTGTGTCCGGTCTTACCTCGCATGGTCCCGGATATATAAAAGAAGAACTGAAGGAACTGGAAAAGATCGTCGGCCTCCAGACGGACAAGCCCCTGAAACGTGCCTTTATGCCGTATGGTGGTATCAAGATGGCGGAGGAGGCGTGCCAGATGTACGGCTATACGCCGGATCCGGAGCTTCACAAAATATTTACCGAATACCATAAGACGCATAATCAGGCTGTTTTTGACTGTTATACGCCGGAGATGCGGGCGGCCCGCAAAAATAAAATTGTCACCGGCCTTCCGGACACTTACGGAAGGGGACGCATCGTGGGGGATTACCGCCGCGTCGCCCTTTACGGTATTGATCGTCTTGTGGAAGAGAAAGAGAGAGACAAGGCGAACTGCGGCAGCGGCAGCATGGCGGAGGATATTATCCGTCAGAGAGAGGAACTGCAGGATCAGATCAATGCCCTGAAAGGAATGAAGGAGATGGCCCAGATCTACGGCTGTGATATCTCGGCTCCGGCGAGGGATGCAAGAGAAGCCATCCAGTGGACCTATTTCGGCTATCTGGCGGCGATCAAGTGCCAGAACGGCGCTGCCATGAGCATTGGCAGGGTCTCTACATTCCTTGACATTTATATAGAGAGGGATTTGAAAAATGGTGTGATTACAGAGAGCGAGGCGCAGGAACTTGTGGATCACATTACGATGAAATTCCGCATGGTGAAGTTTGCCCGTATTAAATCATATAACGAATTGTTTTCCGGTGATCCGGTCTGGGCCACCCTGGACCTTGCGGGGATCGGGGTGGATGGACGGCATATGGTGACGAAGACAGATTTCCGGTTTCTCCATACACTGGAAAATATGGGGCCGTCCCCGGAGCCGAACATCACGGTGCTGTATTCCTCTGCCCTGCCGGAGAACTTTAAGAAATATTCGGCTGATATTTCCATCCGCACCAGCTCCATCCAGTACGAGAACGATGATGTCATGAAACCGGTATGGGGGGATGATTATGCCATCTGCTGCTGTGTATCTGCCACCCAGACCGGGAAGGAGATGCAGTTTTTCGGGGCCAGAGCCAATCTGGCGAAGTGCCTGCTCTATGCCATCAATGGGGGCAGGGACGAGAAGAGCAGGGATCAGGTGGGGCCGAAGTACCAGCCCATCACTTCGGAATATCTGGACTATCATGAGGTGATGGAGAAATACGACAGCATGATGGACTGGCTGGCAGATATTTACGTGAATATCCTGAATCTGATCCAGTATATGCATGATAAATATTATTACGAAGCTACCCAGCTCTCCCTGATCGACACAGATGTGAGAAGAACCTTTGCCACCGGCATTGCAGGGTTTTCCCATGTGGTGGATTCCCTCAGCGCTATTAAACATGCCAGGGTGAAGACTATCCGGGACGATGAGGGGCTTGTGACGGACTACGAGATAGAGGGAGATTTTCCCCGGTACGGCAACGATGACGACCGTGCGGACGATATCGCCGTGTGGCTGCTTCGGACGTTTATCGAGAAGATAAAGAAGCATCACACCTATCGGAATTCTGAGCCGACGACATCCATCCTTACGATCACATCCAATGTGGTTTACGGCAAGGCCACCGGCGCCATGCCGGATGGCAGGGAGGCATGGACGCCCCTGTCGCCGGGGGCGAACCCAAGCTATGGGGCAGAACAGAATGGTCTTCTTGCCTCACTGAATTCCCTTACCAAGCTGCCCTATGAATGGGCGCTGGACGGCATCTCCAATACCCAGACCATCAATCCCGATGCGCTGGGACACAGCGGGGAAGAGAGGATCCGCAATCTGGTTCAGGTGCTGGACGGATACTTCGATCAGGGGGCACACCATCTGAATGTCAATGTATTTGGCAAGGAGAAGCTCTTGGATGCCATGGAGCATCCAGAGAGGGAAGAATATGCCAACTTTACCATCCGGGTATCCGGTTATGCGGTGAAATTCATTGACCTCACAAGAGAGCAGCAGATGGATGTGATCGCCAGAACCTGCCATGGTGAACTATAGATGAGGACGGTTATGAACGATGAAAGAACTGCCCCAGCGACGGGGCGCATACATTCCATTGAAACCTTCGGTCTGGTGGACGGACCGGGGGTTCGGTATGTGATCTTCCTTCAGGGATGCCGGATGAGGTGCCGGTACTGCCACAACCCGGAGACCTGGAATATGGGATCCGGGGAGGAGAAGACGGCACAGGAAACCTTTGACCGGGCATACCGGTACCGCAATTACTGGAAGGACAATGGCGGGATAACCGTGAGTGGTGGAGAGCCTCTGTTGCAGATTGACTTTGTGACAGAGCTTTTTACTTTGGCAAAAGAAAAAGGGATCCATACCGTCCTGGATACATCAGGGCATCCGTTTACCGGGGAAGAGCCTTTTGCCGGCCGCTTTGGGCGGCTGGTGGAGGTGACCGATCTGTTTTTGCTGGATATTAAGGAGATGGATGCAGAACGCCACAGGAGCCTGACGGGGCAGGATAACCGGAATATACTTGAGATGGCGGATTATCTGTCAGAGCATAAAAAAGAAATGTGGATCCGGCATGTGCTGGTGCCGGGGCTGACGGATCAGGAGGATGGATTACTAGCACTGAGGGACAGGATCCGGGGCTGGCAGAGTGTGAGCCGTGTGGAGGTACTTCCCTATCACACACTGGGGCTCTTTAAGTGGGATAAGCTGGGGCTCGAATATTCTCTGTCCGGCGTGCACCCCCCCACAGAGGAGGAGGTACTGCGTGCAGAAGAGATACTTGGCGTCAGGAGGGTATGATGAGAGTTACTTTTATCGGACACAGTGGATTTCTGGTGGAGACAGCGACAGCGTATTTCCTGTTTGATTATTTTCATGGCGGGATCCCTGCTCTGGACAGGGATAAGCCGCTGGTGGTCTTTGCCAGCCACAAGCACCGGGACCACTATAATCCGGAGATTTTCAATCTCTTTGAGGACTATCCCTGGGTGCACTTTGTACTGGATAAGGACTGCGGCATCAAATGGAAGATACGGGAGTGGACGGACCGGGGTATGGATCTGACGGTGAAGCTGATCCGGGTGAGGAAGAATCAGAAGTATGATCTGGTGATGCCGGGAGACAAACGGCTGCAGATCACCACCTATCGTTCCACGGATGCCGGGGTGGCATACCTGCTGGAGTGGGAGGGGCAGCGCATCTATCACGCCGGAGATCTGGGACACTGGATCTGGGAGGACAGATCGGAGGAGTACAATCGGAGGATGGCGGAGCGATACCGCAGCGAGATGGCGAAGATGAAAGGGCTTTCTGTTGATGTGGCTTTTGTGCCGCTGGATCCCAGGCTGTTAGGGGAAACGCCGGTGGGGCTTGAAGTCTTTCTTGAAAATGTCAGGGCGGCAAAAGTATTTCCCATGCATTTCTGGGAGAAATTCAGTGTGATCCGGCGGTTTGTGAAGGAGCATCCCCAGTATGGCGGTATTGTTGTGTGCCTTACGGAGAATGGGGAATGCGTGGACACAGAGAGAATATGAGGAAAGTAATTTTGCTTCATTGACATAAATTTTTTATTCTGTTAGCATTGAATCAGAACAGGCGCTTGCTCAAACTGAATATTATTTACCTTTCGGCAGCGATTATCTTAACAGACAATCCGCTGCCTTATTTATTTTCAGAAACCGCAAACACCCTTTTTGCACCCAAAAGGAGGAACATGAGCGACAACATTCCGGGAAGTTCCTGTAGATTTTTATGGAAAATACTGATATAATATTTTCCTAAACAATATTTAGGAAAGATGAGGTAGGGAAGATGAGCGATTGTTATAAAATCAATACGAGATGTGTGCAGGGCGGGTATACGCCGGGAAATGGGGAACCAAGACAGATTCCCATTGTCCAGTCCACCACGTTTAAATATGATACCAGCGAGGACATGGGACGGCTTTTTGATCTGGAGGCAGAAGGATATTTTTATACACGTCTCCAGAATCCCACCAATGATCTTGTGGCGGCGAAAATTGCAGAACTGGAGGGTGGTACGGCGGCGATGCTGACTTCTTCAGGGCAGGCGGCAAATTTCTTCGCCTTGTTTAATATTTGCGAGAGCGGCAGTCATATTGTGTCCTCCTCTTCCATTTATGGAGGAACCTTTAACCTGATTGAGGTCACCATGAAGAAGATGGGGATAGATGCAACATTTGTCTCACCCGACTGTACGGAGGAGGAGTTGAATGCGGCCTTTCAGGAAAATACAAGAGCTGTCTTTGGGGAGACCATTGCCAATCCGGCGCTGACTGTTCTGGACATAGAAAAATTTGCAGCGGCGGCTCATAAACACGGCGTACCGCTTATTGTGGATAATACATTTCCGACTCCGGTGAACTGCCGTCCCATCGAATGGGGAGCGGATATCGTCACACATTCTACAACGAAGTATATGGACGGGCACGGCGCGGCTGTGGGCGGCGCTATTGTGGATTCCGGCAATTTTGACTGGATGTCCCAGGCGGAGAAATACCCAGGGCTTTGTACGCCGGATGAATCCTATCACGGGATAACCTATGCGGAGAAATTCGGCAGGGCCGGTGCTTTTATCACGAAATGTACGGCACAGCTGATGCGCGATCTGGGATGCATCCAGTCACCCCAGCACGCTTTTATCCTGAATCTCGGCCTGGAATCCCTTCATGTGCGGATGCCGCGCCATGTGGAGAATGGACAGGCGGTGGCAGAGTTCCTGCAGAACCATCCGAAGGTGGCTGACGTGAGTTACTCCGGCCTGCCGGGAGACAGATATTATAAACTGGCGCAGAAATATCTGCCGAATGGCGGCTGCGGGGTAGTGTCCTTTGAATTGAAGGGCG
This sequence comes from Eubacteriaceae bacterium, assembly GCA_910574015.1. Lineage (GTDB taxonomy): Bacteria > Bacillota > Clostridia > Lachnospirales > Lachnospiraceae > Eubacterium_F. Next base: position 3,746 of record CAJSYQ010000018.1, on the reverse strand, counting down.
GAAGAAAAGCCGCAGAGGCATTTATGAAGAATCTCAGGCTGGCAGCTATCGAGACACATGTAGCGGATGCCAGAACCTGCTGTCTGAATCCTGCCACCAGCACGCATCGGCAGATGAACGAGGAACAGCTGGCGGCTGCGGGGATACCGGCAGGGCTTGTCCGGATGTCCTGCGGGCTTGAGGACAAGGAGGATCTGATCCGGGATCTGGAACAGGCGCTGGCAGCAGTAGAATAAAGAAGTAAGGGCTGTAAAATATGACCTATGAAGAAGCAAGACAATATATCGAAGAGGCGGGACGCTCCGGCATGATGCCGGGGCTTGTCCGCATGCTTGCCCTGCTGGGGCAGCTTGGAAACCCGCAGGACAAGCTGCAGTTTATCCATATCGCCGGAACAAACGGAAAGGGCTCGGTGGCTGCTTATATCAGTAGTATCCTTGCCGTCAGCGGACAGCTGGTGGGACGATTTGTCTCCCCGGTCGTATTCCAATACGAGGAATGCATCCAGTATGAAGATCTGGGAGGTGTCCATTTTATTAGCCGGGATCTGCTGGCACAGGTGGTATCCGAGACGGCGGCAGCAGTGGACAGAATTAAAAGGGAGGGCGGGGAAGTGCCGACTGTTTTCGAGATCGAGACAGCAATGGCATTGCTCGCTTTTGTTTACTGGCACTGCAGCATTGTAGTTCTGGAAGCGGGACTGGGTGGTAGAGAGGATGCCACAAATGTGGTTTCCCATGTTCTGGCATCGGTTATCACACCGGTAGCGCTGGATCATCAGATGGTGCTGGGCGGAACCATTCCCGAGATTGCGGCGGCAAAAGCCGGGATCATACGGAAAAACGGCGTGGCGGTTACCAGTCAGAGGGATCCGGCTGCCCTGACGGTGATCCGGGAGGAAGCCGGGCGGCAGGGGGCATCCCTGCATGAGGTGGGGAAATCAGAGATTACGGTAAGGAAGGCAGATCTGGAGGGCAGTGTATTTACCTACCGCGGCGAGAGCTACCGCACATTTATGGCGGGACTGTATCAGGCGGAAAATGCTGCCCTGGCTGTGGAGACCTGCCGTCATCTTCCGGCACCCTTTACCCCGGCGGTGGAAGAGCTGATCCTGGGGGTTCGTATGGCCGCATGGCGGGGGCGGTTTGAGAGAATCTGTACCAGACCCCTGATCATTCTTGACGGCGCCCATAATCCGACCGGGGCAGAGGCGCTTCGCAGCACGGCGGAGACGCTGCTTGCCGGGAGGCGGCTGCATGGTGTGATGGGGGTTTTGAAGGATAAGGATTATGAAACGATGGTGGAAATCCTTGTTCCCATCTTTGAGGATGTGGCGGTCATCACTCCGCCGGGAGAGCGGGGGCTGGATAAGGAGGTTCTTGCCGGCGTGTGGCGGCGGAAGGGGTGCCGGAAGGTGTCGCTGGCGGATACTGTTATGGCAGGGCTCAAGAAGGCGATGGATGCGTGCGGGCATGAGGACGCCATCCTGATTTTTGGCAGCCTGTCATTTTTCAAAGACCTGGATTGGAAGTGAACGGGGATGGCAAAGAAAGAGAAGAATACTATAGGATATTGACTACGAATGAGAAATCGCTTATTATGATTTAAGAAACAGAGAAGGGGTGCGTGTATGGATCACGATAAGATAGAACAGGCAGTAAAGCTATTTCTGGAAGGGATAGGCGAGGATACGGCAAGAGAGGGGCTGAGGGACACTCCAAAACGGATCGCACAGATGTGCGAGGAATTATTTGGCGGGTATCAGATGGATGCGGCCGGGCACCTGAGCCGGGTATTTCACTCTGACACAGGAGACATGGTTGTGGAAAAGGATATTACGTTCTATTCCGTATGTGAACACCATCTGCTTCCCTTTTTCGGCAAAGTCCATATTGGCTATATTCCAGATGGCAGGGTGGTGGGGCTGAGCAAGCTGGCGCGGACTGTGGAGACCTATGCACGGCGTGCCCAGATCCAGGAACAGCTCACCAGCCAGATCGCCGATGCTCTTATGAAGTATCTGTCTCCCAGAGGAGTTATGGTAATGGTGGAGGCAGAGCATATGTGTATGAGTATGCGGGGGATAAAGAAACCGGGCGCAAAGACGGCTGTTTATGCAGTCCGGGGAGTTTTTGAGCAGGACAAGACATTACAGCAGATGTTTATGAGTCTTTTGTGAAAATTTATAATTATGCGATGAAACGGCCCAAATACAAATAGTGCCATAAAAAGTGCGAATAGTACCAGAAATATTGAAAAATATCCTATATATGTTAATTTATTTTTGTTTGTCCAGGTTTCGGACTTCAAAATAATATACATAGGAGGAATAGATATGCTGGGAGGTTCTTTCTATATCGCATTTTTTCGAAATAGCATCAGTGTGGGACTGCTCCTCACATTCTTTCTTATGCTTGACCGCCCAAGATGTTCCATGAAAAAAGCTATTGGTATTTATGTGGTATTTGGTGTGCTGATGATCGGCGGGTATAGCCTGTGGTATCATTTTTTTACCGCCAGTTTTGTACAGTTTGCCAGTCTGTCAAGTTTTCTCACGATTGGGGTATTCTGTGGGATAATGAGCAGCGAAATTCTTTATTTGTCTGTGTATAAAATGGCAGTGGGATTTTATATGTTTTCTGTTTGCACCTTCTGTGGTGTGGATGTGGCCCGGTGGTGGTTTGAGGGAAATCAGTGGGTGGACATCCTTACGCGCCTTATTTGCGCGATACTGATTCTTATCTTTACATGGAAGAAACTCAGAAAGCTTTTTTTGTCGGGAGTGGGTTTTCTGATGGAGGAGATGGATCTGTTCAGTGCTGTCACGCTTTTTGTCTCGGTGATGATCGGCGCCGTTGTTGCCTACTGGCCGAACCTGCAGGGGTTCTCAGTTTTTAATATGGTGCGGGCATTTGTGACGCTCTTTATGGTTGGCGTTCTGCAGTACGCCATCTTCCATCTGTACATACATCTCGGACAGGAGCACTATTATCAGCGGGAAAAGGAACTTTTGGAGATAAATGAGCAGCTCCTGCACCGACAGATGGAGCTGATGAGAGAGTCAGAGAGGGAAGCGGCGAGGATCCGCCATGATGTGAGGCATCATATCCTTCTAATGAAGGAGTATGTCAGGAAAGAGGAATTTGGCAATCTTCTGTATTATCTGGATCAGTACGGGGAGGATGTGGAAAACCGGGAGATAAGAAATATCTGTGGAAACCGGGCGGTAAACAGCATTCTGTCAGCTTATGCACGCAATGCCAGAAACCAGAATATTCAGGTGAAGATGGATGTGAAACTGGCAGATGGTCTGGCGGTCCGGGACATTGACTGGATTGCAATCCTCGCCAATGCTTTTGAGAATGCCATTCACGGTTGTGTCGATTCTGGAAAGATGGATCGGGAGATCAGCATCTATATAGCGGAAAAGGGGAATAAAGTGATTATCCAGTTCTGCAATACCAGTACCTGTGACATAAACTTTCGGAAGGGGCTTCCGGTATCGGATAAGGGCAGCGGGCTCGGAGTGCCAAGCATAATCAAAACCGCGTCCCGGTATGACGGTCAGACAGATTTTTCCCTGAAGAATGAAAAATTTGTCACAAGGATTCTGCTGAATATGTAGTTTGATGATGAAAAGCCTGCTAATAAAAAGTCAAGTGTTTTTTTGAAAAAATAGAAAGAAATTTTGTTTTGACTTTTGGGTATAACTTTTAAACCGCCCAGTAGCCGGTTTTTAAAAATCT
>CAJSYQ010000017.1 GCA_910574015.1 Eubacteriaceae bacterium | reverse complement strand
GGGCATGGTGATTCTGCCTGCGACAGGTTATCAGATATCCATATCAGCCGCAAGGGAGCACAGCTCCGCTTTGCGGAGACCCTTGCCCCTGATATGGATATCCGATACTGGGTAACCAGGGCAGAATAAGGTGAACTATATGACATGAAATGTTCATATATCTTTCACACAAACTGATGATGCCTCACTTAAAATATACTTATTTAAGGTTTCTAAATAGGTATCATTGTTAATAGGTAAATTTCTTGTGACTGGAGAAATTGTTATCCCCTTTAAAGAACTCTGAAGTAAACCATTTTCATTATCTTTCTTAAAAGTTATATATGGACAAACAAAATCACCCGACATAATATGCTTCACAGTATATTCTTCCTTTTTCGTCTTTTCTGAATTTATATTGTACTCAAAATAAACTATCCTATGTTCATCTTCATACTCATAAGTATCACTTTTTATTAACGCAGATAGCACTAACATATAAAGAGACAAATCATGTTTCCAATAATAAAAATTATTTAATTTAGAAACATTGTCATAAACTTTCTGAAATATCATTTCAGAAGACATGCCATCACTAATTTCTTTCTGTTGTAACAAATACTCCAAGGTTGTTATATAACTCTTCATATATGTATTAATAAATTGATCAAGCCTTGTCGTGGAATATAATTGGTCTGCGTCATAATGTGATCTTTCTTTAATAAATGAACGGTGATCTTCAAAAATATTATTTGATTCTTTATTTATCAAAGTAAAATCTGCGAAGGCAGGAACATTTATCTTTTCAACATCAAATTCACTATTAGCATAAATAACGTGAGCCTCAGCCAAAAATTCTTTTTCGGAAATGAATGTCTTTTGCAATGATTCGATAAGACTTTCTATAGAAAAATTTAATTCCATCCCACCTTGTCCATAATAATTCCACATATTCATTCCATCATCTATTTGTGTCAATGACATAACATACAAAGAAATATGTTTGTGAATATATTTAATATAATGTATCAAATCACATCCATTCTCTTTATATATTTTTTCAACTATATCTCTCTGATTTCTAACCGATGAAATTATATTTGAAAGTATTATTGAATTAGAATTTATATACTGTTCAACTAATGTAATAAAAAGATGACAATCTGAAGGATCATTCAGAAAATCTGATTTTGTCATTCTAATTGAATTATTATTAATTATACCTTCAAAACCACCTACATTCGTATAATGATATAAATTTCCCATTTTATTCATCCTCGTATTATATAGTAGTAGTTTTTAGAGACCCTCTCCAAGGTCTTTCTAACTATTAAGTCATAGTCTTTTCTTTACCTCTTCCGTAGGTTCGACTATGATATATAAGATGCTGTGGATTGGTTCTCACCTCCTACCACTCGATGGTTTTAGGAAGGCTCCAACCACAGTCTCTTTGTTCTTTGTTAATCAGTTAGATACCGCATGACAGTTTATTTAGAACGAGGTTACAATCGCAAGGAGCACCTGTGGTTCTAAAACAGTATCAAATACATTTCAAAGGAGATTATTATGATTTACGTAGGAATTGATGTTTCTAAGGTTAAGCATGATTGCTTTATCTCAAACTCGGATGGAGAAGTGTTATTTAATGCATTCACCATCGCAAACAACCGGGATGGCTTCAATGAACTTTATCAAAAGATTGGATCCGTTATGGAAGATGCAACAAAAGTAAAAGTAGGACTGAAAGCCACAGGACACTACAGTTACAATCTTTTAGGATATATCATTGATAAAGGTTTGCCCGCCTATGTTATCAATCCGTTACATACAAATCTGTACAGAAAAAGTCTAAGCCTTAGACAGACGAAAACGGATAAAGTTGATGCCCGCACGATTGCTTCCATGCTAATGTCTGATGTGAACTTAAAGTCCTACTCAGACACATCTTATCACAACGAAGAGCTAAAGTCATTAACTCGTTATCGTTTTGATAAAGTAAAAGAACGTGCCAAGCTCAAAACTTCCGTTTCAAGACTTGTCTGTATCTTATTTCCTGAATTAGAAAAGCTCGTTCCCACACTCCATATGGCATCTGTTTATGCATTGCTTTCTGAATTTCCTGGTGCTAAACAAGTAGCTAACGCTCATCTTACCAGACTTACCAATCTTCTTTCAGAAGCTTCGAAAGGTCGGTACGGTAAAGATACTGCCATTACATTTAGAGAAGCAGCAAGAGCTTCTATCGGCTCAATTATGCCGGCCAAATCACTTGAGCTAAAACACACCATCAAGTTGATTCAGGAACTTGATTCAGAGATAGATGAGATTGAAAATGAAATCTAAATCATTATGGATGAAATCAACTCTCCAATCTTAAGCATTCCTGGGATAAACTATCGTATGGGCGCTATGATTATTGCCGAAATTGGTGATTTCAGTCGTTTTGATTCTCCTGATAAAATCTTGGCATATGCTGGTCTCTCGCCGTTAACATATCAATCCGGACAACTGGATGGTGCGTACTCACATATGGAAAAACGTGGTTCCCGTTATCTGCGCTACGCTTTGTACAACGCAGCTAAATACGTCTGTCATTGGGATCCAACCTTTGCAGCCTATCTCGCCAAGAAACGAGCAGAAGGCAAACATTATAATGTTGCCATTTCACATGCTGTGAAAAAACTGGTACGAGTCATTTATCATTTAGAAAAATCAAACCAGCAATATATCAAAACAGCTTAAACATATCTAATTCAATGCTCCTTTTTTGAGCACCTGTCACGATGCTCTTTTTGTCATGCAGTTTTCAATGTTCAAAAGACTCTAACCGAGTTTCAAATATATCTAAAATACATTTCTGTATTTTATTCAAAAAATATCATTTTAGGGCTTGACTTTTAATAGTTAGTCTTCCTATATTTAATCTAATTTCGGTAAATTATTTAAACTTACCATTTCCAATGTCTGTAATTGCTGTACCGCCAATTGCCGAAGCAACTCCATTCTCTCCCTTTGTTTCTTCCCCTAATTAATCAAAACAGTATTAAAGCTTTCCAAATTGGCAAGCACTAATAACTGACCCCTTCATCTTCCCAAATTTCCCGATATGCTTCAATATAACTCTTAACACAACTAGGATATATATACAAATATCTTCTACACACTCTTTTATACAATCCCAGTATTTTCTCATCACAAGCAAAATCCAGTACATAATCAAGCAAATGTGACAATTCATCTTCTGACTAATTCTGCTGCACACATCTTCAATCAATGGCAAATAAGCCTCATAGGCTTTCCGATGTAATTGAACTATCCGCTCTGCAATCTGATAAGTCTTTTCATCCATAAGATTACCTCAAAATATTTAAGTGCATCTTTTATCGCCTCAACTTTTTCTTTCGGTGGATGCTTCCTCGGCTGTTTTAATTCTTCTACTGCATTTGGCGCGTCATACATTTTCAGACCTAATGATCTCTTTCCCTCCGCAATATATGCAGTATGTACTATTAATCCATATTTCTTTTCAACATACTCTTGTATCATTTTATATGTTATTTCCGGTTCCCGCTGATATTTCTTTGCCCGTTCTGCTATTGCATCTAAAGGTACTTTCCCTTCACCATCTCCAAACTCCACCGTAACATTAATGACACATCTGGTAATTTGTGGGACAAAAGTACAATGGTCTCAACGGTATTACCCCTTTCCCACAAAACTTTCCTTACTTCCTTGCCGTCAATATAAATCGGAAAGTTAAACTCTATCGACTTCAACGGCATTTTCGATTCTCCATTCGGATATATCTGTATTTCTTTAATGAGGTATGTGATAAGGTTTTTCTTCTCCTCATCACTCATTATAGCATATAACTTTCCAAAGTTCTGCATGATTTTGTAAACATTGTCAAGCGTGATGGCTTCCATCTCAATGGAGCTTTTTCTTAATTTGGCATCTTCAATGCGTTCCTCCAACTCCACCATCGTATCGTACAAAGCATCAAGCCTTAATGTCATATCGTGGATTTTTCTTTCACGGAATCGGGCATCGACAGGAAGATTGTCAATCTCATTTTCCAGACGTGCTTTATTCAAATCCACCTCTTTCAGCTTGTTTTCATAATTGGCAAGTTCTTTATCTACAACACTTGTATCTGTCTGCACTCCAATCCGCTTTTCAATCTCTTTTGCAAAATAGGCATCGCTTACAAGCTCTCTTACCGCTTCTACTACAAGCGGCTCAATGTCTATTTTCCTTAAAGATGCCTTGTAGTCACAATGACGCCCCCGCTCCTGCTTATTTCTTCCGCATATATAATAGTAGACTTCCTTATATGTGCCGTCTTTATTTGTCCATGCGTGTTTATTCGTATACATCGAACTGCCGCAAAGAGGACATTTCAAAACACCCGTCAGAAGATGCGACCTTTCTTTGCCGATTCTCGACGGCTGCTTGATTCCTGTTGCTAAACGCTTCGCATGGACTTTCTGCCAGAGTTCCTCACTGACAATCCCCTCATGCTGCCCGTCCTCTAAGATATAATCATCTGTATGGACTTGTTTGTATTCATTCTTCGTTCCTTTCACTTTCTCCCGTGTTCTTCTGCCATATGCAATTTTTCCGCAGTAAACAGGATTGTCTAATATCTGCCGTATTAAATGGCTGCTCCATGTTTCTAACTTTCCATTCTGGCGGGGTATCTTCTTTATCCCTTGCAGATTAAGATATTTTGCAACTCCCCCAAGCCCTATATCTGAATTTCCAAACTTATCAAATATAATTCGGATTGCTTCGGCTTCTTTTTCCTCTATTAAAAGATGGTTGTCTTTCAGATAATACCCATATGGGGCAAAACCGCCGTTCCAACCGCCTTGCCTTGCTTTTTCCCTGCGTCCGTTCATAGTCTGCTCAATGATATTTTCCCGCTCAATCTCGGCAACCGCCGACAGGACAGATATGAGCAGCTTTCCGCTTGTCTGGGATGAGTCAATCCCCTCTTCAATGCAGATAAGGTTTATCCCATAAGACTGGACAAACTCCAATGAATTTAGAATATCTGCCGCATTTCTCCCAAAACGTGAAAGTTTATAGACAAGGATATACTCTATTTCCAATCCGTTTTTTATGTCGGACAGCATTTTCTTAAATGCGGGTCGCCCCTCGATTGACTTCCCTGATTTTCCTGCATCTTCGTAGATGCCGACAACCTCCATTTCCTCACGGTCTGCAAACCGTTTCAAACTATTTTTCTGCCCCTCAAGGCTGTATCCGTCAACCTGCATCTCGGTACTTACTCTTGGATACAGAACACATTTCTTTCCTTCCCTGTTCATTCTAACACCTCCGATAATTTTGGAAAATGCGGTATGTAAAGTTGCGTGAGCCTACGCAACACAATCCAGTTCCTGCAAAACAAATCTTCCGTATTTTTCAACTGCCTGCACCATAGCTTTTATAAAGACATCAAAGTTTTCTGCTTCGTTGGCTTCATTCTTTTGTTGTTCCGCATTATGAAATTCTTTGACATTTTCCATCTGTCTACCTCCGCAAAGCTTAACGGCTGTATGCCATAAATTATATGGATACAGCCGTTATTTGACTAATGTGCAAATCCTCCCATTTCCACTAATTCGCACAATTATTTTCCAAACCATTTTTAAGTGAAATGCTAATGGCAAGAGCCTTATCAACCCTTGCCATCGTTTCAGTCGGCATCATCCCCATATACTGTTTCAGCCTTTTCTTATCTACTGTACGGATTTGCTCAAGCAGTACAACGGAATCCTTATCAAGCCCCTCAAAATCATTTACTGCGGTATGTGTCGGCAATTTTGATTTTGTCTGCACCCTGCTCGTAATGGCTGCGATAATGACCGTCGGGCTGTGCCTGTTTCCCATATTATTGGAAATGATAAGTACGGGTCGTGTGCCGCCCTGCTCCGAACCGACAACGGGATTAAGCTCTGCGTAGTAGATGTCGCCACGCCTGATTGTTCTTTCCATATTCTTTATAACCTCCATCAGTATTTAGGCAGGAAACCCTGCCTATGTAACAGCCAGACACACGGAAGTATTTAAGGTCGGGAGAGTATAAAACAAACTCTGTTTCCATTGACCACCTTGTATCTGGCTTTATGATAGAAAGCATTTTCTATTTGTCCCCGACACCCCGAAAATGCTGATGCGTGATAACGCAAGGGAAGTCACCAAACGGTCAGCAGCGAACTGACGCCACGGGAATTGCACCCCAACTGTCGGTCTGACAGAGCCGCCCCCATTGCCTGCGGCGGACTGGTTACCGCTCGGACTGTGGCTGGACGGGAGTATCATTGTCCTCTTTGTGTGTCTTGGCGAAATCGGGAGCTGCCCGATATTTTGAGTCGGTAATTTATCCGCTCACTGCTTTTCGGCAGGTCATGGCGTACCGCTGCACACGCTTATGCTTATTACAGCCACAAAGAGAATGTATTTGGTGAATGGGTATTCGGTTGTCAAAGAGCCGTCCCGTTTTTGCCATAAAGGAAAACAGGTGAAAGAGCTTTTAAGCCCCTTCACCTGTTTGCTCACTCATTCGCCACAATACAAGGCAATTATTTCATAAATTTTTTTATCGCCTTTAATGCCGCTTTTACAGAACACTGGACAGCTTGATATTTGCAGCCCTCCAACTTCGCAATCTGCTCATAGGTCAGCTCCCCGAAAAAGTACAGCTTCAGCCTGCGTCGCTGTACTTCGGGAAGTTCGGAAACCGCCCTATGTAGCTGCTCATATTCGATACTCTCCGAAACAATATCCTCAATCCGTTCTGCCTTATAAAAAGCTCTGTCATTCAGCGTTTCATCGGTCAGCTCGGAGTGTTCAATGTGCCTGCTCACCCTGTTCAGATGGGATATGTCCTCAAGCTCAAATCTGTCAAATGTCTGGTACAGCATTTCGTCAATCTCAATATTCTGCTGCTTTCCACGCCCGTCCTTAAAAGAAAGGTAATAATGCCCCTCGGTTATCGTCAAAGTGTATGGGTTATACTTGTCCTTTTTTCGGTTTGGATGCTTTTCAAGCATTGTAATTTCCTCCAATCAATCTGAATTTTTTTGAAAATCCAGATTGACGGGCGGAGAACGGCATCCCACGTCAAAAACAGCCCTGCGGCATGTTTTAACAAAAAACGACAAAAGAAAAACCGCAAAGGCTGTTGCCACATAAGGAGATAATTTGAAAACATTATTGGATTACAGCTTATGGGCGATAGCAAAGGCAAAAGCCAGCGTAAAAAGCAGAAACGCTTCTTGCACTGGCTTTCTTTAATGTCAACAATAAAATCGCACATTCGCAAAGGGAGAAATCCTTTGCCATACTTTAGGAGAAAGAGAACGGGAAATATGCGATGTCAAAAATATTACATAGTGATTGACGAAAAAGAACGGAGAATTATTTCCAACGCTCTCAAAATCAGAATGACAGAGGGTTAAACTTATGGAAAAAACAATATTTGAACGGATGGGCGGCACTTATTCAAAAGTTGGCGATTATAATCTGCCAAATCTTATACCGCCACAAGAAGCCAAGCTAATCGGCTTATGGGGACAGCGGCACGCAAAGTATTTGGAACAATGCCATAAGGTTTTGTATATGAACCTACTAACAAGTGGAAAGCTGAACGACTACCTTGCTGATATTGACAAGCGGGCTGATAAAATGTTTTCTCGGCTGGTAACGGAATATTCCGACAGGCAGGGTGTGACAGAACAATTGAAAACCGAAAATCAATTCTTATGGTTTCAAAAGATGAATAACATTCTGGCATGTGTAAGAGAAATTGTTGAAAATGAGATAATTTATTCATAGGTGAATGATAGCGTTTCCGCAATAAGCGACAATGCCATTCAAACTTAAGCAACGACAGTGTTAGTGTATAATTATTATTGGCATATATAGGAATTATTCCTAAAATAAAAAGGAAGTAGAGAAATTCCCCACTTCCCAATCATACAGTTTTTCTTTATGATGTTAGTTACGACACAAACAGATAAAGGAGACTGTATGATGAAATCTATTGTAGAGGAAAAACTGGTATCATTCAAGACATTGGAACAAAAAATATTTTCTTATGTGTGTGAATTGGGTAGGGAAATTACAACTATTATGCTGGAAGCCTATGATAAGGAATTGGCAGACGGAAGGGATAAAAAGAATTATCGGGATAAAGGGATACGCACCACTACAATAAAAACAGTTTATGGTGAAGTTACATATGGCAGGCGAGTATATCAGACAAAGCTGGAAGACGGAAAGAAAGCCTATATATATCTGTTGGATGAGGCAATGCATATGGATAAGATAGGGTTGATTTCCACGAACCTGGCAGAGAAACTAGCCATGACGGTAACCGAATCGCCATACCGTGTTACAGCACAGATAATAAACAGTACCTGCGGACAGAGTATCAGTGCCGGTGGTGTGTGGAATGTCATACAGCGGCTGGGAGAAAGAATCAGCGAAGAGGAAGAACACGCAGTAAAACAGATGAATGCAGGCCAGGCAGAGGGGAAAAAAGAGATTTCCGTACTGTTTGAGGAAATGGATGGTGTGTGGCTGAACATGCAGGACGAGCACCATAAAAAGATGAAGAAGCAGGAAATGAAGGTTTTTACCATGTATGAGGGCTGGGATGCTGAAAGGGAGAAACAGAACCGAAGCACCCTTGTGGAAAAGACAATGCTTGCGGGGATGGAAAAAAGCAGGGAATTCCATGAGAAGCGGGAAGGCTGTATCAGAAAGAAATATGATGCGGATGAGATAGGACAGCGAATTCTGAACGGGGACGGAGGCGTTTGGATAAACGAACCTTATGATCCGGATGTGATTTTTCAGTTAGACAGGTATCATGTTTGCCAGGAGATTTTAAGAAAAATCAGTGACAGGAAGGCACAGAAAGAAATCCGGGAATTGTTTGATGCAGGCAAGCCAGAAGAAATGCTGGAGTATATACAGATATATGCAGCGAGTGTGGAAAGCCCTGATGAAAAGGACAGGAAAAGCCAAAAAGCCCAGGAATTATACAAATATCTGAACAATAACAGGGAAGGGCTCCTGCCCTACGATAAGCGGGGAATCCAGATAGCCGAACCGCCGGAAGGGATTATATACAAAGGAATGGGAGTACAGGAAAGCCAGAACTGTACTGTAATTACGCTGCGGATGAAGAACGGACGGATGCGGTGGTCGATAAAGGGAGCCAACAATCTGTCAAAAGTGCTGTACCGGAAAGAAAACAGGGAACTGACAGAAACGATAGACCGGTACACGGATGGCTTAGTGTTTGCGATGCAGATGCAGGAAATCGTGGAAACGTTAAGTGCAGCCAAAGCACCGAAGAAGGATGGAAAAGGTAATTCGTATGTAGATGTAGTAAGTGCACATATGCCGATAGTGGAAGCGATGCAGACGGCATCAAGAAAAGCGTTTAAGAAAGCGTTTTGTTGTTAACTGGAGAAAGAACCCGGCAGGGTTTATTTAGCATACAAAAAAACAGGTGAAATATCATAGAGAAAAATAAAGTGGAAAGTTGCCAACGATTACTTGACACAAACAACGACAGTTTGTGAATTGAAAAATCTCATGTTTTTGTGTATAATAGGAAAAAAGTCAAACTGAGAAGTCGAGATTTGAAAGGAGTAACAGACATGAAATTTCCTTTTTATGATTCACCTGATACTGCTACGATTATCTGTTGCCATATATTGGAGCGTCAGGCACCTATTCTATATGTATCGCATGATGAAGATGACGGAATGTGGCAATTTCTATGCGGAGAAACACATGAAACAGATGAAGCAAAGTTAGTATCTTTAAAATGGGTTTTTGATTTAGATAACTCTGTCAGTACCTTAAAGGATATGCCTTGCGGTTACTATGCAGAGAGAAAAAACCAAGATGACGATTGGATTATCAGAAAGCGATAACTTCCAGTTTATCGGAAAGCTAAATAGAACGAAAAATCGGTATTTGGAGGTTGACTATGGTAGCTATTATAGGAGCAGGTGTCTTTTCAATAGTGATTGTATTATCATTTCTTATAGTTTGTGGTTTCCCATTAGGAGAGTTGACAATGGGAGGACAATATAAAGTTTTCCCTAAGAAACTAAGGATTATTTTGGTTATGCAGCTTATTTTACAGATATTTTTTGTGGTCATAGTATTGCAAATGGGAGGACTTATACCATTTTGGTTTTCAGAGAACGCAACAAAGATAATCTGTATCATCATGGCAGTATATCTCTCATTCAATACAATTATGAATTTTATATCCAAAAGCAAAAAAGAAAAGTATATCATGACACCGCTTTCTGCAATTTCAGCAGTATGTTTTTGGATAATCACACTGTAAAAATTATAAAAACCCTCATTTGTAAAGGAGATTACCATGTCAGTCAATATAGCAGAAACATTTGAACTACTGTTTAATAAAAATAATAATGTTGCATACAAGGCGTTACAGGAATTGCAAAAACAAAGCGAAGAAACTGATTGTGTCTATCCCTATATGGATAGATTAAGCGATATGCTTGACAGCGATAATTCGTATATTCGCACAAGGGGACTTACATTACTTGCTTATAATGCGAAATGGGATAAAGATTATAAGATTGATGAGGTTATTGATAAATATTTGAAACATATAACAGATGCCAAACCTATTACAGCAAGGCAATGTATCAAATTGTTACCCATTATTGCAAAACATAAGCCTGAATTGAAGAATGATGTTCTTTCCGCACTTCATAAAGCAGATATTTCTATTTATGAGGATAGTATGCAGTCATTAGTTTATAAGGATATTCAAAAAACACTAAAGGTTATACAGAAATCATAAAAATCACACATTTCTATTTTGCCGAAAAAAGGAACACTAAGCATATTAGGAAAGACTTAAATCGAAATAAGTTGATTAACAAAGCGAGAAATCGGAATTTTCCGACACAACAATAAGTCAAAAAGGATATGGATATGAAAAATACGAAACCGAAATCTAAGAAGAGAAAGATTCTCTTTATTATATTATCTATTGCGGTCACACTAATAATTGCTGGCGATTGGATATTGACTGTAATGGTATATAACGAGAATTTTAACCAGCGATTTGAGAGCTATGAGCCGCTTATGCTCTACGTTGATGACTTTGACGGATTGCACCGCACGAAATATGAGTTTAGTTCCAACGGGGGGCAGAAACTGGCGGGATATATGTATAGTTCGGGAGAAAACCAGCGTGGTATTGTTGTAATGGCACATGGCTTTGGTGGAGGTGGACATAATTCTTATATGGATTGCGTGAATTATTTTGCCTGTCATGGATATTATGTTTTCTCCTATGACGCTACGGGAAATGATGAAAGCGAGGGTGAGGGAGTCGGAGGGCTTCCACAGGGAGTAATTGACCTTGACTATGCAATTACATTTGTGGAGGAAAGCGGGAAATTCCCAAGTCTGCCAATCGTTTTATTCGGGCATAGCTGGGGCGGCTACAGTGTTTGCAGTGTGCTTACATACCACCCCGAAGTAAAAGCCGTTATAGCGTGTTCGGGTTTTAACGCTTCACCGAATCTGTTTGAGGCCGAGGGGAAAAAACAGGTAGGAAATGGTATTTATTTGATGTTACCATTTGTGAAACTGCATGAGAGGATTCAATATGGCGGGTATGCCTCAAATACTGCGTTGGACGGCTTCTCAAAAAGCAATGCCGCTATTATGATTGTGCATAGCTTTGATGATGAAGTTGTTCCAGCCGAATACGGCTACGAAATTTATTACGAAAAATACAAGGACGATTCCCGATTTAGCTTTATTCCTCTTGAGAATAAAGGACATAACTATTTCAATGACGACACATATCGCAATGAGTTTAATGCGAAATTTGATGAATGGCTCAAAACGCTTGACTATGACTATAACACAGAGGAAAACAGGGAACGGTTTTCGGAGGATAAAGCTAATTATATATATCAAAACCTTGACAGGGAAAAATGGTGTGATTCATTGGATTTGGAGTTGTTCGAGGATTTTGTTGGGTTTTATGATGAACATATACATTAACCAAATTCATAATTTGTCGGGAAGTCAAGTATAAAAGGAAAACGAAATTTCATAAGGTGAGAATAATGGTTAGAGAAGTAAAATGGACAAAATATTTATGGATGAGCCTGCTCTCATTTGGAGCATTTATGCTTGAATTCCTGTCAATATTCGGAATTGAAGTGATATTTCTACATGTAGATATACAAAATTATACAACGCACCAAAGAAGTATCCATTGTATTATAATGGTTTTCATGTGGGCATTTTTCATTGGTGTTCTCCTGCTTTTTTCAAGGAAATATTATCATTTTCCAGAAAGAGGGAACAAAGGGGACAAGATTTCCTTGAAAAATTGGATAGTAACGCTTGCTTGCTTCATTGGCTGCAAAATTATGACTTTTATTGATTGGCATACATTAAAGATTATTGGAGAAGCACAGGGTAAAAACATATTTCAATTTTGTGCGCAATATTTGTATTATATATTTGAAGTGGTACTCGTTGTTCTAATCATAATATATGGGCAAAAAGCGATTGAAACCTTGTTGAAAAAAGAAAGCCTCATTCCTTTTGGTGGTATTATTTTAGCTATGACATGGGGGGCGTTTCATTTTGTATCAAGAGGAGTAGGGCTAGAAATATGGAACGGAATTTCTACTATGATATTTTCTGTTCTTAGTGGGGTAATGTATTTAAGATTAAATAGAAAATACTTGTATAGCTATCTTTTCATCGCTACGGGGTATTTGCTATAATCTCCCATTTATCGGGCGGACAACATCTCACCAAAAAGCCAGACACATAATACGCAGAGTTGGCAGGCTTGTGAGCAATCACAGCCTGTCGGCTCTGCTCTTTTATCTAAAGATAAACGAACATGATTTTTATTTGAAATTAAATAGTATGCCCACCTTCCGAAAAAAAAATTCAAAAACTTTTTAGAAAGTATTGACATACACTCGTTCCGCAGAGTATAATAAAAAACTCTCTTAGGAGAACCACAACCAATTACATATCCTCACAAAATTTGGGAGTACGGCTTTACGCCGCACACGCCTGCGGTATGCGAAAAGGAAATACCGTCGCTTCTGAAACTGCTTCGAACTGTCGGCAACAGATAAGCGTAACAGACAGTTTCGACTTTGAATCTCAAAGCCGGTTACATCATTGTGAAACCAAAACCGCAAGGGATAAGTCTATCCTTTTGTGTTGGTCGGTACACATTGATGTACCGGCTTTTTTTCGTTGCCCAAATGCCGGTTACAGTTGAATGACCGGCTGGATGGGATATGATTTTGCGATAACCTCTTTTCGGAGAGTAAGCGAAACAACGCCGCCTGAAACGGGGGCAGGGACAGAAAAACGACATTCAGACAGACCGGCGGAAAACAACAACCGTATGCGGCAGAAAGAGTGTCGCATACCGCAGCAAGCAGGGAAACTGTATTGACAGTTTCCGCCCCAACCGGCTTTAAGAGCCGATTGTTCTTTAGGGACACCCTAAAACCCATTTACAAAATCAAAGAAAGGATTGATGTAATGAACGAAGCCAAGAACAAAAATTTATTTATCCGTGTAAGCGAAAAAGAAAAAAATATTATTGAGCAGAACGCCAAAAAGTGCGGGATTTCCGTATCAGAGTATCTCCGCCAGCGTGCTTTGGGGTATATGCCGAGAGCCGTCCTGCCCGAAATATTCTTCTCTTTTAATGATAAACTGGATGAACTCTGCGTCGCTGTTGAAGGCAAAATTACAGCGGACACGGAAGAAAAAATTATTAGACTCATTGACAGTATTACGGAAGAACTGATACTGCCGAAGCGTGAAAGGCTGGTGGTATAAATGGCTACCACCGGCTTCTGGCCTGTCAAAGACAGGCTGAAGGAAGTGATTGACTATGCCAAAAATCCCGACAAAACCATAGATAAAAAGTATGTGGACAGCGATTTATACGCCGCCCTGCGATATGTTTCCAATGACAAAAAGACCGACGAGCGTATGTATGTCAGCGGCATCAACTGCAACGCAAAGCGGGCGTATGAGCGTATGACGGCAACGAAAAAACGCTTCGGGAAAACGGGCGGCAACGTGGCGTACCACGGCTACCAGAGCTTCCAGACCGGCGAAGCCACGCCCGAAGAAGCGCACAAAATCGGACTGGAAACCGCAAGGCGGATGTGGGGAAACGAGTATGAAGTTGTTGTTACCACACACCTTAATACAGATAATGTCCATAACCATTTTGTCGTAAACTCTGTATCCTTTCAGACGGGCAGGAAATTTGAAAACCATATCTCTGACCATTACCGCCTGCGGGAAATCTCCGATGCCGTATGTTTGGAACACGGGAAAAGTATTCTCAAAGACACAGAGTTTTACAGCGGGAGCAAAAAAGAATACTGGCGGAAACAAAACAGCGGACTGTCACATCGGGAGATTCTGAAAGCAGATATTGACGCCGCCCTTGCCCAGTCCGCCAACTTCAAGGCATTTGAAACCCGTTTAAAGGATATGGGCTATGAAATCTGCCGTGATGAAAACTTCGCCCATTATTCCGTAAAAGGGACAGGCTGGCAGAGGGCAGTCCGCTTAGACCGGCTTGGAAAAGAATACACGCCCGAAGCAATCCGGGCAAGGCTGCTTGACAACCAGCGGCATATCGGCTATGTCCCATTCCACAAACCGAACTATACGCCGCTTCTTACGCTTGAAATCGAGTACCGTAAAATACAGCGCATGGACGGCATACAGATACTTTTCGCCCTTGTGACTGAACTTTGCAGGCTGGTTACGGGAAACAATATTGCCCCCGAAACTCCCCGCCCGCTCTCCCCCGCCATGCGGCAGGAAATTGTAAAATTAGATAAAACGCTGAAAGAATACAAGTTCCTATGCGGGAACAACATTGATTCCCCGCAGGAGCTTGTTTCTTTTATCAGTGAAAAGCGTGGGCAGATTTCCGATTTGGAAAAAGAACGGCAGTCAGTTTACAACCGCAACCGCCATAAGAAAAGTGAGGAATTAAATGCACAGGCAAGGGAAATCTCCGCCAAGATAAAACCTCTACGGAAAGAATTATCCCTTGCAAAGGCTGTCCTTGAAAAAATACCGAAGCTTAAAGAAGTAATTGAAGCCGAACGGCAGGCGGAAACTGCCGTTATAACAAAAAATAGGGAAAGAAGGTATGCACGATGACAAATAGCAAAATTAAAACCAATACCCCGCCGAAGAAAAAGGCAGCGAATATCCAAGCAGATAAACTCCATATCTTTGAGGGACATCCCTTTAAAGTACTGGATGATGAAGATATGGGCAGTCTTATCGAAAGTATCAGACAGCAAGGCATTATCTCCCCACTGATTGTAAGAGCGATTGAAAGCACAGATGAATATGAAGTGATAAGCGGACACAGGCGTTTACATGCCGCCGTCAAAGCAGGGCTTTCCGAAGTTCCAGCCTTAATTTATCCCCTTGACCGAAACGAAGCGATGATTGCCGTTGTAGACAGCAACCTGCACCGTGAAAGGCTGCTCCCAAGTGAAAAAGCCTTTGCCTACAAAATGAAAATGGATGCAATGAAAGCACAGGGCAGGAGAACGGATTTAACTTTGTCGCAAGCTGCGACAAAGTCAGATACCGCCGCCGAAATAGGAAAATCACAGAATGAAAGCCGTGACCAAGTATTCCGCTATATCCGTCTGACTTACCTTATCCCCGAACTGCTTGACAAGGTTGACGAGGGCATTATCGCACTCAGCCCCGCCGTGGAACTCTCCTACCTCTCCAAAGAACAGCAGAAAATACTGCTTGACGCAATGAGCCTGAATGACTGCACACCCTCCCACGCACAAAGCATCCGCATGAAGAAACAGGCGCAGCAGAATACTCTTTCTTCGGACGGTATTTATGAAATCATGTCGGAGGAAAAAGGCAACCAGACCGAACGTATCAGCTTTAAAGTACAGGATTTAAAGGGATTTTTCCCGAAAAACTTTACGCAGAAACAGATGACGGACACGATTCTAAAGCTGCTTTATGAGTACAACAGAAAACTGGAACGAAGCCGCAGAAGCCGTGAGGAAAGGTAAGGTGGCAGTATGAAAAAATTAGAAACCTTTACAGCCAGTCCAAATGCAGTCTATATGCTGCCGCATGAGCCGATAGATGAAAATGAGAAAATCAATTTATCGCAAGAGGTACTGCCCCGCAGTCCCGAAATCCGCATTGAAAACAGAAAATTAGTGCGTTTCAGTGGTGAAAACGAGTTTTCATTAAAAATTGGCGGCACGACCTACGAAGTCAATACCCATTTCAGCAAGAAAGGAAGACAAAGCGTATTGGAGCAGTTTAAAGAACTGATATTGTCCGAAAATCTGATTTAATCCAAAAGAGGCTTTAATTCCCCCACAGCTTGCTGCGGAGAATTTATTTATTGCACATTGGAAAAAGATAACTGGGTATAGTAAGATAACCCTGCCTTTGCTATGCCCAGTTGTCGGAAAGGAGATTATTTTTATGACAACAGCAAAATTAAACGGGCAGACAGAAGAAAAAATCACAGCTTTGTATTGTAGGCTTTCGGTTGACGACGATAATAAAGACGAGGAATCCAATTCCATAACGAACCAAAAACAGATTTTAAAGGATTACGCCCGCAAAGAGGGATACAACAACACAATGTTTTTTGTGGACGACGGCGTGTCGGGGACGACCTTCCAAAGACCGAATTTTATGCGTATGGAGCATATGGCGGAAAACGGTGAAATCGGCACGATAATCGTAAAAGACCTCTCCCGCTTCGGGCGTGAGCAGGTGGAAATGGGCAGGCTTACGCAAGTGGTGTACCCATCGCTTGGTATCCGCTTTATCGCCATACAGGAGCGTGTGGACACTCTGACCGGCGACGGTGTGGAGATGATGCCCTTCCACAATATTTTCAACGAATGGTATGCGGCGCAGACCTCCAAGAAAATCCGTGCGGTGTGGCAGTCCAAAGCGGAACACGGCGAGCGTATCGCTTCTATCGTACCCTATGGGTACAGGAAATCGGAAGATAACCCGAAACAATGGGTAATCGACGAACCGGCAGCGCAAACTGTAAGGAAGATTTTTGCCCTGTGCCTTGCAGGAAAAGGCCCGATGCAGATTGCAAGGCAGCTTGAGGAGGAAAAGATACTCTCCCCCACCGCCTATTTTGAATCCATCGGCAGGAAACACGCGCAGAAAGTCCCCAAAAACCCTTGCGGGTGGGAACAGGCGACCGTCGGGTATATCCTTGAAAACAGACAGTACACCGGCTGCGCCGTCAATTTCAAAAGCACTACCGTCAGTTACAAAGTCCATAAGAGAATCCAACACAACGAGGAAGATTACCAAATCATACCCGACATGCAGGAAGCCATCATCTCCGAGGAACAATGGCTGAGGGTGCAGGAACTTCGCAAACACAAGCGCAGACCGACGAAAACCGGCAGGACGAGCCTTTTTTCGGGACTGCTCTACTGCTACGACTGCAAATCAAAAATGCACTTTGTAGCCGCCAAGAGCATGAAACGGAAGCAGGAGCATTTCCGCTGTTCCCAATATAAATCTGGCAGAGGGGAATGCACCATGCACTATATCCGTGATATTGTCCTTGAAAGGCTTGTGCTGGAAGCTGTCAGCGACTTATCCGATTTTGTCCGCTGTTATGAGCCGGTATTCCTGTATCTGCTGGCAAAGAAAAACAACGCCATGCGGCAGAAGGAATACCAACAGCTTCAGCAGACGGTTGAGGACGGCACAAAGCGGATAGCAGAAATCGACAGGCTGATTGAAAAAGTGTTTGAACAGAACGCAGGCGGCATCCTCTCCGATGAGCGGTTTGCTAAAATGCTCCAAAGCTATGAAAAGGAGCAGAAAGCATTGACGCAGGAAGTAGATGAAAACCGCCAGACCTTGCAGAACGCCGAACAGCGAGTAATGGATTTAAGGCTTGTCTTACGCACTCTGCGGGAAATGACCGACATTAAGGAACTTACCCCTACGCTTGTCAATTCTCTGATTGAGCGTATCGAAGTCCACAACAGCGACAAATCCAGCGGACACAGCCATGTGAAAGTAGATATTTATTTTACAGCGGTGGGCATGATAGATATTCCCACCGAAAAAGAAATCCTCGCCACAATGGAAGAAATACGGAACAATCCGCAGGACTTCAAATTTGTGGCGTAACAAACGGATACGGTGTAATCCCTTTTACAGAGTTACACTGTATCCTACATAAAAACATCCTTATCTGGCGACAGCAAAGGCTGTCGTACCTTTACGGCTCATGGAGATTTCAGTTCTGATATGTAGATATTTGACACCTACTTTTGGGGTATAAAGCCCCCGTGTGCTGGCGAGAATTTTTTTAACAGGCTGTCCACCCATCCCCGATATGATATATGTATATGGAAATTGCTATTTGCAGGCAATAAAAATCCCTCCAAACTTCAAAAAGCGAAGTCGGAGGGTGGTTAGGGTATGGCGAAACAGCCCACCCGAACATCGTTTTTTTTATTTGGTGGGTCTGATTTGCTGTTTTTACATAGTAAACGCCTATATGTTATGAATAATATTCCAAGGTCACTATCAATGTTGCGTTTATTTCTTTCCAGTAATTATCTATTAAATGCTTTATATGTCTGTAATACAATTTCTGTATAGCATCCGCTTTCATCACAATAAGTTTTCATATCACCATTTAGATAGACAATGTAATTTTTAAATTCTGTAATATCTGATTCTGTTTTTTTATTCTCGCAAGATATACCGTTCAACAAATTTACTATATCATCAGGGAATTCTACATATAATGCTCTTAACAAGAAACCTTTATCTGTAATTTTCATTCGCAGCTCATTTCCAGAATGGCAATTCTCCAAATAGACCGCTACTAAAGATTTCAAGCCAAACTCTAAACAGAAGTTATTGCCTTTTACTATGCAGCCAAAACCATCATCTGCATCCAGTGAAAAATGCACATTCTGCTGCCTTGCCATTTGTTGTATTTCTTCCATTATTTCTATACCAATCAACGCAAGTTCAATATCATTGCTATCTGCTTTAGTATAATGTTTCAAATCAAACTGGTTTTCATAAGCAACGGTCATTTTCCTTTCCTCCCAGATTGATTTAGCCTGTCTAGCATTTTCATTTCCCCACGGTTAAGCTGTAAAACTTCATCCGCCTGCTTTGCCAGTTCATTTGAATGGGTAACGATAACAACACATTTGTTCATCTGATGGGCACATTCTTTTAAGATATTCGCTATTTCGGCTGCGGTATCCTCATCGAGATTTCCTGTCGGCTCGTCCGCAAGGATAACCTTTGCGTCTGACGCTAATGCACGGGCAATCGCTACACGCTGCTGTTGTCCGCCAGAGAGCTTCAGAACATTTCGTCTGCTTTCTTCCTCGGTTAGTCCGACACGCTCCAAAATCGGCTGCGGCGGCAGTTTAGAAGTCAACGCCACATTTTCTTTCGGCGTTAGATAATCAATCAGATTATAGCTTTGGAAAATGAACGCCACATTGTTTTTGCGGTGGGCGGAAAGTCCTGCTTTTTCAATATCCTTTCCGTCATAGAAAATCTGTCCGTTAGATGGGCTGTCTAAGCCGCCCATAAGGGAAAGGAGCGTTGTCTTTCCGCATCCAGACGAGCCAAGAACAGCATACATTTTACCCTCTTCGAGTGACAGGTTTATAGCCTTTAATACCTTTCTTTTATTTTCATAGGCATATCCAACATTTTTAAGCTCCATAATATTCATACTGACTACCTCGTTTCTTTTTGTTTTACTGTGCATCATACTGAAATCACTCCATCTGTGACAGGATTTCTTTGGGCTTCAATCGCATAGCAGGGATGCAGGATATCAATACAGCTACAATCAACAGGATAGTTCCTAAAGTCGCCACCAAAGTAAAATGCTGTGTTGTGACGATTACATTCTCTGCCGTCTTGCCGAATAATGTGCCAAGCATTCCTGCGAATTGTTTACTGGATAGATACGCCAGAGGAAATGCGGCAACTGCTATCAAGAGAGTTTCGATTGTATACTGCAAGATGACAGCAGGTTTTTCAATCCCAACCGCAAGCAGGATACCCATTTCTTTTTTTCTGCTGCGTATAGACATTGACAAAATCAGAATAATCAACACCATGCTTACAACTGTTATTACTACAATAAGCGTAGTAATCAGCGTTCCTGTATCAGAGATAGAGCTAGAAACACGCTCATACACCTCATCATTTGCTGTGATTATAAAATTGTTCCAGTTGATAGAGGTTATTTTATGTACTTGCTGAATAATCCCTTCAAGCTGCTCTGGGTCATTCACAAAGAAATCTGCTGAAGCATATCCAACATCCTCATAATTTTCTAACAAGGCTTTCATCGTTGTTTCACTGACAAAGGCATTATTCGCATAATCGTAATAAGATGCTTCATTGTAATTGTTCCGTTCATCTGTCTTATCAGCTACAACTTCAAACAACCCTACAATCTTTAACTCTTTTGTCTTGTCATTTGAAAATGGGTCATTGACTGCTTGAATAGTGTCGCCAACATGAAGTCCATGTTTATCTGCAATCTCCTTGCTGATAATAATTCCATTATCAAAAGAGAGGTCAAGCATTTCTCCATCGCACATTTCCAAAGCACCCGACAAAAACAGTGAATGATATTCTGAGTTGATACAACTATAAGAATAAAATTGACAATCCACCATCGAATGACCTGTAGGCTCTAATTGATCTAACCATTGTCCATTTACATCAGACAGGCACAATATCGTTCGGATAGAAGCATTGTATCCTTCAATTCCATCTACAGCAACAATCTTTTCCATCATGTCGGAAGTAAGATATTCCTGCGTACTATACGAACCGTTCCCACCATTGCCCCAGCCACCTGTCGCAGTATTGCGGCTAACGGTAAAACTTGTACCAGTAGTTCCCCTTAATTCCTCTGCCTGTTCCTCCCGTGCATCTGAAATGGCAAGCCCCGACAGCACCAGTGTTGTAATGGATAAAAGCAGGCAGAATAGAAGCAGTGTCTTTTTCCATTTTCGGGCTGTATATAAAATAGCTCTTGTCCCTAAATTCATTTCGTGCCTCCTAACTCATTTGTGATAAAATGTTTTTGGGTTTCATTTTCATAATCGGATATGCGGCAAGTGCGGTAGATACCAGACAAATCACCAATCCAAATGCCCATACAATCGCATAATCCGTTGCGGAAATCTCCACTATAATCTCTGAAAGACCTAAATCTTCCGTAGGCTGTTTGGCTGTTTCTGCGTTCTGCGTCAAATCCACCGTTTCATAGGTTTCCGCTGTAACCTGCGAAAGCAGCCTGCTTCCAATCTGGTTAGAAATGGCTGCACTTGCACCGTAAGAGAGAAGCAAGGCGATGGCAGCTACAATAAATACCTCAAGCAAATACTGTAACAGTACCGCCCCCTTTGAAATTCCCATTGCAAGGTAAATGCCTGTTTCGTGGATACGGCTACGCAATCGCAAGGTCATAAACAGGGCAAGCACTAAAAAACAGATAACAGACACAACTGCGATAGCAATAAAGACAATATTTTGCAATCCCTCCAGAGACTTCTTTGCATTTTGATAGTCTTTATCATAGCAGGTCAGCGTACAGCTATTCCAATCCACACCATTGATTTCCTGCACCTGCTCCATAATGCGGTCAAGTTCCTCTGGGTCATTTACATGAAAATCCCCAAACTGTATATTGGTTTCGTCCTCTGTTCCATAAAGCAGATAAGAAGCGGTGGCAAGGTCGGTAAAGACAATATTGTCATATAAATCGCAGGATGGTGCAATCCCGATGGCATCCTGCTCTTTTGTGCTTGTGAAGATTCCTGCAACCGTTACATCTGTGACACGGTTTTTATCTGTTACATCAGAAAGCTGTATGGTGTCGCCTATGGTAAGCCCATTTCTTTCGGCAAACTTTTCATGTATCAATATCGCATTTCCATTTTCAGATGTAATGGCTTTTCCCTCCGTCAGCTTGAAACCGCCCTCGGTAAAATAACTGTCATTTTCTGAGTTGGAGCTTGCGACAATCTTTCCTGCGTTTTCATACTCTGCGGGTGTCTGAGCTGCTCCCTCCGTGCTGATTTCCAAAAGTTTTCCGTCTGTATCATAATAATTGGCATAGGAATAAGAACGCAGGACATAATTTCCGCTCAGTCCGTCTATGGAAAGTATCTGATTTAGCACACTCTCTGTAATACCCGTATCCAAGCGCTTTGCATTAATGGTAAAGTATCCCAATAAGGCTTTTTTGATATTTGTGTTTGCAGTTATTGTTGCCGACTGGATAGAAAAGCACGTCAGCACCAGCGTTGCCATAACCAGTAAAAATGCGAGAAGTGTAGCCGTTTTTCCTTTCTTTCGCACTAAGTATAGGCAAGCTCGTTTCAGTAAATCCATGTTTCCTCCTTTTTGTCCTGTCTCATATAAGTACGCCCGCAGGACTTTTATTCATCTCGTTTTTCAGTAAGACTAATTCTTTTTTATACTACCTGCCTTTTCACCTCCTTTGCCGCCCCTTTTCTTATCTGAAGCATCATAAGAATACGAAAAAAAGGTGGAGTCTGGGTGGAGTTGAGAAGTATTTTAGGTGGAGTTGCCGTTTTAGTGCAAAGAAAAAGGCAGACGGCATCATTGCCAATCTGCCTTACAATTATGTTGATTTGTTTTAGAAACCGACTGTAAACTTCACGCCGTTGTCTGTGTTTCCCAGTTTGTATGAAATGCGGTGGTGGTCGAAAATCGTCTTGACAATATACAGACCTAAGCCGCTCCCTCCCGTATTGCGGTTGCGTGATTTATCTACACGAAAAAAGGGAATAAATAGCTGTTCCAAATCTTCATCCTTAATGTGGACGCCCGTATTATGGACGGTCAGCATGGCATCCGATAATTCTACCTCTACCCCTGCCTGCTCTGGAGAATAGATGACCGCATTATTTATAATATTGGAAACAGCCTGCTGTAAAAGCCGCTCGTCACCATGATAAAAAACATTTTGCTGCAAATGGGAGAGCATCTTTATTTTTTTATCTTCGGCAACGCCCTTGACCTTTCTGCAACACCTCTCTATCAGACGGGTCATATCCACTTTTTCACGCAAAAGCTGAAAGTCTGAACCGCCCATTCTCGCCGCAGAAAGAATATCCTTTACGAGTATTTCCATATCTGTGACAGTCTTTAAGGCGTGTTTCAGATAAGCGTCCCTGTCTTTATACTCGCCAACCTTATATATCATGCCCTCTAATTCACCTTTGATAATCGTAATCGGCGTTTTCAGTTCATGGGAAACGGCAGTAAAGAAATCTATCCGCTGCCTTTCCTGCCTGCGTTGCTTTTCAATATCCGACTGTAACTGTTCGTTGGCACTTTGCAGACTTTCAAGGGCCCCAGAGAGCTGTGCGGACATTTCATTCAGACTTCCCGCAAGCTGCCCGATTTCATCACTTCTGGATTCATCGCATTTCCAAGTCATGTCAAGCCGTGTCATCCGTTTTGCCACGCCGCATATATCAATCAACGGCTTTGAAAAATAACGGGAGCAGACATATGCGGCAATAACGGAAATCATCAATATCATTCCTGCGATAAACGGGATAAGCTTTACCAGAATATCATAGGATTGTGCTACCGCAATAAGGCTCGCCGTTGCAAGCAGGCGGTAGTTTTTTTCTTTATATGTGAAACTGCCAGAACTGCTCAATGTCTTGGCAGCATTATTCTTTTTTTCGTCGTTGCTAATATTAACGGCAAGCATTTCATTTCCCGCTTCGTCCTCAATCCGCACAAACGCATTGTTCCGTATAGAAAATGCGAGGATATCCTGCGATATATCTTCCCATCCACTTTTTTCAAGACTTTCGGTCAGCTTATATAAATCCGTCGTAAACTGGTTTTGAAGCTCCACTTGATAATTTTTCGGAAGAAAGACCATGACCATTCCATAAATAAGGATGCAACATACGGTCAGCAATAGGAACATAGTCAAAAATGTCTTTGCCCCGATACTTTCTTTAATTTTCTTTCTCAATTTTATATCCCACCCCTCTTATGGTTTCTATGTAATCCACGCCTAATTTCCTGCGGATATTTTTGATATGGGTATTTACAATCTTTTCATCGCCAAAATAATCATATCCCCATATACTGTTCAGCAGATTATCCCGTGTAAATACACGCCCTTGATTTTCCAGAAACAATTTTAGAATTTCAAACTCACGGGCAGTAAGCGTTATGCCTGTTTCTCCAACGGATACCTCGTAGCTTTCTGCATTTAGGCAAATATCTTTATAGCGGATAACCGTAGATGTTTCATTTTTTCTGTCTGTTCTTCTTAGGACTGCTTCAATTCTCCGCACAACAAGCGGCATGGAAAAGGGCTTTGTGATATAGTCATCTGCCACCAAATCAAATCCTTTCATCTGGCTGTCCTCATCATCCAATGCGGTCAACATAATGATAGGCGTGTCGCTTTCTTTCCGTATCTGCTCGCAGACAGCAAAACCGTCCATCTTCGGCAGCATTAAGTCAAGCAGCACTAAATTTGGATGATATGTCTGAAATTTTTCGATACCGTCCATGCCGTCTTCTGCCAATATTGTCTTATATCCTGCATCTTCCAAAAATGCCTTAATAATGTTCTGGATAGCCTGCTCGTCCTCTATAATTAAAATCGTCTTTGACAATAGAAACACCTCCATAAAAAGGGTAACACATAATTGTGGAGTTTCGGTGGAGTTACACATAAAATCTTTTTCTTACCTAATTATAGCCGCTATATATTCAAAATCAAATGTGCAAATAAGATTTCTTACCTCCGATAATAGGAGATTAAATCTCTTATTACCAGAGATTTCACATCGTTTTATAGGATACCACATCTCTGTAAAATAAAAAGGTAAAAATTCAGAGTACAGGTGGTGGAACTTATGGACAAAAGGAACAATGATTTTGACTTTGATTTCAGACCGCTAGGACTGGCAATCAAAAAAGCCCGTAAAGCCCAAGGCGTAACCAGAGAACAGCTTGCAAATATCATCGGCTATAATCCCAGACATCTCCAAGCTGTCGAAAACGAAGGGCAGTATCCAAGCATAGAGCTGTTTCTCCAACTCATCACAATGTTTGACGTATCAGTTGATGAGCATATACATATGGAAGAAAAGCCGAAAAAAAGCTCTATCCGCAGGCGTTTGGATGCTATGCTTGACCAACTGGACGATAAGGAGCTGTCCGTCGTCGAAGCAACCGTAAACGGACTGTACAAGGCAAAAGAGCAAACAGAGGAATAAGCCCCTCTGTTTTTCCTTTTTACCGCACCAAAAGCTATTTCAATCTACTACATTTTCTGGTTATGGCATGAACTGCCTGCATATTGAAATTGCGGCTCATACAAATGAAATGAAAAGGTTTCCCTGTCCACAAAGCCCACCGTTTTATCGCTGTCGTACAATTCAAGCAGAAATGCCGCCATCTGTGTGCTTGTATGATAAGTACCAAATAATCTGTCATAATCATAATTACTGACGTCATTCGCAATTTTCCCAAATTCCGTTTTTGTTGCGGCAGGGGCTAATACCTTTGCCTGCATTTTTGCATGGGCAGTTTTTAACTCCCACGCCAAGCCCTCCGTAAAAGCACTGACATAAAACTTTGCAGCACAATATGTTACCGCATTAGGCACAATCGTATAGCCGCCGCAGGAAGAAATATTGATAAGCTGTGTCCCCTCTGTATCTTTAAAGTCACGGACGAACAGGGAAGAAAAAACAGTGAGGGCTTCCACATTCAAGTGCAGCATCCGACTGATTTTCTCCAAATCCTGATTCCCGACGCTGCCATAATTTCCAAATCCTGCATTGTTCACCCATGTCCTCAGCGGATATGATTTTATGCTCTCGTATAACTGGAGAACATTTTGGGGAACAGTTAAATCCGCAGCTTTAACCATAATATCAAGCATCGGATGTAAAGCTAAAATTTCCTGCCTTAAAGTTTCCAGTCTGTCTTTTCTTCGGGCAACAAGGATTAGGCTGCTCCCACGCTCCGCAAAAGCTTTTGCCGTTTCATACCCTATCCCCGAACTTGCCCCTGTGATTACCGTGTACTTTTCTGTGTTTTGTACCATTTGCAAAACCTCCTCTTTGCTGATATAATACGAGCATACAATGTAGAGTAAACTCTATGTCAAGAGATAAGAGGTGATTTTTATGGAATATTCCATAGGTGAATTTTCAAGGCTGACAAATTTAGGGATACATACCCTGCGTTACTACGAGCATGAAAATCTGATTACGCCGAAACGCAATTCCAGTAACCGCCGCTGTTATTTGGACAAAGACCTTGCATGGATTGAATTTATCAAGCGTCTGAAAGACACGGGTATGCCGATTAAAGAAATACAGCGTTATGCCGAACTGCGGACAAAAGGCGACATTACCCTTAATGAGAGAATGGAAATACTGACCGTGCATCGTGAGTCCCTTAATGAACAGATAAAAGTATTGCAGGAACATATGGCAAAGCTGGACGATAAAATTGATTTTTACCGCCAAGAAATAGAACGCACGTTAAAAGGATAACAGAACAAGCAATATGCTTTATAGCTCCCAATTATGTATTTAGATGCCACCCATAACGGATGGCATCTCTTTAATATTTTGGCACTCCGTAACCGTAGATAGAGCCGCTCCCGACTGGATAGCTCTGCTGTTTGCAGGCATCCCCAGAGTTGCCCTCCACGGTGTAGACCGTCCCGTTTTCACATTTCTCCACGATTCCCACATGGTCAATGGAGCCGTCGCTCCCCCAATCAAAGAAAATAAGGTCGCCTGCCTGCGGCTCATAGTTCTTATCCTGCCACTGTCCTTTGCCCTTGAACCAGTTCACGCCGTCCGAGCAGAGGGAGAATTTCGGGATGATGCCGCTTTCCAGATAGCCGCACTGGTCGGCACACCACGATGCGAAGCAGGCGCACCATTCCACACGCCCGACAAAGCCGTACCAGCTCCAATAAGGCTGTCCGCCCTCATTGCCGAGCTGTGTCAGAGCCACTTCTACGATGGCTTGGTTTCCTCCGCTTGTAAACGCCCTCCCGTATGGATAGTAGCGTAATACATGGGCGGGGTACTGCGTATCGCCGTACTTCTCCCAACCGAGCCGTTTCGCCTGCATTGCGGAAAATTCCACGGCATTTGCATAGGAATAGCCGCCGTAGTTGGTCTTTGCCCATGAGATATAGCCGTTGCCAAAGTTGTAGCCCTGCAGGGCGAGCTTGATGCGCTCCATGTCTATCGGGTTCTCCACTTCGGCTGAAACAAGGGCAGCTTTTAATTCCTGCACGCCACACTCGATGGAATATTCGGGGTCTTTGATGCCGTTCGGCTCATGGGGGTATTTCCTGTTGAAGCTCCCCTCCGCCGCCTGCATCGGGTCGCTGCCTTTTCCCCCAGATTCCTGCATCATCACCGCCTTGATAAGCTCCACATATTCGGGGATGCCGTACTGTTTCGCATACTTCTGTATCAATGGCGTGTAGGCTTCGACCTCTGCACTGACAGGGGTATAAGATGTGTTGTCGCTACCGCCCCCGAACAGAGAAACGGCACACCCAAGCAGGACGACGATGAGGATTATCACGACGGCAATCCAGCCGCCTGCGATAAGGGCAGAAATCAACGCCTTAGTCCCTGCGATAATCGCCCTGACTGCCGCAATGGTCGCCTTGACCGTGGCTTTCGTCGCTTCGGCTGTTGCCTTTGCGGTGGCTTTCGCCGTCTGTGCCGCTTTCTGGGCGGCTTTGGCAGACACTTTCGCCGTTTTCTGCGCCGCCTTTGCGGTCTGCTCCGTGGTCTTAATCGCCGTCTTGGCTGTCGCCCTTGCGGTTTTCACGCCTTTTTCCGTCGCCTTGACCGTGCCTTTGGCTGTGGTCTTGACGGACTTTTCCGCATTTCTGGCGGTTGTTTTGATTGTCCGTTTTCCCTGCTGTCTGGTCTTTATCAACGGGTTTGCCGCCGTCTGGGGCGTCTCGGTCTTGGCAGAGGCAACGGAAGTAGCAGAAACAGCGGGACGGCTTGCAGTCCCTTGTATTTCCTGCAAGCCGTCCTGTCCCATTGTACGCATGGCGTTTTGTCCTGCCTTATTCCGCATTGTTTTCTGCTCTGCGGCTTTCTTCGCCCGCTTTGCCTTAAAGTCGGCGATTTTATCTTTCGGCTTACCGATATTCTCTCTTGTGGCTTCGGCGTTTTTCTGCCCCTGCTTATTGAATTGGTGGATGCCCTCGTCCTTGATACGCCCCGAAGCATAGGAAACCTTGTCGGCGGCATATTCCGTGGGGGAATTTTCCTCTGCATAATATCCCTGCTCCGCCTTGTCCTTTGTCTTTGCGTAAGCGGATTTCATGCGCCTGCCTGCTATGGCGGCTTTGTCTAAAGTCTTAATCGTTCCTTTGACCGCATCTCTGGTCTTTATATCAGCCATAAAATCCGACCTCCTTTCCCAGAAGATTTGCGGTCATGTCAGTTTACCTTTTTTGCCACCACGACAAGCCTGCCGTTCTGTGCCGAGTATTCGCAGGTGGAGAGGGTAATGAGCCTGTCGCCGTATTGGGCTGTCACGCCCGTATCATACAAGGCAAGCTCCTTGCACTTCCCGACAAAGGCATCAAATTCTTTTTCATTCTCCGCATTGACAAAATCATAGTAGCGGTAACCCTGTGAGCTGTACGCCACGGTCTTAAACACGGCAATGATTTCATACTGCGCCTGCTCCGTGAGGGTGTCAAACTGAATGGTCTTATGCTTCTCATAAAAGTTCTTGGATTTATAATCTTCCAATGCCCCGAACATCCTGCCGCCTTTGATGTGGTGTCCGTAGATAACCAGATTGTCGCTTGTTAGGATGTCGCAGTCCTCTTGGATATACGGCACTCCTAAGTCGCTGTATTCCTTTTCAAAGCTGTGTTTCAGATAGAAGTTGGGATTGTTCTTGCTCTGCATGACGGGGTAGTTGATGCTTGTTCCGTCAATGGCAATCCACCCGACCATATCCTCATTCTGCAAATACAGTTCCTTGTATTTTGCCAATATATCCTCGCCCTCGCTGACGGGCGTATCCTTATCTTTTGGCGGTTCTTCCTCTGGCTCGGCGTTCTCCACAACCTCGGCAATCTCCGCAAAGGCTTCGGTCTGCTCGTCTATCTGCTGGTAATGGCTGTAAATCTTAAAGCCGCAAAAAACCGCCGCTCCCAAAAGGACGACAGCGGCGGCGGTACAGAGAATACATTTATAGTTTTTCAGATTCATAAATTATTCCTTTCTTTATTCTTGTTTTTTTATTTTCAGTTACCGTGTATGCTCCGCCTGCTTCTTGGGCGTGGGTAAGTCCCTGCAATATTCTGGATACCGTGCCTTGATGCCCTCCATGAAATACGGGGCGAATTCGCAGCAGAACAATTCCTCTGGCGTGAAAAGTTTCTCACGCCCCTCCTCGGCGTAACCGTTCCAGAGGTTAAAGGCAAGGTGGCAGACCTTGACCGTGCCGCTTGTCTGCCATCCTGCGTGCATCCCCTCTGGCTTGATGCAGTCCGTCTTAAAATCGAACATGGCGTTGATGTTCTGCCTTGTTTCCCCCGCAATCCCCATCACATAGAAAAACGCCCTGTGGTAGCAGTCGTTGACTTTGCATTTCATCATACTTTCCAGAAAAAAATCACGGTGAGCTGCGTTGCGAAACCTTATCTCTGACATAAAAATCCCCCCAATCTTAGCACTCCCCAAATTTTGTCGTCATCAGTTTATACAGCTCCGTATTGCGTGGAAACTTGTTGACAAACGGCACAAGGGAGCTGCCGACTTTGAGTAATCCCTGCCCCGCACCAACATTCGTGATATAGCTCATCTGCAAATCGGAAATGTTAAGGAGCTTCGCAAGCTCAATACGGTCTGTAGACGCTTGGTTCAGCATGATGATGAACTCGCTGTTGGCAAGCATTGTCCTCGCCGTATGGCTCTGCAAGAGGTCGTCCACGTTCTGTGTGATTCCAGTGCAGTACGCCCCGTACTTACGCACACGCTTCCAGAGGGTAAAGAGGAAGTTCGCCGAGTATTCATGCTGAAAGAGCAGATAAATCTCGTCAATGAAAATAAAGGTGTTCCTGCCTTTCGCCCTGTTCTGGGTGATGCGGTTTAAGATGCTGTCGAGGACAACAAGCATACCGATAGGCTGTAACTGCTTGCCCAAATCCAGAATATCGTAGCAGATAAGGCGGCTGTGGGTGTCCACGTTCGTATGCTTGGCAAAGGTGTTGAGAGAGCCGTCCGTGAAAAGCTCAATCGCAAGGGCGATTTCCTGCGCTTCTGGCTCGTCCTGCTTTAACAGCTCCTCACGGAAGTCCTGCAAGGTCGGCGGCGTACCCATATAGTTGCCCTGCTGGTAGTAGCGGTAGACGCTTGCCGTGCAGCGGTCTATAATGGATTTCTGCTTTGCCCCAAGGCTTGCCCCGCCAATGAGCTGTTCGCACAAAGACAAAATAAACTCTGATTTCAAGATGACGGGGTTCGCACCATCGCCGTAATCAGAGTTCATGTCCATTGCGTTGATGTGGTTGTCGCTCGTCGCCGAGATGTGGACGACCTCGCCCTGCATTGCCTTTACAAGCGGGGAATATTCTCGCTCTGGGTCTATAACCAAGACATCGGCGTTGGGGTCGGTCAGGATGATGTTCGTCATTTCCTCCTTTGCAGTGAACGACTTGCCCGCACCAGACACGCCGAGGATAAAGGAATTGCCGTTTAAAAGGTGGCGGCGGTTGGCGATTATCATGTTCTTACTGATGACGTTCTGCCCGTAATACACGCCGTCCTTATGGTAGATTTCCTGCACACGGAAAGGGATAAATACCGCAAGGCTCTCCGTCGTCAGCGTCCTTAACGCATCAATCTTCCTCACGCCGAACGGCAGGGCGGTGTTCAGCCCGTCCATCTGCTGATACTTCAGCACGGCAAACTGGCAGAGATGCTTCCTTGCCGTCGTCAGCAGGGCTTCCGTGTCATTGTCAAGCTGCTCTTTGGTGTCTGCGGTATGCACCATCGTAAGCACCGCAAACATCATCCTCTGGTCACGGGTCGTCAAATCATCGAGGAACTCCTTGCTTTCCTTTCTCTGCTGTTCCAAGTCGTAGGGGATGACGGCGGAAAAGTTGTTGTTCTGGTTCTGCTTCCTCTGCCAGTTCGTGATATTGGTTTCCACGCCCAAAAGACGGTTCTCCACCTCCCGCACGGCTTCGTCCGTCGGGACAGGCACGACGTCAACGGAGAGCATCATGTTACGGTTTAATTCGCAAAGCTCCGCCACCATGCTGTCTTTGATATAGGCGGCATACTCACGCAGGAAAATCACACGACCGTAGCGGTTGCCGATGCGGAAATAATCTTTCTCAAACTCAAAGGAGTCTGGGCAGATATAGTCCTTGAAGTCGTGACCTTTCCGCATGGTCTGTGCCATGTCAAAGGAGAACGCCGTTTCCTCGCCCGTGCGGTAGAAGTCGTGGAAGATACGCAGCTTGTCGTTGGCGTCCAGTTCCGTACACTTCGAGCCTAAGCAGTTGAAATGCCCGATAAGGTCAGCCCCGACACGGGCAAAGTAATTCCTCGCTTCCTCGATGTTCTTCTTGCAGACGGAAACCGTCACATATTTATCCTGCACGGTGGAATTAGCCCCTGTCGCCTTGTCAAGCAGCATCTTGTTGTACTCTCTGCGGTATTTATCCAAATCATCCTCCGTCATCGGGATAAGGATTGTCTGCTCAAAATCCGCTTTATTGAGCCTGCGGTTGTTTATCGTGATTTTTGTGGTCGCCCCGCTGTCGAGGGCATTAAGAAGCTCCGAGTATTCGAGGAACATCGCTTCCTTGTCCTCACGGCTCGCCACGGCGTAGTTGATGTCCTCAAACTTGAATGTCTTTGCGTATTTGTTCCTGCCCACAAGGAAAATGCCGTCCTCCCACATGGTCTTTAACGGGATGACCGCCTGCACCGACTTCGGCACAATGAATTTCTCCCTGTCCTGCTTGAACAGCGTTTTCAGCGTCTTAATCATGTTCTACCTCCTTGCGCTTTCTTGATTCCTTATTTTTCTTTCTGGCTTTTTCAGCCTGTTTTTTCCGTTCCCTTGCCGCCTTGCGCCTTGCCCTCCTGTATTTTTTCTTATCCTGCACGGCGGGCAATCCTTTCTCATGTGCGTCCAGTGCCTGCTTCACCGCTTCGTAATATAAATTCTCTGGGACAAATAAAATCTTCTTCGGCATCAGAAACTGCGACTTTATCCATGCCCACACAAACTGCTCGGCGGTCATGCCGTTGTACCTTACAAATCCCATGACCGCAAAAGGGGAAGCCCCCAAGATGCACATCCAGCTCAATGTTTCCGTCCCGAACCTGCCACGGAGCAGGAAGAACAAGCCGACCGCCACACCGCAGGCAAGCACGGAAAACAGGAACTGCCGCATCGACAGCCCGAAGAACATGGATTCCGTGTAGTTGCGGATTTCCTTATTTATCTTGACTTCCATATCAGCACCTCTCCTCCCCGACATCCCCCGTCGAAATAAAGAGGATGCTGCGTTTTGGGATATATGCAAATCCAGAAATGGCATCCCCGATTTCAAATATCTCATTATCGTCAGCTTTTTCAAATTTTCCGACCAGTCCTTTTTCAGCAGGCAGGTCATAGGCTTCGGAAGCCCCGATGACTTCTCCATTTAACAAATGGATATTATAATTCTGGTAATACTTCGTTTCTTTTTTCATTTCAATTTTCCTTTCCTGTTGGATAATTACAAGCCCATCATTTCCCTTACCACACGGTCTGCCATCTTGACCGCACCGACAAGGACGAGCATATTGAACACCAATTCCCCGATATAGCCCCACACCATCGTGACTGCCGCCGCATCGGGGTTGACTGCGGGCGGGGACGCCGCAAACACCGAGAAGATGATGCAGGCAAGCACGATGATTGCCCCCTCAAGGCACACGGCGGAGTAGCTCTTGATGAAGCTCTTTCCCACGCTCTGGCTCGGCTCTCCCGCAAACGAGGACAGCGGCACGGGGGCGATGGCGGTATATAAATATAGCTTAAAAAACCTGCCGTACACCGACATTATCATAATGAACGACAATACCGTGATGAACAGCCCGCCTATCAGCGTGACCGCCCAGAGAGGGATGCTCTTGAAAAAGCCGCAGTCCTCCACGGCTGTCACAATCTCCTGCGGCAGCACGGTCTTTTGCGCCGAGCCGAAGCCTGCGGCTTTCATGATTGCAGAAATCACGCCCTGCACGATTTTGAACAGAGCCATCATCAGCTCCAAGCCGTAAGTGACCGCACCTTTCGCAAGGGCGAAGCGGATGAACAGCTTCAATGCGTGTTCGGGCTTCTTCACGCTTGCGAAGTCGCCGCAGGTACGCATCACGCCGACGACGAAAAACAGCACGAGCAGGGCAAGCCCTATCGCCTGCAACGCTCCGTGGATGTCAACGATGACTTTCCATATCGCACCGCCTTTAAAGGTTTCTGGGGATTGGGTGATGAGCTGCCATATCTCGGCTAACTTTTCATTCCATGTGTCAAGGGCGTTCTCCAAGTTCTGGACTACCCAGTTGTCTGACATTCGACCACCTCCGTTCTTAAAATTTGATAGCGGGGCAAGTTCCGCAGAGCGGATCTGCCCCGTTATCTTGTCTTGTGTCAGTCTGTTATTTTAGTCTGTTTTGGATTAGCCTGTGATGAGGGTCAAAATCTCTTTCGCAAAGGTAATCACAACGCCGCCCGCCAGTGTGAGGAAACCGTTCGCCCTCTGGGACGGGTCGTGGGATTTCAGCGACAAGCCGACCTGCACGATGCCGAAGCCGAGCATAATCATCCCGACCGCCCGTATCAGACCGAAGATGAAATTGGAAAGGTTGTTGACGACGGCAATCGGGTCATTGGCGGCAAAGGCGGTCATGGATGTGCCAAATACCATCATAACGGCAAGCACCGCCACGCAGTAATGGCGGAAGCCCTTTTTTACCTTGCCTGTCATCGGCAGTTTCTGGGTTGCTTTCTTCTCGTTTTTCTGGAAAAGTTTCATAGGGTAAATCCTCCTTATAAATTGAATATTTCTTCCAAGTCCTCATCGGACAGAAGCTCATAGGATGTGCTGACAGGGTTAAGCGCAACAGCGTCTTTTGGAATATCCCCGCCAAACACAAAGGTTGCGACCGCCTGCGTCGGCTCGCCGTGGATATACGGCGGCTTCCCACCGTCGGCGGTCAGTTTCACATTCGGGTGTTTCAGGATGTCGTACTTCAAATCCATGACGGGGCGTTCCCCACGCACAAAAAGAAGTGCGTAGCGGTTGTCTAGCATACGCACCTCGTCTGGGGTTAAAAGCTCACGCCCCGAAATCTGGTAGTTTGTGGAATAGTTGCCGCTCCGCCCAGAGCTTTTCCCATAGGTGTTGGTGTCGATGGTCGCCTTGCCTAACAGCTCCGACACAAACTTATGGGTACTCTGCTCGTTTCCGCCGAGATAGAGGAACTCGTCGGCGTTCCCGACGATGCTTTCCCATTGTTTCTCGAATAACGCTTTAAGCTGTGCCAAGTTCTGTAAAATGATGCTGACCGACACGCCACGAGAACGCATGACGCTCAAAATCTTGTCAAAGTCATCGGGCAAACTGACGTTCGCAAATTCATCCATAATGAACTGGCAGTGGACGGGCAGGCTCCCGCCGTACTTGTGGTCGGCGAGGTAGAATAACTGTTGGAATAGCTGCGTGTATAACAGCGACACAAGGAAATTGAAACTGGTGTCGTTGTCTGGTATCAGTGCGAACAGTGCGACTTTCTTTTCGCCCAAAGACGGCAAATCCAGCTCATCCGTAGCGGTCAGAGATGCAAGGCTTTCTAGATTGAACTTCTCAAGCCTTGCGGCAAGGGTTATCTGGATGCTCTTTAGTGTCTTTGCCGAACCAGAATGATAATCTCTGTAATACTTTAATGCGATATGCTCTGGGTTCACCATCTCCAAACGGTCAAACAGTTCGTCAAGCGGGCTTACATAGCCGTCGTCATCTTCCCTTACCTCGCCTGCCCTTAGAAGCTCCATCACCATCGGGAAATTCTGCTCGTCTGGCGGGGCTTCGTATTTCAGATAGAACACGAGGGACAATAGAAGCATACTCGCCGCCGTGTC
Source organism: Eubacteriaceae bacterium (assembly GCA_910574015.1). Lineage (GTDB taxonomy): Bacteria > Bacillota > Clostridia > Lachnospirales > Lachnospiraceae > Eubacterium_F. Next base: position 37,789 of record CAJSYQ010000017.1, on the reverse strand, counting down.
CCAGAACGGGTCTTGCGACTGGCTTCCTTTCGGCGTGGTCGCCTTAAATAAATTTGTTACCAACCTCTGCACGTCGTTGTCATTTCTTAAATAAACAAACGGGTTGTAGCAGTGGCTCTTGTGCATATTGATTAAATCAAGCACACGCACCTCATAGCCTTTCTTTTCCAGAAGCCCGCCCGTGTCACGGACAATCTCGCCTTTCGGGTCTAGGATTACCATTGACGTGTTACACTGCATGACGTTGGGCTTACAAAAAAATCTGGTCTTTCCCGCACCAGAGCCGCCCACCACGAGGATATTCAGATTCCTCCTGTGTTTCTTCCCGTCAAGCCCGATGCGGACGCTCTGGGTCAGCAGCTTGTTTTCCGATGCGTCTTTATCACGGTACTTTTTATTCAAAGCACCTGCGTTGCCCCATTTGGCAGAGCCGTGTTCCTCCCCTTTGCGGTAGTTCCTGCGTGTGGAGAAATAAACGCCAATTCCCATGCCGTAGGCAAGCAGGAAAATAAGGACAGTCCTTACGCTGTCTTTACACACCGTTATGGAAAACGGGTTCTCCATTGCCACGGATAGATTCTCTATAATCTCCACGATGCCGCCGCTGACATAAGGGGCAGTCAGCAGGGCAAGCCATACGACAGGGACAATCCCACATAAAGAGAGGATTAAGCCTGCCTTATCGTCGTCACCGTTCTTCATGGCACTTGCACGGGGCGACCTTTACTTTCTTGGTCGGGGCGTATGCCACCCTGCTTATCAACTCGTCAACAGGCTCGGTGGGGCGTTCCTCCTGTATCTGCTGCGTCCGCAGGGTGTTGAGGGCATTGAGGACGATGTTCTTATCGTATTTGTCCAATGCCAAGTGGTATCGTTCTTCTTTCATAGGCTGCACCTCCGATTAGCGTTCCTGCTCTTTGGATTTGGGCGGCTTGTTCTTCTCAAGGCTCTTATACATATCCGACTGGATTTCGCCGAGTACGTCACGCATCGAGCCAAGCTCGCCCTTAAATTCCTGCGTTTCCATGCCCTCAAACTCTTTCGGGAGTTTGTCAAAGCTAAATCCCTTTGTGTCCACGCCATAGCGGGAGCTTACCATATAGGCGACGCAGAACGACTTGAAGTCCGAAGCGTCACGGCTCTCCTTGTGCTTGAAGTCAAAGACCGCCGCCGACACTTCCTTTGCCATGCTGACAAAGAGCTGTTCCTCGGAAAGCCCCGTCTTGATGAAGATGGTCTGCTGTGCGCTGTCATAGAACGCAGGCAGCTCAAGGTCATCGACAGGCACAAAGGAAACGGGGCTTGCGTCAATCATCGCCGACACAAGCTCCCGCATGGTTTTAGCTTCCTGCGGCTGCTGCCTGTCCTTTGCCGAGGTCTGGGAAATGTCGTAGACCACTTTTGCGTTATAGCCGACCGCCTTTGAGCCGTCCTCCCGCTCGTATTCTTTCCCCGGCTCAAGGATGGTGATTTTCTGTGCGTCCTTGTCCACATAGGCACGGCTCTGTTTCCAACTGCCGTAATCTTTGAGCTGCGTCGCTTCTGGCATCTGTGCCGACACCAAGATTGCGTTGTTGACGGAGTAGCGGTCAAAATGCCCCTGCACGTCAAGGTACTGCTGAAACGCACCTCCGTCCACCATCATTTCCGAGCAGGTGTTGTCTATCAGCTCATAGGCTGCTTTCCGCTGCTCCTGTTTCTGGGCAGCCCATTCCTCTTTGTTAAAAGGTCTGCCACCGCTGAATACGTCATAAATGCTCATGCTTATCTTGCTCCTTTCGATTTTGGTTTCCGTTTCCGCTTCTGGGGCTGCTTATGCTCCGTCTTTCCTGCGGGCGGCTTCTTCGCCCTGTCGGGAGATTTCTCTTTGTCAAGGTTCGGGGAAGCGTCCGCTTCCTGCTCCTTGCGGCTTTCCTTGATTTTCCACAGTTCCTCCCTGACTGACGGCTTTTCCGCCTTAGCCATAGTAGCCCCCTCTGCGGGCTTCCTTTGCTGCTTTAAGGTAGGCTCGGACAGAGTGGATTTTTCTGTCTTTGCCACCGAGGGGTTTGGGGCGTTTTCCTCTTTCTGCATGGGCTTTCCCATAAGGGCATCCATGAGTTTGTCTTTCTCCGCCTTTTCCTCCACACCGATGTCTGGCTCTGGCTGACCGTCCTTTGCCCCTGCGTCTTTCGCATCTGCGGTCTTGGCATCTTTCCGCTTGCTCTTTTCTTCTTTCGTTTTGCCCTTTGCCCCTTTCGATTTCTCCGCTTCGGTCACAATGGAAGCGGTATCTACCGATGCAAGGCTGAACCGCTCCACGATGCGGCTGATTTTTGATGCGTCCTCGGCTCTCGCTATCACGTCCACCTCCGCATTGGGGTCTTTGTTCTTACGGTCTGCGAGGACGCAGTAGAGTACGCCGTATTTCTTGGCTTCCTGCGTGAACTTCTTCAAGTCGCCGCTCTTTACGGTAAAGACCTTTAATTCTTTCCCAGAACGGAGCATGTTTGTGAGCCTTGCCTTTCCTTTGGTTTTCTGTTCCTCTTTTAAAATGGAATAGAGCAGGATTGCGATGTTCTTCGCACCCGCCCCCGTGATTCTGGCTGCGACCTCAAATCCCTCCAAGCTCATCCTTACGATTTGCTCCGCCGCTTCGCCGCCTGTGTTCATACTTCATCAGCTCCTTTCCTTTTTCTTTGTTCTCGTCTGCCCGTATGGTCTGCAACTTCTCTTTGATAGTGCCGCTGCGGGCTTCGATTCCCTCGCACAATCTGACCTCCCTCCGCAGTGTTTTCATGCGCCCCGTGATTTCCGACAATCGAGCCTTGACCGCTTCTTTTTCCTCGTTATTGCCGCATGGCATAGAGGTATCCCCGCAGGGGGTTTCTTTGCCAACGGATTTTCGGGATTGGGAGTAAAGCCCCTTACGCTGTTCGGTCAGCTCCTGCATCTCGGATTCCAGAGAGCCTTTATAGGACAAAAGCTGCTCCGCCGTGTCGATGTGGTTGCGGCAGAGCAGCCTTGTTTCATCTGTGATGGCGTCCATCTTCATTAAATCGTCTTTCAGAAGATAGTGAAGCCGTGCATAGTTCTGTTGTTTCTTCTTTGGCAAAATACCGAGCCTGTAACAGTAATGGAGATACAGCCCACGCAATCCGCCGATTTTCTTTGCGTCCTTCAGAGAGCCACGGACACGGTACACTTTGACCTGCGGCTGCTCTTTGGAAAAGCTCTGAAATTTGACCGCATAGGAATTTTCCCATATGCGTTCCGTTATCCTTTCATTGGTGTAATCATCGCCGAGCTTGTAGAGCCGCTTTGGTCTTTGCCACCCTTTCCCGATAATCGTCCAGTATTTTCTGTTAGGGTCAAAATTGATGCGGTATCCCATTTCCGACAACTGACGGTCAAAATCTTTCAGCGTAAATGATTTTGAGATGGCTTCGTCCACCGCCTGCCGTGCCACGGTGTCCCTTGTAGGCAGACCGTTCTTCTCGGCTTGGTATAAAGCATAAGGCTTCTTCCTGCCGCTTGGGTGTTCGATGACTGATAGGGAATACTCACGGCACAATTCATCCGAACGCTTACGCAATAACCGCAGATTCTTTTTGTTATCGTGATAGTGCTTTCCGTCCACATAGGAAACGGAGTTGACAACAAAATGATTGTGCAGGCATTCCGTATTAAGGTGAGTGGCTACAACGACTTGAAATCGGTCGCCCCACATCTTCTCCGCCAACTTCACGCCGACTTCATGTGCCTGCTCTGGCGTGACCTCGCCTGCCTTAAAGCTCTGGAAGCCGTGGTAGCAGACTATTTCGCTCTGGTCGTTCCATTGTGCTTTGGCTATCATCATCTCGTCCCTTGCCGTAGACGGGTCGCAGTTTACGCCCGTGACAAAAAACTGCTGCTCGGTCTTGTCACCGTTGGTGGCATACTTCATCACATCGCCCATCGCCTGCAGGTCGGCTCTGCTGTATTTGGGGTTGGCGGTCTTTTCTGGGTTCTCGGCGTAGTCGATAGGATGGTCGAGCCTGCCCTTTACGTCCCAGATTTCGCAGACCGCCATCAGCCAGACATCTTCCTCGGAACAAGGTAGCTCCTGCTCACGTCCAGACGGAAGTCCCGCCACCGTTTGGCTTCGTCATAGAGCATCGGCGTGTCCACAAAGTTTAAGGCGTTCGCCTTTGCCGCAAGCTGGTTGATGCGGTTGCCGATGGCGGACAATTCCCGCATGATTTTATAAAACTCTGGGTCTGGCTTCTCACATAGGCGGTAGCCCATGACCATCGACTGGAGCAGGGCTTGTCTGGAGTGTCCCGCCCTCTCCGCAAGGGAGCAGAGGTATTCAGCTTCTTCCTCGGTCAGTCGGAACAGTATCTGCACGTTTCGTTTCCGCATCCAAATCCCCCTTTCCCTCGGACAGCCTGTGAATCTGCAACACACACATAGCCGCCACGCCGACCATGCCGCCGAGCGTTGCGCCGAGGATAAAATATAAAAACTCACTCATTCTTGGATTCCTTTCTGTGACCGCCGTGCCGCACACGGCATGGCGGCATACTTTGGCATTGTTCTTTTTACGGGGTATTAGGGGAGCTTTCCCCTAACAAGCGAATTTTGTTTCCATCGGCAGATGGATAACCAAATTCAGTGCTTGGTAAGACGTGTCTTTAATCTTCGCCCTCATACATACATTCTCCACACACGGGGCAGAAGTACGGACAGCCAGAACAATCTTCATTCTCAAATCCCCCGCCCTCGGTTTCTATTTCTTCACATCCGTCCTCATCTTCGTCCTTAATATCCGCTTCGCCGCAGACAAAATCCCCATCGGAAAACCTCACAAGGTCGGTGTCAAACAGGATAATCTTTAACTTTTCCGCTGCCTGTTCGGGGCTGTCTGCATAGATGGAAACGGTCTTTTCAAAGTGACCTGTGAGTGTAACTTCATACTGTTTCAATGGCAAATTCCTCTCTTTCTTTGCATATTTTTCTTCTCTGTCTGGCTGTTTTTAGAAAAAATCATCCGACAATCAACGGGCATCCCCCCTTTCACGGCTCTGTTTCTGCCTTGCAATCCCCAGATAGGACATTAAAAAATCGTTGAAGTCCTTGCCGACTGGCGGCGGTTCATCAACGATTCGGTAGTCTTTCTGCAATAATTCTTTCAAGGCGGCGGTACATAACCGACCTGCCTTATCCTTATCCAGATGCAGAAATATAGTTTTAATTTGTGGGTTTGCTTTCAAAAAAGTCGTGAGGGCAACGGGGATTTTGCTGTCTTTTATCTCTTTCTTTGGCTGATACACGCCCGACAAAGAGAGCAGGTTTTCCGCTTTATAATCTTTCCCCTCACACTTTAAATAGGTGGCATAGGACAATAAATCAATGGCGGCTTCAAATAAATGCACCGAAGAACACGGCTCTCCCGCCAGAAGCCGAAACGAATACCGTTTGTCACTGCCCGATGCGTCACGCTTGAAGCTGCTGACTGTGCCACGACAGGCGGCATATTTCGGCGTTCCACTTTCATCTTTTCCGATAAAAACGGCATTGTGGTAGTCGGCACTCTCAAAGATAATCCCCTCGGAAATGCACTCTTGGATAAGCTTATAATCAATGCCACGCCCGAAAAGATACTCCGTCACCCTGTCGCAATTTTTGTTCTTCGGCGGCAGGAGCAACACCTTTGGCTCGTCCTTTTTCACGGCAGGGGGCGGTGGTTTCCAGTCCGCCATCGTCTGCCCCGTGAGGATTTCCACGGCTTCCACAAAGCCGTATTCCTTAACTTTCATCAGATAATCAAGGGCAGAATAGCCGCCGAAGCCCCTCGACCACCAGTACCACTTGCCGTTGGAAATCTTTAAACTGTCATGCTCGGCGGTACAGTACACGTTTGTTGTGCCTTTGACCTTGACAAGATTGCTCAGCTCATAAGCCCGAAGATAAGAAAGCAGGTCTATCTGCCTTGCCCGCTCAAGCACGTCTGGATCAATCTGCACATAGGGTCTGCTGCTTCTCAATGGGCAATCACCTTTCTTTCCCAGATAAAATTTTTTCCGTCTTAACCATATACGACTTAAAATCAGCAATAGTCTGGCGTAAATCTTCCATATGGGAATCGTCCTTTTCAAGCCATTCCTCATAAATATCCTGCAAAAGATTCGGGGATTTCATAAGGGCTTTTGCCGCCTGCGGGGAATACTCCGCTTTTGAAAAGCACTCCGCAATATCATTCTTCAAGATAATCTGATATGCAGCATCGTAAATCTCCTGCGGGCTTTTGCTTAGGATGTCCTCACGGAAATCGGCAAGCTCACGCTGTACTTTTTCAGCCAGTTTTTGATTAAGGGACTGTCTGTACTCTTGGTAATTCAATCACTCACCTCCTTGAAAATAAAATAAGCCGAGAGATTTTCGTAAATAAAAACCTCCCGGCTATGTATAATATTATAAAATTGTAATTGAAAGTCGGTCGCAAACAAAAAGCTGTCTACTGCTTTGTGATTCCTAAAATATATTGATAGGTAAATCCAATCCCATCACAAGTCAAATTTTCACACATATGTGGTGGGTCATTCTCTGAAAAACCCGTAGGACGTAACTCAAAACATCTTAATGAACCAAATTCTCTATCAAAGGCAGACGCAAAATTATAGCAGGCAGATACAATTTCATCTTCTGTTTTCCCTATCGTGTGAAGATAAATTCCTATAAACATAAGCGAGCCTTCAACCAAACCGCACTGTGCCCTATATCCACCCGCACCATGCAATCCAACCGTAGACCAGATTGTTTGCGGCTCAATGGCAATTTCAAATAATTCGCTCAAACAGACAAGTGCTGTCCTTGCACAATTTATATCTTCTTTCCAGTACAATTCATGTACCCGCTTTGTAATATACTCTTTCATCAATACACCTCTCTTATGATACACATTTGCTTTATCTCCATGCAGCTATATAGAACACTGATAAAAATACGGTTGAAAACTCTGCCATATGCCAATGCCGCTATCTTCTGGCAAGTGTTTTTACAAGCTCTATGTATCTCTTTGTATTGTTATCAATATCCTTTTGGGTAACGCCATAATATTGATAAACTTTTCTGAATGTTTTGTCAAACTCTTTCATAAACCCATTTTTTGAGCCAGATGCTGAACCGCCAATATAGCCATAATTCTTTTCAACTATTATTTTTGATTGATTATTTACATCGTCCTTTTTATACATGTGTAAATCAATATCAAAAATATCTGGCGGAATATCTTCTGCTGCTTTCTGCCTTTGCTCTATCTGCTCCATAAAAAGTTTTATAGTTTCTTCCTCATGATTCTCAAGTTTTGGAGCTTCCTCCAAATCTCCAAGCAATTCAGGCTTATACTGCATAATGAAAGATGCCCTCATTTGAGAATATTCTGTTTTATATTCTGGTTCTGACTTATCAACCTCCAAGAATCCTAATTCATTCATAATATAATCAGCTACCTGCTCCATAGAATGTGGATTTGCTTTTAACGATTTGACAATCCGCTTTTTTCTCACATCATAAAGAAATTTTTGGATATTCTGCTTGAGCGTCCGTTTTAAATCACTTTTTCCTACTATAAAAAAAGCAGTGGGTTTATCATCTCCGCCAATAATGCTCGCTGAACTTACCGCCTTGTTTCCAAACTTATTTTTCATATTATGGCTATCTCCTAACAATACAAATATGTGTTTTTTATTATACTCCCAGATTATGAACTTTTCAAGAAATCCAGTTACTGTCCTTTACTGCATAAACTTATATGTTCATTCAGCTATGTAAAAGACGGCATCAGCACTCACGCCGACACCGCCTTTTCCTCGGTCAGTCCATTATAAAATCCCTGCTTTTTTCAGATACCCTACGCTGTCATAGCAGCCACGGAAGTAAACCGACTGCATCTCCATATCCGTAAGTTTGTTTCTAAGCCCCATCACTTTAATCAGTGTGGCACATTCCTCCTCGGTCAGTTCCGCCGATGTTTCCGTGTCAAACACGCCTAAGACTTTCGGATATTTCTCATAAAGGCTCTCAATTTCAGCTCTTATGGCACGGTAATCCTCATTTTCTCTGGACAGCTTTGCTATGACAGAGCCAAGGTATTCATTAAAGATATTGCTGTGGACGTCTACAAAAGTTTCAAATCTGAATGCATCAGACATTGTTCCTCACCTCCGACTTTTTCTTATCGTCACTTATTATACTGCCCAGAAATCCTCAATACAAATGTGCAAACTGGATTTTACCTCTCTCTGTCTGTGCTTTTTTTCTCTGGCTGCTCATCGTTCTGCTCTGGCTCATCGTCAATAACAGCATTGTCCTTTTCATTCAGATTCAGTTCGATATTGAGGGCGTTCAGCCGCTCCGTCTTTTCTTTCAGCTCATCTTCAAAGGCAAATGGTTTCTTTACTTCCTCTTTTGCGGTTTCAAGCTGTGCGATGGTTTCCTCCTTTCTGGTCTTGGCGGCTTCCAGTCTGGCAGGGAGTTTGGCAATCTCATTTTCAATTCTGGTCAGATTGCCCAGAGCGTCCACGCCTAAATCCACCTTGTGTTTCCTCATTCCGCAGAGATTTAAACAGTAGTGGGCATTGACGGTATCATAGTAAACCTCCATCTGAAAGCCACGGTAGCTGCCAATTTCTATAGGCTGTGACAACGGATTTTCCTTACAGATGGCAAGAAGCATCTCGCCTGCATCCGCTTTTTCTTTGTAGGTCACGCCTTTTAAGGTCATGGGGCAGAACTTATCCTCCCCCTGCGGCTTATGCTGACTGGCAATCTCCACATCATTCCCATAGGCCGTAATGCGTTCCTCATAGTCTTTAATCTCCTGCGGGTAGTGCTTCAGTATCCTGTCCTCAAGGTCGTAATGCTCGGAAAGATAGCTCTGCTTCAAGACTTTCAGCTTCGCCACCTGCATATCCAAATCCATTTTTTCCTTGAAACGCTCGTCGCCTGTGGCAAGCATTTTGACCTCCGCAAAGGAGAGAGCCACTTCGTCCACGTCCTCGGCAGAACGGACGGGGCTTTTGCTCGTCATTATCTGGCTGATAAATTTCTGCTTTCCCTCCACCAACTGAAAGAGGTAGGCATCAAAAGTCTGTTCCGTCACATAGCGGTAAACTTCAACCTCTGGGAACATATTGCCCTGCCTTTCGAGCCTGCCTTGACGCTGTTCCAAATCAGTCGGTCATTTTTTGCGGACAGTTCAATACATACCTGTCTGTTTCGTTCTCTGCTCCTACGTTTCGTTTCTGTCCCTTGAGCCTTTCTTATCTTTCCCCTGCACTCTGGACAATACTTCGATATTGCGGAGCGGGGGACGTATTCAACACCGCACACTGTACAATTCTTAGGCTTTAATGCTGTCCACCGCTTTGTGGGTGTGATATGTAATTCACCGACAAAGCCGATGAATTTATAGTAAATCTTGATTTCCTGCTTCACTGTTCCGTCTGCCGATTTTTCACGCTCCGAAACAAGTATCTTGTCTATCAGTGCATTTATCACTGTTGCGTCCAGTTCTTTCAAACCTTGATAGTTGCGGATAAGGGAGAGGAAGTCACGGATTCCCTGCGATTTCTCGTAGCTTTCGTTAATCGTTTCCGTTACTTCTTTCAGTCTTGCTTCGATTTCAAGCTGTTCTTTCTGGTATTTCCCCGACATCATCTCAAAATTCCGCTCAGTGATACGCTCCATGACCTTATCCTCATAGAGAGAGGAAAACAGCCTGTCAAGCTCCGCAAGGCGTTTGTTCAGCTTCTTCCGTTCTTTCTCCATTGCCTTTGCCTTGCTCTGGTCTGTTTCCGTGAGCCGCTTCTCAATCGCCCTCACCGCCCTCTCGTCATTCACCGCCATATCTGCAAAACGGTTAATATCGGCAAGGACGGCGTTGAATAAGTCCCTCGCTTCAATGGCGTGTGCGGTACACATGACGTTGCCATACCTGCCATAATTATTACAGGTGTATTGTACGCAGTCGATAATGTCGGGGCGTTTCCTCCTGTTTGCGCTCATCGCCCGCAGAGCATAGCCGCAGTCCGCACACTTGATAACACCTGAAAAAATATTCTCAAAGTCACCCTTATTCTTTTCCCGTCTGCGGCTCGTCATAAGCTGTTGGACAGTATCAAATTCTTCTTGTGTGACTATGCCCTCATGGGTGTCGGGTATCACTTCCCATTCTTCTGGCAGCTTGGACGGTCTTTTCTTGCTTTTCATGTTGGCGGCAATCCGCTTGTAGCCTGCAAGGTTTCCTGCATAGATAGGGCTTCTTAAAATATTCCTCAAGCTGTTCTCACTCCAGATATAACGGTTTTCTTCGTTGTCCTCAAAGTATCTCTCATAGCCTACCGCCCCCTGCTCCGCCGCATAAGCGGCAGGGCGTAAAACGTGCTGTTTATTGATGTGCTTGCGGATTTTGGAGATTCCGTTTCCCGCAAGCGCAAGGTCAAATATCTCCCTTACAACGTGCGCCACCTTATCATCTATCAGCAGATGGTTGTGGTCGGCAGGGTCTTTGATATAGCCGTAGGGTGCATACGTCCCCATGAATTTCCCCTGCTGAAACCTCGCACGGTACGCCGATTTTATCTTGACTGACACATCGGCAGAATACATTTCATTCAGAATATTGCGGAATGGCGTGATGTCCATCGCCGATTTATTGAGCGTGTCCACGCCGTCATTGACCGCTATATACCTCACATTATGCTCTGGGAAAAAGACTTCCAGATACAGCCCGCAGTCAAGATAATTCCTCCCCAATCTCGATAAATCTTTCGTAATCACGCAGTTTATCAGCCCGTTTTCAATGTCCTTAATCATGTTCTGGAAGCTCGGTCTTTGGAAATTCGTACCAGAATAACCGTCGTCCACATACGTTTTTGCTAAGTGCCAGCCCTGCTTTTTCACATAATCCGTAAGGATGGATTTCTGCGTGGCAATGCTCGCACTCTCGTTTTCCGTGCCATCGTCCTTTGACAAGCGGCAGTAAATGCCGACTTCATAAATCTGATTCCCCATTTTTATCCCTGCCATACTGTTAAACCTCCGTCTTTGCTCTAATAGGTTTCATGTTCCATTGCGTACATTCTAAGCGGATAAACCGTCATTGTCGAAGGTGTCATTTCCCGTAATGCTCTTTCGGATGTCCTCGGAGATAATCGGGATGAACGCTTCGGCAACGGTCTGTGTGCCGACATATTCACGGCTGACAATCATCTGCACTGGCTGTCCTGCCACAATACGCTTTCTCTTTTTATTTGCTGTCTTATCCTCGCCCATATTCAAATCTTCCTTTCCAGACAGGGCAGGGGAGCGTCTGGAAACGTCCCAACCCTGCCAATCAGACACAATCAATCCCTGCTGTTCAATTCTTCCTGCAATGCTTTAAGGAGAGCCGCCGCTTCATCAGCGGTCAACGTAATTCCCTTTCCGCACTTCTCACGGTTAGGGGAAAAGCTGCGGACATCATACTTTGGCTCTTTCCCGTTCCATGAGATTAAATTGATTTCCTTTGTATAGCTGCTGTCGCTCGTAGATAATACGGCGATTTCCTTTACAATCTTGTACTGGATTTCTTTCATTTCCTACCTCAACTCTCTGTCTTATTTGGCTGTCTTTTTTCTCACAATGCTTTTTATATTTACCTCCCGAAAAGAGAAGATTAGCGGCTGTCCCTGCCCCGTTTCCTCTGCAATTCACGCTCCAAAAGTTTGATGATGGTGTCCTCCATCTGCTTCGGCGTTGTGCCTTTTGGGAAGTATTTCTTTAACCGCTCCATGCCGATTTTCACGGTTTCTTTCTGGTTTCCCTTTTCCTCCGTCATAATCGCAAAGATGGCGTCCATGTCAAGCCGCCCGCTCTGGCTCAAGGTTTTCGTCCGCTGTGCCTGTGAGAGTGAGGGCGTTGCTTCCTCGCTTTCCATCGTGGCGAATAGGTTTTCCTGCTCGCCTTTCTTCAAAAAGGACAGTTCCACCGCAGGCGTGAGGGCGATTTTCCCCCCGTCCACCATCTGCAAAACCGGCGGTATCAGTTCCGTCAATCGGATAAATCTCTGCACGGTCATCCTGCCAACGCCGAAGCCCTGCGCCACTTTATCATCCGTCCGCAACTTCGTCCCAACTTGTGACGAGGTTAAGTCTGTGCGGAAGCCCTGCCGCTTCATGGCTTCGGACTTCATCTTGTAGGCGAACGCCCGCTCCGATGGCAGGATATTTTCTCTTTGGAGATTGCTGTCCACAAGAGTGATGATGGCTCGGTCACGGTCTAAGGGCAGGACAAAAGCGGGGATTGTGTTTATCCCTGCAAGCTCGGAAGCACGGACACGCCGCTGTCCCGCAATGATTTCATAGCCGCTCCCGTCCTCTTTCGGGCGTGTGATTATCGGCGTTACAATGCCAAACTCTTTGATGCTTTCCGCTAATTCTGACAGCATTTCGTCCTCCACCACATGAAATGGGTTGTCGGGAAACGGGTACAAATCTGCGGTCTTTAATACCTTAAAATCCTGTTTCTTCATTCACGTTCCTACCTTTCTTTCGCTCTGTTCCGATTGCCTTTCTGCAATTCTTCTAATATCTCTGGCGGGATTTTGGAGAGCAACCGCCCCATCTGCTCGTTGGTTCTCTGCAATTCAAATATCCTCTGGTTGGCTTTCTGTACCTTTAGTTCCTGCTCGTACTTTTCATCACGCATACGCCCCGCATAGTCGGATTCCTGCCCGATTCTCTCTTTCAAGCTGTCGATATACGCCTGCTGTTTGCCGATTTCCTTAGAGAATTTCTCCACGTCTGGAAGCCATGCGGAGAGCAGTTCTAACGCCTTATCCCTTTTCTTGCCCGCATTAAAGGCGTTGATGTCGGAGAGGGCAGACACGATTTCCGCATACTGTTTATCCAGCCTGCCGCCCAACTTATAGAGCCATGTGGGGATGTGTTTCCGCTTCGTTTCCATTGAGGATTGACCTCTTTCCAATTCGCCCCACCGTGCGGACATCCGCTCATGGTAGGCGGTCTGCCATTCGGATAGGGATTTCTGGTTGCCTAAAATGGACTTCGCTGACAGCTTGTTGTCGGGCGTAAGCGGCACAAAGCATAGGTGCATATGGGGCGTCCTCTCGTCCATGTGGACGACTGCGGAAAGGATATTTTTCTTTCCCACACGCTCTGAAATGAAGTCAAGAGCCGTCTGGAAATAGGCTTTTTGTTCTTCGGGCGGTAAGCTGTTCATAAATTCTGGCGAAGCGGTGATGAGTGTTTCCACCATCATCACGCTGTCTTTCCTTACCTTACAGCCCGCTTCTTTTACCATTTGGTTTATCTCTTTCTTGTAGGTGTAGCGGGGCGGCTTCACAAGATGATAGTTATTCTTGGAGCGTTCCATATCAATATCTGGGTTGCTTTTATAGGCTTCTTTCTTCCGCTCGTTGTGGCGTTCACAAGCCGCAACGCCGCCTACCTTGCGTTTCTGGAAACGCAGGATTGCATAGGGCATGGCATGATTCCTCCTTTCTTTCGGCGGGTAATCTGTATGCGTGACGGTCATGACGATGATGACGGTGATTTTGGGATACCCCCTATCGCCAGTCATAACCGTCACTGTCACGCCGTCATTCTTCCATCCGAAGCCGTAAGGCGCAGGATGGGGCAGGGCGCAAGCCCTGCTTTAAGGGAGTCCAGAGGGAACGTCTGGCACACGGCTCTTTGCAGGGCAAAGTGTAGTGTGTTACACCCTGTAAACGCAGTCGGAAAAATTGGGGGATTTTTCTGACCGCAGGGGTGGCTTTACGAGCCGAAAAGGGCGAGCAAAGCCCACGCCTGCATCTTGCGTTTACGGGGTGTTCTCCCGTAGGGATGACAGCGGCGGTGTATCCCAATATTGCCGTCACCACCGTCACCGCTGTCACCCGCAGGGCAGAGCCGCCGATTTTACATACATCCGCTATGACGGTGACAGTGGCAGGGGGTATCCCAAAAACACCGTCATCACCGTCATGACCGTCACGCATAAGGTAAAGCCGCCAATGTCACATAGGTTTAAATGTCGGTGGCAACAGCAAGGGAAATCATCCGTCCGCTGCTCCTGCGGCTGAAATCATAACGGATATGGTTTTCAAGCAGGAAGTCAAGGCGGTACTCGTTCATCCACTTTGTCAAGACATTTGCCGCTGTTTCTGTTTCCCCCAGAGCGTCTAATAACTCTGTGGCTGTGCCAGTCCATTCCTCTTTGTCCTGCATAAAATTTACAATCCGAAAAAGGACGTCTGGTATCGCTTCTTTGGCAAGCTGTTCCTGCTCCTTACGCTCCACCAGTTCCCAACTGCAATCACGGAAACGGAGCTTAAACTCCTGATAGGGCGTGTCCCTGCCCGTCACATACAGCTTGGCAGCATTAGACGCACGGCTTTCCTGTTCCAGAACAAAGGTTGCGTCCGCACTCCCCGTCAATCCCGTCGTGCCAGACACTTTGTTGAACACGTCGCTGTCATTCTGCTTTCGGATGTGGTGTACGACAATGACCGCCAATGAGTGCCTGTCGGCAAAGTCTTTGATAAGGGAGATGTCCCCATAATCGCTTGCATAGGCATTGTCTTTGGATGCGGTGCGGACTTTCTGCAAGGTGTCAATCACAATGAGCCTGCTGTCGGGATATTCTTTCAGATAATCTTCCAACTGCACGATAAGACCGTCTGACAGCTTATCGCTTGCCACCGCAAAGTGGAGCCGCCCGCTTGCTTCGTCCGTCAAGCGAAACAGCCTGTCTTGTATGCGGCAGAACGTGTCCTCAAGGCAAAGATAAAGCACATCGCCCTCCTGTGTTGGCATATCCCATAAGGGGATTCCCTGCGACACGCATAGGCAGAGCTTTAACATGAGCCAGCTCTTGCCGATTTTCTGTGAGCCGCAGAACAGGATTAAACCCGTGGGTATCAGACCGTCCACCACAAAGGACGGCTTTTCAAGCGGCTCATAAAGGAGCGTGTCGGCGTTGACTGTCTGAAGCTTCTGCATGGGATTCCTCCTTTCGGGCGGTGTCTTTGGTTTTGTTGCACATAGGCGTTGACCTCCTTAAAAAGATTTACTCCCACAAAAAGAAGTGAGAGTATGTAATGCCGCCAATCCTACGCCGATAAAAAGCGGATTTCTTTTTCGGGCGGTAACAGTCAAGGTTGGAGATATTTCCTCATTTCTGCCTTGACTTTCTCCCTTGCAACCGAAACAGACTTCTGGACAGCGGAAGCGGTGCAATGCTCCATCTCTGCGATTTGGTAAAAATTAAAATCATACTCGTAATAAAGCAGGAAACGCCGTCTTTGTATCTCTGGCAGTCGGGCAACAGCTTTGTAAAACAGTTCATTCCGTTCTTTTTCCATCATTCTTTCATCAAGCGTTTTAGGCACTCTTAACGCACGTCTGTAAAGCGTTTCATCCCACACCTCGTTAAACTCCCTGTGCCGCTGGTTCCATTGCTGAAGGTTTCTGTTCCTGCGTTCCATCTGCCGAAATTCAAGAAAGAGCTGCTCGGACACTTCTAACTCGTGGTGTTCCCCCTGCCCGTCCTTAAAACTGATAAAATACCTTTTGCCGCTTTCCGTGGATTCCTCCCGAAGCGTGTATGTCTTATCCCTATATGCCATCCTGCTTTCCTCCCGAAAAGAATTGAATGAGGGGGGTGCCCCTCACCCGATAGCCCATAGGAAAGCAGGGTATATTAGCCGCTTATAAAATTTTCCGTAGCTTCTTCCGCAGATGATTGAGCCTTGCATAGACAGCCCCTGCCGTTAAATGCACAAGCGGGGCAATCTCCTTTGTGGAATAGCCCTGCATTTTCAGCAGGACGATTTGTAACGTGCGCCTATCCACCGTGATTAAGGCAAGGTACAGGGTTTCGTCCTCAATCTCGTCCAGTAAATCAGAAACAGACCTTACCTCCGACTGCTTCTCCCTGTCCGCCATGCCCTCAAGGTATTCGCCGAAGTCGCTCGCCCATCGGTAAAACCGCCTGTTGGAATTAAAATCTGCCCTGTCGTCTGTGCGGATTTGTTCAATGACCGCTTCATCAACGCCGCACTCACGCAGAATCTTTTCTTCCGCTTCTTTCCAGATACGCCATTTCCTGTCCTCCCGTCCGTGGTTGTATGCCATCCTTATTTCCTCCAATCAGAATTGATTGAGAGGGCAGGCAAAAACCCCCTCATTTTCCCAAAGGAAAAAACAAAGGGGCTGAACGCCTTAAATTTTGTTTTCGATTATCTTTCTCAGCTTCGCAAGGATTTTAGCTTTGCGCTTGTTCACAACGCTCTGCGTCACACCTAACCGCAATCCGACTTCCCGCTCGGACAGTTCTCCAAAAAAGATTGCTTGTATCAACGTCTGTTCACTGTCCGACAACAAAGACATGGCTGTTTTCAGCCTGTCCACCATCACCGCATGGACAACGGTTTCCGCAACGTCTACCGTTTCATCAATAACGAAGTCAAGCACATTTCCCTCGCTGTCCGTAAATCCCTCCAATGAAAGCAGGCTGTGGTTCGTGTCCAGTTTTTTCAGATAACGCCACCGTTCTTTATCTTTGTAGAACTCTACATACTGTTCCCGCACTACCTCAAGCAGACAGCCCTGCACGGGGATAAACAGCTTGTCCATGTAACTCTGGTCGGTTTGCCTGCGGCGGCAGAAATCCTTATAGGTTAATTCCGCATAACCGCCGCTTTCTTTGATATATACTTTTCTTGGTGCATACTTCACCGTAAGTACCTCCCATCTGAATTTTTGAAATGCTAAAATCCAGATGGAGAGGGCGGGGAGTGGCAACGAATATCAAATACAGCCCTGCGGCACATTCCGATAAAAAACGACAAAAGAAAAACCGCAAAGGCTCTGTGACCTCTACGGTTATAGGAGATACATATTCTGTTAAGTGGAGATTCTACTTCTGGTTTCATGGTGAGAAGTAGCGTTGCATGGGCAGGGATTTTTTTAACTGGCTTCCTGCCAATCCCCAATATTCTATGTATGGATAAACTCTGCGTTGCGTGAGCAGATGGATAACTGCCCGAAAAAAGGACATAAAAAAATCCCTCCAAACTTTAAAACAGGTCTGGAGAGTATTTGTTAAGTCTTTTCGGGCGTAGCAAATCAGCCCACCATAACACCGTTTTTTTATATGGCGGGATGAATAGAACCCATTAGTACAATTTTTTTATTCGCTAACAGCATATTAAAATTTACCTGCCCACTTAATAATGCTTCAGCGGGCAGGTATGCAGCAAAATAGGACACTATCTTTTTATGGAACACCGAATATACATCTATATAACTTATTGAAAAACAGCACCTATTTCCTGCACAATGGACTTTACATCAAATCAACGGCATTGTTATGCTTCTTTAGTCGCAGATTGTTGCAATATCATTAGGATTGTAGGATGCCATTCCTTCACTGTCGCCGTCTACAGATTTAGAAACAAGCACACCGTTCTTAATATCTTCAAGAATCCGCTCATTCTCTGCAACAATTTCATCCGTCATTTCCTGTGTCCACACAACAGTGCCTTCGCTGGTTTCCACAACAGCTTTTTCATCAGCCATTTTCTGCATATCAGCCTTTTCCTGCTCTGCCCATGCCTTGTACTCATCGTAAGTCCACCATTCAATAGCCGAAACTGTGTTTTCTTTCTCATAATCGGATGCAGACATCCATGTTTCCCCATTGTTTACACTACACCAGATATTGCCGTTGTCATCCGTGTATGACATTACGCCATCTGATTCAGTATCAACGATAGTTTCAACACTTTTAGCATTTGCCGCAGCCACGCTTACCACGCTGCCTCCCACAATGGCAGTTACAGCAAGCACTCCTAACCATTTTGCTTTGAACATTTTGCTACCTCGCTTTCATTAAAATAGTCGCTCCATTGGAACGACTACATTTTACTAAGGCTATTTGGATTCTTGTTGGAGTTTATATGGATTTCCTGTGGATTTTTGACGCTGTAAGGCAGAATTGAAATTTCACCCCACTATCCGTATTGCAGATTCCATAGGAAGCGTCATGGCTTTCTAATAATGTCTTTATAATATACATACCTAATCCGTTACCGCCATTCTCTTTGCTTCGTGAAGCGTCAACACGGTAAAATGGCTCAAATAGATGGGGCAGTGAAGCATTTGGAATGGTAACGCCTGTGTTTTCTATTTCAAATTTTATGTTTGCATTTCGGTCTTGCGACATAGATATTGCTATGCTCCCCTTAACGGGCGAATATTTAATGGCATTTTCCAAAAGGTTTTTTATTACACGCTCCATCATATCACCGTCAAACCAACAGATAGCCCTATCTGGGATATCAACAGATAACTGCTGTCCTTTATCTTCAATCAAACAGGACATCTCCCCCACGCTGCGCCGAACCAGCTCTGCAAAATCTGACTTTTCAAACACTGGCATAACTGTTCCATTTTCTACATAAGCGATAAACAGAAGGGATTGTACCAGTTGATTCATCTGTTCCGCTATTGCAATCGAACGCTCTATATATGGTTTTGCGTTCTTATAATCTCCAACGCCATCCAGAATCCCATTTAAATGCCCTATCAAAATAGCAATCGGCGTTTTAAGGTCATGGGATGCGGACGCAAAGAAATTCCGTTGTTTTTTCTCAAGCTCCTTCTCTTTTCTAATCTCACTTTCCAACTCATGCAATGTCTTTTCAAGATTCCCCGAAAGAGCGTTTAGGCTTTCCGACAAAACGCCTACCTCGTCATTCCTTTTCAAATCACTTTTCATGCTAAAATCAAGCTCTGCCATCCGTTCTGACACTTTGCTTATTTCTATAATTGGATTTGTTATATAATGTGAATAAAAAAAAGAGCATAAAATAGACAATATAAAAATCCCTATCAATATAGTGGGCAGTGTTTCTTGTATTGCGGACGCTGCTTGATTTATTGGTGAGGATTTTCCATGCACTTCCAAAATATACCCTTCACCCGTGTTTTTTATTGTGAATGGAAACATGATTCCTGATAATAGTTCATCCTCTACAGCCCGGCTGTGTTCATCTTCATCTTTCATAACTGCAACTGTGTCATTTGACATATCTATCTTCCCACCCGCTTCTGGATAAATTAAATACCCATCTTGGTCATTGATGGAAACTCGTGCATCCATTTCTAGCGAAAAGGAATCCACTAATGTATAACAATCTTCAAGACTTGTACATTCCCCTAACTCTTGGACTAACTCTTGGGCTTCGTTCTGTAAACGCTCAGATAATTGACTGCCATAGGTTTCTGGAATGTACTTTGCCATACACAAAACGGAAATGCTACAAGCTGCAACCAACAGAGCCATTGTTATTAAAAATATTTTCACTGTAAGGCTTGATTTATTTTTCCACATCAATCCGATACCCCACTCCCCTTATTGTTTTGATAGCCATGAGCAAAACTCCACACATTCAGTATTTATGCGGATTTGCGAGGCATGGCAACCTCTTTTATCACTCCCAGAACCTTTAGTTCCCAGAACCTTTGGTTCTGTATTTATAGTAACAACCAGCTCCAAATGGTATAATTAAGTTGCCAAAACAAATTCACCGAAAGGAGCTGATTGCTATCTACCGTCAACAAATCATTCAAGACATCCGTCTTTTTACCTCTCAACCTGTTGCTAAATTTTATGATTCCCTTTTCCTGAATCTTGATCTGTCTTTCGTTCAGGAATACCCAAAAACGGGACGTAAAGGTTTTTCCAACCACGCCATGATTTGTGCCTTCATTGTCATGAAATGTGAAGGCTTCCCCATGATTACTGACCTTGTCGATTATCTCAATAATAATCTTCTCATTGCCCATTACTGCGGCTTTGATATTTCCCTGCCGCTTCCTTCATACTGGACTTTTGACCGCTTCCTGAAAGATCTTGACCATTCCATTCTTTCCTACATTATGCAGTCACAGGTTCTTTCCCTTGCTGCAGATGGCATCATAGATACCTCCTTCATAGGACTGGATTCCACCCCTGTTTCTGCCAATACATCACAGAACAATCCCAAGTCTTTCCTCTCTAANAAATTCCAGCCTGACAACCAGCCAAAAGCAGATCAGGACTGTAAGCTCGGTGTACACACAGCTTCCAACCAGACTAACGAAAAGAAATATGAATTCTACTGGGGTTACAAAAACCATGTCCTCGTAGACTGCATTTCCGGTCTCCCTATTTATCAAATGACCACAACTGCTGAAGTGGCAGATTCCACAGTCGCTCTTGATATCCTTGCTGGCACTCATGCTTTCCTTCCTGTTACGGAGTGTACCTTTCTTGCTGACAAAGGCTATGATGTAAAAAAGATTTACAACCAGGTCAAAGAGCTATATGACGGGGAATGCATCATACCATTAAACAAACGTAATACGAAAAATCCCAAACTTCTTCCTCAGGGAAATCCCATCTGTGAAGCAGGACTTGCCATGTGGAAGGATGGTAAATTTTCTGATAGAAATCGCACCCGCCAAAAGTTCTGCTGTCCATTAAAGTCATCCAAAGATGCTGACTGCCCATGCCATCACAAAAACTTTTATAATGGCAAAAAGCATCGTGGCTGTACCAGATACATTACAATTCCGGACGACCTGCGGCTTTCCATCGACAGGAACAGCAGGTATTTTAAAAGCAGCTATTCTCTCCGCACGGAATGTGAACGTTACAATTCCCGCTTCAAAAACACGGGGCAGGAACGGATGTGGGTAAGAAACAAATCCTCCGTTGCAAACCTAAACACACTTGCCCATATCAGTCTTTTGGCTGTTGCCATTGCTGCAGTTACTGGCAATTCCGGTCA
Organism: Eubacteriaceae bacterium; assembly: GCA_910574015.1. GTDB lineage: Bacteria > Bacillota > Clostridia > Lachnospirales > Lachnospiraceae > Eubacterium_F. The sequence continues at coordinate 16,926 of CAJSYQ010000017.1, read as the reverse complement.
ATCCTACCGCAAGCTAAAATCTTTAAAACGGACTGCCTGACTTTTGTAACTGAATACTCTCTGATTTTCGTAGGTTTTGGACTTACGTTAGCTTTGTTATGCCTAAAAAGCGTCTTCCCTCAACAATAAAAGTCTAGCAGCCAAATCTCATCTTAAAATCAATGCGTTTTGCTCATCTCTACAAAATATTATACACACTACCCGCAAAATGGTCAACCTATATACACGCATATTACGCGCAAAAAGGAAAAAAGAAATGCGACTGGTTTTTTTCACATTTTCATAGTAATATATATAGTAACAGGATTGATATGCTTAGTAAGAACAGATTCCGATTGGGGGGATAGAAATGGCATTATCCACGTTTGCCGCCATCGACATTGGCACAAGCCAGCTGTCCATGAAAATCTATGAAGTTTCCAGGCAGCATGGCATAAAGGAACTCTCTCATGTGAGACATAAGCTCTTTCTCGGAGCTGAGACCTACAGCAGGGGATTTATCTCCTATCAGACAGTCAGTGAGATCTGTACCGTACTGAATGATTTCCAGCGTATCATGGCGGATTTCAACACGAAAAACTGGCAGGTATACGCTACCAGCGGACTGCGTGAGGCAAAAAACTGTCTGGTCGTAGTGGATCAGATCAAGATCCAGACCGGATTTGACGTAAAAGTCCAGGGCAACAGCGAAGCCTGTTTTCTGTACTACAAGGCACTGGCCCTGAAAGAAGACCGGTTTGAGACCTATATCGAAGAGGGTACCCTTGTGGTGAATATCGGCGCTGGCAGCGTCCAGCTGTCCATTTTTAACCAGGGAAAGCTGTGCGCCACCCAAAATCTGCTTCTTGGCTCCTCCCGGATCCAGGAACTCCTTCATGTAATGCAGGACGAGGCATATGATTTCAACGCACTGATCAGTGAATATATGGAACGGGACCTGAATCTATTTCAGAAATATTATCTCGATTCCGTCAGTATCCACCATATCATCACCATAGGCGGCATGATTCCTGAGATCTGCCATTATCTACAGCAGAGTGATCCGGACTTCGACGGACAGATCTCAAAAAAGCTTCTGATGAAAAAGAAGCTGCCCAGGGAATTGGCGGGAGATATGGCAAAGCTGATCATCCCCACCATCCTTCTCTGCCGAAAGCTCGCGGATCTTACCGACTGCAGCCAGTTTTATCTGTCCGCCATCGATTTCTGCGACAGCATCGTGGCAGACTACGCCCAGAAAAAATTAAAACTCTCCTCGCATCATGATTTTACCCTGGATATCCTGTCCGCCGCTGAAAATATTGCCAAAAAGTATAAAGTAGATATGAATCATGTGGAGAATGTCCAGACACTGGCACTGGAAATCTTTGACCGCATCCGCAAGCTCCACGGTCTGGGCCGGCGGGAACGGCTGCTGTTGCAGATCGGCGTGATCCTGCACAGCTGCGGATCGTATATAAACGAAGTCCAAACAAGAGAATGCTCCTACCGTATCATTATGTCCACAGATATCATCGGCATCTCCAACAGGGAGCGTGCCATGGTGGCAAATATGGTGCGCTACAATACTACCAGCATACCGACATACGAGGAGCTGGATGAGGATTTCAACGAAAATGAGTATATTACAATAGTAAAGCTCAATGCTATTTTGAAAACGGCAAATGTACTGGATAAAAGCAACCGGCAGAAGATCAGGAATGTCGGCGTCACACTGAAAGACGGTGTTCTGACTATTACGGCAGATACCATGGCAGACATCACATTGGAAAAAGGTCTGTTCCACCACGGCGGGGATGTATTCCAGGAGGTATTCGGCATCCGCCCGGTTCTTCGTCAGAAACGCAGCGGGCACTAGCCTGTCAGCGCACAAATGAACTTTTATGCAATAACAAAAAGGAGGTTTTTGTATGAATAGATCAGAGAAATTTACTAACCGCGAGCTCAGCTGGCTCGATTTCAATTACCGGTGTCTCTCCGAGGCAAGAGACAAAAATATTCCCCTGATGGAACGTTTCAAATTCCTCAGCATCACCGCCTCCAACCTGGATGAATTTTTCATGATCCGCGTGGCTTCCCTGAAGGATCAGGTGAACGCAGGCTATACAAAGAAGGATATCGCCGGCATGACATCGCAGGAACAGATTGACGAGATACTGAAAGTGACCCATTCTTTTATGGCGACCCAGTACTCCACCTACAACCGATCCCTGCTGCCCGCCCTGAACAGGGAGGGGCTGAAGATCGTCACCGAATACGAGAAACTGACGCCGGAACAATCGGATTATGTAGATACATATTTCCAGCAGGAAGTGTTCCCGGTGCTGACTCCCATGGCGGTGGATTCATCCCGGCCATTTCCGCTGATCCGGAATAAATCCCTGAATATCGGTGCCCTTCTTATGGATAAGAAAAAGAAGGACACCATTGACTTTGCCACCGTACAGGTGCCTTCTGTACTGCCCCGGATCGTGACGATCCCGGCAGATGAGGACAACTGTACCACCATAATCCTGTTGGAACAGATCATAGAAAAAAATATCCAGAAGCTCTTTATGAATTATAAAGTGCTATGCGCAACTCCCTTTCGGGTGATGCGGAACGCCGATCTGACCATTGATGAGGATGAGGCCGCCGACCTTCTGGTGGAAATTGAAAAGCAGCTGAAGAAACGTCAGTGGGGAGAGGCCATCCGTCTGGAGGTGGAGGAGACCATCGATAAACGGCTGCTGAAAACCCTGCGGCGCGAATTAAAAATAGGAGAAGACGCCATCTACCGGATAAACGGTCCTCTGGATCTCACATTCCTTATGAAGGTATATGGCATGGAAGGCTTCGCCCACCTGAAAGACCGGCCCTACCAGCCGCAGCAGCCCGGGATGCTGGATCCGGAGCGGGATCTCTTTGAACAGATCCGGGAAAAGGATATCCTTCTCTTCCATCCCTACGAGAGTTTCAACCCTGTCGTAGATTTCGTGCGGAAGGCGGCGAGAGATCCGGAAGTCCTGGCCATCAAACAGACGCTGTACCGCGTCAGCAGCAATTCCCCCATTATCGCTTCACTGGCAGAGGCGGCAGAAAACGGAAAACAGGTCTCGGTCCTGGTAGAATTGAAAGCGCGGTTTGATGAAGAGCACAATATCGTCTGGGCGCGCAAGCTGGAGAAAGCCGGATGCCATGTAATCTATGGACTGGTAGGGTTGAAAACCCACAGTAAGATCACTCTTGTAGTGCGCCGGGAGGAGGACGGAATCCGGCGCTATGTCCATCTCGGCACCGGTAATTACAATGATTCCACCGCCCGATTATACACCGATCTCGGTATGTTCACCTGCAAGCAGCAGTATGGTGAGGATGCCACTGCAGTCTTCAATATGCTGTCGGGATATTCCGAGCCCCTTGCCTGGAATAAGCTCTCGCTGGCTCCTCTGTGGCTTCGGGATAAATTTCTCGCGCTGATCCGCCGGGAGACCGACAACGCCGGTAAGGGAAGGGCCGCAAGGATCATTGCCAAGATGAACTCCCTGTGCGACCCGGGCATTATCGAAGCGCTCTACGAGGCCGCAGCCGCCGGAGTGGAGATCCAGCTTATCGTCCGCGGCATCTGCTGCCTGAAAGCAGGCGTGCCGGGCCTTAGTGAAACGATACATGTCCGTTCCATTGTCGGTACCTTCCTGGAGCACGCGCGCATCTTCTATTTCGAAAATAATGGCGAACCGGAGTACTATATGGGCAGTGCGGACTGGATGCCGCGGAATCTTGACAAACGGGTGGAAATTCTCTTCCCCGTGGAGGCTCCGGAGCTGAAAGAAAAAATCGATAAGATCCTGACCATCCAGCTGGCGGACACAAAAAAAGCCCACCTCCTTATGCCGGATGGCACTTATGAAAAGGTGGACCAGCGAGGAAAAGCTCCTCTGAATTCACAGATGTATTTTTATGAACAGGCAGCCCTTGCCAGTTCATCCGCCCTGTCATTCCACACATCACCAGAATGACCTTTGACCTTCTGAAACGAGATATCCATCTGTCCCTTCAGGGAATCATAGTACTGTTTATACGCTATGGTTCCCTCTTTATTTGTCTTCCATTCCCCGAGACACCAGGATGCGATTCCCTGATAATCGTGAAAGATCGTAAGTTTTCCCACTCCCCGCCGGACGGCCTCCCGCATCGCCAGCTCCGCCCCCAGGATTTCCCCTGCCACATTACGCATCGATGCCAGTTCCTCATCTTCCCCCTTCCGGCTGATCTCCGTCCTCTCTCCCTCACAGAAGAAAACGACCCCGCAGCCATACTCACCTGTCTTCACATTATAGCTGCCATCCACATATGCCACGGCCTCTCCTTTTCCAGCAGCCAATACACCACTGCACTCCTGCGGCACTTCCTGCTGCCGGAAAGCGCTCTCTGCCTGGGCCTCTCCCCTGCCGGCCTGCTGCAGAAACGCCCCCGCCTCTTCCAGCGTCTCAAACCCTTTATATACCGCACCGCTGAATCCGCTGATCTGGCTTCTGCAATCCTCCCAGGTAAGATAAATGCCAGGTGTCTTTCCTCTCTTTACCGCATAATATTTCTTTTTCGCCATATTCCCTCCATCCATTCAATCCGAATTTCCAGTATGCTGCAGGCAGTCGATCTCCGCTTCCGTCAACGGACGGTATTCTCCCGGCTGCAGTATCTCATCCAGTACGATGCCGCCAAAAGCGACACGCCGGAGCTCCGTCACATGTCCCCCCAGCTTTGCCACCATGCGCTTCACCTGATGGTATTTCCCCTCCGAGATGGTGAGCCTCGCAAAATGCGGCCGGGATTCCGGCAGTTCCAGCAGTGCCGGCTCTGTCCGATGCTTCTCTCCGATATCCAGGCCCTCTGCCGCCAGGCGGGCTGCATCCGGCACAAGCTCCCCCTCATAATTGAATTCATACACCTTGTCCACATGATATTTCGGTGAGAGGAGCCGGTGGGCCAACTCCCCATTGTCCGTCAGGATCAGCAGCCCCGTCGTGTCCTTGTCCAGCCTTCCCACAGGAAAGACCCTACGTCCCCCCGTATCCACAAGCTCCAGCACCGTCCTCTCAGTCCGGTCTGATGTGGCCGATACCACCCCCGGCGGCTTGTTCAGCATATAATACACATACTCCTCTGCATGAACGACAGCGCCGTCAAGAAATACCGTCATTCCTTCTGACACCCTGGCGTCTTCCCTGAAAACCCTTTCCCCGTCCAGTGCTGCCCTTCCCTTCCTCACAGCCGCCCTGGCCTCCTTCCGGCTCATCCGGGTATAACTGGCAAGATATTTATCCAGACGCATAGTTTTCACGAATCTCCCCTGCCTTTCATACAATAATATTGAGAAAACTCTCTTTCGGAGGATGGATACCTCATATGGCAATACGAATCTTTATCGATCAGGGACACAATCCCTATGGTTTTAACGCCGGGGCCGAAGGCTTCGGACTCCGCGAGCAGGACATCACATATCTTGTGGGCGCCTACCTCGCCAATATACTAAACGCAGATCCCCGCTTTGATGCGGTCACCTCCCGGAAAACACCAGAAGAGATCCTTGGATACGACAACAGCTCCAGCCTGCGGGAGCGGGTGGATATGGCTGCCGTCTGGGGCGCCGATTACTTCCTCAGCATCCATGTCAACTCCAATGTAAATCCCGCCGTAAACGGCACCGAAGCGTACGTCTACCGCTCTGATTCAGAAGCCTACTATATGGGAGAAGACATCGTAGCTGAAATCGTCCGCCGGCTCGGCACCAAAAATAACGGAGTGATCGTCCGCCCTTCCCTATATGTATTACGGCGGACATCCATGCCCGCCGTACTGATAGAACTCGCCTATATATCCAATTACGAGGACGCACTGCTGCTCTCCACGGAACAGTACCAGTTTGCCTACGCTATATATGTGGGGCTGCTGAACTACTTTGGATATCCCCAGTTCGCCTCACTGGACTGATGTCAGATGGCAGCCGCACCGCTAATTGCAAAATACAAAAAAACTACCGCTCCCAAAGCGATCCGGTAATAACCAAATACCTTAAAATCATGCTTTCGGATATAACCCATCAGAAAACGGATGACAAAAAGCGAGACGATGAACGCCACAACCATGCCAACGATCAGTGTCACATAGCCCATGGCATCAAAGTGGAAACTGCTCTTCACAATCTTCAGCAGACTGGCACCGAACATAACGGGAATAGCCAGATAAAATGTGTACTCTGCCGCTACACCGCGGGCAACGCCGATCAGCAGCGCCCCCAGGATCGTCGCACCGGAACGGGATGTGCCGGGGACAATGGCTGCCAGAAGTTGGAAAATACCAATGATGATAGCAGTATTGTAACCAATCTCAGCAATGGACGTCACCGCAGGTCTTCTTCCCTTATTCCAGCTCTCAATGATAATAAACAGCACGCCGTATATAATAAGTGCCCCGGCCACTACCACAGAATTATAAAAGAGAGAATCAATTATATCATCGAAGAGAACACCCACGACCGCAGCAGGCAGGCAGGACACAAGGATCTTAAACCACAGCTGCATTATCTCCATCTTTACAAAGGGCTCTTTATTCCTCCTGCACTTAAAATTAAAGGGCCAGATCTTATTCCAGAACAGAAGGACCACGGCAAGGATCGCTCCAAACTGGACTACTACAAGAAACATTTCCTGAAAATCCTTATCAGAAAATTGTAAAAACTGATTTACCAGTATCATGTGCCCGGTACTGCTGATGGGAAGCCATTCGGTAATTCCCTCCACGATCCCAAGAATTACGGACACCAGAACATCAAACATTTCCATTGTTTTATCCTCCGCTCATACTATTTTCCAGCTAATATTACCATAAAAAACAGCTCAAAACAATCATAAGTTGCAAAATCCAAAAAAATATTGTAAAATAGCCACATATGTTTTATTTAATGAATATGTTCAAAAGGATGATGTTATGTACAACTGGTTGAAAAAATATATCGATTCCATTATCCCGCTATATTCCATTGTGCCGCTGGTCTCCTGTTTTGCGCTGAATATGCTTGTCTACAGCGGGACCATGTACCTATGTGCCGACTGGTATCACCACGATCTGACGACATGGCTGGACGATCAGGTTCCCCTGGTATCACAGTGGATGTATATTTATTTTGGCTGTTATCTGTTCTGGATCGTAAATTATATACTGGTAGCGCGGATCCACCGGGATGACCGGGAGCATTTCTACCGTTTCGTCATGACCGATATGATGTCGCGCCTTGTATGTGCTGTATTCTATATCGGATTTCCCACCACGAACATCCGGCCGGACTTTACGATAGACAGCTTCAGCGACTGGATGCTGGCATTTTTATACCGAATAGACCAGCCCGCCAATCTGTTTCCGTCCATCCACTGCCTCGTGAGCTGGCTATGCTACGTTGGCATACGGAAAAGCGATAAGGTATCTGTTTCCTACAAAATATTTTCTTGTATTTTTGCCCTGCTGGTGGCGGCGTCCACACAGTTTACCAAGCAGCACTATATTGCCGACGCCGTTGCAGGACTCGCTCTGGCGGAATTCCTGTTCTGGCTGAATAATAGAATCAGTGCCTACCGGATCGTACACCGTCTCTTCGACAGGGTGAATGATAAATTACTTGTTATAATAGGTAAAGGAGAGCATTGTGAGCAGTAAAGTTAGAAAAAATGTATTGAATGCACTATTTCTTGCCGCCCTGATAGTGCTTACCATTTGGGCAGTATTTAAGGATCAGGATCTGGGGATCATTCTTGACAGCATTTCCGGAATCTCCCCCATCTTTCTGGTGATCGGTTTTGTACTGGTAGTCATCTATGTGTGCAGTGAATCCGTTATCATCAAATACCTGCTGCGCACCGTTCAGATCCGCGTACCTTTGTTCAACTGCATCCGGTATTCCTTCGTGGGTTTTTTCTACAGCTGTATCACCCCATCTGCCACCGGCGGACAGCCGATGCAGATCTACTACATGAAAAGGCAGAACATCGATATTCCAACAGCTACCATTATCCTTATGCTGGTAACAATAGAATATAAATTTGTACTTGTCTTTATCGGACTTGCCATGGCAATATTCGGCCAGGGGCTGGTCCAGACCCTCACAGGAGAGGTCCAGTTCTTTCTCTATCTGGGAATCGGACTCAATGTCTTCTGTGTCACACTGATGTGTTTTCTTGTATTTATCCCGGACACGGCAAAATTTCTTATTATGAAAGGCTTTGTCCTGTTAAAGAAGCTGCATCTAATGAAAGAAAAGAACAACCGGACGGAACGGCTGGACCGGTCCATGGAGGTATACAAGGAGACAGCATTATTTTTGAAAAATAATAAGATAGCGATCCTGAACACAACTCTGATCTCGTTTCTCCAGCGATTCTTTTTATTTTTCATCACCTATGTTGTCTACCGCAGCTTTGGCCTGACAACTGAGAATTTTTTCACTATCACCATTCTTCAGTCCATTATCTCCATCGCTGTGGATATGCTCCCGCTGCCGGGCGGAATGGGGATCAGCGAGCGTCTATACCTTCTGATCTTCAGTCCCATATTTGGCAGTGTTACCGCAGCCACCGCATCCATGCTGGTAAGCCGCGGATTCAGCTACTACGTTTTAGTTATCGTCAGCGGGATTGTTTCCTGTATCACCCACCTGACAGTTAAGGGACCGCAGGAGTCGAATGAAAAAAACTAATTGCACAGAAAGCCTGTGCAGAAATGAGGTAAACTATGATTGGATTCTATAATTATACGGTAATTGTCACCTATCTTGGCGTAGCACTTTCTATCGTCGGCATGGCTCTGGCCTCCAACGGCCGCTACGAGTATGCCGTTTTATGCCTTGCTCTCGCCGGAGCATGCGACACCTTTGACGGTAAAATCGCACGTTCCATGAAGAACCGCACGAAGGAGATGGAAATATTCGGAGTACAACTGGATTCCCTCTGTGATATGGTTTGTTTCGGGGTAACACCAGTAGTCATCGCCTATCATATGGGACTGCGGAGCGCATGGGGCATCGCCATCGAGATTGTTTTCGTACTCTGCGGCGTGATCCGTCTCGCCTACTTCAATATGCTGGAGGAATTGAAACATACGGATTCCCAGACCGAAGAACAGAAGGGCTACCGAGGGCTCCCCATTACGTCCATCACCATTATCTTTCCGGTGATCTATCTGTTCCATCCTCTGGTACCTCCCGCAGTTTTTACAAATATACTGGCTCTTATGCTGCTCATCGTGGCAATCCTCTACGTATTGGATTTCCGGCTGAAAAAACCTGGCAACGCCGCTATCACCGCCTTTATCATATTTGTCGCCATTGTTATGTTTCGTGTTCTGAATATTTTTTAAGAGAGGAAAATGTGCAATATGAATTACATTGATCTGGATGGTACACTGGTGGAAACGACGACAGGACAGGACAAGGTGCTCTCATTTCTTTATACAAATATCATCGGCCGTATACTGCTGAAACTTCTTGTGGACAAGCGGGTATCTGTTCTCTCCGGCAGGCTGCTGGATTCTCCCGTCTCGACCCTGCTGATCCAGCCCTTTATAAAGAAAAATGGAATCTGCATGAAAGACTATGAGAACAGACAATACCAATCCTTTAATGACTTCTTCACAAGAAAAGTACAATCAGAAAAACGCCCTGTCTGCCATGATCCCTCTATTCTCATCAGTCCCTGCGACTGTAAGGCATGCGTATATCCCATCAGCAGGAAAACTACTTTTTCCGTAAAAAACACAGAGTATACCCTCCGTTCCCTGCTGCGGAGTCCCAGTCTGGCAGAACGCTTTGAAAACGGTTATGCCTATATTCTCCGGCTGGCAGTGGACGATTATCACCGGTATGTCTATGCCGCTTCTGGCAGGAAGTCGAAAACCTACCATATCGACGGCACCTTCCACACCGTAAATCCCATTGCCAATGACTGCCTCCCCATTTACAAGGAAAATACAAGGGAATATACAGTGATCCACTCTCCTGTATTTGGTGATCTCATACAGATGGAAGTGGGTGCGCTTATGGTAGGCCGGATCAGCAATACCGATCCCGCATTCGAAGCAGTCCGGGGTAAGGAAAAAGGTTATTTTGAATACGGCGGTTCCACCATTATCCTGCTGACGGGCCGCGGCGCAGTTCCCCGGGTGGATCTGCTGCAGAATACACAGAACGGCTATGAGACGAGGATTCTCCAGGGACAGGAGCTGGGACAGGCCGCTCCCACGGCATAGCCGTTTCCTGGCATAAATAAATCAAAGGACACATAGCTCAACACAGAAAAACAGGCTGTTTACTATCCTCCAGTACTAAACAGCCTGTTTTTTTCTATATCATTCTCCCACCTATTTAACTTATAGGAAAGCAGTGCTTAAAGGGTGATCAGTGTGGCATTGGCACATTCTGCCATCCACCTCAGAGCTGACGTATTCGGCCCTACAATAACGGCAAGCCGGCTACAGTCATACACTGCACTTCCATATCCACTATAGAGCTTTCTGGAATTGATCACGATGGATCTTAAGTTTTTGGCCTCCGAGATGGCGTGATATCCAAAAGAAGTCAGTCTATTTCCAAACTCCAGCTTCGTGAGATTGGAGGCATACTGGAACGCTCTGGCCCTTACCTTCTTAACACTATTGGGAACTGTGAATTGTTTATCTGTTTTCTTCGGCGGATACTTGATCAGCGCAGTCTTATCTGAATTATATAAAATACCATCCTGCACTTTAAACCTGGCCCCTCTTCCACCCTCGAACTGTGAAATATTTTTGCATCCCTCAAAGACATTATTTCCAAGACTCTTTAGTGAACTGGGAATATGCAGCCTGCTGAATTTACATTCCGCAAAAGCAGAATATCCGATGGCCGTGACAGAATCCGGCAGAGTCATCCGGGTCAGCTTCCGGCATCCCATAAATGAGCCTCCTCCAATCTTCTGAGTCCCCGAAAGGATTGTCACACTCTTGAGCGAACTCATACTGCTGAAGGCATATTCTCCAATCGTCTTCGACCGGATCACAATATTTTGCAGATAAGCATTCCCGCTAAAGGCATTGCTTCTAATGGAATCCAGTGACGCCGGCGTCCGGAAACTCCTATTTGTCTTGTGAAGCGGATACTGGATCAGCTTCGTCTTATTTTTGTTATACAATACTCCATCCTGACTCGAATAATTCTGATTGCCTGATGCCACATGGATCGCCCGCAGACTGGTACAATTGTTAAATGCCCCCGGATTAATTCCCCTGACGCTCTCCGGAATAGAAATCGTCCGCAGCTTCTCGCAGTCGGCAAACACTTTGTTTCCGATAAATGTAACCTTTGATTTCAGAGTAATGCTCCTTAGATCCGTTCCCCGGAACGCGCCATTTCCTATAAACTGCATATTGGGACTAAGCGAAATCCTGGCGAGTCCGGTATAGGCAAATGTTCCATCTCCAATAGCATAGGTATTGGCACTCATCTTTACTGATTTCAAACTGCTGCAGTAGGAAAATGCCTTCTTTTTCAGAATCGTTGCAGATTTCGGAATGGTAATGGTTTTCAAAGCCTTACATCCATAAAAAGATTCTTCCGGAACACTTCTTATTTTCTTCGGGAGGACTGCTTTCTTCAGCGAAACGCAGTTCATAAAAACTCCTTCCTCCAGTTTTGTACTGCCCCCTGCAAATGAAACCCTGCTCAAATCCTCACATTTCCTAAATGCTTCTCTTTCCACTACCTCTACACTCGCTGGTATACGAACTGCCTTAAGTGCATAATTTTTATAAAATGCTTTCTCTCCCACCCTTGCTATTTTTTTCCCCCATTTTATACTGCTCAATTTGTAACAGCGCTCAAACACTCTCTCCTTAATCTCGACAAGTGAATCCGGCAATGTAATGTGCTTTAATGCAATACACTCTGAAAAGGCCCCGTACTGAATTTCCCTTAGCTTTTTATTGAACCGGATATCAGTAAGTGCCGAACACCCGGAAAAAGCGTTATTCCCTATGTATTTCAGATTAGCCGGCAGCCGGATGGATCTGAGCTTTTCATTATCTGCAAAAGCATACATACCAATTTCCGTAATGCTGTCCGGAAGTGTCACTTTCTCCCAGCGCCCCCTTCTAAATGCTTCATAACCAATGCCCGTAACCTTAAATCCCCCCAAAGTAGACGGAATAACCAGATCACCCTCCCATACATTTACGCCAGTAACTATGGCTTCTTTATGCTTCACCTCATACGAAATACCATTTTCCGTATAAATCTTCGCCGAAGCCGTGCCTGTATTGATCCCCATAAAGAGAAAAAATAACAGAATAGTGATTACATATTTCTTCATGAAATACCTCCTTTTTTATGAATATTTTACATCACTCTGACTATTAAACGATTCAGAATGGTAAAATGTTGCAAAAAATAAATTTTTTTAGTTTTAATTGGATTTTTCTACCTTTGTCTGTTTCGGCTCATGTCCTGCCTGCTAAAAAAGGTTATGATCTCTCACGAGACCAAAACCTTTCTTTTCCAAGGCTAACCGCAAAATGGTTCCTGATAATCCTCGCTGTCCTCCATATAAGGTTCAAAATTCTTTTATTTTGTTTAGAAATATACCTTCCTATACTGGAAACAGATTCTTCCCATCACATGGCATGCCATAGCAGCTGCCATATCAATCAATAACCAGTGAACGGGCGTCTCCAGGATATCCTGCGGATTCGGAAAGATTGAAATTATTCCGAACATATCCATTTGATCAAATTTTAAAAGAAAGACACAGTATAAAGCAACACTCCCTAATGACAGACTAATGCTTCTCGTTAAGTGAATCAGCAAAAATACTACCCCATTCATAAAGAAACTTTCTGCTGCCAATAAATAGAAGAATGATACGGGCAATTGATATGTATCACGCACAAAGAAAAAATAGAAAAAAACGAGAATAACATACAATACCTCTAAAAATATCTGGCACCCCATCAAACGATTGGGCTTAAAACGTAAAAAGAGCAGTTCATTACCCTGCTCTGAAACAAAACCAGAATAAAACAGAATTGTCCACCAAACCGACATCATAGAAACCAGCATGTGAAAATTAGGGATAATATATAAATGAATTGTATCAAAATCCCCAGCGTATAAATCACAATAATAACTACTAGAAAAACTCAAAATGCAAAAACCAATTATAATTGGAAGGTAAGCTGAAATCCATTTGTGCCGCATAACGAGTTTCAAATAGGCTCTCATAGCTGTTACACCTCTGTTTCATTTATTATATTCAGATATGCCTCCTCTAATCCACCTGCAGACTCTGAATTTTGGCAAATTTCACTTATCTTTCCCTCTCTAATTATCTTGCCTTTATTCATAATGATTATCTTATCGCAAACATCCTCTATGTCTCCGACAATATGTGTCGAAAATAGAATAATACTATTTTCCTTCCGTTTCAACACCATATCTTTAAATCGTTTCCTTTCCTCTGGATCAAGACCAACTGTCGGTTCGTCAAATACAATCAGCGGCGGCTTACCCAATATTGCCTGAGCTATTCCTACCCTTCTCTGCATGCCGCCTGACAGTTTAGATATCCTTGTCTTTTTATTTTCTACCAAATTAACAGAATCCAGTGCTTGAAAGATCACTTTCTCCCGATCCGTTTTCGGTATTTTTTTCAATTCACAAAAATAATACAGCATATCATATACTGACAACTCCCGAAATAAGCCAAAGCTTTGTGGAAGATACCCAATTTGCCAATTCGGAATATTCAACTTAATCTCTCCCTTCCGGACAGGATATAACCCCAGCATACAACGCAGCAGTGTTGTTTTCCCTGCTCCATTCGGTCCCAGCATTCCATATGCCCCACTCTCCAAACTCAGGCAGACCTCTCTTAATACCTCCTTTTTTCTGAATTTCTTTGATAAATTAGTTATCTCAATCATCATATCACCTCGTATTTTTTAAATTGATCGAACAAATGATAACTCCGCATCCATATCTTCCTTATAACTAGCCGAAGAAATATACTTCCAGATTTTCCCTGCTGTCTTTCTGACACCTGCTGTCTGCATTTTGTCCAAAACCGCATCATGCAGCTCATCTCTTTTGGTATAATACTCACTGCTTACAAAGTTTCTATGAGGTTCGATATCTTGAATATCAAAATCTTTGCTCGGTTCCAACTCGAAAAATATATTTTTCAAGCTCTCATAGGCACCTTTTCCAACTCTGTCTTTCAATATGCTGTACGCCCGGCATTGTTCACTCAGCAGCACATAGGAATCCGTCAAATAAAATCCCTCAACATGTGTAACAAATGTGGTGCTATTCGGAATCACAAAGACACAAGCTGTACTGTCAAATATCTCAAAAGAGGAATCTCCTAGAAACTTCTTCAATTCAGTCAATTCCTTCTGCAAATCATTATTTTTAAAAGAATTTATAAGTGAATAACTGGACTTTTGAAATGGAAGTGCAATATATCTACAGGATCCCTCCTTAATTTCTTCATAATATCCATTTAATATAGTAAGATTTTCCACACTTCCCTTATATCTTTCCTGTTCTTCCGGAAGATTCAGAATATATTTTCCCATGCCTTTAATTCCAATATCAAACACTGACTTCTTTTCCTTCCTTGTCGAAAACACCATATTACCTGTATCAAATATTTCTACAAAACCGCTTCTTGGATAATATGTAAAAAATCCTGGCAAAAAGCAGGCATTCCCATTAGAATAAAAGATATCCCCACTTCCACAATAGTACAGGTCAAGATACTCCGTGGGATTGTCCGCATAAATAGTAATATAGTCACCATCCTGCTTAAAATCCATAATGTTTCCTTCCCCGTCCCTAATGTATTTAACTTTATAGCCATGATATAGAGTAAACAGATACTGTTTTTGATTCGTATCCCCCTGCAGATGAAGCCGGCATTCTGCTGAGAGCTTATTGGTAATCTCAAAATTTATCTGATAGCTTTCAATTTCATAATCAACCTCTTCAACTCTGCCTTCATGTTCTGCATAATAGGATGTGACATGACGTAATTCATCGTCCATCCGCAGCACACTGCCCCGATTGAATCCAATCAGTAAAATCGTCAAGGCAACTGCTCCATACAGTCCCACTATAACCTTTTTTACTATCTCACGCTTTATGAAATATACTTTTATAAAGGAAACGATTCCTAATACTCCCCAGAATAGCATACTCATTAACCGATATCCTTCAAAAGGAAGTCCATACAATGCATCATACGAATATGTAACATCTTGTGGCAGAAAACATATAACACTGTGAATTCTTTCCATAATTTCCTGACTAAAGGGCAGTTTCTCCTGTATAATGTTATAGTAATCTGGAATCATATAGAAAACTATAAACATAAAAATCACATATCCCATAAACTTTATTTTAATGGCAGAAACCAACAGTCCCATTCCCGATGAAGCAACGGATAGAAAAAAAACATCAACAAGCAATACTTTCACCATCTGTCCCAAAACCCAGGAAGGACACTCTAAAGCATAATATCCTACAACTGCATATATAGCAACATTAACAGTGAATAACAGAATCCCGCACAGCAAAACCAGCATCTGGCTGATAAACGGGAGGATGCTTCTCCCCCCCATAGCGGCAAATATTTCTTTAACGGAATCGATCTTTTTTGCCGCCTCAAATGAAATAAAAAACCAGCATATAAAAAAAACAATACATATATATCTTATATCTCCATAAAAATATATGCTGTCTGTAGACAAAGGCCCGGCAGCCTTAAATTCATCACTAAATGCTGTAAAAACTTTATATAAATAATAATTAGAAAAACCCAAAAGCAATAAATAAGTCAACAGCATTTGTGGTGTTTTCACAAAAATTTTTACTAAATTTATGCAATACTTCATTTATTCTATCCTTCTTCCACATAAAAATATAATGTGCAGGATGCCTTTTATATCATTTAGACATCCTACACATTTTCAACGGCATATTATGCTGTAACTTTGACATATCCATTCTGCACATATCCTCGATAATATGCGGAACTTGACTCATAATAATATGTTCCTGATTTACTCTCTCGATGTTTTAAGTACATAACCAGACCCACGTGAGAAAGGGTTGGATCCTTGTAATCTATGGTGTTCTTCTTAGTGCCAGTGTACTGTTTTCCATCAATACTAAAAACATATTTTGCTGATTTAGCTGGACCTACCCAACGAGTGTAAGAATGGCCACTCGGATTTTTAGTAGCATCCTGGGCAGCAAATACATAACTTGAAGTTCCTGCAAAAATTGTCAGTACAAACAAACCTGCCATACATTTCTTACCCAACTTTTTTAACCTTTTTTTACCCATCTCACTTTTATCTCCTTTTCTATTATACAATACAAAAAAACAGCAATTCTTTTAGTGTATCACTATCATATAAAAGATTGCTGTTTCAATTAACTCTCTGTATTGGCTTCAAAAAATTATATTGATTCTTACATCTTCTATTACATTAAATCGAACAATAAGAATATTGTCCATAAATCAACAGATAACTCGATATCATTACAAAAAAATCTTTATATACTACTGTTTACGATTTTTTAACTCCCCGAGTAGGGCTCGAACCTACAACAACTCGGTTAACAGCCGAGTGCTCTACCATTGAGCTATCGAGGATTATCCCCTATATTGAAAAAATTCTTCTCCCGAAGAAATCTTTTCTTTCCCTTTTCTCTTTTCTGAACGTACTTCCGTACCTTCAAAACTACACATCAGATTATCCATTCTTTTCCCTTAAGGTCAAGCCTTCGACCTATTAGTATCTGTCAGCTCCATACATTACTGCACTTCCACCTCAGACCTATCTACCTCGTCGTCTTCAAGG
>CAJSYQ010000016.1 GCA_910574015.1 Eubacteriaceae bacterium | reverse complement strand
GAGCGAATCGGTAATCTGCACCAGTTCATAAAAAATGGTGCGTCACTTGAAGCTGTTTTGAAATTGGTAGGGTAGTTTTGTGCAAATTTCTATATTTGCTCATTTATAGTAATGAATATAATTTTTGATGAGTTGGCAGTTCTTTGTCAGTTTTATGAAACTCGTAAATGCAAATTCAGAAAGTGTCACAAGTATTTTATTGCAAAAAAGGGGAAAGAAAAGAACTATTGTTGCAAGGATTGTGCAGACAAAGAGATAAAATATCAAATACGTGAGGTGCGAAGATCAAAAAGAGAGAGGTCATGTTAGAAAATCCCCCCAATTTGTTAGAAGAAAACTTCCCAGATTTCGTCTCCCAGCCGCAAGATGTTGAAGGAATCTGATATACTAAAAAATAAAACCGTTGGTGGCAATTTTGCCAAAACATGGTTATCCGACGGGCTATCGCAATGCCAGTCTTGCGGAAAACCTCATTCCGCAAGCCCGCGTGCTTCGCACTATAAAAAATAAAATAAGCAGCAACTTGTGAGCAAGCTCCCAGTTGCTGCTTATTTCATTTTTTGCATTGCTTCATTTATCGTAAGTACTCCCGGCGGGAATCGAACCCACAACTGCCCCTTAGGAGGGGGCTGTTATATCCATTTAACTACGGGAGCAGGATATATGTCCGGGTGGAAGAACGCCGGACATATACTATTATAACCTATTTCAAATAATTTTTCAATACATCAATTTTATCAAGTTTCTCCCAGGGAAGATCCAGATCGTTCCGGCCAAAGTGTCCATAGGCGGCTGTCTGCTTATAGATGGGACGGCGCAGATCAAGCATCTGGATAATACCTGCCGGCCGCAGGTCAAAGTTCTCGGTTATGATATCAATTAGTTTATCTTCCGGAATCCTTCCCGTTCCAAATGTATCGATGCGGATGGAAGTGGGGGAGGCCACGCCGATAGCATAAGACAACTGAACCTCTGCCCTGTCGCACAAGCCTGCTGCCACGATATTCTTGGCAACATACCGGGCTGCATAGGCAGCAGAACGGTCTACCTTTGTCGGATCCTTTCCAGAGAAAGCGCCGCCGCCATGGCGTGCCCATCCGCCGTATGTATCAACAATGATCTTCCGGCCGGTGAGGCCGCTGTCGCCGTTGGGCCCCCCGATCACGAAGCGGCCGGTGGGATTAATGTATATTTTCGTATCTTCATCAATCAACTCGGCGGGCAGTACAACATCCATGACGTGCCTGCGTATATCTTCCTGTATCTGTTCCCAGGTAACATCGTCGCTGTGCTGGGACGATATAACCACGGCATCGAGTCTTTTCGGACGGTTGTCTGTATCATATTCCACAGTGACCTGAGATTTTCCATCTGGACGAAGGTAGGGCAGCGTTCCGTTTTTGCGGACGAGGGAGAGCTGCTTTGAGAGCTTGTGTGCCAGATAGACCGGATACGGCATATAATCGTCTGTCTCGTTTGTGGCATAGCCGAACATCATGCCCTGGTCGCCGGCACCGATGGCATCGATCTCACTGTCGGTCAGCTTGCATTCCAGTGATTTATCAACTCCCATGGCAATATCAGAGGATTGTTTGTCCAGGGCCACCATGACCCCGCACAAATTTCCGTCAAATCCTTTTTCTGTTGTATCATAGCCAATCTCGCAGATGGTATCTCTGACAAGCTTCTGTATATCAATCTGTGATGTGGATGTAACTTCGCCCATAACCAGAACAAGTCCGGTGGTGATCGCTGTCTCGCAGGCGACGCGGCTCATTGGATCCTGCTCCAGCAGGGCGTCCAGTATAGAATCAGAGATTTGGTCGCAGATTTTATCCGGATGTCCTTCTGTAACGGATTCTGATGTAAAAAGTATCTTTCCCATTTATATCCTCCTCAGCTTCTTCTTAGTAATATTGAATACGGGATCTAAAATCCCATTCCCTTATTTCAATATATTACTATAAGAAAAAATTAACGTCAAGGTATTATAGTTATGAAAAAATAAAATAGTATTTCCTACCATCTGGGCAGAGATTTTTAAGACAAATTATATATACTTTTGGGGTAAAAACAAAGAATTGTAAGTATTTTCCATAAAATTTTGTCACTTTTTGTAAAAAAAGGGTAGAATTTATCTGAAATAATGGTATAATAAGCAAAAGATAAAGATTAAATTTAAGAAACAGTTAAAGATAAATAATGGAGCAGGTTATGCAAAAGAGAATAAAGCAGTATCTGGGATGGATGATCATTTTGGAATCTGTCCTGGGTGTTCTTGTAATAACTGCCTTCATCACGCTATATACGATTCAGGATAAAGATTTGGAATTTCTGAAATGGGTTCTGGATTTCTCCATAGTAGCAAGTATTGTTGCCATGGTTCTTTCTTTGTTATTTATGAGTATGTGGCTGAACCATTATGTAGTCCGTTCTCTGGATGAAATGGATCTGGCAAAGAATCAGTCTGATCGGCTGAATCGGGAAATCATAAGTAATATTACGCATGATCTTAAGACACCATTGACAGCGATCAAGGGATATGCACAGGGAATTCTGGATGGCGTTGCTGCCACACCGGACCGGTTGAATAAGTATGTGTTGACCATTCGGAACAAAGCCGATGATATGGCAGGACTGGTAGATGAATTATCATTTTTTTCACATATTTACCAGAATAATTTTGAGTACCACTGGCAGTATGTCAACGCAGTGGACTATTTCAGTGAGTGTATCAGCCAGCTCTCGCTTGATCTCGAGATGAAGAATATCAATCTGATCTACCGGTTTGATATTACCCCGTCTTTGACGATACAGCTTGACGGTGAGAAATTGCGGAGAGTTATCAATAATATCATAGGGAATGCTGTCAAATATATCCAGAAGGAAAATGGACTGGTATTTGTTCATATAGAGGAATCCAGTGAAGAACTGGTGATTAATGTCACGGATAATGGTGTGGGAATCGAGAGACAGGAGCTTGCCCGGATTTTTGAACGATTTTACCGGACAGATAATTCCAGAAATTCAAAGACAGGGGGAACAGGACTTGGCCTGGCCATTGCGAAGAAGATTGTAGAAGATCACAACGGGAAAATATGGGCAGAAAGTGAACTGGACAGGGGAACCAGGATCTCCTTTTCACTGCCAAAAGAGCTACAGACAGGGGAATTAAGACAAAACATTAGAATTATGGAGTGATTTTATGAAGAAAATACTGATTATTGAAGATGAACTGCAGATTGCCGAACTGGAAAAGGATTATCTGGAATTAAGCGATTTTGATGTGACTATCGTTACGGATGGGATAGAGGGCGAAAAGGAGGCAATGAGTGGGAAGTATGATCTTCTGATTCTGGATCTGATGCTGCCAGGCAGAGATGGGATTGAGATATGCCGCAAGTTCCGCAATCATTTTCTCCAGCCTGTGATCATGATTTCCGCAAAGAAGGAGGATATTGATAAAATCCGGGGACTGAGCATGAAAGCGGACGACTATATGACAAAGCCCTTTAGTCCAAGTGAGCTGGTGGCGCGGGTGAAGGCGCATCTGAGCCGTTATGAGGACCTGACACAGCAGACGACAGAGAGAGAAACGGAAAATGAGATTATAGAGACCGGAGATCTCCGCATTGATAAGACGGCGCGCAGAGTCTTTATCCGGGATGAGGAGAAGAGTTTTACCACAAAGGAATTTGATCTTTTGTATTTTCTTGCCAGAAATCCCGATCATGTTTTTCCAAAGGAAGAATTATTTCAGAAGATATGGGGTTTTTCCTCGGTGGGGGATATTGCCACTGTGACAGTCCATATCAAGAAGATTCGTGAGAAGGTGGAAAAAGACACCTCCAACCCGGAGTACATTGAGACGATTTGGGGAGTAGGATATCGTTTTAAAGCACAAAATTAAACATATTTTATAGAAAGACGGAGATAATAAAATGGCGGATTGCTTTGAGAAAAGCAGTTCGTCATTTTTGAATGCAAAGGAGAACGGATTATGAATACACGGTTTTGGATTCTGGGAGGGACAGTCCTCCTTCTCTTTCTTGTTTTTCGTTTTTTGCTGCCCCTTGTCCTGCCCTTTGTCCTGGCATATTTCTGTGCCAAGCTGGTAGCTCCGGCAATCCATTTTTTCACCGACAAATTAAAATGGAAGAAAAAGGTTACCGTGCTTATTATCGTTATCATAACCGTAGGGGCGATCATCGGTTTTATCGGATATATTGGAAGTCTGGCTATCGGGCAGCTGATCCTTCTGCTGCAGAAGATGCCGGTCTATCAGCAGATGGCAGACCGGACGCTGGAGGATTTCTGCTGCCGGTGCGATGAGATGCTGGATCTGGCGATGGGAACCACCTACCAGTATTTGGAGGCGCAGACTATGCAGATGTATGAGAGCATTGGTAATGATATACTTCCCCGGCTGTCTTCCTGTGCGGCGGATGTGCTGAAATGGCTGGCTGGTGCCGGCACAGGTATCTTTATTTTTTTTGTCTCCACGCTGTTGATCCTGCTGGACGATTCCTTTCCACGGATACCTGACCGGTTTCGACCATTTGTGAAGCGGCTGAAAAGTGCGGGACTTGCCTATATCAAAGCGCAGGGTATCATTATTTTTCTCATCGCTGTGGTGATGAGTGTGGGTCTGCTTTTGATGAGAAATAATTATGCCATCCTTCTTGGGATAGGCATCTCTGTATTTGACGCGGTCCCTGTTATGGGGAGCGGTATTATCCTGGTTCCCTGGGCGCTGGTAGAGATTGCCAGAGGAAATTTTTTTGGTGCTTCCGTTCTGATCACCCTATTTGTGATCGCTACATTTCTGCGGGAAATTTTGGAACCAAAGCTGTTGGGAAAAGAACTGGGTATGAAACCACTTTTTGTATTGATGGCCGTCTATGTGGGGGCCAAGCTTTTTGGAATCGGAGGGATCCTGCTTGGCCCCGTGGCACTGACTGTACTGAAGGCTACGGATGACGCCATACGGGAGGAATGATTTATTCTCCTACTTCAACGACGGCTATTTTCGTATCACCCTTTTCTGCCTGTTTCAGAACGGCATCCGCCAGTTTCTTAAATTTTCCGGCAGAGGAGCTGGCGCCGCTGATGGCGTCGATCTGGCCGGCACTCTGTTTTTCCATCAGCTGGGAACCATAATTTCTTGTATAGTAATTGGGATATGTTCCGGCAATGGGATTCATGTTTCTCATATATGCGATATCCCATGATTTAATAAACCCGGCGGTATTTTTTGCGTTGTATTCAACAGATACGATCCTGCCCTCCATAATGCAGACAGATACAAATTCTTTCCAGCCGTGGTCGTATTCCGAGGTTTCTGCCTTATAGTAGCCATCCTTCAGTGTATAAGTGCTGCCGCATCCGGTGGAAAGCAGACAGGATAGAAGGCAGATGCTTAATAGGATCATTCTTTTCATAACTTCACTCCTCTCTTAATTGGAAGCTGGCCGATATCTGACGTAGTTCTTTTGCCTGTGCATTCAGTTTCTGGCTTGCGCTGTTGCTCTCATAGCTTGCATCCAGATTCTGCTGGGCAAAGTCCCGGATCTGAATAATCTGTCCAGATACATTTGTTAGTGAATTTTTCTGTATCGTCACGCTCTCTGACAGCTGACTGGTGATCGTGGTAATCTGGCTTGTAACCTCTTCAATATTTTGAAAGGATTCCGCTGCCTTTTGTGCGGATTCCGTTCCCTGTTTCACAGCCTGAATGGATCTTGATATAATATCTGCTGTGCGTTTGGAAGAATCGGCGCTTCTTTCCGCCAGATTCCTGACCTCTTCGGCAACAACGGAAAATCCTGCTCCTGCAGCCCCTGCTCTGGCAGCCTCTACAGAAGCATTGAGGGCCAGAAGATTTGTCTGGTAGGAAATGGATTCCAGGATTTCATTTATCTTAGTAATTTCCATTGAATTCCTGCTGATCTCGTCCATGGAGGACAATAATTCATCCATATTCTCATTACCCTCTCCGATACTGATATTTGCCGTAGAAACCAGCGAACTCACAACATCTGTATTCTTATCCACATCCTGAATGTTCTGCTCGATGGCGTCAATCTCGTCGGATAGTAAATTCAGGGAATTTGCCTGTTCCGTGGAGCCAGTATATACTTTATTGGCGCTGTCGGAGACAATGCCTGCCGTCTGGAACACTTCTCCGGAAGAAATCTGGATGGATTTGAGCATCTTATTCAGAGAATCTATGATCCTGTTAAGGGATTCTTTTATTATAATAAAGTCTCCGTTAAATTCCCCGCCCACTTCAAGCTTGAAATTGCCATGGGACATATTTTCCAGTATTTCTGACAGCTCCGAGATATAACCGTTAATGCTGTTAATCGTATTGCTTAATGCGGTAGACAGCGTCTCCGTCTCATCCTTTGTCCGGATAATTTTGGTAGGCGTTTTCAGATCGCCTCCTGCCAGAAGGGTGATACGCCTGGTCACACCCTTTAATGATTTCTGGATTCGGGATGAGAACCGAAGGGTGAAAAGTATGGCCAGGAGCAGCAGTATGGAAGTGATGATAATACTAACTATAATACTTCTGTCGGCAGGTTCCATAAAATCCCTCTGGGGGACAATGATGGTAAGATACCATCTCGTTCCGTTAATGGGTGCATACCCAATGTAATTTGAATGCAGGGAGGTAACGCCGATCTCCCCGGAGGTGATCTTTTCTGTAATGCCCTCCAGTCCTGTGGACTCAGCGAGACTGGCACGTTCCGAGATCAAATCGGTGCTGCGGGTTCCCATAATCTCACCGCTGGCATTGGTGATGTAGGCCGTGCTGCCTGCGCTGAGGTTGATATTGCTGATCACGTCATTTAGGACATCATACTTGTAACTTCCCACAAGATAATATAACAGATCTTTATCAGCCAGGATCGGCGTACCAACTGCTAGTTCAAGCGCGCCGTCGGTGGAGGCCACATCATCGATGACAAGGTTCTGAGTTTCCCTTAGGAGCGGAAACATAGTCCTGTCTGCAATGGATGACGGACATTTCTCATTTCCGAAAAGTAATTTTCCCTCCTCATCATAGAGTCCGAGCCAGACAAATTCGATGCCGGACTGTGCCATGTCGAGAACAGCCTGTTTTTCTTTTTTCGAACTGTTTATATTTGTTAGAAATTCGTTATCACCGATCATGAAAATACGGTCGGCCAGCATATGTATGCTGCCCTCTATACTCTGAGAGGTAGTTTTAATAGTAGAAGGGAGCACATCCTGCATAATCGTATCTGTCAGATTCTTCATATAAAATGACATTACTGATACAAGTATAGCTGCAAGCAGCAAAACAATAGCCAGTGTATTAATAATGATTTTTTTACTGATATTTCTCCTCATGATATACTCTTCTTTCTCTTCTTATTTTTTCAGCCAGAGGCTCATGCCGGATCCATGGTTTCCAAAGGGGCGTTTGTGGAAGCCCAGCTTTTCATAAAAAGGTTCCTTATCCATGGCTGACATAAGGTTCACCATAATGGTTTCTTCTTCCCTCACCTGCTTCTCCAGCCAGGCGAGGACAGTCTCGATAATCTGCCTGCCAAGTCCCATGGACTGGTGGTCAGGGCGCACGATCACATCACAGATAAAGTATACATAGCCGCCGTCGCCTACTACTCTGGCCATGCCGGCGGGCTTTTCCCCGTCCATGGCGATAAGGGTATAAAGGGAGTTTTTCAGGGCAGTTTCTGCCCGGTTTGGCCGTATCGTGATGAAGTCCACGCTGGCCCGCAGTTTATTGTATTCTTCCACTGTGATGGTATGGGTAAAGGTAATACCGTCTATCATGTTAAACTCCATTCCGCTGTGTTCTAGACGAACTGATTGGTGATCTCATCGTACTGATAATCCACGGAAGAGAGGATTTCCCTAAGAGCTTCTTCATTTATATCATAGGTTTCACAGAATTCTTCCAGTGTGGCGAAGTGATCGCGCAGTTTTGTATTCACATAGCTCAGTAAGATAATGGGATCCTGCGGTATGTCCAAATCTGACACCTCCTTTAATATGTAATAATAACTAAAAAAATTTATTCTTATTTTACATAAAGATTGGATTTATTGTCAACCCTATTTGAAAAGATTCAATGTAAGAAACGAGGGCGGCTGAGATGCAAAAGTCAGAATTTTCCAAGGATTTTGATAAAAATAAAATACGGATCGATACACTTTTAAATATTGAAAAGAGTTTCGATCTGATGTACCGGGTGGTGACGATAGGTGGTAAGAAGGCTTGTTTTTACATTATTGATGGTTTCTGTAAGGACGAGGTTATGGAGAAGATACTAGAGTTTCTCTATAAAATCCCACCGGAGGAGATGCCGGACACGGCGCATGATTTTCTGAAGGAAAAACTTCCTTATGGTGAGATCGATCTCGTTCGAACAGAAGATAATCTGATCCAGAGGGTGCTGTCGGGAGTTCCGATCCTTATGGTGGAGGGGTATACGGAGCTGCTTGCCATGGATTTCCGCACCTATCCGGCCAGGGGAGTGGATCAGCCGGAGAAGGATAAGGTGATGAGGGGATCACGGGATGGTTTCGTGGAAACACTGGTCTATAATACGGCACTTATCCGCCGCCGCATCCGGTCCACCGATCTGGTGATGGAGATGCATACGGTGGGAAGAAGTTCACGGACTGATGTGGTGGTGGCATATATGGGAAACAGGGTGGAGCCGGAGATGCTGGAAAATATCCGTCGCCGCATCGACGCCATAAATATTGATGCATTGTCAATGAACCAGCAGAGTCTGGCAGAATGCCTTTACCAGCATAAATGGTACAATCCCTTCCCCAAATTTAAGTTTTCGGAACGTCCCGATACCACGGCGGCAAGTATACTGGAGGGCAGTATTGCCATACTGGTGGACAATTCCCCGTCAGCCATGATCCTGCCCACGTCGGTTTTTGATATCGTTGAGGATGCGGATGACTATTATTTCCCGCCAGTGACAGGAACATATCTTCGCCTGTCGAGAATGATCATTAATTTTGCCGCGGTGGTGCTCACGCCATTTTTCCTGCTCCTTCTGATGCATCCGGAATGGATCCCGGATTGGCTGAAATTTATCCAGATCAACGATCCGGTAAATGTACCCATCTTCCTGCAGATGCTTATTCTGGAATTCGCCATCGACGGCCTGAAGCTGGCCTCCATGAACACACCTAATATGCTCAGTACGCCATTGAGTGTGGTGGCAGGTATCGTACTTGGGGATTATACGGTGAGCTCAGGATGGTTCAATGCGGAGATCATGCTCTATATGGCGTTCGTCGCCGTAGCAAACTATACCCAGGTCAGCTTTGAACTCGGTTATGCGCTGAAATTTATGAGACTGATTCTGATCTGCTCTACAGCGGCATTCGGCGCCTGGGGATTTGCAGGGGGCCTGATTTTTGTTGTGGTATCCATTGTGTCCAATAAGACCATCAGTGGGAAGAGTTATATCTATCCGATACTGCCGTTTAACAGAAAGCAGTTTCTGCGCCGCTTCTGCCGTGTCAGTCTGCCCCGCAGCGAGAAGTAGTATAACTCAAAGAAGGGCACGGATCATCTCAATCTCTTCTTTGTACGGGGGATAGGATTTTTTCTTATCCTCCGGATCTTTGTAATATGGCGTCTCAAGTATCTTGGGTACTTCCTCGAAGCGGGGATCCCGGAACACCTGCATCAGGGCCTCCGTTCCGATAAAGCCCTTCCCCAGATTTTCATGGCGGTCCTTGCGGGCGCCTTTTTCATTTTTACTGTCATTGATGTGGAAAGCAGCGATCTGATCCAGCCCCAGAACCTGATCAAACTGATCCATTACTTCATTATAATGGTGGATGATATCATAACCGGCGTCGCTGACATGGCAGGTGTCAAAACAGACCCGGAGTTTTTCGGGATGGGTGCAGCCGTCGTAGACCGCCTTTAGTTCCTCGAAGGTGCAGCCAATCTCGCTGCCCTTGCCTGCCATAGTCTCCAGAGCCACGTATACCGGCGTATCGGAAGTCAAAACCTCGTTTAGTCCCTTGACGATCTGGGCAGTGCCCGCTTCCACGCCGGCGCCTACATGGGCCCCGGGATGAAGCACTAGGATTTCCGCACCCATGGCTGCAGTGCGTTGGATTTCCTTTTGCAGAAATTCAACAGCCAGGGTAAAGGTTTCCGGTTTAATGGTATTGGCGAGATTGATAATATAGGGAGCGTGGACAATGAAATTGTGCATGCCGTTTTCCTCCATCAGCGCCCGGGCAGCCGGAATGTTCAGTTCTTCAATTTCTTTACGGCGGGTGTTCTGGGGTGCACCGGTGTAGACCATAAAGGTGTTGGCACCATAGGAAAGGGCTTCCTTTACTGAATTCAGCAGCATATCTTTGCCGCTCATACCTACATGGGATCCGATTAAAAGCATAATATTCTCCATTCTTTTTAAATTTATTTCCGCGGGCAGTAAGCCGGGAGCCTGCAGAGCAGGCATTGGCAGAATGCCGTGGGCAGTCAGTTCCGCCATCTGCGGCGGGATGTTGACATTCGATTTAATTTGCAATAAAATTATAGCATAAATAGGGACGGAGAGATAGTGGAAAAAAAGTCCGGCGGAGTTGTGCGCGCATGGGCGGTTCCGCAGAAGAGAAATACGTCGTGAGCGAATGGAGGTAATTATGAATCTGATAGGAAATGACAGAGTATCTCTTGGTGTGTGCTATTATCCAGAGCACTGGCAGGAGGCAGACTGGGAAAATGATCTGCAGCGCATGCTGGCAAGTGGAATTGAGACGGTCCGCATTGCGGAATTTGCCTGGAATCTCATTGAGCCGAGGGAAGGGAGTTTTGATTATGCCTTTTTTGATCGGTTTCTTGATGTGGCGGAGAAAACAGGTATGCAGGTGGTATTCTGCACCCCGACGGCGACGCCGCCGGCATGGCTTACGAAAAAATATCCTGAGGTACTAAATGCCACCATGGAAGGTGTTGTATATCAGCATGGATTCCGGCGCCACTACAATTATAATTCTCCCAAATATCAGGAGCTGTGCCGGCGGATCGTAGGGAGGATAGCAGCGCATTATGCCAGCCGGCCATGCATTGTCGGATGGCAGATCGATAATGAGTTTAACTGTGAGACGGCAGAATTTTATTCAGAGAGCGACTCGTCGGCTTTTCGGAATTTTCTAAAAAGAAAATATAGGACATTGGATGCCCTGAATGCCGCCTGGGGAACGGTTTTCTGGAATCAGACTTATACGGCGTGGGAAGAAGTGGACGTACCCCGCGCCACGCCGACGGGCCGGGTGAATCCACACCGGAGGCTGGACTTTTTCCGCTTTATATCAGATAGTGTGTGCCGGTTTGCCAAGATGCAGAGCGACATTCTCCGCCGGTATGTGAAAAAGGGAGATTTTATCACTACCAACGGAATATTTGGAAATCTCGATTCCCATCGGATGACGGAAGAGAGCCTGGATCTTATGATGTACGATTCCTATCCAAATTTCTCCTATTGCCCTGCCCTGTACCATGAGGAGGACCCCACAAAGGACCGGAACTGGAGCAGACATCTTTCCGAGGTCCGTTCCATCTCTCCTCATTTTGGCGTGATGGAGCAGCAGTCCGGCGCCAATGGGAGTATGGAGATGATGGCCCCCGTGCCAAAACCGGGCCAGATTACTCTGTGGACCATGCAGAGCATCGCCCATGGGGCTGACTTCGTTAGTTTTTTCCGGTGGCGTACGGCCACAATGGGCACAGAGATGTACTGGCATGGCATTCTGGATTACTCCGGCCGGGAGAACCGCCGGCTGGCAGAGGTCAGGGACATTTCACAGAAACTAAAGAAGATGGAGGGGATTGCGGGCAGCAGTTATGAGGCTCAGGTAGCAGTTGTGCGGGATTATGATAATATTTGGAATGGACAGGCCGATGTGTGGCAGAGAGATCTGGAGCAGGCCAGCATATGGGGGCTGTTTCAGGCATGTCAGCACACCCATACGCCATTCGATTATGTGTACATAGATCATTGCAGCAAAAAGACACTGGATCAGTATAAGGTGGTTTTCTGTCCCCATCTGGCAATCCTGACGCAGGAGCAGGCCGATATTCTGCGGCACTATGCAGAACAGGGAGGAACCCTTGTGTTCGGATGCCGGACGGCGTATAAAGATATCAATGGCTGCTGTGTGACGGAACCGCTGCCGGGCCTGGTGGGGAGCCTTGCCGGTGTGGATATCCCGGAATACACTGCAGTGGCCCCGGATATCGGATCGGTGACGGCACTGTGGGGTGACACTTCTCTGCGGACGATCCTCTTTAATGACCAGCTGGCGGCAGCAGATGGGGCAGAAGTCCTGGCGGAGTATCAGGAGGGATATTACCAGGGAGCAGGGGCACTGGTCCATCATCGTATCGGTGAAGGGGAGACTTATTATTTTGGTTCGGTGTTTACAGCGGAAACGGCCCGGGTATTTCTGGAAAAGCTGGGAGTGGCTGAGCCATACAGCGGGATAATCTCGGCGCCGCAGGATATTGAGACGGCCATGCGGAGAGGGGAGAAGGATGGTGAGAGCCGCAGGTTCCTTTTTGTACTTAACTATTCGGGAGAGGAGCAGATGGTGATGCTGCACCGGAAGCTGCGCAATGTGTATACCGGGAGCGTGGAAAACGGGGAGCAGACCCTTGCCGGTTATGAAACAAGAGTGTATGAGATAATGGGGTAGAGGGGAAGAAGTAATAATTTGATCTTGTGCTGCTAAGGAAACGGCGCCCATTGGAACCATAAAGGGATCTAATGGGCGCTGTTCCGTTAATTTGTCTGTCACAAGGAGAAGAGAGCGCTGTCTAATAAAGTAAGGAGGTAGAAATCTATGAATAAGAAAACGAAGGAAGAAGTACAGGCTTTGGTGGATAAAGCCACATCAGGGGATAAAAAGGCCCTGGAGACACTCGTCACGGACGTGCAGGATATGATATTTAATCTATCCCTGCGGATGCTTGGCACATTTGCCGATGCGGAGGATGCCACACAGGATATCCTGCTGAAGATGATCACACATCTATCCTCTTTCCGAGGGGAAAGCAGGTTCACAACATGGGTATTCCAGATTGCTGTGAATCATCTCAAAAGCTACAAGAAGCATATGTTTGCCAATGTTCCGTTAAGCTTTGATTTTTATGGAAATGACATAGAAAACGGAAAGATAGAGGATGTGCCGGATCTGACTCAGAATGTGGACAAGGATATTCTGGCGGAGGAATTGAAAATGTCCTGTACCAATGTGATGCTGCAGTGCCTTGATACCGAGAGCAGATGTATCTTTATATTGGGAACGATGTTTCAAATTGACAGCAGGATGGCGGGGGATATTTTGGGAATGACCCCGGAGGCGTATCGTCAGAGGCTTTCCCGGGTGCGGAGAAAGATGGCGGACTTTCTATCACAGTACTGCGGGGAATATGGCGGCGGAAGATGCAGATGTAAAAACAGAGTGAATTATGCGATACAGAGCCGACGGTTAAACCCGCAGCAGCTGGACTATGTGACAGCGGCTGAAATTCCTGTTAAGACCATATTTGATGTGAAGAGTGCCATGGAAGAGATAGACGAGCTGTCCCAGGATTTTTCGTTTTGCAAGCCCTACCAGTCTCCCGGACGCACGAAAAAAATGATACAGGAATTTTTGGATTCCACGCAGTTATCCATTATCAAGAATTCGTAAAGGAGAGGATCGATTTGAATACACAGATTATTTTGGATTACCTATCGGCACTAAGCGAGAACAACCATCGTGAGTGGTATCATGCAAATAAAGAAGATTTCAAACGGGCAAACGCTGAATTTCTCGAACTCCTGCAGGCGTTGATGCTGGAGATCGGAAAGTTTGACAGCAGCGTCTTACCGCATGATCCGAAGGATCTTACCTTTAAGATTGTAAGGGATACCCGTTTCAGTCATGATAAGTCTCCTTATAATCCGGCATTCCGGGCCCATATGTCCGCTAAGGGGAAGCTGCCGGTTCCTGTGGGATATTATCTTATGATAAAGCCCGGCGGCCAATCCTTCTTAGGCGGCGGGCTGTTTGCCGATATGTTTAAGGAGGCGACGGCGATGGTACGGGATTATATTGCCGGGAATGGGGAAGAATGGGAGAGGATCATCCACCAGCCGGAATTTGAAAAATATTTTGCTGTGAAGGGGACGGCATTGAAGAAGGTTCCTGCGGGCTATCAGAAGGATCATCCGCAGGCCGAATATCTCAAATATAAGAGCTGGTATCTGGAGTATCCCATGGAGGATGATGAACTGCGGGATGCAGCGGTATTTGTCACGAAGGCCGCAGAGCTCTTTCGGATCATGAAACCTTTTAATGACTATCTGAACAAAGCACTTGTGGACTTTCAGATGCCGAAAAGGTAAGGACTACAGAAGGTCTGCCTGTATCATCACAAGTGTACCGCATATCATCATCAGGAGACCAGCCAGGCCATAATAAGGACGACGCATGTGCGGATGGCTGTGGCGAGGTTGGATTCCACTCCGGTAATGCCGATCCTGGCAAGGATAGAAGTCAGGGCGGCAAAGAGGGCGGAAAGGATGTCATAGAAAATCCACCGCCTCTCCATAGAAGTTCGGTTAACTCAAGGGTTTCCTATATAAATAAATTATACAAAAGAATAGGAATGGCTGCAATGGGTGATTTCGGCATTCTATACTAATCTCCCGGACATAACCTGACGAAATATATACCAACTAAGAGAATGAGGAGGAGAGCCTATGAGTGCAGCAGGAGTGATGAGGGATTTTGACCGCTATAAGGGTCAGGAAGAATATCTCTATCCGCGTCAGGACAATAGAAATCGGGGCGGGCAGAAAACAGAGACGTGTATGAGCGTATCGGATGTATTTTCTGATCTGGTGCAGAGACAGCGTGAGGAGCTGGAGGAGCGCATCCGAACCGGGACATCGGAACCGAGCTATCCGCTGGGAGCGAATTCCTTTACAGAGCGGGAGTGGACGAAACTGATCCGGAGCGTGGACGCGGTACAGGAGAAAATAAGAGAGGCAGCAGAGCGCGAAAGGGAGCTGGAGAAAGAGGAAGAAGAGATCGAGAAAGCAGAAAGCTTAAAAAACAGCATGATTGTCTATGATGTGGACGGCATCCGCTGTATTGAGTCCGTTTCCGGCATATGTCAGTGGTTTATCCGGTTCACGGACAAAGGGCAGTACAGTCTGGTCCAGAAGATCATGGAGGAAGTGGAAACGGGAGCGAACCCCACTCCGGTCTTTCAGGAGGATTTCTGGAACAGTCTGTTCTGACCGCAGATGTATCTGTATTGGGATCATGCCTTCTCCTTTCGGTAGTTGCGGGGCGATAATCCCTTGTATTTTTTAAAGCTGCGGGAAAAATACTCTACATTGTCATATCCGCAAAGCCGGGCAATGTCGCTTATGGAGCGGTCGGTGTTTTTAAGAAAGTGGGCGGCCTGTTCGATGCGGGCGTGGATAATATCCTTTTGAATGGAATTTCCAAAAAAGTCTTTGTAGAGGTGCTGGAAGTAGGATACGCTCAGATTCATCTGTCGTGCCGTCTCGCCCAGATTATTGGGGCAGTACTGTCGGTTCCGGATCTTGTGGCGCAGATCGGTAAAGGCGGCCCGGTAGTTATTCATTTTGGTGCTGTAATTATTGGAGAAATGATACAATTCGGCAAATTTGCGAAAGAGTGCGTCTGCTCTCTCTGCCATTACCATCTCGTGATCGGTACCGCTGCTAAAATATTCGATCAGGAGCGAGGAGGTCATTTCCATAATTTCTGCATTATTCTGCAGAGTCAGCGGGGTGTTCAGCGGGATGTCCAGCCTTTCAAAATATCCGTCGTAGCGGTCAAAATCAAAATGAATCCAGTCATTGATAAAATGGGCGTCCCATTTCCGATAGATTTGGGGTGCCCCTTTCTCAAATATAATATAAGTTTCTGCGGGGATCCATTGGTACTCTCCCTCAAGGCATACCTCCGTCGGACAGCGCAGATAAAGAAAGAGGTAATCCCCGGATCCCTCCGGGCGGTCTGCCTCAAAGCCGCCAACATTCACAAATTGATACCCCATATCAACAACTTGAATCATCTTTTCACATCCCTAAAATAATGTATGCTTATAGACACAGCTTACCATAAAAAGCAGAAAATTACAAGTTTATGGCAGTTCTTATCATAGACTTGCCATTTCGTCTCTTTTATAATGATCTTATCCAAATATTTATAATTAAGGGGGCATCTGTTATGAGACTGCAATGGAAAAAGCCGCTGTCACTGATGCTGGCGGCCTCCCTGATGGTCATTCCTTTCTCTGCATTGACCGCCCAGGCGGCAAAGAAGAAAAAGGGAGTCACTCTCAGTAAGACCTCACTTCAGGTGAAGGTGAAAAAGAGCAAGAGAGTGAAGATAAAGAATTCATCGGGAAAAAAGATTAAAAGTGTTAAATGGACGATATCAAAAGGTAAGTCCGTCATCGGACTCTCCAAAAAGAACAAATCGGGTATTACCATCAAAGGAAAGAAAAAGGGATCGGCCACTGTGAAAGCAAAAATAAAAGCCGGTGCCAAAACATATAACAGGACATTGAAGGTATCGGTTACGAAGCCGGTTACGGATAGCACATTGAAGCTCGACAAAACAAGCCTTGCCCTGAAGACCGGTGAAACCGGGCAGATTAGCATTCGGAATACCACCGGGCTCAAGATCAGCAGTGTGAAGTGGTCTGTGACAGCAGGGGGTGATGCTGTGTCCCTGTCCGGTCAGTCGAAGAAGTCTGTTTCCGTTAAGGCAGTGAAACAGGGGGCGGCGAAAGTACAGGCAAAGATAAAGACAACAGAGGGAACCGCCACGAGAACCGCCTCGGTTACTGCTGAGGCAGCCCCGTCGCCCGATCCGGGCCCGGTTGTAAATAAGGAGGAGCTTATTCACTACGATATGACCTGTAGTATGGACGGAAAGAAGCTCCTTGACCAGTCCGGCAGGGGGAATGATGCAGAGCTGACAGGGGTCAGTCCGGTGATGCAGGAAAACCAGTCACTGCTGCTGGAGAAGAATGGATTTATCAAACTGCCGGAAAAGGTATTTGCCGGAAAGGATACCTTAACCATCTCTATCTGGCTGAGGAACTACAGCTTTAAGAAAAACACCAGTGCGATGTATGTGGGAACAAAGGAGAGCCTTCCGGTGTCATACTGGATTTTAAATCCCAGCAATCTGGACGGGCGTATGAAATCGGTCATCACGGATTCCAGTAATGCAGCGGAGCCCTGGAGTACAGAAGTGGGGATAAGCGCATCCGTAAATCCAGATGCGAATGGAGTGAACGGACCCATTACAGAGGCGGGCTGGAACCACTATGTAACAGTGATCACACCGGACAGCATTACCGGATATCTCAATGGAGAAAAGGTTGGTTCTGCCAAAACGAACCGGAGGATCAGCGATTTTGGAAGTGATATCGCCGCGTATATAGGGAAGTCATCCTATAACGATCCCACCTGGATGGGATTTGTCAGGGATGTGAGAGTGTACGATAAAGGAAAGACCGATGCGGAAATTGCAAAGCTCTATGCAGATACTAAGGTCCAGGATGTGAATGCAAAGGGTACGGAGACAGAGGTTTTTATTGAGAACCGGGCGGATCCCTATATAACCAGAGGGGTGGGAGAGGACGGAAAGCAGTATTATTACTTTACGGCATCCTACCCAATGGATGGTGAACAGGACATGAATGGATATGACAGGGTTGTTCTGAGAAGATCAGAGACACTGGAGGGTCTGAAAAACGCTGAGGAAAAGGTGATCTGGAAACCTACGGCCAGTAACCAGTCCCACCGGTTTATATGGGCTCCAGAGATGCACTATATCGGTGGAAAATGGTATATGTATTATGCCGGAAGCAGCAGTAACACGGACCGCTGGCTGATCAACTGCTGTGTACTGCAGTGCAGCGGCCAGGATCCCTATAATGATTCCTGGACGGAGATGGGTAAATTCCAGGCTGTCTCCGGTGATACCTTTTCCTTCAGCCGTTTCTCGCTGGATATGACTTATTTTGAGTGTAATGGGAAACATTACGTCATATGGGCGCAGCAGGGACCGGCATCCAATCTGTATATGGCGCAGATCGATCCGAAAGAGCCCTGGAAGACTATTACCCAGCCGGTATGCCTCACCAGGCCGGAATATTATTGGGAATGTGCGACCTTCGCTGTAAATGAAGGGCCGTCTGTTCTGCAGCATGACGGCAGGGTGATCATAGCCTATTCGGCATCGGGCACAGGGCCGGAATACTGCATCGGCTATCTGTATGCGGATGCCACTGCCAATCTTATGAATGTCAGCTCATGGACGAAGCAGAAAACCCCGGCGCTTACCTCGGAAGATCTGGTGGATGAATATGGGCCGGGACACAACTCCTTTACCAAGGATGAGGCTGGAAATGATATCTTTGTGTATCATTCCCGGGGCAGGGACTGCTACGAAAATAAATGCGGCCGCGCCAGAGGAGATTCGCTCTATGACCCATGCCGAAGCGCCAGGATCCGCAAAGTGGTATGGGGGGAAAACGGACTTCCGATCCTTAACCGGTAACCGATGCAATTTCATTTAGTTATCCTTGACAATCTGCCTCTTTTTTCCTAAAATAGGTAATTAGTGAAGGACGTATAAAAACCCGTCTGAGAAGGCGGGTTTTTGTTGACGAATGAATGGAGGAATTAATGTGAATGAAAAACCGTATTATCTCACGACGGCCATCGCCTATACATCGGGCAAGCCGCATATTGGAAATACCTATGAGATCGTGCTGGCCGACGCCATTGCACGCTATAAGCGTTTCCAGGGATATGACGTGCGCTTCCAGACAGGTACGGATGAGCATGGACAGAAGATTGAGCTGAAGGCGGAGGAGGCAGGGATTTCACCTAAGCAATTTGTAGACGGGGTGTCAACTGAGATTCGACGGATCTGGGATTTGATGAACACTTCGTATGATAAATTTATCCGAACCACAGATGGGGATCACGAAGCTCAGATAAAGAGAATCTTTAAGAAGCTCTATGACAAGGGCGATATCTATAAAGGGCACTATGAGGGGATGTACTGTACCCCCTGTGAATCCTTTTTCACCTCATCCCAGCTGGTGGATGGCAAATGTCCGGACTGCGGCAGGGAATGCCAGCCGGCGAAAGAGGAGGCGTACTTTCTAAAATTAAGTAAATACCAGGATCGTCTTATGAGGCATATAGAGGAACATCCCGAATTTATCCAGCCGGAGTCCAGAAAGAATGAGATGGTGAATAATTTTCTGAAGCCGGGCCTGCAGGATCTGTGTGTGTCCCGCACCAGCTTTCAGTGGGGAATTCCGGTGGATTTTGATCCGGGGCATATCGTCTATGTCTGGCTGGACGCCCTCAGCAATTATATAACCGGTCTGGGATACGATGCGGACGGAGATCACGGCGACCTGTACGGAAAATACTGGCCGGCGGATCTCCATTTGATCGGGAAGGATATTATTCGTTTTCATACGATCTACTGGCCAATCATCCTAATGGCCCTGGATGTGCCGCTGCCGAAGCAGGTGTTCGGACACCCCTGGCTGCTGCAGGGCGACGGAAAGATGAGTAAGAGCAAGGGAAATGTTCTCTATGCGGATGAACTGGTGGAGTGCTTCGGGGTAGATGCGGTGCGCTACTTTGTTCTTCATGAGATGCCATTTGACAACGACGGCGTCATTACCTGGGAACTGATGGTGGAACGTATGAATTCCGATCTTGCCAATACCCTCGGCAATCTAGTGAACCGCACCATCTCCATGAGCAACAAATATTTTGGCGGTGTGGTGGAGGACAAAGGCATTACCGAAACGATAGAT
Organism: Eubacteriaceae bacterium; assembly: GCA_910574015.1. Lineage (GTDB taxonomy): Bacteria > Bacillota > Clostridia > Lachnospirales > Lachnospiraceae > Eubacterium_F. The sequence goes on along the minus strand of CAJSYQ010000016.1, from coordinate 56,587 downwards.
GCTGACTTAAAGGCAGTAGCAGAGGCCGCACCGGGCCGAGTGACCGAGAAGATGGAACAGCTCCGGGTGGCGGATGCCATCACAGAGATCTTCGTTCTATTCAAGCGCTGCAATAAATATATTGATGAGACAGAGCCATGGGTTCTGGCCAAGGATGAGGCGAAGAAAGACCGTCTCGCCACCGTCCTCTACCATCTCATGGAGGGCATCCGCATCGGTGCCGTTCTGCTGGAATCCTTTATGCCGGAGACATCGCAGAAGATTCTGGCACAGATTCATGCAGGATCCTGCCAACTGGCAGAGCTTGGTTCCTTTGGGGCGTATCCCTCTGGCACAAAGGTGGTGGAAAAGCCCGATATACTCTTTGCACGGCTTGATGTGGAAGAGGTGCTGAAGGCGGTGGAGGAAAAGACAGCGTCCCAGGATGGTGAGACAGACAGCAGCGCACAAGGGGAACAGGAAGAGGAGGGGATCGACATAGAGGCGAAGCCAGAGATTACCTTTGATGATTTTATGAAGCTGCAGTTCCAGGTAGGGGAGATCATTGCCTGTGAAGAGGTACCGAAATCAAAGAAGCTGCTATGCTCTAAGGTAAAGATCGGCAGCGAGGTAAAACAGATCGTATCTGGCATTAAGAAATATTATTCCCCAGAGGACATGGTGGGGAAGAAGGTCATGGTTCTTGTGAACCTGAAACCGGCAAAACTCGCGGGAGTGCTCTCAGAGGGGATGCTGCTCTGCGCCGAGGATGCAGAAGGAGGCCTGGCACTGATGACACCCGATAAAAATATGCCCGCCGGAGCAGAGATCTGCTGATTATTTGTAAATTTAATAGTCAAAAGGTGATTTATTATGAGATTTCCCACAAACAGTAAGCTTGCAACGCGTATCAGTATTATTATGACTGTTATTTTTATTGCGGGGATGCTGCTTTTATGGCGTTTTGTTTCAGAAAACGATATAACAAATTATATGACAGCTTTTGCACTGGGAAGTGAGGTACATCAGCTTCTTGCTGATCCACAGAATCCGGAACTGCAATCCATCAAGATACTGATGGACGATATTGCGGCTGCCAGTGTCCGGCAGACAGAGATGATCGCCTTTGTGGAAGAGGGGATCAAGGAGATTTCGGGAGTCGTACAGACGAATTCTTCCATTGCTGAGGAAAGCGCTGCGGTTTCCAGGGAATTGTCCGAACAGGCCAGAACCTTAAACGGTTTGATCAGCCAGTTCCGTATAAGCTGACAGATAGAAGCAGGACTCCTGCAGGATCCGGTGTGTCTCATCACCCGGTTTCCTGCGGGAGTTTTATTTTATTCATCTAATATTAATACAGATTCTATTTTCATGTATGGCTCCTTGATTATTATACATGGTTCTAGGGTGTATTTTTCAGCTCCCCATAAACTGCCGCATACTGCGTATTTGTTAATCTCATCATAAGTGTAAATGCGCCAGCTTCAGCAAAAATATTACACATAAGCTTTTTCTTTTATTGGGATATAATAGTCCATTTGTTCATACCCCAATATTTTTTTCGCAAGTGGTGACGTAATTGTATTTCCTAATTCTGAACGTGATGTGTCACGTTTAAATCCATTTTCGCTTAGAAACTGGTCTATCTCTTGTTTTCGGTTGCTTGCTTATTCCAGAAAGATGAAGTCGGACTTTCCATCTATTGTTACCGGCTCATTTTAGGGTGTGCAGCCCCTTCTTAGACGTTGATGGTAAGCGCTCTACAACAGAGTGTCTGGATTTCACTCAGGATTCACGAGATAATTACCTCAATAACTGTATAGTAGTGTTAGGAGGACGTAGTGAAAACCGTTGTCCGTGCGGTGATGGTGAACAAGCATTGATAACAGCAATCTTCTTTGAAGAATTTTCCGAGCAGGTTCGAGCAGCAGGTTTTCTTTTTCTTGCAAATCCCAGTCTTTTGTGGTATTCTGTGAGTTGAGCGGTATTCGTAGGAAACTGCATCAGATGAAGGTGATGACATGACAATAGGAATCGTCGGCGCCGGAAAAGCCGGTTGTTCCATAGGGAAATATCTGAGGGAACAAGGGGCAGCCATAGCCGGATATTTTAGTAAAAGCAGGGAGAGCGTGGAATCTGCCGCGACTTTCACAGGCACAAAAGCCTTTTCCTCTCTGGGAGAACTGGTGAGGAAGAGCGATATAATCTTTATTGCCACGCCGGATGGGATCATCCGGTCCATTTGGGAACAGATCGCAGAGGAACCGATAAAAGGGAAAATAATCTGCCATCTCAGCGGCTCATTGTCATCCAATATATTCTCAGGCAGGGAGCGGGCCGGTGCGTCCGGCTGTTCTGTCCATCCTATGTATGCGTTCAGCAGCAAATATACTTCCTATCAACAATTAAATCATATACTGTTCACTCTGGAGGGTGACAGGAGGGCACTGGAGCTGGTGGGGGATGTCCTGGAGCAGACGGGGCTTCGTTTCCGTATCATTGACTCTTCGAAGAAAATGCGGTATCATGCGGCGGCATCCATGGTGAGCAATATGATGATCGGTCTGTATCAGATGAGCATTGAGATGCTGCAGGACTGTGGATTCCGGCAGGAGGAGGCACGGGAGCTTGTGGAGCCCCTTGTAGAGGGGAATATCCGCAGACTTCTCGCCACGACGCCCCAACAGGCCCTTACCGGTCCCATCGAGAGAAATGATGCGGCCACGGTGGCGGGACATCTGGCAGTGCTGACAGAGGAAGAACAGGCTGTATATCGAAAACTTGCAAAAAAATTAGCAGAGCTTGCCATGAAAAAACATCCCGAAAGGGATTATAAAGCAGTTCTTGAGCTATTACAAGGAGGACAATGTGAAGAATACAGTTGTGACATTTCAGCAGGCGAAGGAGAATGGTGAGAAACTGACGATGCTCACCGCCTATGATTATTCCACGGCGAAGCTGGAAGATGAAGCAGGGGTAAACAGTATCCTGGTGGGGGATTCCCTGGGGAATGTAATGCTGGGGTATGAGGATACGATATCTGTCACCATGGAGGATATGATCCATCATGGGGCCGCTGTGGCACGGGGGGCAAAAAATGCCCTGGTGATCGTTGATATGCCGTTTATGTCCTATCAGACCTCGGTGTATGATGCGGTGGTCAATGCCGGGCGGCTGATGAAGGAGGCCCGGGCCGGAGCGGTGAAGCTGGAGGGCGGCGAAGAGGTGTGCCCGCAGATCCAGGCCATTGTCAAGGCGGGCATCCCGGTATGTGCCCATGTGGGGCTGACGCCCCAGTCCATCCATGCCTTTGGTGGATTTAAGGTTCAGGGAAAATCCGAGGCAGCGGCGAAAAAGGTACTGGAGGGTGCCAGGGCTGTGGAAGAGGCGGGAGCATTTGCGGTGGTACTGGAGGGGATTCCAAGAAAGCTGGGAGATCTCATCACCAGGGAGCTCAGGATTCCCACCATCGGGATCGGCGCCGGAAATGGCTGCGATGGTCAGGTACTGGTATATCAGGATCTTTTGGGGATGTTTTCGGATTTCACTCCGAAGTTTGTGAAACGCTATGCCGACCTGGGGGAGATCATGAAGGAAGCCTTTCGCTCCTATATAGAAGAGGTGGGCAGCGGAGCCTTTCCGTCGGAAGAGCATGAGTATAAAATAGAAGATGAAGTGATTGAGAAATTATACTGAGAAAGGATACCAGAGCGATGAAGATAGTGGCAGAGACAGAGGAAGTAAGGGAACAGGTGAGACAGTGGAGAAAAGAGGGTCTCAGTGTGGGACTGGTCCCCACTATGGGATATCTCCATGAGGGGCATAAGAGCCTTATTGACAAGGCGGTGCAGCAGAATGACAGAGTTGTGGTAAGTGTCTTTGTAAATCCCATCCAGTTTGGACCGGGGGAGGATCTGGCCACATATCCCCGGGATCTGGAGAGGGATGCCGCGCTGTGTGAGGCGGCAGGTGCTTTTCTGATCTTCCATCCGGAAAAGGAGAATATGTATTTCGATGATTTCTGCACCTTTGTGGATATGGACGGGCTGACGAAGGGGCTCTGTGGAAAGACAAGACCTACGCATTTCCGCGGGGTGTGCACCGTGGTCAGCAAGCTGTTTCATATCGTGCAGCCAGACCGCGCCTATTTTGGGCAGAAGGATGCCCAGCAGCTGGCTGTGATCCGGCGTATGGTACGGGATCTGAACTTTGATCTGGAGATCGTGGGATGTCCCATTATCCGGGAAGAAGACGGACTGGCAAAGAGTTCCCGCAATACTTATCTTTCCCAGGAGGAAAGAGCGGCGGCGGTGATACTGCACAAGGGACTGCTCCGGGGAGAGGAAATGATCCGGAACGGGGAGAGGGATGCTTCCGCGGTTATCCGGGAAATCACCGGGATCATTGAATCGGAGCCGCTGGCAAAGGTTGATTATGTCGAGGTAGTGGACTTCGACCGCATTGAGAAGATAGATACGATAGAGGGGAATGTACTGGCTGCCGTGGCAGTTTATATCGGGAAAACCCGTCTCATCGATAACTTTATATACACCGGAGAGTGAAAGGGAGGGGACCGGAAATGACGATTCAGATGCTGAAGGGAAAGATCCACCGCGCAGTTGTTGTGCAGGCGGAGCTGGATTACGTAGGGAGCATAACGGTAGATCCAGAGCTGATGGAGGCGGCCGGGATCTTTGAATACGAGAAAGTGCAGATCGTGGACGTGGAAAATGGCAGCCGCTTTGAGACATATACCATCGCCGGGGAGCCGGGGAGCGGTATGATCTGCCTGAATGGTGCGGCGGCGCGCATGGTGCGGGAGCGGGACCACATTATTATTATGAGCTACTGCGATGTGACGCCGGAGGAGGCACAGGGACACAGGCCTAAGGTTGTATTCGTAGACGAGGACAATCATATCAAACGGGTATCCAATTATGAGAAGCATGGTCAGCTGTCGCAGGATATGTGAGACGGAAGTCCCTTATGGAGGTAGAAAATATGCTGCAGGGAAAAACAGTAGTCCTGGGGGTGACAGGGAGTATTGCGGCCTACAAGATCGCTAATCTCACCAGCATGCTTACGAAGCTGCATGCGGACGTACACGTGCTGATGACTGAGAATGCCACGAATTTTATCAATCCCATCACCTTTGAGACATTGACGAACCACAAGTGTCTGGTGGATACCTTTGATCGGAATTTTAACTATAATATCGAGCATGTGGCTCTCGGGACGAAGGCGGATGTGGTGCTGGCAGCGCCCGCTTCTGCCAATATAATAGCCAAGATGGCCCATGGTATTGCCGATGATATGCTGAGCACAACCATTCTTGCCTGCCGGTGCAAAAAGATCGTGGCTCCAGCCATGAATACTAATATGTATGAAAATCCGGTTGTCCAGGCAAATATCCGGAAGCTCCGGGAGTTTGGCATGGAAGTGATCGAGCCGGATACGGGACTCCTTGCCTGCAAGGCGGTGGGCAGGGGAAAGATGCCTTCCGAAGAGCTTCTTCTGGAATATATTTTGAAAGAGATCCAGTATCCGCACGATATGACGGGAAAACGGGTTCTGGTCACTGCCGGGGCCACCAGGGAATCCCTGGATCCAGTGCGTTTTCTAACCAACCATTCCACAGGAAAGATGGGCTATGCCCTGGCGGCCGTGGCGGCGCGCCGGGGGGCAGAGGTGACGCTGGTAAGTGCGGCGGAGAATCTCAGGGCGGTGCCGGGTGTCAGGGTGATCCCGGTGGTGAGCGCGGCGGATATGTTTGAGGCTGTCCGTGGCAATGCCGGCGGGCAGGATATTGTGGTTAAGGCGGCGGCCGTGGCGGATTATACGCCGGCAGAGGTCAGCGGCCAGAAGATGAAGAAGAGGGACGGAGACTTATCCATTCCCCTTGTGCGGACCACAGATATTCTGGCATGGCTGGGAGAGCATAAAAGACAGGATCAGTTTATCTGCGGCTTTTCCATGGAGACAGAAAATCTGCTGGAGAATTCCCGTACCAAGCTGGAGAAGAAAAATGTAGATATGATAGCTGCCAATGATCTCCGGGTGGAGGGAGCCGGTTTTGGCACGGATACGAATGTGATAACCCTGATCACGCCGGAGGGGACGGAGGAGTTTCCAATCCTGACAAAGGAGGAGGCCGCCGGCCGTATATTTGACGAAATTCTGAAAAGAATGGGTTAGAGTGAATAAATATCCCGAAATTCCATATAATGTTAATAGAGTGCCAAAAATTGACAGAGGACACTAAATATGGTATATTATGATAGTAGCATACGATATATCGTGTCTTTGTGGAACGGAGGGAACTGATATGGTAAATGCCAGTCTGGGCAGCGTCCGCCGTGCGGTGGCCAAGCATGTGGGGAGCAGGGTCCAGGTTAAAAGCAATCTGGGACGTCACAAATATGACGTGACAGAGGGAATTATTACTGAGACGTATCCGTGTATTTTTCTGGTAGAGATTAAGAATGAGGCAGAGGATAGTTACCAGACAGTCTCTTATAGTTACACCGATGTGATTACAAAAGATGTGCAGCTTAAGCTGGCACCGCTGAGTTAGCCAGGCTGATCATAGAACCATGGACAGGTTTCCAAGAGGAATCGTCCATGGTTTTTTGTATGAGAGGGGTTCTATTTTCGGGGGATGGGGAATATATACTTAGTGTAAGCTCAACGCCGTCCACGGCAGGTCCAGACTGACGCCGCTGAGCGTTATTAAAAGGACGAGGAGGAAATGGAATTGAGACTGATAACACAACGTGTGCACATGAATAAATGCAACTGCCGGGAGAACAGGCAGGTTACTCTTGACCGTGATTTCAATGTGCCGGATGCCAAGCCAGATGCGCTGTCCATCATGAAAGAAAAGGCGGATGTACAGGTGGAAGAGGCCCGGATGCTGGAGGGGAAGGCCAGCATTAAAGGGGAGCTGGCTTTTCAGGTATTGTATGCAGTGGATGGCGAAATGCCGGTGTGTGAGATGAAGGGAAGCATTCCCTTTGAGGAAATGATCCCGCTGCCGTGTGCGGACCGTGATGATGAACTGACGGTGCACGCATCGATAGAAGATCTTCGGAGTGAGCTTATTAATTCCCGTAAACTGGGGCTGAAGGCGGTATTTTCCCTGGAAGTCTCTGCCGAGACGGTCTGTGACGGAGAGGGGGCAGTGGATCTGGAGGAGGCGGAGAATGTATTTTTCCAGAAAAAGACACTGGATATATCCCGGCTGGTCTTTACGAAGAAGGATACCCTGCGGATACGGGATGAGTGGAAGATTCCGGGGACTAAGGACGCCATCGGCCAGATACTGTATTCGGATTTCCGGTTAGGGGAAATGGATACCAGGGTAAATGAAAACGAACTCCAGGTGGACGGCCAGGCGCATTTGTTTGTGATCTATCTCAGTGAAAGTGAGTCACCGGAGATCAATTTTTATGATAATACCATTCCTATCGAGGGACGCATTGACTGCAGCGGCTGCGACTCTGATATGGTGGCGCAGGTGATCACTGGTATACATAGCCGGGATCTGGAGATCAAGGACGATGAAGACGGTGAGAGCCGGGTACTGGATGCGGAGCTGGTGATTGATTTCGATATAAAGGTATATGGGCAGGATCAGCTGGAGCTTCTGACGGATTTTTATTCCACGAAAGAAAAGTGCCAGCCGGTCTTTGAGGATTCTTATTTTGAAAATCTTATCGTTCACAACAAGAGCCGGACCAGGATCAGCGGCAAGATTCCGTCTGTGGAGGGACGTGTTCCACTGCAGATCTGGGATGTGAGCGGGGAGCTGCGCATTGATTCGAAGGAACAGAGGGAAAACGGAATGCAGGTGGAGGGGATTGTGGATGTGAGTGTCCTCTACCTGACAGAGGATGACAGGGTTCCCCTTGTGTCAGTGAAGGGCGTGATTCCCTTCTCGCAGTTTGTGGAGGCGGAGGAGATGGATGAGAACAGCAATGTCTGGCTACACGGCTCACTGGAACAGATCAGCGGCAGTGTCACTGGTGATAAGGAAATTGAGATCAAAGCGGTGGCGGCATTGGATCTCATCGCCTTTGAGCGCATTGAAGAGCCCATTGTGGTGAGCTTCGACAGCGAGCCAATAGACTGGAAGGCGAGAAGCCGTGAGCCGGGAATTATCGGTTATGTTGTCCAGGCCGGAGAGGAGCTTTGGGATATTGCCAAACGTTTCTTCACCACCACGGAATCCATTATGTCCATCAATAAGATGGAGACGGATACTCTTCAGGCCGGGGATATCCTCCTTATCCTGAAGGATATGGCGCCCCAATAAATAGTTTCCTGATAAATAAATCCCCCACAGCGGACTGTGGGGGATTTTCTCAGCCCTTTGCCGGGCTGTGGCTTATGCATTTCTTATTCCAGGACATTCTGAGCTTCGTTCAGACTCTCACGCCACTTGTTCAGCTTCTCTGTCGCAGCGTCTACGGTCTGCTGGCAGATATCCGGTAATTCACCGCCCCATGCTTTGGCAGCCTGGTCATAACCTTTCTTGATGGCATTGATCATAAGGTCAGCTTTTTCAGCATCTCCACCGCTGAGCGCCTGTGCCATCTCTACAAGACGGTCACTGGTCTGGTTTACTCCCCAGTAGCCATCTTCACCGATGTCCTTCTGCGCCTGTGCTGCGGTAGCCGGATCTACTGTGATATTCTTAAACATATCAGCTAATGAAGTATATTTGTCTGCCTGTTTCGACAGCAGCTTATCAACCAGATCCTGCAGCTGCTTGTTGTGATTTGCCTGCTCCTGCTTCATTTTAGCTACAATGGAAGAATAATCGGTCACTTTAGTAGAATTGCTATCCTTAGCATTGGTGGATGACGGCTCGTAGACAACACCCTTATCCTCTGCCGTATTCTTTTTGCTGGCAGCAGTAGTCTCAGCATTTTTTGTGGCAGCGGCTGTGTTTGTAGTTGCATAAGCACTTGTCACACCTGTAATTCCATTTACACTCATAAGATTCCTTCCTTTCTATGCCATGATAAGTTCCGTTCCCTGTAAGAAAACGAAATCTGAGGCATCTAGATTTGTATGTATATCTTTTATTTCGGCTGTTTTTGGAAAATATTTAGGGAATTTCCAAAAAAAGTGAGCCTTCGCCCAAAGATCATTTCAATAAAATGAAAGGGCGTCCCTCAAGCCATTACTTGACTTTTGGGACACCCTCATATTTTAGAATGGTTATTCTGTCAGTCAGTTTAAGGCATCAACCAATTTCTTGATGGCTTCCAGTGCCTCATCCGGAAGCTTATCATAACCACCCTTATCGGTAGAGAATTTCTCCACAGCATCCAGACGGTTCTGCATTGCATTCTTCAGGGCTGCCTTGTACTCGGCATCATTCAGATCCGGAACGAAACCTTCCCAGTCCATAATCTCGATATCGGCAAAGGGACCCCACTGTTTGAAGTCAGTCTTATTTTCCACGATGGCTTCAAGAATTCCAAGAGTATCCTTCGGCTGAACCTTTTTGCCCATGAAGTCACCAGTATTTACAATATAGCAGTCCACGTTCTTCTCTTCTACCAGCTTTTTAAACTTCTCATAGTCGTTTACCAGCGGATAGGTTCGGAACGGGTTGGCATAAGGTACGATACGCAGTGCGTTCATGTCTGTACCAGCCTTTACACGCTCGGCAGTAGAGGTTTTGGTGGCCAGAGTAGCGCCCATAACGGAAGCCAGAGCAGACCCCTTCAGCTTCACTACCGGAGGAATGGTAGGATCTTTCATGATCCAGATAATGGAGTTTACCGGAGAGTTGATCTTGTCAACGCGGTTCGGAGACCACAGCTTGGACTTAATGGCACGTCCGTTGCCATTTCGGATATCCTCGGTTACCAGCTGAATCTTGCCGTCCTCATCCATGGTAGCGGAGCAGTTCTGTGCTGTCAGCAGGTACTGGTTGTCAGGGCAGCCAGTAGGATAATCGGCTGTCTTGTCAAAGTAGGTGGGCTCCAGTGCGATGGAAGCACAGGTATCGGAATTAATGATGAAAGCGTCGTCGTGGAGAACCGTGATGGCACTGTCACCGTATTTATTGTTGTGCTTAGCATGTGTCAGGGTAGATTTTCCGGATCCGGAGAGACCGAATACGGAAGCTACATATTTGCGGCCGTCGGGCAGAGAGTATTCCTTCTGTCCGCCATGGCAGGAAGCATATCCGTTGCGGTTTGCAATGGCCCAAGCCATAGTAAGAGTACCCTTCTTGTGCTCGCCGAAGTATTTCATGCCAAGGATGGCAGCGCAGTTCTGATCTGTGTCGAAGTAGCACAATGTCATATCGTCGCTCAGGCAGCTGTAGTCAACATCCGGGCTGGGAGCCGGTGCCCACTGCGGGTCGGAGAAGATATAGATATCAGGCTCATTGCCGTCGCCCACTGCCTTGGAGTTTTTGTACATTTTAACATACTCATCGCTCATGTACTGGAAGTTCAGCATCCAGTTGTACATAAGGTTCTCTTCTCCTTCCGGGATCAGAAGATGAGCCTTTACCATAAATTCAGGATCCAGGCCAACGAAGACCTGTGCGTGGTAAAGTTTCTTAAAGCGTGTTTTATACATCGCATCCATAACCACTTTGTCCAGCTTGGCATCATCCACGCCGGGTTCTCCCTTGATGCGGCGTGCGGCAGCGTAACGTCCGGTTACAGCTCCATCATTGAAAAGAAGAACTTTGGCGTCTGTATCAAGACCGAATTCTTCGCCCCGGTAGACAGGCATATCGGTCACGATAGTGCCAGGTGAATTCTTTGCCAGATTGTATGCTTCCTTCAGTGTGTTCACTTTTACGACGTTGTTGCCATAGAAACCGGCCTCGATGATGGAACGGGTTTTGGAAAATCCGACTTTGCCAGCACCGATTTCTTCCAATTTGTAATTTGCTTTAGTTGCCATTAGAAAAAACCTCCTGTATTTATATATTTACCACAGGGCAGAGCCTTGTGGAAGTTACCTCTGGTTGTTATGATTCTTTAGGAAAGCGCCAGAAAGGCACTTTTTTCTCTAGTATAGAGATTTTCCTGCCAAAAGTCAACGGGTAAATGGCAGATTTTTCAATCCTGTATTATTATACTGCGGTTATTATATGAAGTATGTTCCTGAAATTTTTGTCTGGGGAAAAAGGGAGGAAGAACCAATGAGAGAGACTACGAAGTACGGATATGTGCTCGTGTCCAGCGCAGAGCAGAATGAGGACAGGCAGTTATCGGCGCTCCGCAGGGCGGGGGTGCCGGACTGCAATATCTTTGCCGACAGGCAGTCGGGAAAGGACTTTCACAGGGCGGGCTATGAGGGGCTGATCTCGGTGGTGGGGAGGGGGGATCCGCGCCAGTCAGGGAGGGCGATGGGGAATGGGAAAAGGTATTCTGCCATCTTGTCCGCAGCAATTATACGATTACCGGAATATCTGTTCTCGGCATTCTGTTCCGAAGGGAATTTATCCTGGAAAAGGATTTGTTTTTTGACGAAGGCTATCTTTATTATACGGATCTCCCGTATATTGTCCGGGCCATGTGCCGGACGGAACGGGTTCGTGAGGTCCCCCGGGTTCTTTATATGAAGAGAAAGCATAACGATCCGGTGCACCTTCCGTCACTGAGTCAGGTGAGAGATGATACAACGAAGCGACTGGAGGCGGTAAAGGCTTATCTGGGGATAAAGGAAATGATCCGTGGAAGGGATGAGAGGGTGGAGATTTCCCTGGATGATAAGTTTATCCGGTATTATGTCAAAAGGATCGCCCTGTTCCGGCAGGCATGCCATGCGTTATTCCAAACGGCTCATTCGCTATTCCAGAAAGCATGGACCGGAAGAAATTGCCCGGAAGGTGCGGAGGCACAGCTCATTCAAGACCCTTTCCCGGGTGCTCCGCAGCCGGGCTGCATGCAAGAGATTTTTGTACCGCAAGCCGTTGGTGAAGCTGCGGATAAAAGAAAATATGGTGATCTTCGAGAGTTTTTTCGGCCGGAATTATTCCGACAGTCCGAAATATATCTTTGAGTATCTGGGGAGAAATCACCCGGGAAAATTCAAGTGCATCTGGATCTTGAATAAAAAAGAGAGGCTCCCCTTCCAGGCCAAATGTGTGAAACGGTTCGGCCTGCGGTATTTCTATTATATGGCGCGGTCCCAATATTTTGTCTTCATTGGAAGGCAGCCCAAGTATTTTATTAAACGGGATGTGTACATACAGAGCCGCTCGTGGGATTATCTCACCGCGCCCAATCAGTTTAGTGCGGAGATTTTCCGCCGATGCTTTATGTATGACGGGATCCTGCTTCGCTCCCACCTGGAGGGACGATGAATTTTATGGCTCGGGCCGGTATAAGTTTACCCTGAAGCTGGATCTGTACGCTTATCAGGGCTTTGACTATAACGCCAGTACATATCATGACATCGCCAGGCTGTATTTGATAGCAGACGTACTGATCACCGAGTATTCCTCCGTATTTTTTGACTTTGCCAATCTCAGAAGGCCGATGCTCTTTACAACAGAGGAGATCATTGCCGCCCTCCGGGATCTTCCGGGCATGGAAGAGCGGTACAGGGAAAGATACAGGCTGTTTTATGATAAGTATTGCGGGTGGGAGAAGGGAGACGCCAGCAGGAAGGTAGCAGAGCGCGTATTCAGGCTGTAACCCGGCGCCGGGTTACAGCGAGGATGGCAGAGAGGAGGGGATCAAAGATCCGGTCAAACAGCCAGGCATAGGCAGAGGCGAATACGTTATGAAATATCCGCAGGAGGACCGCTGCCGGAAGGCCGAAAACTGGTACGGCCATGGCGATGGCGCTCATGGCGTTGAAGGCGGTCTGCCAGCCATAGCTGGCGGAAAATCCCACGCAGATCCCTCCGATTATGCCCATATAGGAGAGACTGCCCTCCGGCAGGAGAAAATACAGGGCCAGAAAGAGAATGCTGCCCAGTATGCTTCCGGCACTGCGTAGTTTTACGCGGTATACCAGATCGTTTCGAAAGGGAACAAATACAGACATCGCCGCGATTCCCGCCCACATCGCTTTGGAGGTTCCCAGACAGGAGACGGCCAGAAGGATGACAGAGATCCCGAAAGTAAGACGGAGCTGCCACCGGGTCCGGGCCGAGGAGAGGTCAAACTCCCGGAACAGGCTTATCAGGCTGCGTTTGTAGGTTTGTTTCCGGTGATTCCGGTAATAAACCAGAGCGGTCAGGCAGGCGCCGGTGAGAAGTCCTACGAGACGGCGCTGCAGGACTTCGCCGCTGACATCATATCCCTGGATCAGGAGATAGGCCAGAACCAAGGTGGAATGGTTGAACATTATGACATTGTGACATCCAAGCAGCACCAGCAGCAGGATGCATGCGGCATTGATGCAGAATGCCCCGCCCACAGGAACAAGGTTTGAGAGATGCGGCCCGGCGGCGAGTATGCCGAATACGGCGAAGATAACCAGGACACCGTGGGAGGCGTGGATTCCCAGATCGGCGCGCCGGAACACCATAACGCACAAGAGCACCGCAAGTCCTGCAACACTGTTGCTGGTGCCGAAGGCAGCACTGAAGAGGGCGATGAAGGCCGTGCAGAAGGCGATATTGATCAGTACCTTAAAGAGATAGACAGCAGAGTGTTTCCATCTGTCTTTCGGGGCCTCAAAGCTGGCGATATACGCTTTCGAGCCCGCCTGATCTAATTGAAGTTCCTGATAAAATGTCATTTCTCTTCCTCCTTTTTTGATTATTGAGGCATGATATAGCAAAATATTTTATTTGTCAAGCACATTTTATGACCCGGGGAATAATTGGAGAAAAAGTATTGACAATCGAAAAGATAGTAGCGTATGATGTATAAGCGGAAATTTAATTTGATACGGAATGATTAGACAATAAGATCTGGTGAGTGAGAATGAGAGAAAACAGTGATAAAAAAGGAACAGACAAACGGTTTTCCCTGTTTGTGTCCATTCTAGTAATTTTTTGCATATTTGGCTGCGTGGTATTTTTTGTGTCCCGGAGGATATCAAGAGAAATGTCAACGGCAGCAATCCAGAACCTCAACGAGAAACTGGATCTTGTAAAGTGTACGATTGAGTCCATCTGGAAGAATGGGGCGGAATTTCAGAAACTTATGGCGCAGGAGCTGGCGGAACGGGAAGATCTGGAGGAGTATATACGTTCCTATCAGAGAAACCAGTCCATGGTAAAGATCTCACTGATCCGCGCCGGGGAGACGAAAGGGATCTCCAGTACCGGGGAGAGCTTTTCCGAGAAGGGAATGGCATTTACTCCCAGCGGGATGATTCAGGATATGGAGGTTTCCCGTTCCTACATCAATTATATGGGAACCTGGGCGTATACGATCAAATGTCCGGTGGAAAGGGACGGAGAGAAGCTGGGGTGGCTGTATGTGGAGTATACCTATGATTCTCTTGACCAGTCGCTTCCCGACGGATTTTACAATAAACAGGCCATGCTCTATATTATGGACGTGAAGACGGAGCGATTTGTGCTGAAGCCAAAGGGCATGGGGGAACGGAATGCCGGCCACCTGAATCTGGAGGATTTTTACAGGGCCAACGATATTTATGAAGAAGATCTCCGGGGACAGATCAATTCCTGCGTGCAAAATAGAAAGGATATGATGTTCTATCATGAGATCCGGGGCAGAAATTCACTAAACTTTATCTGGATGGTGAATGACGGCACGGTCTGTCTCATCGGCTATGTTCCTACGGAGGCCATCCAGCAGGAGGCGAAAACCGTCACCTATAATATCATTGTTGTGGTGGCTGTCATGATGAGCGCATTTATCCTGTGTTGCATCCTGTACTATATGAACCAGAGACAGCACAGAAGGATCATGCGGGAGCGGGAAGCCGAGAGAGAGGAGCACAACAAACAACTGAAGGAGGCGCTGCATGCGGCGCAGCTTGCCAGCAACGCCAAGACAATGTTTCTCTCAAATATGTCCCATGATATCCGCACCCCGATGAATGCGGTGATCGGATTCACGACTCTGCTTTCCAGGGAAGCAGAAAACCCGGATAAGGTGCGGGAATACACAAAGAAGATTATGGCGTCGGGACAGCATCTGCTCAGTCTTATTAACGATATACTGGAGGTTTCCAAGATTGAGAGCGGAAAGGTGGTGCTGTCGGAGGAGGAATTCGCCATGGATGATCTGATCGCATCCATTGACGCCATCATCCGGCCTATGGCCGGCGCAAAGGAACAGGAATTCCATGTGGAGATAAAGGATATCAGGCACGAATATCTGCTGGGGGATGAGACCAGGATCAACCAGGTTCTTATCAACCTTCTTTCCAATGCCGTGAAATATACCCAGGAGGGCGGCAGCATCTGGCTTCGCTTTATTGGTTTAAAGCAGCACTCCAGCCAGTTTGAGCGGATCCGCATTGAGGTAGAGGACAATGGATATGGGATGACCGAGGAATATCTAAAGACGATTTTTGACGTGTTTACCAGAGCGGAGAACAGTACGACGAATAAGGTTCAGGGCACCGGGCTTGGCATGGCGATCACCAAAAACCTTGTGGAGCTTATGGGCGGGACCATTGAAGTGTTCAGTGAGGTGGACAAGGGAAGTCTGTTCCGGGTGGATATGGAGCTGAGTATATCGGAACATGAGTCCGGCAGCCAGGCAGAGGGCTCTGGTTCAGACGGTGATCCGGAAGGGGTAGAGTATAACAGCCTGCAGGGCCTGAATTTTCTTGCAGCCGAGGATAATGAGATCAATGCGGAGATCTTATCAGAGATTTTGTCCATGGAGGGGGCAGGATGTGTGATTGCCGAGAACGGCAGGATGGTACTGGATCGTTTTGAGGAATCGGAGGAGGGCGAGTTTGATGCAATCCTTATGGATGTGCAGATGCCGGTGATGAACGGCTATGAGGCGACAAAGGCAATCCGGGCGCTGGCACGCCAGGACGCCGCGAAGATTCCTATCTTTGCCATGACAGCAAACGCCTTTGCCGAGGATGAAAAAGAGGCGCTGAATGCCGGGATGAATTTTCATCTGGCGAAACCGGTGGATGTGGAATTGTTAAAAAAAGTGGTGTATCAGTATATAAGAAAAGCGCAGGAAAGACATGAGGAATAAAGGAGCATAGGTATGAAAGGAAACAGGTTAAAGAGACTGGGGACGGCATGTCTGGCGGGCGGACTTCTGGTTGTTATGTCAGCCTGCTCCCAGCCCGTAGAACCGGATGTAAATCTAGTGCAGCAGAAGGAGGACAATGTACGGACGGTAAGCTTGTTCAGTCCCATGGAAAAAACGGATCCCGATGCGGACAATGTGGCGAGAAATGCTGCCGATAAGACGATCCGCATGGCGGAGGAACAGCTGGGGATAACAGTGGATTACCATACCTATACGGCGGAGGATCATCAGGATAAGACGTATGATGATGTGGCTTTTGACAGAGCCCGCAATGATGTGGATGATCTATACCTGCTGAATCCGGATACCATCCGGCTTCTGGCAGAAGAGGGAAAGCTTATGGATCTGTCGGGACTGGAATGTGCCAAAAATCTCCGGGATGTGGTGAAGGCGGCCAATACCATTGACGGAAAGCTGGTGGCGGTGCCCCAGGAAGTAGTGGCCTACGGTCTGTTTATCAATCAGGATATGTTTGACCGGTATAACCTGAAGCAGCCAGAAACACCGGAAGAGTTTCTTGAATGCTGCAGGGTATTTAAGGAAAACGGGATTGAAACACCGGTAGGGGCAAACCGTTGGTGGCTGGAGACCTTTGTTCTGGCACAGGCTTATGCGGATCTGTATAATGGCGGGAATGCACAAACAGAGATTGCGGCGCTGAACAGCGGAAAGAGTAAATACAGTGATTATATGCGTCCCGGATTTAAGTTCCTTAAGAAAATGATTGACAGGGGGTATATTGATGCGGAGAAAGCCAGCGTCAGTGAGGCCATCGAAGGAGAGGGACAGGACTTTCGGGATCAGAAGACACCTATCGTTATGGCCTACTGGGGGGCGGCAAATTCGGATACTGCCTACGGGGATCTGGATTTCAACATGCAGGTCATCGGATTCCCCACCAGCCGGGGGCCGATGCCGGTAATCTCCATTACCGGATACGGCATCAGTACAAAGGCGGAGCATGCGGAAGATGCCATGCGTGTGCTGGATGTGATCGCTTCGGATAAGGCGCTTCAGGTCTATTCTGAGACCAATAAGGTCATCTCCCCGTCCAAAAATGTGGAGGTGGACTGCATACCGGCACTAAAACCCCTGAATGACAGGATAAAAGAGAATGTATACGTGCTAGGAGCCAATGCGTCAATGAATGTGGAGCAGTGGGGAAATACCTGTCTTATTGTGCGGAAGCTGTTAAACGGCGCATCGGTGGATGAGTGTATGGCGGAATTTGACCGGCTTCAGGAAGAATCTCTTAAGAAGTAATTGAATATTATCTCAGGTAATACACAGGGCTCTCCAGAACCGTTGAGTCGTGTATCAGCCATTTCCCATCCCGGTAGTGCATTGTGGTAATAAAGATGGAATGCCCCGGGGTGGTTTTTTTATACCTGCTGCCTCATATAGACCGCACACACAGTGCCCCAGAGGAATTGAAGAAGTATAGCAGTAAACATTGCCATTGGCAGTACCTATAATTCCCCATACCTCTGGATATATTTTTCTAATATGTCAAATGATGCCGGACCCATATTCAGGACGTAGGTATGGAAGGTTTTTTCTGAATAGCGGTCTCCCAGCTTTTCCTTCATCTTATCCTTTAGACGCATAAATTCCAGGTATCCCGCCGTGTATTTTAAATAGGAGGCCGGTTCGTCCGTCACGGCGTCATAGATGGAGTCGGCGGTTTCCCGGCCCCAGGAGCCATAGCCGTTCAGGAAGGACAACAGTTCTTCCCGGCTCCAGCCTCGGGCGTGAACCCCGATATCACAGAGTCCATAGAGACAGAGGGATACCACCATATTGTTTCGGAGGATGCCGATCTCGTCCTTGGAAACCCCCGTATATTTGTAGGAGTAGATCTCGGCATAGGTGGCCCACCCCTCCGTGTAGCCGCCGTAATCCAGAAGGTAACGGAGCGCCGGCAGATTTTTACTGTGCATATAGCAGGTCTGGTAGAGGTGTCCCGGATATCCTTCATGCGCCAGCGTGTTAAAGAGGGAGGAGGCGTCAAAGCGGCTGGAATTGTTGATGTAGATCACATTTGTCCGGCTGTCATCCAGAGGAGGCGTCAGATAGAAGGCGGGGCTGAGATAGTCCTCCAGAGCCTCATCTACATATTTGATCTCATAGGAACTGTCGGTCATTTGAGGAAAGTCGGCTGTCATCCGTTTCTGCAGCGCCGTCAGGATAGAATCGGTAGAGGGGTAGTCTCCCACATAGCTCTGACAGGTGCTGAAAAGAGAGGGATCCTTCTTGGCATATGCCAGCAGGGTGTCCTGCGCCGTATCCAGCTTCTCTTTCATAAGGGATTCCAGCTCATCCACGGAGAGGGAGGAGCCGGTGATGCGTTTTACAAGATGGGAGTAGTAGGAGCCGCCCTCCGGGCGGGAGGAGAGGCTGCCGTTGTCCATGGCCAGCGGCAGCAGCTTTGTCAGTCCGTCGGTGAGGCTCTGGTAGGCGGGAGTAAGATACTGCCGGATACAGTCTTCATGACGGGAGAGACTGTCAGCTTTTTCTTTTTCGGACAGGAAGTCGGCACCGGCGATCTTTTTTTGGAAGGTTGTCGTCAGGACGGTAAAACCGCCGGACTGGAGAAACTCCCTGCACTGACTGATAATGTGTTCCAGACTGGTGCGGCAGGCCAGTGTTCCGAGTTCGCTTTTCTTCTGCTCCAGGGTGAGGAGAGAGCGGAAATAATCCGGCACTGACATAAGAAGGGAGAAATATTGTTCCAGATCGGACCTGTCCCCGATCCGGAATTCTGCCAGAAGTACGGGGAGCTGCGCCTGGATTCCGGTGGTGGGCCCCAGGGCGCCGGAAAAAGCAGCGAATTTCGTACCCTGGATATCGGTCTGAAGGGAGTCGCAGAGGACATCCTGCAGAATCTGCTGTTTCAGGGAAAGGCTGTCTCTGTCATAGCTTTCGGCTGTGGCAAGGAGATTTTCCAATGCCGGCCCGTTGGCGGCAAGATCCTCATAGGAAAAGGGCTGGAAACCGCCTGGCAGTTCCGTAATGCCATAGTTTTCGGGGTGTGCCAGGGTATAGTTCAGTGTCAGGGAGTCCGAGTTTGCTTCACTGCGGAAGAGTTCATCCGTAAATGCTGCAAAATCCGGGTTATCTGCCGTATTCTGAGCCGGCAGGCAGCCGGTAAGGGTAAAGATTATCATCAGGAGGGCGGTTATTTTATAGAAATATCTCAATTGTCCGCTCCCAGGGTTTTTTATCATTATACGATGCAGAAAAATAATTATGATGCAGGCATATTTTTATTCTGAAATCATATGATTAAAGGCAGACAACAGTACACCGTGTCATCCGCATCTGGATTGGCATGAATATAAGGAGGGGTTTTGTGGAAGATAAACAGGAACTGACACTGGGAAAATACAGTTTTCAGGTAAAAAACCGGAACCGTGCAAGGGGAGCGGTGCTCCTTGATACCAGTGAGGGACCCCGGCTGATGCGTGAGTACGAGAGGATCCGTGCACATTTCACCTTTGAAAATGAAGTGAAGGAGAGGCTGGCGCAGCGGGGTATGGCTTTGACAGACAGGGTTGTCAATAATATAGAAGGGAATCCCGTGACGGAGTGGGAGAGCGGGGAAAAATTTGTCGTGTATCAGTGGTACTACGGGGATTCCTGCGATTACCGGAGCTGCCAGGGGCTGGAGAAGGCGGCGCGGAACTTAGGACAGCTGCACAGGCAGCTGCAGGGGATGTCGGAGGGGCCGGTCTGCATGGAGGAAGATCTCTTCCGGCGGTATGAGAGAAGGAACCGCGAGATGAAACGGGTGTATCATTTTATGAAGGATAAGAAGAGAAAAAATGATTTTGAGCTGTGTGCTCTCTCCTGTTTTCCGGAATTCTACCGAAAAGCAGAGAAGGCCGCCGCGCGTCTGCAGAAATCCTCCTACTGGCAGAAGCACGGCAGGGAGACGAGGGATGTGTGCCATGGAGAATATAATTATCACAACCTCATTTATACGAAGAAGGGAATCGCCACTACGAATTTTGAACATGCGCAGTACGGGATCCAGCTGATGGATCTGGCATATTTCCTAAGAAAGGTTATGGAGAAGAATGCCTGGCAGAGGGAGAAGGGGGAGGCCGTGCTGGAGGGATACCGCAGCGAGGCGGGAATGGAGACGGAAGAATATGAATTCCTGTGGACGATCCTGACCTATCCGGTGAAGTTCTGGAAACTCATGAGCCAGTATATGAACGGCAAAAAAACATGGATATCCGATAAGAATATGGAGAAACTTATCAGTGTCAGGGAGCGGGAGGAGGCCAAGGATAAATTTTTGGGTGAGACACCAAATGATCACTGGTCATAAATGAATTTCTGTGGTATAATAATGAACTATATTAGATAATCTGGCAGGTGGCAGTATGAAGGATAAAAAATGGGGTGTGGGAGTTCTCTGTACACTGGCGATCCTTGTGTTTCTGGGCGGCTGCGCGAAGCAGAAGAAGAAACCGGCGCCGACGGAGAATCCCAACAAATCGGTGGAATATGAAAAGGGAGCAGATTTTACGGGAGTGGTAAAGGGCGTCGATACGATTAACACCCGTATTACATTTTATAATACCGTTCTGGACGCGGAGGAAGTGTATCCGTATTCTGGAGGAACGGAGATTTTTACTAAGAATGACAGAAGCCTTTCCATGGAAGAAGTAGCTCCGGGTGAGGTTTTTGAGGTTTATATCAGGCAGAACGGCGGAAAGGTCGCCAAGATGAAGCGGTCGGGAGATATTATCGAGCAGGAGAACCGGAAGATCTTTGTGGACGCGGATAAGAACCGCATTACGGTGGACGATGTGAATTACGCCTATAATGATAATCTGGTGGCTCTTTCCGAGGGAAAAGCGGTAGATCCCATGGAGATCACCTCCAGCGACGAGGTTACCTTCCGGGGTGTAAAGGGACAGGCATACTCCCTTATTGTGACAAAGGGCCATGGCTATATCCAGCCCACCAATTATAATGACTTTATCGGCGGCGTGCTGACGCTGCACGGCGAAGCGATCCTGCCGGTTTCGAAGGACATGCTTCTGGTAGTACCGGAGGGCACGCAGCAGCTTACTATGGATAACGGGGATCTGACGGGAACGGCCACTCTGGAGGTGCGGAGAAATCAGGTGACGAAGGTTAATATGGCACAATATCAGAATCAGGTGCCGGATACTGCCCGGGCCTCTTTCGAGATCGATCCACCAGGAGCCGAGCTGTATGTGAATGGCAGGCTTACGGATTACAGTAAGAAGGTGTCCATGAAATATGGAAATCATTCCATCCGGGTCGTTCTGGAGGGGTATAACACATATGCCGGGATCGCCACAGTGAAGGACAGCAGTCCGGTGTTCCGGATCAATCTGCAGAAGGAGACGGCATCGGTCAACAGTGATTCCTCTTCGGTACAGAAGTCGGATTCTTCCTCTTCCGGCAGCACGTCGGCGCCGGAGGCGAAGAAGACGGATGCCGATCATACCATTACGGTCAGTGCGCCAGAGGGAGCGGCGGTCTATGTGGACGGCACATACAAGGGTGTGGCGCCGTGCAGCTTTGCCAAGGTGATCGGCAGTGTGACGGTGACGCTGACGAAAAAGGGCAGTGAGACTAAAAGCTATAATATAGAAATATCGGATGACAATCTGGATGTGAACTGGAGCTTTCCAGATCTTTTGGAGGGGAGCGGAACCAGCGGCAATAATTCAGGCAGCAGCGGGGCGGACAGCAGCGGCGGAGTAGGATAAAGCGCAGGACATGCGTTTTCATAAAAGAAAAAAATAAGCCGGATCTTCGGCGGATTGGAGGAAATTATGGATTACAGAGAAACTTATGAGGCCTGGCTGGCAAATCCGTATTTTGATGCGGATACCAAAAAGGAGCTGGAAAGTATTGCGGGGGATGACAACGAGATCAAGGAGCGTTTCTATGCGGATCTGGAATTTGGAACGGCAGGGCTCCGGGGTATTATCGGCGCCGGAACGAACCGGATGAACATCTATACGGTGCGTAAGGCGACACAGGGACTGGCAAACTATATTATAAAGCAGGAGGGACAGAAAAAAGGCGTGGCCATCGCGTACGATTCCCGCCGGATGTCGCCGGAATTTGCAGACGAGGCGGCGTGCTGCCTTGCTGCCAACGGAATCAAGGCGTTTGTTTTTGAATCGCTCCGTCCGACACCGGAACTGTCTTTTGCTGTGAGAGAGCTTGGCTGCATCGCCGGCATCAATATTACGGCAAGCCATAATCCGCCGGAATACAATGGCTACAAAGTATACTGGGAGGACGGCGCCCAGATCACGCCGCCGCACGATTCCGGAATTATGGATGAGGTAAAGGCGGTGACGGACTATGCCGCGGTGAAGTCCATGGATAAGGGAGAAGCAGTGAAGGCCGGCCTGTATGAGAGCATTGGGCAGGCGGTGGACGACCGCTACATGGAAGAGCTGAAGAAAAACGTTCTTCACCCGGAGGCCATCAAAGAGGCTTCGGCTGATCTGAAGATCGTCTATACGCCGCTGCACGGGACGGGAAATCTTCCGGTGCGCCGTGTATTGAAGGAGCTTGGGTTTGAAAACGTATTTGTCGTACCGGAGCAGGAGCTGCCGGACGGGGAATTCCCCACGGTGAGCTATCCGAACCCAGAGGCCAAGGAGGCCTTTGAACTGGCTCTGAAGCTGGCGAAGGAGAAGGACGCCGATCTTGTGCTGGCCACCGATCCAGACGCGGACCGTCTCGGGGTATATGTGAAGGACGCGAAATCCGGAGAGTACATCTGCCTCACCGGCAATATGTCAGGAAGTTTCCTTGCGGATTATGAGATCGGACAGAAGCTTGCCATCGAGGGAAAGCTGCCGGAGGACGGCGAGCTTATTAAGACGATCGTTACTTCCAATATGGTAGATGCCATGGCAAAGCATTACGGCGTAAAGGTTATCGAGTGCCTTACCGGATTTAAGTGGATCGGCAAGGAGATCCTGCGCATGGAGACGACAGGGAAAGGGCAGTATCTCTTTGGATTTGAGGAGAGCTACGGATGCCTGATCGGCACACATGCCAGGGATAAGGATGCCATCGTAGCGTCCATGGCGCTCTGCGAGGCGGCTGCGTTCTACAAGACACAGGGAAAGACTATCTGGGACGCCATGCTGGAAATGTATGAGAAATACGGCTACTACAAAGATAATGTAATCGCCATCTCCCATCAGGGCATCGAGGGACTGGCCAAGATCAAGGCTATTATGGAGAGCCTGCGGGAGAATCCGCCGATGGCATTTGGCAGCTATAAGGTGACGGCGTTCAGAGATTACCAGAAGGATATGATCAAAGATGTAACGACGGGAGAGACCAGACCTACCGGTATTCCGAAATCGAATGTTCTGTACTTTGAACTGGAGGGTGACGCATGGCTCTGCGTTCGTCCGTCCGGCACTGAGCCGAAGATCAAAGTCTATTTTGGCGTAGTAGGAACGGATCTTGCCGATGCCGATAAGAAATCGGAAGAACTGGCCGCTGTGGTAAAGGATCTGATGGATCAGCTTGGATAAGAAATGCCCGACTGAGGATTACCGGCATCCGGGAACGGCCCATGGCCGTTCCCGTTCCGCAGGGGAAGATATTCTGCGGGGGTTGATGCCAAGAGGATTTTGGAGGATAGAAATATGAATCAATATTTGCAGGACTGGGCGGGAAAGGAACTGATGGCAGAACTGGAGAAGGGTGTCATTAACGCACCCCATGATCTACTGGGCTGCCATATCTTCAAAGAAGAGGATGTACAGATATTTACGGCATACCGTCCCTGCGCAGAGAAGATCTGGCTTCTGGACCAGGAGGGCGGGGAGATCGGCGAGATGGAAGAGATGCCTGTGGAGGGTCTTTTCGGCTATGTGATCACGAAGAAGAAGGACCGTCTGACAAAATACCAGTTCCGGGTGAAATACGGGGAAGATGATATCATTGATGTGGAGGATCCCTATGCCTATGGCAAGACCTTTACGGATTTTGACTGTTATATTTTTGGAGAGGGAAAGCACTACCAGATTTATGAAAAGTTTGGCGCTCACAGGGAGACGATAGACGGCGCGGCGGGAACACGTTTTATCGTATGGGCGCCCAGGGCGCGCAGCGTCAGTGTCATCGGGGAATTTAATATGTGGGATGGCCGCCTCCACAAGATGATGCTTCATGGAGAGAGCGGTATCTTTGAGCTCTTTATACCCGGAGCCTGGGAGGGCGCTGCCTATAAATATGAGATAACGGCACGGGACGGCGAGAAGCTTTATAAAACAGATCCCTATGGAAATTACGCAGAGCTGCGTCCGGGGAACGCGTCCCGCATCACTTCACTGGAGGGATATGAGTGGCAGGACAAGGAATACCTGACGAGAAGATCCAATAAGACGGTGGAGCGGCGTGACCGGGAGCCCATGAGTATCTATGAGGTGCATCTGGCGTCCTGGAAGAAACGGGTGGAGGAGGACGATAACGGGAATTACAGCTACCGGGAAATGGCACAGATGCTGGGGGATTACGTACTGGAGATGGGATATACCCACATTGAACTGATGGGAATATCGGAATACCCCTTTGACGGCTCCTGGGGCTATCAGGTGGGATGTTATTATGCTCCCACCAGCCGTTACGGAGAGCCGCAGGATTTTATGTATTTTGTAGATGAGATGCACAAGAGGGGGATTCAGGTGATCCTTGACTGGGTGCCGGCGCATTTCCCAAAGGACGCCCACTGCATCGGCAACTTCGATGGACAGGCACTGTATGAGCATCCGGACCGGCGGCGGGGCGAGCATCCGGACTGGGGCACCTATATTTTTGACTACGGCCGCAAGGAGGTTATGAATTTTCTTATCGCCAATGCCCTGTTCTGGGTGGAAAAATTCCATATCGACGGGCTGCGGGTGGACGCGGTGGCCTCTATGCTGTATCTGGATTACGGCAAGCAGAACGGCGAGTGGCTGCCCAATAAGGACGGCGGCAATGAACACTATGAGGCGGTGGAATTTCTACAGAATCTGAATGATGTGATGGCGGAGAGAAATCCCAGCGCCTATATAATCGCTGAGGAATCCACGGCGTGGCCGGGAGTGACGGCGCCGGTGAAGGATAAGGGCCTTGGGTTCTCCTACAAGTGGAACATGGGCTGGATGAATGATTTCCTTGAGTATATGAAGTTAGATCCGTATTTCAAGAAGTTTCACCATGACCAGCTGTGCTTCAGTATCGATTATTATCTGAGCGAGAAGTACATTCTTGTCCTGTCCCACGATGAAGTGGTCCACGGTAAATGTTCCCTTCTGAACAAGATGCCGGGGCTGGAGGGGGATAAATATGCCGCCCTTCGGGCCGCTTATGGCTTTATGTATGGTCATCCGGGCAAGAAGCTGCTGTTTATGGGACAGGAATTTGCCCAGAAGAGGGAGTGGGCCGAGTTCCGAAGTCTTGACTGGTTCCTTCTGGAGGAGGATGAACGCCACCGGCAGATGCAGGAATATTGTAAGGCGCTGAACCGGATTTATACGAAATACGATGCCCTGTATTATAATGATTTCGATATGATGGGCTTTGAGTGGATGGACTGTGCCCGGCCGGAGACCAGTACGGTGGCGTTTGTCCGCCGCGGCAGAACGCCAAAGAGCCAGCTGATGTTTATCCTGAACTTCACGCCGGTGGCTCATGAAAAATATACGGTGAAGGCTCCCTGCCGGGGGAAATATAAAGAGATCCTGAATTCCGATGATCCGCAGTTCGGCGGTCAGGGCCGGTTGAATGAGAAACCTATTACGGCAAAGAAGACGGAGACCGTCAGCAAGAAAGGGAAAAAGAAGACCGGTTATGAGATTGAGTTGTATCTGCCGCCCCTCTCGGCCGTAGTGCTGGAATTTGACTATCGGGATTAAAAAAATTTTATAAAGTGCAACATCACCCTTTCGCAAATCGTTTAGTATATGAGAGATAAGTAATACTAAAATATTTGTAGAAAGGGTGATTGTTATGAAAAGGATACTTTCTTTCTGGCTGTCATTGGCAATGCTTTGCAGCATCTTTGCCGTGCCAGTAAAGGCGGAAACAAATACCAATGCCGGTGCGGATTCCGGCATGATTACAGGAGAAGCGGGGGAAAAGGTTACATTTCGCTACGATACGAGCACCGCAGTGATGACATTTTCCGGCACCGGGAAGCTGGTATGGCGTCCTCTGCGGAATTATGATGATGTAAAGAAGGTCGTCATTGAGGAAGGCATTACGCATCTTGAATTGATCCTTGGGGAGTATTTTCATGGTCTGGAGGAGCTGACGATTCCCGAGAGCGTCCAGGAAATCAATGTCACGGGGGCCAAGGTTTTGCAGGATAATTATAAGCTAAGGAAGATTATAAACAAATCCCCGGTTGCATTTGATCCCCGGTATCCTGCGGATCATTCCCTAAAAACGGGATGGAATAGGAAGAGTGATAGTAATATAAGTAAAGAGATAAAGGAGAATGGCTATTCTCCGCTGAAATGGCTGGTCGACGGGAAGGAGGTAGTGAAAATACCACCACGTTCCGTGGCAGCAGCAGTTCCACGGACGTATAAGATCACTTATAATCTGAAGGGGGGAAAGAAAACGAAAGGTTCCTGGATTAAAAGCTATATGTACGGCGCCAGTAGGAAATTGCCGAAACCAAAGAAAAAGGGTTATCTTTTCGCGGGATGGGAGCCGAAAACACAAGTGAAATCCCATTTGTATTACAGGCTGTATTCCAAGGTTTCTCCCGTTCAGTATTCGGATGTAAAATTAACGGCGGTCTGGAGAAAGGTTAAAGTTGTAAAGGATAAGAAAAATTCCTCCATTCAGATTCAGGTTTATCCGAAAAATAATCCGAATCTGACGATCCTGGTGTCAACAAAGAAGGATATTGCCCGGGCATTGAAAAGCAGGAAACCAGATAAATTTTCCCCCGTTACTATGTATACTACAAACAGCAGGACAAACAAACTCAAGAAGGGCAGGATCAGGAACGGAATGCGCATTTATAATATCAATCGTTTTGCCCTGTTTAAACCAGAGAGTCCTGGATCGGTTAAAAAGCAGAAGTTTAAAAAGGGAAAGACCTATTATGTCTGGATTAAATGCGGGAGAATGCAGCCATATGAATATGGCGAATTCGAGGATGAAGACCCAGTACGATTTGTAACAGATGATGCTTACTATTTCTATAAGACCAAGGTAAAGTTCTAATTCTGCCGGCAGGCGGCGCCACTAAGTATAGGGGGCGCCGCCTGTTTTTGGCTGATGGGGGTCCGGGGCGGCGGCGTCCCGGATATCCTGAATGATTGTCTGGATATGGGCGATCTGCCGGTCTGTCAGCCCGTCCACGCTTAGATTTCTCGTATTACTGAATTCCAACAGATAGTCGGTGCTCACCTGGAAAAATTTCGCAATGCGGACCAATGTGTCGACGGAGGGGGGGATATTGTTATTTTCCCAGTTTGAAATGGTCTGTTTGCTGACATGCAGTTCCCTTGCCAGCTCCACCTGGCTTAACGAGTGTGATTTTCTCAATTCCCTGATCCTGTCTCCAAGCATTCCCTACCTCCTGAGTTCTGTCCGCTCTCCAATATTGTAAAAGTATAGCAATACAAGAATATTTACAAAATACTAAAGTATTGCTATAATGGACATATGGCCCAATAATTATTCCACCAGTTCGTTAAAAAATGCCAAGAAGAAGGAAAAGTGAAATGTCAGAGTTTAGTGATTTTTGCAGCATGCTCCGGGAGGAGAGCGGCATGACGATCTATCATATAGCAAAGGTTTCCGGGATGGAGAGGACTGCCCTGAACCGGATGCTGAATGGTAAACGATTTCCCAAATATGAAGATGTTGAACTGTTCTGTGAGGTGCTCCGCGCCGGAGAGCGGGACAAAGAGCACCTCAGGGAACTTTATCTAATGGAGAAAATGGGCAGGAATCATTATGAGAACTACATCTATATCCGGAACCTGCTTCGGGAGCTGGATCAGAGGGAAAACGATGCCGCATTCCCTGATCCCTCCGGGACAAAGAATACAGACTGCAGGGAAAAATCCTTCGTCAACGGGAAGAGAGAGGTAAGAAGCATGATCTGCAGTGTACTTGAGGGGGCGTACCGGCAGGAGAAGATCCAGGAAATGTATACCAATTTTCCGGTGCAGGAGACGATTCTTTTCACAGTGGTGGAATGCTGTGAGAAGAAGTATAGGAGAGAAATTCCCCTCTGTCATTTCCATATCCTGAATATCAATCCGGAGAAATATTATGATGTGACCTGCAATCTGAAAGTACTCCGCGCCGCGCTGATGTGGCTGTTTACAAAAGGAGAGAGCTATATTCCGTATTATACATACAGTCAGCTGATGCTGGACGATCTGGAATTACAGTTTATGCCATATTATCTTGTATCAGCCAGCCGGGTACTGCTGGTGTCGGATGATTTTCGTCAGGGAATCCTACTGGAAGATGAGGATATGGTGGTCTTTTACCGAAACCGGATGGAGATGATACGGCGTCAGATGCACCACCTTGTTCAGACATATCCGGAGAAAGCCGGTGTATGGGAGGATGATACGGTGTTACGCACTCTTGACGCCCCGAATCTGGAGCTGCAGCATTTGGAAGTAATGTTATATGGAAAGGGTGTCGTCCTCTCGAAAGATAGAGAAGTGGAACAAGGCCGGTTTGTCCGGATCACAGAGAGCAGTTTATATGAGTCTTTTTACAACTTCTTTGACTATCTGAGTGAAATGTCAGAGATGGAAGGGGTGAGGGGCGTCACAAGGAATTAAGGTGAGCCGATGATAAATCATCAGCGCCGCAATCTCAGGCGGCGCTTTTTGTTTGGCAAGGGAAAAAACAGATGCACACCGGGGCGCACATATTGTAATTGATGAAATATAATATTATCCTATTTAAGAATAGAGTGGGAAGAAACAGAAAGAGAGGAAAGGAACGGTGGAAAGGATGAGGAACGAAGCCCGAAAGGCATTCAGGACATCAAGACGGGCTGTGGCTCTGGTCATGGCGGCTGTTTTGTGCTTATCTACGCTGGCCACGGCGGCTCCTGCAGAGGCTGCAGGATTTAAAAAACCGAAACTGGCGGCGAAGAAAAAGACGTTGTACTACAACAAAAAGTCAAAGAAGACATACACTCTGAAGGTGAAGTCTAACAAGGTGAAAAAGATTGTCAAGACTACATGGAAGACCAGTAAGAAGAGTGTGGTTTCCATCAGCAAGAAGAAAAAGATGTCAGTGAAACTGACGGCAAAGAAGAAGGGGACGGCTACGGTCACGGCCACAATCCGTTATGTACCGAAGGGAATGTGGATGGTGCGGACACTGAATCTGAAGTGTAAGGTTACATCAAAGCGCGCCTCTTCCAGTACGGTAACGCCGCCTGCAGGTAAAGTGACACCTAAGCCGGTGCCGAAGCCTTCGACAAAACCAGGCAATTCGCCGAACCCCCCGCAGGGAACGGAGAGCCAGAAACCGGCGAAGGTAGTGCTGGATCAGGATGAGGCTTTATTTCCCAGTACGGAAGAGGGAGAGAACACGAAGGAACTTACCGCTGTGGTTAAGGACGCACAGGGGAAAGAAATAAAGAATCAGGACATCACATGGTCCACGGATAATGATAAGATCGCTGCAGTGGACGACGGAGTGATCACGGCAAAGAAAGAGGGCAGGGCGAATATTACGGCATCTGCCGGCAATATCACATCAGAACCCTGTACTGTTATTGTGGATACAACCCCCCCGGCGGTGGAAGGGGCAAAGATAATGGATTATAAGACCATCCGGGTCTATTTTGATGAAACGGTGACAGGTGAGCCGGAGGTGTCAGTAACGCGTTCGGCGGAGGATGCAGAGGACGTACCGGTCCGTATGACTTCGGTTCTTTCGGAGGACGGACAGAGTCTGATCCTGACAAGTGCTGCCGCATTAAAGGAGGGTACATACGATCTTGAGATGGCAGGACTGACGGATTATGTTGGGAATTCTCTTTCCAATAATAGGAAAACGGTAATCAAATCTGCCAGTGTCCCGGATAAATTTATCTGTCGGACAGAGGAAATCCCGGCGGGGCAGGATGAGGTTATGGTGTATTTCCGGGTGGCTGACCAGTATGGCGAGGAGCTGAGAAACTACAGGATAGATGACCTGAAAGCCACGGCGGAGACGGAGAGCGGCATGCCGCTGGAGGTCAGCGTGGTAGAGGGAAAAGACTGTGTGAAGATTACTGGTGCCATCGCTATGCTGGCAGAAGGTAAGAGGGTTGTGATTACCCTGAGCAGCAAAAAACTGGGAGTCAGCGGTGAATTTACCACTGTACTGGTGGATCCGGAAGGAGTGGGAAAGGCCGCTAAGATCGACAGAGTCATTGCAGAGTCAAAGGACATGGCGAATTCGGGAGACAGCGAGGCCCCCCAGTTCGCTCTTACAACGGATGAAAAATTAAATGTATTTACGCTGAGTGCGGAGCTTCTGGATCGTTTTGGAAGTCCGGCTAATTCCAGGGTAGTGTATTCCATCAATGATAGTTCTGGTATTATTGAGTTCGTAAATACGGAGGGATCCAACAGCAAGGATACAAATATCTGCGATTCGGATAAGGCTGTCACTGTCAGGGCCAGGAAAAAGGGCGTGGTAACCATTACCGTCTATCTGGCGTCCGACGACAGCCAGCGTAGGGATATTACCATCACAATCCGGCCCACCGCTTTGAAGAGGATCACAGTGGGAGAGCTGGCATCCGGTTACAATATGCAGGAGAGCCAGGCGAAGATCACACTGGATCCAATTGGAACGGGGATCACAGCTAAGGATCTGACCTATGAGGCGCTGGACGATAGGAGCGCAGAGAGGATCGAGAAGATCCAGTTCTCAGACGCAGAGGATGGCAGTGAGGAAATCTATGTCAGTGTTACAGCAAAGGCGGACAGTAAAGACGATCCCATCCACTTTATCGTATATTGTATGGAGGATGGACAGAAGATTGGTACCTCTAATGCGGTAACCTATCTATCGTCACCGATGCCGCTGGTGGATAAGATCAAGGTGGATGCCTTTGAAGAGACGATCTGCTGTTTTAAAGAGGTTAAGACGTCCTATCGGCTTCTGAACCGGTATGGGGAAAATATCACCAATATCGCGGAAGGAGGACTGGATGTGGAGGTCTCCGCAGGAGGCATTGGAAAGGTGTCTGATATCAGTGCAGAAGAGGGCATATTGGCGGTAACTGGGCAGAGTCCGGGAAAAATCACCATTACCCTAAAATATGAAAATATTTCGGAGACCATTTTAGAGGAGGTATATGATACTGCCACAGTGAAAACAGTAATGATTGATACAGCCAGAGCGGACGGAAAATCATGGGAGCTCGTTCAAGAGAATACGGAAAAAGTAATAATCCCAGTGTCATTCAAGGATCAGTATAAGAATAAAATTACTGTGAAGTTTGACGACTGGGAGGACTATCTGCCTGAGGCAATCGTGAATGGAGCATTAAAGGATAATAATTCAGGAGGCATTCAAAATATTTCTAGTGAATACATCTCAATTAACCCTGTTGATTTAAGTGGAGACGCGCTTGTGCGTGGAGATATTGTAGAGGCAGTTGCGCTTCAGTGCAACAAGAACGCTCCAAATGCTCCAACCAAACCGAATTCACAAATCTTTAAATTTTCCTTTGCGAATTCTGGGGTTGAAGGTTTTAGTTGCAACACAGTTAGCGTTTATTTAAGACCAGAACGTACTCCGTCTAAGCTGGTATTTGAGGAAAGTTCAATAGTTGCTATGTCAGAAGCAAACTACACACAGAAGGTTACTGTATTGGATCAGTATGGAGACGAGTGGGGGGCTGCTTCACCATCTGTGACCTATAAAGTATTTGATAAAGATGGTATGGATCATAGCGCAGATGTGGACTTGACTAATCCTTCTAATATTGAACTTAGGCCAAGCCTAAGCGCTGGAACATATACAGTGTTTGCATATATTACAAAGGCAGGTAGTCCAATCCCAAGCACTCCTGCTGACATATCCAAATTAGTTCATGCCAGTTATACCCTGAAAGTGGGCAATGTAAAGGATCTGGCTCAAAGTATACAAATTTGTGAAACCATAGTTGATAAGGGCACCGGTAATCAGAAAACAATTTCAGATGTCGACTACATAATGATAACTAACAGCGATCCGGGGAATTCGCAGGCGGAGTGGCAGTTAGACTACAAATTATATGATAAGGATGGTTTAGAAATTGCAAAACCTAGTGGTCCTAACGGTTATGGAATTCTGCCTGGAGAACTTGGGTGGTCGGTATCTGGATCAAATATCGCGGTATCCATAAAAGATGGTTTGATGAAAGCCCAATTTGAGGGAACGGCAGATACCGGCATCATAATGGTAGAACTCAGCTATGAACCCGGGGGCATCCGGAAAGGAAGTCTGGCTATTCCCGTAAGCAGTAAGAATCCTGTGATTAAATCGGGGACATATAAGATTCAGAAGACTAGTTCAGGAGCTGATGTTGATCTAACTGAGGTGCAGGATCTTGAGAGCCCTGATGTTACATACTCAATTAAAGGAATTGATCAGTATGGGGATCAGATAGCTGCTGGGGCATTGTATTCTGTATATGCAAAGGACAAAAGTGTGGCAACAGTTACTAAAGAAACTGCGGTTGGGCACTTGCATGAATTTAAGGTAAAACAGACTACCGGCGCAACAATTGGTCAAGAAACAGTAGTTATTGTAAAACCAACAGAAAAAGAAAAGGCTCTGGAGATGAAGGTGAAAGTCCCTGCTGCTGCTCCTTAAGTAAAAAATGAATAACTGGTAATCGGTTTTAGTTTCTTGTAAAGATTGCGCCGGGGCAGCGATGGATTTTGCCATCGCTGCCCCGGTTTTTATCCCATAATTCTTCCGTCAGATATTGTTATTTCCCGGTCCGCCCGCTGTGAGATTTCTTTGTCATGGGTCACCATCACGATAGTAGTGCCCTTCTCTTTGATCCTTGCAAATATATCCATGATATTTGCTGCGTTTTCTTTATCCAGGGCGCCTGTTGGTTCATCGGCAAGGATTACCTTTGGGTCATTTACAAGGGCTCTTGCGATGGCCGCCCGCTGACACTGTCCGCCGGATAGTTCTTTTGCCTTCTTTTTCAGAAGGTCCCCAATCTCCAGTTCTTCTGCTGCCTTATGTACAAGCTCTTTCACCTTGTTCTTCTTTGTCTTGGACAGATACAGCGGGGCCGCGATGTTATCAAAGACGTTCATATTCCAGATCAGGCCAAAGTCCTGAAGGACGAACCCCACTTTTTTCATCCGGATATCTGCCACCTTATTCTGTCCCAGCTGATCGACACATTGTCCGTCAAAGATAAGAGAGCCGGATGTGTATTTATCCACTAGTCCCAAAATGTGAAGGAGGGTTGATTTTCCCGATCCTGATTTACCCATAATGGAGATCCACTCTCCCTGGCCGATATCAAGATCCACCTGTTTCAGTGCCCGGACTTCGCTGCTTTTTCCCTGATTGTAGATTTTTTCGATTCCCTTTGCTTCCAGAATACTCATCTTCTCACTCCTTTGTCTGTGTTACTATTTCTTTTGGTTGTATTTTCAATATGTACAGGCTGTTGAGCAGGCTGACTGCCATCATAATGGCAAAGAAGATCAGGCCGGTGATGATATGGTATGGATGGATGACTGTCCCGGAGACCATTTCTTCTCTTTGAGAGTACCATTGGTATACAGCCAGTGATGTGATAATTCCTATCACATACGTGATCCCGCTATTTAGCATAGTGACCCCCAGCAGTTTATTTGGCGTTATGCCCAGCAGCAGATAAATGCCCCAGACATATCTCCTCCGCTTATTGATGAGGTAACCAGTGGCGATGATCCCGAAGATGATCACGACTGTCCAGACTACACCCTCTACGGCAGCCTCCTTAATAAACTTGGAAATGTCGGCGGACGTCTCCTGCTTCATCTCATCAAAGGACACAAGCTTTCCGTACTGAGACAGGAATTTTTTGTCCGCGTTCTTATTTAGCTTAACGATGCAGTGGGCAGTGGAATGCCCGAATCCCTCTCTTTTTACCATGTTGAAAATTTTCGTGTGGTTTACAAAAATGGTATTTTGGCATTCTACCATAAAGGAATACATATTTTGTTCTGCCATTAATCCCGATAGATCGAGCCTGTTGCAGTGATCAGCCAGTTTTCCCACCACTTGAATTTTATAGACAGAACCTGTATTCAGATCAATAGTTATCATGTCGCCGATCTGGTATCGATTGGCTATAGTGCCGCCCAGAACGGCAGGAATGATTTCTCCGTCCCGGTCATTCTCATTCAGCCATCGGCCTTCCTTTATATTATAAGTAACCGCTGCGGTGGAGATGGAATCCATGGCACTGATTTCAAATATATCTTCGGGATATTGTATGGAGTCGTTTTCAACGGTAATGGAGGTGTTAAAAATTTCTCCTAATCCATCAATTCCCGGAAGGGAGCGGATCTTTTCACATGCTGCCGGATAGTCCCCGTTCTCCATATCAAAGAGTCCACAGGCGGCCATAGCATACTGATATAAATAGGTGTCGGCATCTGCTTCTGCGATACTATTTAGATGTTGTATCTGCAATATAGCAGCACTGATCTGATGATTGATCAGAAATAATCCAAGACCGATTTGTATTATGATAAACACATTACTCATTATGCAGGACAGATATTCTCTCGCCCAGAGCTTTCTATGTAATAGCATGTCGTGATCTCCTTTATTTATTGGCAGAATATGCTTCGAAGGGCTGCTTTTTTACCAGTCTGATTGTCATGATCAGGGATAACAGGACATAGATCAGAAGAAGCAGTCCAAAGCTGTATCCAATGGAATAGCGCAGATTGTAGATCAATTGTCCAGATGCGCTGCAGTACAGAAGGAATAGTACGATTGACACAATAAATGAACAAGAAAACAGGAGTAGCATTTCCAGGAGGATTACAGCCCTGAGCTGGAAATTTTTTAACCCCAATAACTTAAGTACGGCATATGAGGGGATTCTACGTTTCAATACGGACTGATAAATGAACAATGCATTTAGTACAGCAAGGATCACGCCAAGGATCAGATTGCTCATGAAATCCAGATAATCAGAAACGCTCAGGGTATTATCGGGCTGTTCCCTGTAAGTACTTTCATATGGTTTGACGGAACGGATCAGCTCTTCTGCCTGTGCCATCTGTGTACCGCTGAAATCGTCGTTATAGATATAGATCAGTTCTACATCAGATAGTCTGCCTGCTCTGTCCAGCTCCATAAAATCATTTTGTGAGAGAAGGTTTTCTTCGAAATTAAAATTCTCTGCTACGATACGATAGGAGCTGCCCGCCATTGGAAATAACTCATTGCAGGAATAGAACACGGTATAGCTCGATTTCGGGGGTTCTTCTCCATAGGTAACGATAATTCCGTCTCCCGGATCCGGAGTCCTGCTCCCCTCCAGGCTGCAGAGCGAACCATATGATAATACGATAGTACCATCCTCAACTTGCGCCGGGGTAGTTCCGATGGAGTTGTCATGTTCTGTCAGCATCGGAATAGAGCTGTAAGAGGCTACGGCAAAATCATGTTCCGGAATGATTTCTACATTTCCCTTCAGAATAACATTGCAGATACCGTTCTGCTCTTTCAGCTTTTTGATCACCTGATCCAGCTTTTCAGAATTAGTAAAAGAAAAATGCACCCGGTTTTCATAAAATACTCTTTCTTCCCGGGTTCCTTTGGTATCATAATAATAATGCTGGAAGTTTGTAATATTGTCAGTAAATTTTATAACGGCACAGGAAGAAATAATGATACCCAGCATGATGAGAGCTATTTCCCGTTTCCAGTCCATTAACATCCTCAATGACAGTCCGAATAAAAAAACAAACATAAATTTCTCTCTTTCTTTTTTGGGGTAGTTATGTTTTTAGATATCAGCAGAGATTTAATAATCTCTGCTGATAAAATTTAATAGATTGTATGCCCTCCTGCATAAGCTGCCCCTTTTTTGCTGTATGCTCCATGTTTTATTCGAATATTTTTGGAGTTTTTAGGGGAAAAACCAGTGCGTGAAACATAATTATCATCATTTTTTCCATATACATATGGTTTTTCGCGGGTAATTACATAGGCTTTGATTTCGGTATAACAACCAGCATGTTTAGCGAAACTTGCCTTTGTATAACCGGATGTTTTTCCGTCACTGCTATTATAGGTACCACTGAACGTGTAAGTCCAGCCTCGAAGTGTCTTTCCAGTATCAGTGACAGTTCTGGCATAAGCAGTGGCGGATCCGGCAAGTATTGCTGTTATCACAAACAGCATACATAAGAGCTTTGATTTCTTTGATTTTCTCTTCTCTAACATAGATATCTCTCCCTCGATTGTAATTCGTTTGTTAAAATGTTTCATACAGTATTCATGTTCCTCTCCAGTATAGCATACCGCACTGGCAAATCAATAGAATCTGCATGAAACGACGTTTTTAATTGAGTTTTGGTACTTTTAACGCACATGTCCTTATAACGAGGCTCGAATGTAACCCGACCTTCCTGTTTTGTAAACGAGTTTCACATTTTGAAAACGACCTTCTTTATAACGAATAATATAGGGAGAGAAACAGTAGTGTCAGTTTCTCTCCCTATATTTGCCGGATATTCTTTTAAGAGCCACAGGTATCTGTGAAACAGCCGGAAGGATCAGTCCGGCGGCGATCCATTTTGCATAGTAGTCCAGCCGGAGCAAAAGGAGCAGCACGTAAATGGCAAAAAATGCCATGGCGATCCATATGGTGATTTTTTTATATTTCTTCTTTTCCTGAGGATCTAACTGCCGGTTTTCCGAGTCTACAGGACTGCAGATTCCCAGGCTTATCACTGCCGCCAGCATAAGGAGGCTGACTATGCCGTTGCAAGGGATCCTGGCTGTGACATAGATGCAGAGGCACAGCACAATGCAGGAACTGAGCAGACAAGCCCAGGCATGTTTCAGATGAAGTCCGCCGCTGTATTTCCGTATCACCATAAAAGGCAGGATAAAGAGGATGCTTTCCTTCACCAGTGCCATGATACAGCCGCCAGTTATCACGATGATCAGTGGTGATATTGTTAAGATCAGACTGCATATGGCATACTCATACAGAGAGCGATCTTCTTCCGTAATGGCGCTGTGCCGGATAAGCCATCCCGTAATATATCCTGCAGCCGCCCGCATCATTTACTCTTCTTGAAGCGGGATAATTCTTTTGGCGCTTCCGGCTGATAAAATCCAACGCAGGTGGTTGTATTTGCGTCAACCATGAGCGAGGTATTGAGCAGGTTTACCACAGTCCCTGCAAAAGATCTGCCCTGTTTTTTCTGTTTCATGGAAATCCTCCCTTCTTGTGTATTAAACATTAAATACTGTATGTGCATACTATAAAACAGGAGACTGAAAAAATCTACCGCTCTGGCGCAAACAGGATGATTTTGTGGAAATTTGGCGAAAAATAGGAAAAAATACATTTTTTGCAATGTATTACAGAAATTAAATGCAATTTATGTATAAAAACAAATGTATTACAGAATAATTGTGTATAGCATTCTTCTGTTTAGTCTGGTTAGATGATAGTATATTTTTAAAATAAATTTAATCAGATGTGCAGCAGAACATGAGGAAAGGGACATCACAATGATAAGAGACCAGCGTTTTATTGAAATAGGGAGAAGGATCAAGCTCAGAAGAAAAGAATTGCACATCAAACAATATGAATTGGCAGAAGAAGTTGAGGTTTCAAACAATCACGTCTCAGCCATAGAGAATGGCAGAGAGAAACCGAGTATCGATCTTTTAATGGATCTGTGCGAAAAGTTAGAGGTAACGCCGGATTATTTTTTGCTGGGAAATATACATGCCAATAACATACCGTTGAATATTATAGACAATCTCCGTCTATGCAGCGAGGATGATATTGACTTTATCAGCCGGGTAGTAGCCTTTCTGGCAGAACGGAACATAAACAATTTTAATAAAGATCATTATGCTTAAAGAATTCGGAAAGCGGCTTGTTTTTTTCATCTTCCCTGTAGTATAATCTGATTTATGATTATGCTGCAGGGAGTTTTTGTATGAGAATTTTAATTTGTGATGATGACAGAATGTTTTCCGCACAGCTGGAAAAATGCATTACCGATTATTTTCACAGAAACGAGCTTAAGGCACCAGAAATAGCCATATTTGACAGCGGGGAAGAACTGCTTGGCGATACCGGCGAAAGGGATATCGTTTTTCTGGATGTCGAGATGCCGGGTCTGAGCGGTATTTATATTGGCAATGAGTTAAAGAAGAAAAATGAAGCGGTGATCATATTTGTTATTTCCTCTTTTTCTGAATATCTGGATGAGGCTATGCGTTTCCATGTGTTCCGATATCTGTCCAAACCATTGGAACGGCAGCGGCTGTTCCGCAATCTCAGGGATGCCCTGCAGGTATACCATTCGGCCGCCGCAAAACTGCTGATAGAGACGAGACAGGGGTGCTATACGGTTCTGGCATCGGATATTATATCCATCGAGTCACTGGGAAGGAAAATTACCGTTCATACGATACAGGGGGACTATGAATCCCTGCAGACAATAAAATATTGGCTGGGTATTCTGAATATGAACTGTTTTTTTCAGCCCCACAGAAGCTTTATCATCAATATGAAATATGTATCCGGTTTTGACCACTCCGTGATTCAACTCTGTGAGAATCGGATCAAGGCATATCTTACACGGAGAAAATATACGGAATTTAAGCAGGCATATCTATTGTATTTAGAAAGTGCAAGGTGATCCGGATGCTGGTACTGATTTATTATATGATTTTATACATAGCTGAAGCAATTATTGCATGGCAGTATTGTTCCAGTCTGTTTTATTCAAAATATTCAAGACAAACAGAGAGCATTTTGCTTTTTGCAGGTTATGGTGTCCTGCTATTTATAGGTCTGGCAGAGACTGGCTGGTTGAATACAGTGGCGTTTATTATTACTAATTTCATTATAATATTAATCCTTTATCAGGTAAAATGGTATTCTGCTTTTTTTCATGCCCTGATTGTTTTTATTGTAATGGCACTGAGTGAATTGATTGTTATTGGAATTAATTCACAGGTTCTGGTAAACTTTTTGGAGACTCATACTCATAATGTTAATTTGATTCTGTCTGCCATGTTTAGCAAACTGATCTATTTTTTTGTATTGCAGTTTATCATTCGCTTTTTAAAAGAGGAGAAAGAGGAACCAGTTCTGCCAGATAGAAATACATTCCTTCTGAATTTAATCCCCTTTTTTTCCACGATTATATTTCTGACGCTCTATACAATTTCACTGACAGTCGAACTGCCTGTTTTGATCGAATTTATGGTCTCCGTCAGTTCCATGCTTCTCCTGATCCTCAACCTGCTGATTTTTTGGATCTATAACAGAAATCAGAAGAGGAGCAGGGAATATATGCAGCTTCAGATCCAGCTGCAGAAGGAGAGCGATACGGCAGGCTACTATCAGCTTCTGATCCGGCAGGATGAGAACCAGAAGATCCTGATCCATGACATCAGAAAACATTTACAATCCATCCGTGTTCTGAACGAGCAGGGTGAACGGGAGAAGATAGCTGCCTATATCGACCGCATCGTCCATTCCTCGGATCTGCAGGGATCTGTCCAGGTATGCGACAATGTTTCCCTAAATGCCCTTCTCTGCCGGTATACCCAGCTCTGTCAGGAACAAGGTATTGATTTTCACGCGGACGTCCGCAGCGGGCTGCTAGCCAGCCTGACTTATCATGATCTCACAGCATTATTTTCCAATCTTTTGGACAATGCCGTGGAAGCTTCCTCCGGGGTGCCGGAGGGTTATATAGAATTAAGTATCACACAGCAGGAAAATGCATCCCTGACGGTACTGTCCCTGATCAATTCCTGTCCCGAAAATCCGTTTTCTGGCAAGACAGGCAGGCTGGTATCGTCCAAAAAGGATTCGCTGCGGCACGGTTATGGTATCCGGAGTATAGAGCGTGTCGTAAAAGCTTATCATGGTGATATGCAGATGTATTATGAGGAAGAGAGACAGGAATTTCATACCGTTATCACGTTACTGTTGTAAAGCTAAGGATAACATGGTAAACTGGTACAACGAATCATAACTTATGGATACATTCGCCTGCGGGGAGCGGAAGGAGGGGTAATTATGCAGCAGGATTTTATTTTTGACACACACAGCCACTATGATGACGAAGCGTTTGACCCGGACCGGGATACTCTTCTCCGTGGACTGGCAGAGAGAGGGATAGGAAATGTCGTCAGCGTGGGGGCGGATCTGGCATCCAGCCAGGCCGCGCTGTCGCTGGCAGAGGCTTATGATTTCATTTATGCGGCGCTGGGGATTCATCCCAGTGAGACCGACGGCCTGACGGAGAGAGATATGGACTGGATCCAGGAAAATGCCGGACATAATAAAGTTGTCGCCATTGGGGAGATCGGGCTGGATCATCACTGGCCGGAACCTGCCGCAGAGGTTCAGCGCAGATGGTTCCGGCGTCAGATCGAACTGGCAAAGGAAGTAAAGCTGCCCGTTATTATCCACAGTCGGGAGGCAGCGGAAGAGACCATGAAGATCCTCACAGAGACAAAAGCATATGACTGCGGCGGGGTGATCCACTGTTTTTCCTACTCACCGGAGATGGCGAAGCAATATGTGGAGATGGGATTCTATATCGGAGTGGGCGGGGTGGTAACCTTTAAAAATGCGAAAAAGCTGGTGCAGACGGTGGAGGAGATCCCTCTGGAAGCCCTTGTGCTGGAGACGGATTGTCCCTATCTGGCACCGGAACCATACCGGGGGAAACGCAACGATTCCTCCCGGCTGGTCTGGGTGGCGGAGAAGATCGCAGAGCGGAAGGGAATCACTGTACAGGAGGTAATCCGTACCACTACA
Source organism: Eubacteriaceae bacterium (assembly GCA_910574015.1). Lineage (GTDB taxonomy): Bacteria > Bacillota > Clostridia > Lachnospirales > Lachnospiraceae > Eubacterium_F. Next base: position 15,349 of record CAJSYQ010000016.1, on the reverse strand, counting down.
AAAAATGCAAAGACTTTATATCATTTGAATGGAGGAAATGAAAATGCAGGAAACGATGAAGGATTTTGAGGATGAGATAAACGCGGGCTTTCGTACCTTTCGACAGGGCGACAAGGTGACGGGGATGGTAGTCAGTGTAGAGGAAGAGGAGGTGCTTCTGGATCTGAACACCTATTCACAGGGGGTGATCCCGGCAGGAGAATACAGTGATGACCCCGCCTTCCATGCCATGGATGAGATCCGTACCGGAGAAAGTCTGGAGGCTGTAGTCCTGGAACCGGATGACGGCCAGGGGAGAGTGCTCCTCTCTCTCCGGGAGGCGAGAGAAGAGAAGGCATGGGAGAGGATGCGGCAGGCGCTGGAGGATCGAAGGGTCTTTTCGGTGAAGGTGCTCACCAGTGTGAATGCCGGGGTCGTGGCTTTTGTGGACGGTATCCGCGGCTTTATCCCGGCCTCCCAGCTGGCGCTGGAATACGTCGAGGATGTGGACCAGTTTGTGGGTGAGACGCTGGAGGTCATAGTGATCACGGCAGATCCGGAGAAGAGAAAGCTGGTTCTCTCCGCAAAAGAGGTGGCGAGAGAGAGGGCGGCAGAGGAACAGAAGAGGAAACTGAATGCGCTGCAGAAGGGATTTATCACAGAGGGCATCATTGAGCGGATCGAGTCCTACGGCGTCTTTGTAAAGATCGGCGGCGGACTCACAGGACTGGTCCATATTTCCCAGATCTGCAATAAATTCCTGCATTCGCCGAATGAGGTGGTGAAAATGGGACAGCGTGTGAAAGTGAAGGTACTGGATGTGTCGGAGGGTAAGATACGTCTCAGTATGAAGGAGGCGGAGGACACTGCGCCAGAAGTGGCGGAGGACGGGGAAGTGTCAATGGAATACCATGACGGCGAGGCCACCACCTCCCTTGCGGGTCTGCTGGCTGGCATACGGATTGAAGAATAATTGGCCGCGGCAAGGCATACATTGTACTAAACAGAGACAAGAGGTGCGGCATGCACAGAAAAAGAATTGCGGTAACCCTGCTTCTGCTTCTGACCCTGTTCTGCGGCCTGACGGGATGCGAGGCGGCAAAAGAAGGCGGCGAGCGGGGAAAGGACTGGGATTATACCGTTGTGCCCACGGCGGATATCCCCCAGGAATTTCTAAAAGAAATTGACAGTAAGAAGCTCAACGCCTTTCAGATGAGCTACCAGCAGGAGGAGTATCTCTATATTGCTGTGGGATACGGGGAACAGAACAGCGGAGGGTTCAATATCAAGGTAGTGGGACTGTATGAGAAAGGAGCCGCGCTCTGCTTTGAGACCAGTCTGAACGGTCCGGGGGAAGACCAGGTGGTGAGCGAGAAGGCAAGCTACCCCTATATTGTTGTAAAAACACAGAAGTCGGATAAGGAAGTTAAATTTCTAACTTGAAATGAATAAACTGTCTTGTAATTTTCTCCCAAACACTATATAATTTACTTTATCTTATCCGTTCCGGGTCCTGTTCTACTGCCCGGCCGGCATACAAAAGGAGGGATACAGTGATGAGACAGTTGATAACGAGATTGAAGAACTTCCGGGGAGCCATGCTGTGGGATTTTATCACAGCCATTGTATTGTTCCTTTTCATGATCTGGAATCTGGACCGGTTTGAAGGAAACGTTACAAGATTGTCGCTGATCATACTGACCACGGGTTTTCTTGTGCTGATGGTGGCGGTGAAATACCATCTGCTGTACAAGCATTTCGGGCGCGATGATGTCACAGGCGGCAAAGATAAGAAAGAGTTTGAGCGGGTGGCGGGGAAGATGCTCCGCAGTGACGCCGGTTATGTGCTGGTCTACGCCAATATCGACCGGTTCAAGCTGATCAATGAGATATATGGGAATAGTGTCGGGGACCAGATCCTGCACCAGATTCATGGCATCATTGATGCAGAGCTGGGGTGGGATGAAGTTTCCGGACGTATTATGGCGGACAATTTTGGTATACTGATGCATTTCCACTCACTACCGAAACTGGACGAGCGTCTGGCCCGCATCAGTAAACAGATGGAAGAGCTGGTGGATGAAAATGGAAACCGATATGGAATTGCCCTGTATTATGGCGTGTATGTTATCAATGACAAGGATATCGAAGTGAGTACGATGCTGGAGCATGCCAATCTGGCCCGTAGAAAGATATCGCCGGGCTACCGGGTGCCCATGGGGATCTATGACGAGAAGGACAAGTTCCGGCTGGGCAGGGAGAAGGAGCTTGAGATGAAGATGCACGAGTCCCTGGAGCGGGGGGATTTCATACCCTATCTGCAGCCCAAATATGAGCTGGAGGGCGAGACCGTGGCAGGTGCGGAGGCATTGGTGCGATGGGTCGATTCGGAAGAGGGGATGATTTTTCCCAATGAGTTTATTCCTCTCTTTGAGAGCAACGGTTTTGTCGTGGACATCGATCTCTATATGTTTGAGCAGGTATGCCGTATGGTGGAGCGCTGGGGCAGAGCGGGATGGCGGACCATTCCGGTCTCGGTAAACCTGTCCCGCAGCCATTTTAATGTCCCGAATTTTTTCGATGCGTACGAAGCGATACTGGAACGATACGAGATACCTCCAAGATCCATAGAGATCGAGCTTACAGAATCCCTGTTCTACAATGATATGGAAGCATTGAATACACTGGTGACGAAGATACACCGGGCGGGGCTCTCCTGCTCCATCGATGACTTTGGCAGCGGTTTTTCTTCCCTGAATGTGCTGAAGGAGGTTCAGGTAGATGCCCTGAAACTGGATCGTGTGTTTTTTGTCAGCGATAACAGCCAGGAAAACGAGCGGGGTAAAAGTGTTATCCAGAGTGTTATCCAGCTGGCCCAGGCACTGGATCTGCATACGATATCGGAGGGTGTCGAAGAGAGGGATCAGGTGGAGTTCCTGAAGCAGATGAAGTGTGATCTGATTCAGGGTTATGTGTTTGCAAAGCCAATGCCTGTCACTGAATTTGAAAAATTAGCCTTTGGCGGTGTTCACTGATCAGAGATACAGCCGTTTGTGGTTGCGGTACCGGTTCCGACGGTACATTACTTCATGAAAATATACTACCTCGATCATATCACGGAGAAGGGTTCCCCCCTCCGGATAGGCATCGGGGTATTTTTTTCGGAATTCCTGTTCAATTCCCGAAGCGGTGATCCGAAGCGCCGTTTTGTCAGGGAAGGCATCGAACATCGGACTGCCCTCATATTCCATCTGATCACATTGCTCTTCCACAAATTCGCTGATCTGTTTTGTGATCTGCGGATAAAGATATTTTAAATAGGAATTATCCTCTTCCATCTCCCACAACTTCGTACTGCCGGGAGCCGGGGCCAGCGTCGGCATGGCAGCCTGCTCAAAGGAGAAAAGAAAATCGGGATTGTCGTAATAGTTCATAAAATACCTCGTTTCTGCATCTGATATACTTATCTCCAATATATGAATCGAAAAAATTTGTGTGTATACCTTGAACTTTTCAGGGTAAGCCGTTACAATGTTCTATATATAATAGAGAAGGGGCTATCAAATGGTTAGATATATATATAAGACAGTTTTATTACTTTTCATATTTATGGGTGCGCTCTATTTTTTTGGGAGACAGATGGAGACGGATATCAGCGACAGGGGGGCCCGGGTGGGGACCGGCAGAGAGACGTATCCGTCCCTGCAGCTTGGAGTGCAGGGGCATAGGATCAATACCCTCTTTGGCTACAGCGCCCCGATGGAGCCTGACATTATCCGGGAGTCCATGACTCCGCTGGACGCGGAGAAAAAGATTACGGTTTATCTGGGAAAGGCGGCCTCCTACCTCACCAGCCTTCAGTATCAGATCATTGACAAGGAGACCGGGGAGGTCTATGAGACCAGCGAGCCAAACGCGCTGCAGAAGGGGCAGAAGAGCCTGGATATTACATTTGGGTTTGGGTTCCGGACAAGCACGGAATATATACTGGATCTGGCAGGCACATCGGATGCCGGCAGGGAGATCCACTATTATACCCGCCTGAGATATTATCTGGATGAATCCAATCTGGCGCAGAAGATGAATTTTGTAAAGAGATTTCACAAGAATACCTTTGTCAAGAGCAAGGCGGAGGAACTGGGAAGGTCTCTGGAGCCCAGCCCGGCAAACCGGAATACAACGCTGGCAACTGTGGATATCACATCCAGTTCGGACCTGGTGACCTGGGGGAATATGTCGCCGGAGGTTATTTCGGAGGAACTGATCACCATCAAAGAATATAATATGGAGACGGCCTGTGTCCAGTACAATTATTTCGTAAAAGCCAATACGGACTCGGGAGAGGAGACATACCATATTAAAGAATTCTACCGGGTGCGTTATGCCAGTAAGACGAATTATCTGCTGAATTTTGAGCGGACGATGGAGGCGGTGTTTGATCCCGGGATGGCAAGCGTCCAGACCAATCAGTTTAAGCTGGGCATAACGAATGAGACGGACGGCCGGATATTTTCGGATAAGGATGAGAAGGTAATGTATTTTGCCAGAGGCGGGGACCTGTACCGATACGATATGGAGGGAAACCGGATCATGAAGCTGTATTCCATGTACAGTGAGAAAGCCTCTTTTCTGCAGCGTTCCTATGATGAGCACGCCATACGGATCCTGAAAGTGGACGAGGAGGGGAACCTCTATTTCTGTGCCTATGGGTATTTTCCCCGGGGAGATTATGAGGGAGACGTGGCGGTGGTACTATATGAATATACGCCGGAGGGGGAACTGCGGGAGCTGGTCTACATGCCCAGCAGCACGACTTATCAGCAGCTGAAAGAGGATTTCGAGGATTACGGTTATGTGAGCAGCAGGGGGGTATATTATTTTACTGTGGCCAACACCGTCTATGCTTACAACATCTCGGCCAAACGTCTGGAGAAGCTGGTAGAGAATGTGAAGAACAGCTCCTTTATGGTGATGGAAAGCGCCAACTGCTACGCCTGGTCTTCTTCCCTTGGTACCGGCTATGGCGAGAGCATTACCCTGTACAATCTGGAGACGGATGAGAAACAGGTGATCTACCGGCCCGATGAGAAATCCTATATCCGGCTGCTGGGGGTGATCGACGAAAATGTCGTGTACGGTTATGTGAGGAAAAAGGATATCGGGCGGGACCAGGACGGGACCCGGGTGGTGCCCTGCTATGAGCTGCATATCTCGGATTCCCACGGCAGTGTGGTAAAGAAATTCAACTGGAAAAACAGATATATCCAGGGGATCCAGGCAAATGGCAACGTCATTAATATCACCCTGTGCAGACGGGTTTCCGCCGGCCGCTACGAGCAGTCGGACGAGAACAGTATCTCGAACCAGTCACAGATAAAGGAATCCCGGTTTCGGTATACGTCCCGCGTCACAAATAAATCCCTGACGGAGTGGTATATCCAGTTCCCGCCGTCCTTTGAGATGGAGAATAAGCCGGAGCGCCGGGAGGGACCGTCTTCTCTGATGACCACCCAGAGGTTTGTGCGTCTGGAGCAGCCGGGCATCACGAAATATTATGTCTACGCCCTGGGGAAGATTACGGCTTCCTTTGAGAGCGCGCGGCAGGCCATCCGGGAGGCAGACCGGCAGATGGGCGTGGTGGTCAGCAGCAACCATCAGGTTGTATGGGAGCGAAGCGGCAGCTTTCTTATGAACAATATCGGCGGAATGGAGCTGGCAAGGGCGGGAAACGGTGTGTCAAATCCGGCTGCCTGCGCCTATATGCTTCTGAAGCAGCAGCATATCAATGCGGATGCCAAGGCCATGACGAAGAAGGATGTGCCGGTATTCAATATGCTGGCGGGGTATCTGGAGGAACCGGTGAACCTGAAAGGATGTACCCTGGACCAGATATTGTATTTCGTCAGCAGCAATAAACCAGTGATCGCCATGACCGGGGCGGACCGGGCGGTGGTGATCAGCGGCTATACAACGACAGACCTTATCGTGTGCGACCCTGAAACGGGAAAGGAATCCACAGTGAGCCGCTCCGCCTATGAGAAGATTTTCAAGGACGCAGGGAATCAGTTTGTAAGCTTTATGGAATGATCAGAAGAGGTGAGAAATGGGGGCAGAAATGGAACAATTGATCAGACGGGCGGTTGAGGCGCGGCGGAATGCCTATGCGCCCTATTCCGGGTTTATGGTGGGAGCGGCACTGGAGTGTGCGGACGGAAGGATCTATACCGGATGCAATATTGAGAATTCGGCCTTTTCCCCCACCAATTGTGCGGAGCGCACCGCTTTCTTTAAGGCGGTCAGCGAGGGGATACGGGAATTTGACAGGATCGCCATTGTTGGCGGCCAGGGTGAGACTCTTTCGGATATTTCCCCCTGCGGCGTGTGTCTGCAGGTGATGGCGGAATTTTGTGATCCAGGGAAATTTCAGATCATCATGGCAAAGAGTGTGACAGAATATGTATGCAGGACACTGGGAGAACTGCTTCCGGTGGGATTTCACCTGTAGGTGCATGGAGGTAGGAATGGAATTACCGGTGCGGTTTTGTAAAGAAATGAAGAGGATTCTGGGGGACGAATACGAGGCGTATCTGGCATCTATGAACGATACGCGCAAATACGGGCTCCGGGTAAATACAGCAAAGATATCGGTGGAGGAATTTCAGCGGATTGCGCCATTTCCCCTGCGAAGGATTCCCTACATCAAAAACGGATTCTACTATGATGCCGAAGTCCAGCCGGCCAAGCATCCGTATTATTTTGCGGGCCTGTACTATCTGCAGGATCCCAGCGCCATGACGCCGGCCTCCCGGCTCCCTGTGGAGAAGGGGGATGCGGTGCTGGATCTGTGCGCCGCCCCGGGAGGCAAGGCAACTGAGCTGGCGGCGAAGCTTGGGGGGACCGGATTACTTATTGCCAACGACATCAGCAGCAAGAGAGCGAAAGCCCTGCTGAAAAACATAGAATTGTCCGGTGTGGAAAACAGTTTTATCGTGACGGAGTACCCACAGAAACTGAGAGAGTATTTCGAGGGCTTTTTTGACCGGATTCTCATCGATGCACCTTGTTCCGGGGAGGGGATGTTCCGGAAGGATCCCGCCATGGTGAGGGCATGGGAGAAGACCGGGCCGGAGGAATACGCCAAAATTCAGGAAGAGATACTTTTTCAGGCGCTCCCCATGCTGAGGCCGGGGGGCAGCCTTCTGTATTCCACCTGTACCTTTTCCCCATTGGAGGATGAGGGCACGGTGGAAAAGATCCTGGCCATGGATCCGTCTCTCGAGCTGGTGCCCATGGAGGGATATGAGGGATTTGCACAAGGGGATCCTTCTCTGGTGGGCAGCGCCAATGAGAGCATCCGCCGCTGTATCCGGATCTTCCCGCACCGGATGGACGGAGAGGGGCATTTTCTGGCGCTGTTCCGTAAAAAAGAGACAGCGGACGCACGCAGTCCCCGGGGGACGGGAAGTAAAACAGCGGCCCGGAAGGGACTGAAGGGGGAGGAGAAAAGGCTCTTTGATGAATTTGCTGGAAAGACGGGGCGGGTCTGGGAGCCGGAACGGCTCGAGAGCAAAAACGGCATGATTTATTATATGCCGGCGATGCTGCCGCAGATGAAGGGACTTCGTTTCCTGCGCAGCGGGCTCTTTATGGGGGAGGTAAAGAAGAACCGGTTTGAACCGAGCCAGTCCCTGGCCATGGTCCTTACATCGCAGCAGTTTGATAACTGCCTGATGCTGACGGTTCAGGATGAAAGGGTGATCCGGTATCTGAAGGGCGAAACTCTTGCGCTGACGCCCCGGGAGGCGGAGGCGCCGGACGGATGGCAGCTGGTCTGTGTGGATGGGTATCCGTTAGGCTGGGGAAAGAAAAATGGATCTTCTGTGAAAAACAAATATCATAGCGGCTGGCGAAAACAGTAGGGCCGCAAGGAATAATTTGACAATATTACAATTATATTGTAGAATGATGAAAAATAGTTTAATAGAAAAAAGAGGAGGACTATGTTATGAACGATCAGGGAACAGAAAGTAACAGCATTGCTTCTACCGTGCTGGGCATCGTGAGTCTGGTGATTTCGATTATCGGCGGGCTCACATTTGGCATTATCGGAGCTGCCATCGGTCTGGCATGCGGTATTGTGGCGCTGGTACTGGCAGTTAAGGTGAAGAAGGAGACAGATAATGTAAAGGGACAGACAGGATTTATCTGCGGCCTTCTCGGTGTTATTTTTGCCGCTGTCTTTGCTGTGGGATGCTCTATCTGCGGCGCCGGTTCAGCGGGCTACGGTTGCTATGGCTGTGTTGGAGCAAGCTGTTTTGCTGCCGATGATCTGAATGATGCCGCGCAGGATCTTCAGGACGCTCTGGATGAACTGGAGCGGTATAATTGACCGTGTGTGCAGACCAGACAGATACTGATATTTTCAGTATATCAGATTGAGATGAAATAGGAGGTTGCTGCCATGGCAGCAGCCTTTTTGTATGGAGGTTCATATGTTTCCGGCAATTCCGGTAGGAAATTTATTTGAGATCCCTGTGTATGGAATTCTATTTATGGCAGGTGTGCTGGCGGCTGCTGCGGCCGGCCGGCGGATGGGACCCCAGGCGGGGATATCGGGGGAGGACATCATATATGGGGCGGTTTATGCCTTTATTGGCATTCTGATTGGCGCCAAAGCAGTTTATCTCCTGACGAAGCTGCCCTCGCTGTTATCTGTCATGCCGGCAGTCCGTACCGCCTTTCAGGAGGATGCAGGAGATACGCTTGTCTATGTGGTGAATTACCTTCTGGGGGGCTATGTCTATTATGGAGGGCTTATCGGCGCAGCCGCCGGCGTATACTGCTACTGCCGTCAGTACAAGGTGGGCTTTCTGTCCTATATGGATGTGTTCGCCCCCCTGATCCCCCTTGTTCACGGCATTGGCAGAGTTGGCTGTTTTCTTGCCGGCTGCTGCTATGGTATCGAATATCACGGCTTTGGAAGTGTACAATTTCCGAAAAACAAACTGATCCCTGTTCTGGACGAGGTTCCCCGGGTGCCGGTCCAGCTGCTGGAGGCGGGATGCAATTTTATATGTTTCGGGATCATGTTATATCTGTTCTATAAAAAGAGGCTCCGGGGAGGCAGACTTCTGGGAATCTATCTCCTCTATTATTCGGCCGTCCGGTTTGCTTTGGAATTTCTCCGGGGCGACGGGATCCGGGGGAATGTGGGAATCTTTTCCACCTCCCAGCTCATCAGCCTGGTGCTGATCCCCGCAGGGATCTTCCTCGCTGGGGGCAGGCTGGAGAGGCGACGCTGACAGAAGCTGGATACTGGCAGTTGTTGCATCCTGACGGAAAGTATTGTATAATGGGAATTAACCCTTGCGGTTAGTCTGATGTGTTAAGAAAAGAATTTAAAAGGAGGATAATAATGTTTTGTAAAAACTGTGGTTCAGAAAATAATGATACCGATAAGTTCTGTAAAAACTGCGGGCAGCCGCTGTCTGCCCAGGAGAGTCAGCAAGAAGAGGCATCGGGTTCCGCAGCGCCAGATCCAACGCCAGTGCAGTACACATCCTATCAGCAGGAATCGCCTATAGATGAAAGCGCTCCCACCGGAATTGCCATCGCATCTATGGTGCTCGGTATCGTTTCTATTGTATTTTGCTGTTTTAATGTGATCGCTGTGGCATGTGGTGTCATCGCCATCGTATTCGCAAAGAAAGAAGAACAGAGAGGGGTCAGCAATGGGTTTATCAAGGCTGGTTTTATCTGTGGTCTGATCGGGTCGATTCTGGGTGGTCTGTATCTGATTTACTGGATCTTTGCCATAGTCGTTGGGATCGGTTCGGCATCCACCATTCCCTTCCGTCATTTTTGATGGAAACAGACAGGCTGGATCCTGGAAAAGAAAACGAAACCAGTGCGGACTGCAGGGGCTGTTTCCCTGCGGTCCTGCTTTTTTACGGAATGGGCGGTTGTTATGAATCTTTATGAAATTCTCCAGTCTTATGGGGGCTCGGGAATCTATCCGATGCATATGCCGGGACATAAGAGAAATCCGGTCTTTCAGATGGAGAACCCCTACTGTCTGGATGTGACGGAGATTGAGGGCATGGATGATCTGCATCACCCGGAGGGGGCCATCCGCCGCCTGATGGATCAGATGAAAGGGATCTATGGCACAAAGGAATCCTATCTGCTTGTCAACGGCAGTACCTGCGGCATTCTCGCGGCGGTATCTGCCTGTGCCCGCCGGGGGGATACCGTCATTATGAGCCGGAACTGCCACCGCTCTGTGTATCATGCGGTGTATCTTCTGGATCTTAAGCCTGTGTATCTCTATCCAGAAATCGATCCCAGGACCGGGATCGCACTGGGGATCCGACCGGAGCAGGTGGAGGAAGCCCTGGGCGGGAATCTGTCCGCCGCCTGCGTGGTCATTACCTCCCCCACTTATGAAGGCGTGGTCTCGGATATCAGACAGATAGCGGCGGCGGTGCATGAAAGGGGAATCCCCCTGGTGGTGGATGAGGCCCACGGGGCACATTTTGCATGGGGACACCCTTACTGGCAGGCGATACCGGAGACTGCCATGTCCCAGGGGGCGGATCTGGTGGTGGAGAGTCTTCATAAGACACTTCCTGCCCTGACCCAGACGGGAGTCCTCCATCTGTGCTCCGGCCGAGTGGAGGGACGGGCGGTCCAGCGCAGCCTGGATATCTACGAGACCAGCAGTCCGTCCTATATCCTGATGGCGGGGGCGGCTCAGTGTATGGACTGGATGGAGCAGAATGCGGAGACTGCTTTTGGTGCCTATCAGGACAGATGGAACCGATTCTGCCGGCAGGCGGGGGAGTGGGAGGTGCTGTCTCTGTGGCAGCATGACCAGAAGGAGCCTTCCAAACTGGTGATCGAAAGCGCCGGCATGGAGGGGAGTGAACTGGCGGCGCTTCTACGGGAGAGATACCGCGTCCAGATGGAGATGGAATGTCCCGGATACGTTCTTGCCATGACCAGTGTCTGTGATACGGAGGAGGGGTGGAGCCGGCTATCCGCCGCTCTGTCCGAGATAGATAAGGTTCTCGCTGCCGGCGGCAGAGGGAGCGGGGCCCGGCCCGGCGGGGGCGGCAGAAACCGGCCATGGCGGAGGGAACCGGCGGCGGTGAGGATGAGCCTTTATGAGGCAGCGGACTGCCCCAGCTGCAGAGTCCGGGCGGCAGAGAGCGCCGGGGAGATCTCTGCAGAATTTGCCTTTTTGTATCCCCCGGGGATCCCCTTTCTCGCCCCGGGGGAGGAGATTACGGAAGGGGTACTGGAACAGATCAGGGATGCGAAACGGCGGCATCTGAAACTGATGGGACTGGAGGACGGGACCGGGGAATATATCCGTGTGTGCGGGAAAAGGAGCTGAGAGATGGGAAAGATATTTATTTTAATGGGAAAGAGCGCTTCCGGCAAGGATACCCTGTATCACAGGATCATGGAACGTCATCCGGAGCTGTCTCCGGTGGTTCCGTATACGACGAGGCCCATCCGGAAGGAAGAGGCAGAGGGGCGGGAATATCATTTTGTGACAGAAATGGAGTTCCGGGGACTGGAGCAGGCGGGGAAGGTGGCGGAATACCGCTGCTATCATACCGTCAGGGGGCCCTGGTATTACTTTACCGCGGATGACGGACAGATTGATCTGAACCGGGGCGATTACTGCCTGATCTCTACCCTGGAGGGCTACGAAGGGCTGCGGACCTATTTCGGGCAGGAGCATGTCGTACCTCTTTATATAGAGGTTCCTGACCTTGTGCGGATTCAGCGGTCTCTGGCAAGAGAGGGACAGCAGGACAGGCCGTGTGTGGCGGAGGTCTGCCGGCGGTTTCTGGCAGATGAGGAAGATTTTTCCAGGGAGAAATTGAAACGGGCGGGTGTGGCAGAGCATATCGTGAATGAGGATATGGACGTTGCCATGGCGCAGATTGACGAACTATTCGTTAAATTTATCGGAGACGGGGCATGTGGGCGCCGATCGTAAAGCCGCAGGGTTATTTTTGGACCGGTGCCAAGAAAAGAGTAGATAAAACCAGTGAGAAGTGGTATTATGATAATAAAAGTGGTCAGTAAGGATAACGGGGTGATACGATGGATATTCGCGTAGATAATTTACAGCAGATCAGTCAGACGAATCAGACAGCGCAGCCGCAGGAGACGGGGGAGGATTTTAAATTTACCCTGATGAGCTCCATAGAGGATGCGGGGCTGAAGGAACGCCTGAATGCCATGATGGAAGAGATAACCATGCAGGGCAAAAAGCTGGGGAAAAAGATGGATGTCCGGGATATGAAACATTACCGGCGGCTCATCAAGGATTTTATGAATGAGGTGGTGAACCGTTCCCATAAATTCAGCCGTGAAAACTTTCTGGACCGGCGGGGAAGGCACCGGGTTTACGGAATGATCAAGAGAGTGGACGCGGCGCTGGACGAACTGGCAGAGGAGTTGATCAAGGAGGAGAAGGATGCCATCGCGATTTTGGATAAGGTGGATGAGATCCGGGGGCTTTTGCTGGATATCATGACCTGACAGGGAGCCGCGGTGATCGAGAGAGGGGAGGCAGGGTATGTTTACATTTTCAGAGCTTGTGGGGCATGAACAGATCAGGACTCATCTTGAGACAGCGATCCGGGATGAAAAGCCCTTTCATGCCTATATTTTTCAGGGTGACGTAGGCGTCGGAAAGGAAACCATGGCCACCACCTTTGCTGCGGGCCTGCAGTGCCGCGGTGAAGGCGGGCGGCCCTGTAAGAGCTGTGTATCCTGTCATCAGACGGAGTCGGGGAACCAGCCGGATATTATCTGGGTGAACCGGGAGAAATCCAGCCTCGGCGTGGACGAGATCCGGGATAAATTGTGCAATACTATGGATATCCGGCCGTTTTCCAGCCAGTATAAGGTATATATCGTGCCGGAGGCGGAGAAGATGACAGAGGCGGCCCAGAATGCCCTTTTAAAGACCATAGAAGAACCGCCGGATTATGGTGTGGTGATACTGCTCACAAGCAATATCAGCGAACTTCTTCCCACCATCCGGTCCCGCTGCCTGACTTTGGAGTTCCGTCCCATGAGCACGGCAGTAGTGGAAGAGTTCCTGCGGACACAGTGCCAGGTGCCCGACTATCTGGCCCGGGCCAGCGCGGCATTTGCCCAGGGCAATCTGGGGAAGGCGGTGCGCTACGCCAGGTCGGAGGACTTTATTGAGAGGAAGGACAAGATCCTATCCCTTCTGCGCAATCTCCACCGGATGGATCTTTCGGAGATGCTGTGGATCATAAAGGATCTGGGTGCGAGAAAGGATGAGGTGAGGGACTACATTGACCTGATGTCTCTGTGGTACCGGGATGTACTGATATTTAAGGCGACAAAGAATATTAATATGATCCTGTTCCAGGAGGAATCCTCCCATATTATGAAGGAGGCTGGGAACCGGAGCTATGAAAAGATAGAAGAGATCATACAGGCATTTGAGAAGGCAAAGATACGCCTGAAGGCAAATGTCAGCTTTGATGTCACTATGGAGCTGATGCTTCTGACATTAAAAGAGAGCTAGAAGGAGAATCGGAATGAAAACAATAATCGGAGTGCGTTTCCGGCAGGCAGGCAAGGTGTATTATTTTGACCCCGGTGAGAACGTGCTGGAGAGAAACCAGCATGTCATCGTGGAGACTGCCAAGGGGGTCGAGATTGGTACGGTGGTGCTGCCGAACCGGGAAATGCCGGAGGAGAAGATCGTGGCGCCGCTGAAGGGAATTATGCGGGTGGCCACGGAGAAGGATGAGGAGGCGGAGAGAAGGAACCGGGAAAAGGAGAAGGATGCGTTCAGGATCTGCCTTGAAAAAATAGAAAAGCACGGCCTGGAAATGAAACTTATCGATGCGGAGTACACCTTTGACAATAATAAGCTTCTGTTCTATTTTACCGCGGACGGAAGGATAGACTTCCGTGAGCTGGTGAAGGATCTTGCCAGTGTATTCCGAACCCGTATCGAACTGCGTCAGATCGGAGTCCGGGATGAGACAAAGATACGGGGCGGTATTGGAATCTGTGGACGTCCCCTCTGCTGTCACAGTTATCTGTCGGAATTTGTTCCGGTGTCGATCAAGATGGCCAAGGAACAGAATCTTTCCCTGAATCCCACAAAGATCTCCGGAGTCTGCGGCAGGCTGATGTGCTGCCTCAAGAATGAAGAAGAGGCATACGAGGAACTGAACAGCCATCTGCCCAATGTGGGGGCTTATGTCAGGACGCCAGAGAATCTCAGGGGCGAGGTGCTGAGCGTCAGTGTGCTAAAGCAGCGTGTCAGAGTGATCGTATCCCTGGAGAACGATGAGAAGGAGGTCCGGGATTACGCGGTGGAGGAGCTGAGGTTCAAGACGGGCGGACCCAAGGGAAGGATCCAGGGAAAACATGAGAAGGAATTAAAGAAGCTTGAAGCCATGGAGCGGAAGGAAGGAAAATCGAAGCTGGATGACTGAAAAACCAAAGTGGGAAAACATCCTCAGGGAGGGAGAACGTTTAGATGATCTGCAGAGGGACGGGCTGAAGCTGATACAGAATCCGTCCTGGTTCTGCTTTGGCATGGACGCGGTGCTGCTGAGCTCCTTTGCCCGTGTGCGGGAAGGTCAGGAATGTCTGGATCTGGGCTGTGGCAACGGGGTGATCCCCATCCTTCTGGCGGGGAAGACGAAGGGAAAATCCTTTGCCGGTCTGGAGATCCAGTCCGATATTGCCGCCATGGCAGCCAGAAGTGTTCTGGGGAACGGCCTGTCCGGCAGGGTGAAGATCATTCAGGGTGATATACGGGAGGCAGTGGATATCTTCGGGGCTGCCTCCTTTGATGTGGTCACAGGGAATCCACCCTATCTGATCCAGTCCCATGGACTTGTCAGTGAGACCGGCCACAAGGCGGTGGCCAGGCACGAGATCATGTGCACCCTGGAACAGTTTGTGGACAGCGCTGTCAGGCTGCTCCGGCCCGGCGGCCATTTTTATATGGTGCACCGTCCATTTCGCCTGGCGGAGATCATCAGCTGCATGACTGCCCACAGACTGGAACCGAAGCGAATGCGCCTTGTGTATCCCTATGTGGATAAGGAGCCCAATATGGTGCTGATCGAGGGCGTCCGGGGAGGGAATTCCCGGATCACGGTAGAGAAACCCCTGATCGTGTATGAGAGGGAGAACGAGTACACAGAAGAGATACGGAGTCTGTACTAGTGTAATGTATCATTGATAAAAAGTTAAATACTACTGGTTTGCCAAGTCGTTTCGTGGTATACTAAAAGAAACGGCGGTGATTCCTATGGCAAGACCTAAAAAATACAAAATCTCGTTA
>CAJSYQ010000015.1 GCA_910574015.1 Eubacteriaceae bacterium | reverse complement strand
TCGGTTTTGCGTAAAACATATCGAAGGTCTGTTAAAGTTACCCTTTTTTCTGAAAAACATATCAAAATCTTTTTCAAAAAGTTCTTGACATATCACCAGAATGCTTCCTGGATTTATCCCAAATTTAATGATAGGGGACAGCGTTTCCACCATCCCCTCGGTTTTCATTTGTTTTCTTAAAATATTAACTTGCCTGACCTAGCGCATACTCACATATCAATCTGGCCGCTTCATTCGTCCCCTTGTCATCATGGAACTTATTTACAATCCAGTTTAATGCCTTCGGGTCAGTTACCACCAGGTCTCCTAACGTCTTGCCCGCATATTTCTTAATCGGGCATGGCATACTCATTGCTTTCTGAATCCGTTCCTCATAGGTCAGCTCCTGCTGTACCGGTTCGTGCGAAACGGCGTTCTGCTGTGTCCCTGAACCCGGAACCGAAGATTGTTGTATCTGAGTAGCCGACATTTCCGTTACATTTTGTGATGTCTGTGGTACTGCCGGCTGTGGCTGCATTGGCGCTGGCTGTGGTATTGGCCCTTCTGCACCGCTTTCTGCATGTTCCACTGGTACACCGGTGCCATCTTCCGGCATCCCCAGCTCATCCGGAGCCACTGCCGGAAAGTCTTCCCCTGCCATACCGAACTGCAAGCCAAACCCGGCATTTCGCAGGGCAATCCCCACGGCGGCTGTCTGCGCCCACTCACGGGGCGATACTGAAGGTTTCTCTGCCAGATACCCGCGGGATGCGGTTGCTTCTGCCAGATAACAGTCACCGCCATCTTTGTAACTTGGATATACCCTTGCCGTAGCCACAAAACAGTCCTTGCCGTTTGTCACTTTTATCGTAATCTTCCCTTCCGGATATTTCAGCCGGAACCATGCCATCTGGATCATGACCGGAAGACGCTTTCTGGTCTCCCCACTCTCCAAATCCGCATATTCCACTGCAAACGGTTCAGGATCAAATCCCTCTACCGCATTGATCGTTGCAACCACAGCCCTCATGGCTGCCTTTTCTGTATTATCCTGACTCATCATAAGCCCTGTCCTCCTTGTAATCTGATATAGGTTTCACGGTACTGCATCCACATGGGAAGTACGGCATTGCAGTATTTCCCGATGCACTTTTTGTAACTGTCCGGGTTTGGTGCGGTAAAGCTCATAAAGCGTTTCTTTCCGTCCCGAACCACGTTTTCCAGCGAAGCCAGCGCCGTATCCCGTTTCTGTCTCTGTGTCTCATCCAGTTTCGGTCCAAATTTCCGCTCTTTCAGGAGAAGTTCCATATAGCAGGAAACAACCTGGAAATGATTTGCTATTACCTGCAAATCTGTAGTGACGGGAATTACCCGCATCATGGACTGGAACGTTTCCAGCACACAGATCCGATAGTTCACCTCCTGAAGATTCATCAGTTCCTCCAGTATGAAACCGTGTGCTTCGATCTGTGAACGGTAATCCTCTCTTTTCTGCTGATATTGCTCTAAAACTGTTCCCATAGCAAAACTCCTTTCTGCAAGGTGAAATTCATCCACTCTGCCCCTGCTATCTGCTTAACTCATGTATTCCCGTATACGGGCTGCCAGATTGGTACCCCGTTTTTCTGTTTCTGTACGTTTGACCGCCATATATAGTGCCTTTTTTTCACCCACCAGTATCACTTTTTTCTTCCCCCTGGTCACCGCTGTATAAATCAGCGGCCGGTTCAGCATGATGTAGTGGGCTTTCTGTATATTGATAATGACAGTCTGGTATTCCGAACCCTGCGACTTATGTATCGTGGTGGCGTAACCCAGATCCAGCAGTTCCAACTCGCTGACATCAAAATCTTTGAGCCTGCCGTCGCCAAAATCAATCTGGATCTCTGTGTCGCTTCCCTGCTTCGTGATCCTCTGGATATAGCCAATGTCTCCATTGCTGACATCATCCCGGTTCTTTACCTGCATGACTTTATCGCTGCTCCGGAATTTCCGCTTCCCGCTGACAGCCTCTGTCTTTGCTGCACCGCTGGGATTGACAGCTTCCTGAATCTGTTCATTCAGGGCGTTGACACCTGTTTCCGTCTTCTGCCGGTATGGGGACAGCAATGCCACGTTATCCACGCCATGTTCCGCAATCTCCTGAAGATAGAGTTTCCGGATCAGATCCGCTGACTCCTTTATGTCCGCTGACTCTATAATCTGAAAATCCTCCCCATACTCCAGAGAAACTACTCCGTGCCGGATCCGTTTTGCATTTTCTGCAATCCGACTGCCTTCCTCCTGCCGGAACACATGATCCAGTCTGACGACCGGGATACAGCCACTTGCGATCAACTCACCAAGGACCGCCCCCGGCCCCACGGAGGGAAGCTGATCCGCATCTCCGACCAGTACCAGACGGCAGCCTTTTTTCACCGCCTGGAACAGCGTGTCTGCCACATACATATCCAGCATGGACATCTCGTCCACCAGAACCAGGTCTGCTTCCAGTTCTCCCCCATCTCCATAACAGCCGTCTTCTCCTGCAAACAGGTTCAGCGCCTTATGTACCGTGGAGGACGGAAATCCTGTTGACTGCTCCATCCGCCTTGCCGCCCTGCCCGTCGGGGCGCAGCAAACAATCTCATGCTCTGGAAACAGTTTCTGATAAATATCCAGTATGGCCCGCTGTATCATGGTCTTGCCCGTTCCCGGACCGCCCGTAATAATGCACAGGCTGTGGGAAAGCGCCATATCAACAGCTCTTTTCTGCTCCTCTGCGAAGGTCAATCCAAGTTTCTGTTCTTCTGCTGCAATTTCTGCCTTCAGACCGGATATGGCAAAGGACTGTTTCTGTCTCAGCATGTCCTTCACGCATTTTGCCAGCCTGTCCTCGGCATCTGATGTTTTTTTGCGATATACGCACTCCTGATATATCATCAATTTCCCGCTGTATATCATGCGGGAAGCGCGAACACCGATCATCTGCCCCGTCAACTCAGGGGTGTCCAGTGTCCGGATGCACTCTTTGATAAATGTATCCTTTTTGATACAGAGGTGTCCCTTTCCCTCATTTTCCTTTAACGTGTAGAGAATCCCTTCATCCACACGATCCGGGGAAAGTTTTGAAACGCCCATGTTTAACGCGATCCTGTCTGCTGTCCGGAAGCCAATGCCGTCAATCTCGCAGAGTCGGTACGGATGGTTCTGTACGATTTCCATCGCCCTATTCCCGTACTCCCGATAAAACTGGACAGCCCTGCCCGCCGTGATGCCATGCGGCGTCAGAAATGCCACCACATCCCTGGCCCCACGGTTTTCCAAATAGGACTGGGTTATCTTTTCCAGTTTCGCACTGCTGATCCCCCTGATTTCCAGCAGCCGTTCCGGCTCTTGATCCAGTATAGAGAGGGTATCCATGCCAAAGGCATCAAATATCCTTTCCGCCATGACCGGACCGATTCCCTTAATCTGGCCGGAGGACAGATAGGCGACAATGCCCTCTTTTGAGGGTACGATCACCTCATCATACCTTTCCACCTCAAACTGGATGCCGTGGCTGGGGTTGCTGCTCCAGTGCCCTTTCATGTCATACCGGAGATTCGCCGCCACAGGAAGGCAGTATCCCACTGCCTTAATTTTTTGGACTACCTTTCCTGATGTATCCACAACCTTTTCACAGGGACGGTAGAGGGCAACCATATAACTGCCCACCTCTACCATCCTGACACTGGGCGGATAGATTAGTTTTTGAAATTCGCATACCATATCCTGCTCCTTTCCATATGTCTGTTATGAATCTGACAGGATGCCTGCCTTTTCCGCTTCAAAATGTGCATCATCTGCCAGACTTGTTACCTGACATTTCTCACACTCTTCACTTTGGCAGAAACGGCACAGCCTGTCTCTTGCATCCAGTAAGCCCGTGTATTCGCTTATAGAAATTTTGTTTTCCACCGATGGGATCTCTTCTTTTCCTGTCATAAACGGATGGCTCTCATCAACTACCACCAGCTCTGGATTACCATTCTCTTTTCTCACATATTCACATACCTTCAGGTACATCAGATGGGAAAATGTATAAATGCTCGATTTAATGGAGATGGCATGGAGTATCTCCCCCTGCATTCCCAGACTGATTCTGTCACCGCACACAAGAAGTATGTCGCTTTCTTCCAGCAGGCGCAGCCCGAACTGGAGCGCCAGCGCCCTCTCATTTGGCATGCGGTCGCATAACATCATGGGAAGATACGCATGGGGCGCCCTTGCTGCCATCCCCATCTCTTTTGCGGCATAGTGCATATAAGCCCTTGCCCGGTGCATGTTTTCCAAAAATTCCTTATCACTCCCTGCACTGAGGGGCGAACAGATGTATGCTCTCACCTGCTGTTCCTGGTTCATAAACTGCCGCTCCAGAAACTGCTCTACTTCTAGCATTTTGTTTTGTTCCATAGTAGTTCATCCTTTCTTAATACCATTGTAATGGTTTTCTCTATCGCCTCACATGCTTTACGTCGGCTCAATCCTTACCTTGACTTTTCTGCTCTCCGAAGTCTTCAGGACCTCATCATAAACCGACGGGTACTTCTCCTTCAGTGCCTTGGAATCCGGCCTGCTTGTTTTTCTGGTTACGAAGTCAATCAGGAGTTTGTCGCTGGTCGTTGTCAGAATCCCATGCTCATGCTCCTTCATTGCTTCCGCTATCCGCACACTGTGTGCTTCAATCTCCTTTTCTAATTTTTTGATCTCCGATTTACTTGTTGCCAATTCTCCCTGCAGCATGGCAATCTTCCGCAATGGTTTCTCATATTTGCCGGAAAATTCCACGGTGGGAAGACTTTTCTGACTGCTTCCGTAAATACGTGCCAGCGACTCCAGCGCCAGTTTCGGTTTCACATCCTGCATGGTCGGAGGCTTATCATGTTCCAGGCTCCAGATCCATTCCTCCAGTCTCTCAAAAATGATATCCTCTTTTGCCCTGTCCCGCACAATCTCCGGCATTGCCAGGTCATTGTCAGGATTGTTGCCCCATACGGCTGAAAAAGCACCGATATCCACATCTGCCACTGCTAAATAAAAACGAAGCTGCAGCTCATAGTAAAGCGGGATGGCATCGTCAGCCCAGTCTGCTGCCTTATGGTAGGTACAGCTTTTGCATTCCAGAATCCCCGGCTCTCCGTCTGACGCACGGGTAAACCTGCGGTCAAAGTTTGCCAGAGCATACGGGTGGTCTGCGTGCTGGTACAGGTTGGTATCCTCAGTTACAGCATTGCCGGATTTCTGTTCATACCAGTAGGCTGCTATCGGCTCCAGCAAATGTCCCATCTGCAGCTGGTTTGCATTGCTTTTTTCCGGCGGCTTGATCCTGCCCTTTTTGATGAGCCAGAGTTCCAGCGGCGTTGTCCAGGGAGAAACCCCGAAGATTGCTGCCACGTCACTGCCGCCCACCGTATAGGGTATATCCCCCAGCGGACCGTGCATCCGGCACTCCAGCCAGCGCTCATTGTCCATGCCTGCCGTATCAATTAAAATGTTTGGCTTTCCCATCAGTAATCCACTCCTTTCGCAAGGTCATACTCACTCCATCGGAACGACAATGCCCTTGCCATGTTTTCTTCCACGGTGAGCAGCTTGCTCTGTGGCGTGTTCTGTGTCTTGAGGATATAAGGGATTTCCTGCATTGCCATGAATACGTCATGGGCGGTTGCCGGTGCTCCCCCGCTTGCCATCTCATACATAGCGATCGCTTCCACTGCCGCTTTCTTTGGCATACTCAGTTTTTTACACACACGGGTCATGGCATTGACTGGATAATCCAGCGGAATCTCCAGCAGTTTCTGCAGCTTCGCCACGGAATCCCCAAACTGTGCAAATAACTGATCCAATTTGTCTGCAAAATCTGCCACGCTCTTTTTATGCCTGTGGTCAACGAAAATGCAGCTCCCGATATGGATCGGGGACTGCCCGCCCACTAAAAGAGCTGAGACTTTAGCGGAAGCAACCCCGGTATCCGAAGTAACGAAACGGATGCCCGGCATCAGTTTTCCTGCCATCTGCTTCTGGCCCTTTTCCTCCAGCGTTTTGGTGTAGTCCTCCAACAGTTCTTTCTTCTGCCCCGGCATGCTCCATGACGCACTCACGAGGGAATGGTCACAGTAACCGCCCTCAAACTCGCTGCCGGAAAATCTTTCATCCAGCTTTTTCTTCAGTGCCACAAGCAGTTCATCTACGGGAAGCACGGAATAATCCGCCTCATCCCCGGAATGCACCGCTGCCACTTTTTCATCCCTGAGAAGTAAAAGAGCCTCCGCATGGTATAAGCGAAGGCAGGCATTGAGCACATCCGCCAGAGCCGTCCGGCTCAGTTTGGGAAGCGCCGTTCCACCGATTTTTGCCCGGTCAAGCAGGCTTTTATAGGCTGTTGTGCGGATAGGATAATAATGATGATCTACCATCATGGCAAGCCCAAGATTGTTCACCGTGTCATCCACAGCCTCCTGGCTGGTTCCCGGCGCAAACAATCCCAGTTTCCCCACAAGGGAGGAGCCTTTGTCCAGAGGCGACACCTCAAGGTCGTTGACCTTGCACCGCTGCCATTTGCTGTTTGCTGACTGGTTCCTGTGATAATCAAGCATCTGCTCATAGGAACCAAAGGTTGTAGAGTAACTGTCTTTGCATACACTCTGCATTACGTATCTCTCCTTTCTTTCTGACGGCCATCCGTCTGGTTATATAACAAAAGCCAGCGAAATCAAACCGCTGGCTTATTGTCCAATATTGAATTGTAGAAACAAAAAAAGTGCCATCTGCAATATTTCATGCAAATGACACTGTGAATTTACCTGTTAAACTGTGTCTGTACGAATACAAACTGGATACTGATATATGAATTATAACAGAAAGCGGTTTGTCCGTCAATGAAAGAAAAAATTTAATCTGTCTGTCTAATCTGTCTGTGCTTCCTGTTCTGATAACTGCAGTATTTCTTCCTGGATTTTCTTCAAATCTTTTATCGTCAAAGTAGAAAAACATTCTGCAGCTTCCTTAATAGAAAGGCGTCCATCTTTTAACACTCTGATAGCAACCTTTGTTTCTCCTTCCTTTCTTGCCTCATATCTCTCTAATTCAATATAATCAAGCAGAATCTGCTTTTCATCTAATTTATATAGCATAACATAACTCCTTTTATACATCTACATATCTAAATGTCTGATTTAAATGTTTAACATGTTCCTCTGCTATCTTTTGGTCATAATCCATCAAATTGTTATCTGGATTTGAAAACACAGTTTTTTTATTATTAAAGTCCCAAAACGAATGATTTGCCTGCTTATGCATCAAAACTCTGCTGTTTTCAAATTTAATTGTATTCGGATGACTATTGAATATAGTATAATTAACACCTCCTGGCACCAAATAGCTTTTATAAGCAATTCCATCTACACCTGTTTTTCTTAAATAATCTGATAAAATCTGGGTGGCACGGTATACTTTCTCGTTTTTAACAGGCACTGTATATTGTGCCATCAGCAATGTAAAAAAACTCCCTAAACTCATATCATGTAATACCGTATCTTCATATTGAAAAGATTTATCTGTAGAAAAATCTATAATACTCATGTTCTTATTTGTTTTAAATGTAGCTAATGACAATAAATCTCCATAACCCGATTTCACTTCCATACAAGCTGTTTCCGGATTTGATGCCACGTATAAATAGGAAGCACCTGCCACATTATTTCTACCGTTACCACTTATTCCAATAATCGGCTCTCTGGAATTTGCTTCATTATAACCAATGAATAACCCGTTTTTTGTTTTGCCCACTCCAGAATCAGGATTATTGTCATCCTCAATATCTATGATTCTTGCCCGAAACAATTCCTTCCCTTTTTCTAATTCCATAAAGAATTGATCTTTCTCTTTATCCAAAACTATTTCATTCAATAGACAATAAATATTCTGACATTCTTTAATCAATTTTTCATCAGAATCTATTGCTTCCATAAAAGCGTAAAATTGATTTCTTGCATTTACTAAATACCCCAAATTTTTCATATACTCAAAAAATCTTTGCAACTCATTCATAAATTTTATTTACTTCCTCCTCTAGCAAATTATCCATCTGCAAAGGACTCAAGACTCAAATCATTGAGCCGAGAGTCCCTAAAATTTCATATTATATCCTGACATAAATTATGTCCTGCATCATCATGTAATACCATTTCCAATGTTCCTCTGACATCATTCCATATTCGCTGTTATATCAGACATTCTGCAACAATTCTTTCTGCAACATCCTTAACTCATCAATAGATAACGCTGAACTGCAACGAGCAATCTGCTCTACTGGTAAGCCTTCCTTTAAAAGTTGTACTGCCATTTCCTTCTCCGTATCATACCTCTCACTCTCAATATACTCCCGCAGGATTTCTTTTTCATCATACATTGCCAACATAATATTCTCAACCTCCTTTTCCCGCTCTTCCAGATATTCCTTCAACACATTCTTATCCTTGCAGATGCGGATGGTTTCTGTCACTGCCTTCCTGGTTCTGCCATGCAGCTTCCGCTGCTCGTCATAGACCTTCGTGAATGTCACATACTGGCTGATAATGTCGCCCTGATCGCTTCCGTAGAGAACTTTGATCTTTGCATCAAGAAATGTTTTCTGTCCTTCAAAAAATTCGTCTGCCAGACTGATGTATTCCGTGCGCTCT
Source organism: Eubacteriaceae bacterium (assembly GCA_910574015.1). Taxonomy (GTDB): domain Bacteria; phylum Bacillota; class Clostridia; order Lachnospirales; family Lachnospiraceae; genus Eubacterium_F. The sequence continues at coordinate 70,983 of CAJSYQ010000015.1, read as the reverse complement.
TTTCTGTCTCCGGTATAAATGACATACAGTTCCGGTCTGGGAAGCTTGATTTTCTTACTCCTGTATACATTTTGTTTCGTTTTCTTGATATAATCCTGGTATGTCACCATCAGGTAAATCAGGATACGGACAGCGATGTTTTCCGTCCAGGTAGCCTGGGCTTCCGTAAGTATGAGTAGTTTTTCCCCTACCATGAAGCCAACGTCATTATAGACATCATTTGTCATAATATTATGAATCGTGATATCCGAAAGTGCATCCTCCGTCACCTGGGTATCCTCTGGATGGAGGGTCTTATACAACTGAAGCAGATATTTTTTATCCTGAAAGAGGTTCGTGAACACGCTATCCTTGATGGTATGCTTTGCAACCTCTTCATCCTTTATTCTGCTTTCTGCTACATTTGCTTCATTTTTATTTTTCATTTTGTCACCTCATAACCAGAGTCAGGAATCAGGTATGATTCCCTTCTCTCTTTTCATTATACAAAAGGTTTTCTGATACTTCAAGCACTATTTATCCTGCAAACGCGTAATGAACTTGATATCCCGCTAATGTGTAAAAATTTCTTCTGCAGAAGTTCCTAGTCGAATTTTGGGAAAAATACCTCCCGTATCGGATGGCATTTTTCCCATTTTGACTGAGGCTTCCGTCTCCATTTTCGCAAATCAAGCCTGCACTGATTGATAAATGTCACATATGGCAGTCCACACTGACAAGTACCGTCTCATCGTCCAGGCCGTCAATAAACTGCTCCAGTTCATTTTCCCAATCCCCATTCTTCTCGAACCTGCTGTTTTCGCCATCCGAGATATAGCGCTCTGTCGTAGTCCAGATACCATCCTTCAGAAACGCATACATATAGATTGGGTATTTCCTTGTTTTAAGTTGTGCCAGAAACTCTTCCTCTGTTTCTCCCTTATGATACACATAATCCCCAAATACCTGGAGGCCGTCTTCTGTAATCGTTCCATACGTTTTTTTCGGCAGAGTTCGGGTTTCAAATGCCTGGACCAGCCTGGCATAACGCTGCTTTTCCTGCTCCAGTTCCCAGTCATACATCGCCTGCCAGGCAATGTCCTTTTTTCTGGCGGCGCAGGTCCAGCGGTATCCATCTGGAGCCTTTTTCTCATCATCCTCACATGTCCAGCTTCGGTCTGCAATGCCATATTCCTTACAGTCCTCTTTTACCAGAAACATATCCGGCCACCGTCCGCCAATGGTATACCAGTCATAAAAAGCATCCGGGTTAAAATAATATCCAAACGCCTCCTGTTCTTCATAATAAGGTGTCCCATACTCTTTCTCTACGAATTCCTCAAACGTCCGGTAAAACTTACAATACGGAACATTTTCCATGACCTGCATCCTCTTGCACATCTTCGTGCGTTTCCGATGGTGCAGCGGCCCCCAGTTCTTCTCATACAGTCTGCCGTCCACAATCTCATATTTATGCCAGACAGCGGACTGACGCACTGTAAGGACCGTTCCATTTGGAAAACGGACCATATTTACCTTCTCCGTCTCATACCTTTTCCGGTAATTCTCCGTCTTATCTTCAAATTCTAGATATTTCGGATTGTCCGTATCCGAATAAAATGGTTCCATAGCAGCATCCACTTCATCTGCCATCTTGCTGGAAAAAGCAGTGCTCCGCATCTTTACCTCAGACCGGTATATGTCTAATATGGTATGGTGTCCCGGATTTTCCTTCTTTTGCTCTTCGATTTCCTGAATTATACTTCTGGCCCCTGTTACCCTGGCCATATCTTCATCACATGCTTCGATTTCCACAGTCACTAATGTCGCATAATGCATACGCTTGTCCTCCTTTTTGAATAAGGACAGACCCTATATTCAGAAGATGAAAGCGACAGAAAACAGCAGTCTGTTCCCGGTTGCCCTTAATCTGAAAAACGCTGACTTTGCGTTTTCCAGATTGAAAATAATGATTGTTAGACTGCGTTTTTGCTGTCTTAGAATCATTTTTCAATCTATCTTCTGAACATACTGCTGTCCCTGTCTTAAATTTCTTTTTATATCCTCTCATCTGTTATATCTGGATATACCTCCCGACCATCCTGGTCAGTTTTGCCTGCAGCCGGTTTAGATCCGTGATATTCATAAAAATCCCTATAGATCCTCTCCTTCACATGTGACAATCTACACTGACTAATACTGTTTCATCGTCCAGACCGTCAATAAATCGCTCCAGCTCATTTTCCCACTCTGCATTCCTTTCGATTCTGCCATTTTTATCTTCCGGAATAACCCGTTCTGCTCTATTCCAGATTCCATCCGCTAGAAATGCATAAATATTAATCGGGTATTTCTTTCTTTTATAAAAAGCATAGCGTTCCAAAAACTCTTCCTCTGTTTCTCCTTTCTGGAACACCATTTTCCCAAGTATCCAGATACCTTCTTCTGTAATTCTGCTGCTCATTTCTCCTAGAATTCCAGTAAAAAATGCAGTAGAAAGTCTTGCATAACGCATTATCGCCTGCTCCAGTTGCCAGTCATACATAACCTGCCATTCAATATCCTTTTTCCGGGCCGCACAAGTCCAAAAATACCCATCCGGAGCCTCCATCTCAGCACGCGACCAGCTTCTGTATGCAATTCCGTACTCCTTACAGTCATCTTTTACCAGAAACATGTCCGGCCAGCGCCCGCCAATAGCGTACCAATCATAAAAAGCATTTGGATTGTAATAATATCCGTAAGTCTTCTGTTCCTCGCAGTATGGCGTTCCATATTCCCTCTCAACAAACTTATCAAAGGATTTATAATACTCTGAATACGGAACATGCTCCATTACCTGAATCCTCTTGCACATCTTCGTACGCTTCCTGTGATGCAATGGCCCCCAGTTCTTCTCATACAGCCTGCCTCGCGCTATCTCATACTTACAATATATAGCGTACTGAGGACTTGTAATAATCTTTCCATTGGGAAATCGAATCAGATCCACGATCTCAGTCTCATACGCTTTGCGATATTCCTTTATCCTGTCGTCAAACTTCAAATAATCTAAATGATCCGTGTCACAATAAAAAGGAAGCATAATGGTCTCCACTTCATCCGCCATCCTGCTGGAAAAAACTGTGCTACGCATCCACAACTCATGCTCGCATATACCCAGTATAACATCATATTCTGAGTTTCTTATTCTGAAGTCTGTAAGTTTCCCCATCAGTTCTTGTGCTTCCATTGTTCTTGTTTCATTTTCCATACATGACTCTATTTCTACTGTCACTAAAGTTGCATAATGCATAATGATCATCCTTTCTGAAAAAGAGATAGCCAGCAAATTCAGAAAATCTAGGTAACAGAAACCTCAATCTGCTTTCTGTGCCACACAAAATCTTCTGAACATGCTGCTGTCCCTGTCTTATTTGTTTGGTGAATAATTACTTTTTAATATCCTCTCATCTGTTATATCTGGATATGCCTCCTGACCACTCCAGTCAGTTTAGCCGGCAACTGGTTCAGATCCGTGATATCCATAAAGGAATCCCCATAGATCCTCTCAATGTTCTGCTTGTCATCGCCAATGGCTGCCGCCACGAAGATAATGTTTTTCCGCTGGTATTCCTGTCTGACTCCCCGGAGGTCCTCCTCTGCCGCAGTCCCGTCATAACCCCTGTCTGCTGGCTGTCCATCGGATACGATCATTAAGATTTTAATCTCTTCCGGACGCTTTGACAGCTGTTCAGCCACATACCGCAGGGCTGCCCCGTCACGGTTGCCGCCCCTGGCATTGATGTCCATCATCCGGTACTGGTCCTCCTGGTCAATACTTTCAAACTCCGCATAGGAATACAGATCCACTACACTGCCATGATGGGGATCGTACCCTGTGCTGTGCCCGTAAACCATCACCGGTATATCCAGTCCCCGGCAGAAATCATACAGGATAATTGCTGTGGCTCTGGCATAGGTACAGCGGTCACAGGAACTCATAGAACCGGACTCGTCTAATAACAGTCCCACTGCCATTTCCGGAATCTCATTGGGGAGGGAATTTTTATAAAACACCTTCCCGTCATTCCGGCACAGGGCATGGGTGTCTAAACGCCTTCCCATCAGAAGTCCTATCATCTTACCGCCACGCCTGCTTTCCTTTAACTGCTTCACCAGGCTTTTCTGCATCTGTTTGGATATGGCTAACAAAGGATTGGCAACCTGGTCATATTGCTCCACCAGTTCCTCATCCACGCTGCTGATCCGATTGACCTGAATCCCGACTCCCTCATGGATATTGCCATAAGAGATATTCTGTGCCGCTTCATTCAATTCCTGCAATCGTTCATTCTCTAACTGCTCACAGGCAGAACGCTCTGCCATCTGATCCAGTATCCGCTCAATATCGGCTGCTGCACGTTCATCGCATTCCCTCTCATAATCCTCGTTGCGGCTGACTGTGCCACCCACCGGATTTGATACGCTGGATGTCTGCGTGAGGGGTATCCTGCCCTGCTCCTGCTCTGTCGCTTTCTGTTTCCCGGTATTTCCTGCTTTTTGCATTGGTGTCAGCGGTTCCTCGTCGGACTCGTCTTCACTGGAAGCCATGCCAGCGCTTCCCTTCTCATCCCCGGACTCATTTTCCTCGGTTCCTTCTGCTTCATCAGACTCAGATTCCTCTTCGTCCGCTCCGCCGGTTTCCCCTGCTCCGGAACTTTCTTCTGATTCTTCCGCATCTGCACGGGTTTTTGCCCGGTTTCCGGCAGTCTGTCCGCCAGATATCTCTTCTGAATCCTCCCCGTCCGCCACTGGTCTGCTCACGCAACCCGTGGCGCTGGTGGAAGTCCCAGTCAGGCTTCCCAGCCCTGCCTCCAGCAGTTCCTCCGCCGATATGCTCAGTCCGGCTGCCGTCATTTCATCACACCGTTTTTTCATTTCCTCCAGATAGTCTTCAATATAATCCCACAATCTTACCAGAATGGTATTTACCACGTCACAGCGGGATTTGGCTGATTTTACCATCACTGCCTGGTCAATCTCTGTAATGAGGCCGAACACCGACTGGATGCGCTCATCCGTCAATGCCTCATCCCCATACTTGATTTCCCCGAACAGTGCATAGGACAGCATAATCTGCAGGATGCTCTGAAAAATATGTCCGCTTTCCTCTTCCTGTTCTTTCATCTGCGTCACGTCAGGCATCAGTTTCCACTGCCGCTCCCGCAGGATTTCCAATCCATAGCCTAATGTTCCTGGAAACTGGTTTAAGAAACGGTGTTCAATGTAGCCGTCCTCCAGAACATTCCATATATCATGTGCCACCTTCAAAAACAGCTTTTTGTTCAGCTCATCGGCACGCACATAGTCCCAGACTGCTCTCTCATTCAGCTTATCCTTTGCCGCTTTCAAATCAGGCGCAGCCGGATACCACCGTTCATCCACCAGGGCGTTGAAGTAGGACTGGCTGCACAGAAAATCCGTATACAGCACATGTCCCAGTTCATGGGAAAACAGTCCGCAGACAATCTGGTAGCGGTTTTCCCGTCCTCTCACTTTTGTAACAACGGGATTTCCAGCATTAATCCGTATCACCTGGTTATTGGTATCTGCCCAATCCTGTACTTTCGGCTTCCAATAGATTTTGACATGGACCCTCCGATTATAATGGTACCGTTTTGTCTGTGCCACTGCCAGATCCTCAAAATGCCCGGCCAATATCCTGGATGTAAAAAACTGCCTATCCGTGATCTTACTACGTCTTTCGTTCATTAAACGCCTTACTATTTTGTGATCCACCCTTGCCATAGGGTACCTCCCTTCTTTCTGAAAACGCACTGCCGAGATATTCTTGCAGTGCGTTCATGATGATAATTCTTGGAATGCGTATTTTGCTGTCCAGGAATTATTTTTTCAGACTGCCGCACGCATTCTCTTCGGCGGAAAGATTGGTTCCAGCACCGTTGTAATAAGCGCATCTCTGTCAACCTCATCCGACGTTGCCTTGCTGATAATGGTGTACAGTGCCGATTCATAAGGATTTCCCGTAATCTCGGTACTGATCACCCAGTCAATCAGGCTCCTCATGCCATACGAGCCGTCCGTGATACTGTTTTTCCGGCAGTAGTCTGCCAGGTCATTTACCACCTGCACCATCTGGGACACCTGGAACTCATCCGTAGCTCCCGTCACACTCATAGCACGCTGTACCATCACCTCCGGTTCCGGCAACTCCACGTCTTTTACCAGACTCATTCTATCAATGACTGACTGATTCATACCCCGGCATCCCTCATAACTGACATTGGTGGTAACGACCACCACCGCATCCGGATGCCTCTCGATGATTTCACCGGTAGGAAGGGTAATCCCTCCTGACTGCTCTAACAGGGAGTTTAATCCCACCAGAACGCCCGGCTGCACGATTGTCGTAGGTTCTTGCACCTCTATCAAGTATCCATTTTTCAGGGCTTTGATAAAATCCGTCTCCACATAAGAGTAGGTCTGCCCGCTGCTTTTAGAACCTTCCGTCCGTCTGGAAAGTGCCTGTACCTTTTTTGTTACCATGTCAAGCACCACTGCCATGCAGTCCTGCGTGCTGGCATCGTCATTTTCTTTCCCGGTCAGCTGCTGGTACACGCCAGCCGGGTCAAAATCCATGTCATCCAGGTCCGGCAGTTCCATCAGCTTCGCCACGTTTTCATAACTTATGCCGCCCATGCTTTTCAGCGTGGCAAGCTCTTTGTCAAGCGCAGCATCCCCAGTCGAACCGGAATCCGAATCCGGGAAGATCATCCCCACAAAGTCAAAAATCTCCGTACCTGCCGAGCAGGTGTATTTCATGTAGGGAAGATGCAGCCCTGCCGCAATCGCCTTCGCTCCCATTGTCTTACCGGTTCCTGCCGGTCCCCGCAAGAGGAAGTTCCGCATCTGCATGGATTTCCCTGTCGTTTCTTTTGCGTGCCTGCAGATTTCCACCACTTCCTGCGGAATGATATACCAGTCCGGTATTTCCGGCACCAGGCCCTCCTCCACCGCATTCAGTGTGCGCCCCTGCATGACATATTTGCCCTCAAAATCTGCTTTCTCTACCAGAATGCCAGCTTTTTTTATCGTTGCCGGCCCGGTGTTTGCAAAGATAGTAAATTCCCCAGCGGTCACACTAACGGGGGTAAATGCCCCCGAATCCAGCTGTGCATTGGATACCCGCATCAGGTTGCCGGAAGCATCCACATCCAGTTTCAGATGGGCGCTGCATGTCTCATCCTTTATCCTGCGGTACGCATTGTCACACAAAACCGCCATGCTTTCCTTTGCCACATCGAAATCCGGATACCCTTTCTGGTACTGCTCGTAGTAACGCTCATACTGCTCTGCAAATTCCTCATCGTCCATCAGAAACGGCATCATTGCCATAATGACAGCGGCGCCGTCTCTGCCTCTTGGATTCATAGTATAGTTCTCCATCAACTCAGTGTCCTTATTATAAACACTGGCAAGCGCCATTCCTCTTGAATTGTCATAAACCACCAAATGGTAAGCCGTTTCATCCACAGAGGATTTGTACTCCGCCACCGAACGGTGGTCAATCAGGCCAACCGCCCCTTCGCCTGTCCCATTCATACACTGGCAGACCGCATGGACTGCCTTGATCATCGTACAGTTGAGCGTGGCCTCCGTCCCACTTCCATATCTGGATGAAACACTAACCTTTTTGTTTGTCAAGGTATCAAAAGGTTCTGGAAGATCTCGGCTAAAATTAAATATGTTGTTCATGTTTGTACTCATAGATTACCTCTTTCTGCGCTGCTCTCTGCGCATAAAACAAGTTTGTGCAAGCAGCGCATAGTCACAAACTTGCCAGTTGAACGAAGTTCATTTATTCCCTTTCTGCTTATAAAATTATTGCAATGCCATCGGTTACAATTTTTACCTTGTCAAGACCAGCCCGTTCCAGTTCCCGGCAGATATCCGGCCAGCTCTCCGGAGAGGGCAACTCCTCCAAAGGTATCAGGATTTCATTCTTTCCCTGTCCGATCGCCTCATTGCAGCGTTCATTCAGTTCCAGTATGTGTGCCTCACTCCACTCGAATGCAAGCAACTCATAGTTGTTTTCCACTGGCTCTTCGTCAAAAACTTGATCCTCTTCTGGTTCCGGCGTTATCGGCTCCTCTTTTTGCCCCGGATAGTAATCAATCCCCACCGCCTGAAGGTTCCGGTGCAGCACTTCCGCCCTGCGGTAGCCTCCTGCCCGGTTAAGAAGGATAAATGCCTCCCCACCGGCCATGATTTCCTGCATGGCATCCGGCGTCTCCCAGACCCATCTGGCTTCGGGATAATCCTGCGCCACCAGTTCAGTAATCTGTGTCTGCATGATAGAATATGCCATCTGTTCCAAATCCCTAATGGTCATACTGGGTTTTGGTTCTGGCAGTAAAGGTACTGGTGTCAGCACCTCGATTTTTTCTGGCCTGTTGCACAACACCTTAAGTGCTGCCACAAAGATTCCCAGTATCATCAGCAACAGGATGGGCCAAAGCCTGCAGATGGCGGAAAGCAATGCCAGCATCCCTAACAAAATCAAGATGTCAGCGGCTATCCTGCCTTTCATTTCCCTCTGGTTCATAGGCACTCCTGCTCCTTTCTGCAGCGTTCCGGCGGAATTAGAATATGCAACTGGCTACGTTCTTCCAAAGAAGCATTTTTCCAGACCGCTACGGCAACTGCCTGGGACGGCACATCGCACACCAGTTTCCCTGCCTTGTTTCTGAATCCCTGAAAATCATCCCCCAGAATGAGCCGCTTTTTGGCTCCTTTCATTTGGGCAATCTTCATGCTAAACTCATCCGTCTTGTGATAGATCAGAATTTCATACTGCCTATCTGTCGGCAGGACATGGAGAATCTCCTGAATCTCATCCCCTGTCAAACCACCTTGAGACCTCGTGTTAAGTACCGCTTTGAATTTTGCAGTCCTCTCCTGATCTGTGAGAGATAAAAAATCTTCATTTTTCATGTCGTCAGCCTCCCTAAAACGCAAAAATGCACATAAAATTACGAAAGCGTAACTTATGTGCGATCTCACGCTGGATTATTTTTTAACATCATGTCACACCGTAAACAGGTTGTTGCCTTGATAGGCTTCAAATCCCATAAATCCATTCAAGTCCATTGGATTTGCTGACTGCAGCTCAGATGCCTGCTGTGCGGGTGCCTGCCCCGGATTTGCTGAAACTGGTTCCACAGGTGCTTCCGGTTCTGCCTGCCGGGACTGACCCGTCGGCTGGCTCTGTCCCTGGGAGTGGTTCTGTCTGGAACCCTGATTCTCACTGGATTTCCCGACAAAGGCATACTCGATATCCTCCACGATAAGAACATGCTGGCTTTTTTCTTCCTTTGTTTCCTGATCGATCCATTTTTCCTCGTCCAGTCTCGCTGTCAGATTCACAAAGGAACCTTCTTTCAGTTTCATCTTTTTGATTCTCTCACAGACACCGCCAAAGGCTTTCACTGCAATGTTCAGCCAGCGGTAATTTCCTTCGACACGGCTGTCATATACCTTCTGACCGATGCGGAATCTGACAGACTCCCCATTCTCGGAAAACCTCAGTGCCTCTGCTCCCTCGTATCCTTTGGATATCACGACGTTCGTTGCAAATGTCTTAAACATAAGCATTCTCCTTTCTGGCAGATGTGTCCTGCCTTAACATGTATTTATTTCAACCTGTCCTGCAGGCGGAAACCATAGTTAGTCTGCGGAATTTTTCCACAACGCAAAAAAGTGCCAAAAAGCACTCCTATGCTGATTGACACTTTGTAACCTGAATACTCTGTATTTCCTTAAATAACTTGATACTGATATAGAAACTATACCACATACCGCCTGCATCGTCAAACAATTCTTTTACTATTTTTCTTTTCCCACCTGATTTCCTGCAAGAGCCGGTAATATTTTTCTTTATCCTTTTCCTTAATTATCTCCGAACCTCCATCGCATAATAATTTCCGATTATGTAGATACCGTCACGCTCATATACGGGCGTGTTTTCTGCCACATAGACAGCAACCGTGTCCCCCTCTGACAGCCTGCTTATTCGGTATCTGACCGGAACTTTCACTGTCCCCTGTTCCAGCGCCAGATGGACAGCACGTACCCGCTTTCGGAATCCTGCCCTATCTATGCGGACACACTGTCCCTGCAGGCGCATGTAGTTCCCCTCTGCCGCCTGTAAGAATAGCCACAAGGCACTGCCTAACAGCCAAAACATGCATAAAATACATGGCAGGAGCAGATACAAATCCCTATAGCTTTCCATAATAAGTAGTAATAATAGCAAAAACAGTCCCCCGCCTGCAAAGCGAAATAGGACCTGTCTCTGTAATGCCTTCGGCATTTTTGTCCATTTTTCTTTCACCTTGATCCCCCTCACACAATCAGCATTTTCTTTTTCTTTAGAAGCAGTACCAAGGCTTCCACCACCTCATCACGATGTTCTGCCTGCTCCATTTGATGTTCCAACACGTTGTCCCGAATCGTTTCATCGGTGTAGATCGTCTCAACCAGTTTCTGACGATTTTTCTCATACAGCAAGTCCTGATCTGATACCTGATGCTCTACCAGAAATACCAGTTCTGCCACAGACAAGCGAATCCCCGCTTTCCGCATCCATGTATCAAGCTGCCGTTCCAGACCACTCAGCCTGCTACTCATACGATAATTCTGCTTCACCGGACAGCAGACACACCGGGTTAATAGACGGTATTTGTATACTGGGCTTGTTTCCTCTTCCATCTCTGCCAGCCCCTTGTCACCCAGACACAGCACCGCCTGCTCCTCTGCCTCTGATTCCGTAACATTAAACCCAAACCTGCCCCTCAGCCATAAAGAGGCTTCCCTTCCCTGAAGTTGGAATTTTTGATTTCCTCTTTCCAGAAAGAGATTCCCTGCTACAGACTCCAGACATACAATGCCTTTCGATATATATAACATGTTCCCTACCTCCTGCTCATTTTATTTTTATTACACGACAACTGCCATTGATTTACAACATATACATCATCAGAACACACAAAGCGACAATCAATAAGACCGCGCCAATGATCCCTATCACTTTCTTAATCAGATTTTTATCCAAGCCTTCACTGAATCTTCCCTCATCCGCTGGCAGAATATCATCATAATAACCGTCATAGTCATCCTCTGGATCGGTTTCCGATATCTGCCCTGGCTCTTTTGATAGTTCTAATGCCTGCCTTTCCCCTTCGGGTAGACTTAATGTTTGTCGTTTCTTTTTAGCTGACTGTTCCTTTGCCCTGGTAACATTCTGTTTTTGCGATAATTTCTGACTGCGCTTCCCATCTGCTTTTTCATTCTCGGATTCCATGCTGAACCCTGCGGTTTCCTGATGCACTCCCTCATTATCATCGCTCTGGGAAATGCCACGTCCTGCATCTTTTATCGGTAGTTCCTTCCCGCACTCCATACAAAAAGAAACAGCACCATCCACAAGGGCTGCGCCGCAATAAGGACAATATTTCATTTTCATAAGCCTCCTTTGTTTTCATTGAAAAAAGTGAGTTTCTCAAAAGAAAAACCCACTTGTAGACAATATGATTGTATCAGATTTACGTTTTCATGTCATCGGCATGGAGGCGCCATTTTTGTGCCATAAATTAGGCGTTGCTTATACAATTACAATAATTTTTTTCTACTGAATTAACAAAACCAAAAAACTTATTTAACAAGATAAGGACAAAATCCAATATATTTTATATTTGATTTCCCATTAAAATATTCAATTTCAGTAATAGACGATGGATTAATATCATAATCCCATACCTTTTTTATTGATTCATTATTAATATAAAGTAATAATGTTCTAATAGCAACACTATGACTAATTATAGCGATTTTACTATCATCAGAATTAGCAGATAAAATCAAATTATATACTCTAACCATTCGTTTCTGTACATCTTCAAAATTTTCTCCAGATAAAGGCATAAACTGTTCTGGCCTATTTTTATATATATTGTATCCCGATATTGATTCATCATTACATAATTCATCTACCTTTTTTCCATACCAAGGTTCTAAATTAATTTCCATTAAATCATGACAAATAATTATTTTTTTCAAATTATAGTTTGCTGCTTCTGCTATTAACTTCGAAGTCTCCATTGTTCTTCCTAACGGACTACTATAAATATCTGAAAAAATATATTTCGCCAAATAATTTGATGTGATTCTTGCTTGATTATATCCAATTTCTGTAATTTTTGTATCTGACTGTCCCTGCACAATATTATATTTATTGGCCTCCGTTTGTGCGTGCCTAATCAAAAATATTTGCATAAAAATTTTTCCTCATTTCTTAAAGTTTTAATCCATTACCTGATAAATATTATCAAAAACAACATACATCGAATCAGCATAGGTTTTTAAGTAATCACAAATGCTAATTAAATCTTTGTCAAATTTATTATAGAATTTAAATAGATTACGTTTTTTACATTCCACACATACAAAGCCAAATAAGTTGCGTCTATCAGAATTTATATACATATCATCAATCTCCGATAACTTAACTCTAATTGGTATAACAATTTTACTAATATAATGTTCCCTCCAATTATTACATGTATCCAAATAATATTCCCCTTTTTCTATAATATCTTCGGAAACAATTTGGACATTATCTTTTTTATCAAGATTAATTCCTATCCAATCATGTTTCCCCATGCAAAACACTTGATAAAAAGCTGTACTCTGTTCTATTTTATGCGAAACTGCATCATCTGCTTGCAATGCCCCACGTGGCACAATGGCACGTGATATTGTTCTATATGTTACTTGAGACTTATCAACAATATTTGAATTATCCCAATATTGAAAATCCAATATCTTTATACATACATCTAATTCATTTTTAGATTTATCAATTCCCATATATTCACATAACGAATCATATATACATTTAACTACTCCTTCAGAAAAAGTTTTTATCAAATGTTTAGCCAAAGAATTGTTTTTAGTGTTATTGCATAATTTTTTTGATTCATAAACTGTGTCTCGGATTAAATGTGCATAACGATGTGTTGCGTTATGTTCCGAATAAAACTTTTCATCTATTTCATCTTGATTTTGCTTCCAATTCATAAAAAAGAGACTTATCAAGAGAATAACAACAAAAACCAAAACACATCTATTTACACCAGAAACATTTTCTGATATAGAAAAAAAAGACGGAAAAAACTGCGCCAATACTGATGCTGCTGTCACAAATGATCCAATAAAAGTAAGTATTTTTCTGATTAATCGTTTGTTCTTTTTCATACTATATCTCCACTTTTTATCATTCCTAATGCTTTTGCAACAAGACAAGCTACTAAAACCGATGCACCCACTAGAGGATTATTGCCCATACCCAAAAATCCAACCATTTCAACATGTGAAGGAACCGACGATGATCCCGCAAATTGAAGATTTGAGTGCATACGTCCAGTAGTATCTGTCATTCCATATGAAGCCCCCCCTGCTCCGACGTTATCAGGATGCATCGTCCTACCAGTTCCACCACCTGATGCTACGCAAAACACTTTTTTCCCTTTTTCAATGGCTATTTTTTTATATGTAGTTACAGTTGGATCAGTAAACTTCAAATGACTTGTAGAATTTCCTGTAATTATTGTATCAATTTTCGCCTTTTCCAAAATACATACACCCTCATCCACACTATGTGCGCCATAACAACATATATCACCTTTTCCATATTTCTCTTCATTGATTATGGTAAGTTTTTTTGTTTTAAAGTCGTACATAGTATCCACATATGTAAATCCTTTGTATCTAGATATAATTTTAGCTGCAGGTTTACCAAGACCAATAAGATTAACCTGTATTGGAAATTGCCTGAAAATATTTGCATACTTTATGACTGCTAGGGCTCCCTCCGCTGCAGCAAAAGATTCATGCCCAGCTACAAAGGCAAAATGCTTAGTATCATTATCTAGTAACTTTGATGCAAATTTTCCATGTCCTATTCCGATTTTTCTCGTATCTGCAACTGAGCCATTTATGGCAAAGCATTGCAAACCCTCTCCAATATAACTACATATTTCATCAATTGTTTTAGCTTCTTCTTGAATGGCAATAGCTGCACCCACAGTATATGCCCAACACGCATCTTCATAAGCAATGTTTTGAATCGAACGCACTTCCTTATGGCAATCAATATTATGGCTTAAACATATATTCTGTGCATGTTTTAAATCAGAAATATTATGTAAAGAAATACACCTTTTTATTTGAGAAATTCTTTCTTCATAACGCTCAAACATTATTGACACCACCTCTCGGATCCAAAAATTTTACACCTTCATCGTAACGACCATATTCTTCTATATAATTATCTATAATAATATTCTTCCCTAATCTTATATCAGCTAACAAGGATCCCAATGTTAAATATTGATATCCTATAATTTGATCTTTGTTATCTAATGAAAGTCTTAATATATAGCCTTCTGATGTTTGTAAAATTCGAGGAATTTCATTTTTATTAGCAACTATAGTTCCAATATGACTTAATTGATCAAATGCTAAATCATCCTTTAAGGATCCAACAGGAAGACCATCATGCGAAAAAGCAGTTTGAGTTCTTCCATAAACAAACTGTAAAAAAGCATTCTTCATAGCAATATTTATTGCATCACATACTAAGTGTACGTTTAATGCTTCAAAGAGGTTTTTACCAATCAATATTTCTGATGCAATAACTGCAGACTGTGTTATTCCACTACATCCAACCGTTTCAATTAAAGCTTCAGTAATTATTCCCTTTTTTACATTTAAAGTCAATTTACATGCCCCTTGATGAGGCGGGCACCATCCAATCCCATGTGAGACACCATTGACCTCGAAAATTTCACTTAAACAAATCCAATTTCCTTCCATTGGTATTGGAATTACTGATTCACTTTTGTAATTATCGCAGAACATTTTTTTTCCTTTCTCTATACTGATTTTCTAAAAGGATATAAAGCGTTATATTATACCTCAATACAACGCTTTACCATGAATTTAAAAGGAGAAATTTTGAATATTCTGTTTTAAGCACCTATAAGATGTAATCTTCCCATTATATTCAATACTTCAGGCATTATGTCACTTCCAACCATCCTACCTAACCCACCATAAACAAATTCTCTTTCATTAAATTCTTTTACATTGTCCACCCGAACATGTGGCGAAAAGAACATTATTGGCACGGGATCTGCCGAATGCGCTTTAAATTCACAAGCTGTAGAATGGTCTGCTGTAATAACTAGAAGAACATTATCCGGAAGTTCAAAAAATTCTTTAGCAGCCATATCACATTTTTCTATAAACTCTTTTTTTCCCTCAAAATTCCCATCTTCTGCTAGAGAATCTGTTGCTTTAATATGCGTAAAAACAAAATCATACTCTCCAAGTGCTTCTTTAGCTGCAACAAATTTATGCCGTACATTGCTATCAGGTAATGCTGTGGCTCCATCAACATGAATTAAATCCATTCCCAAGAAAGCTCCTATTCCTTTATATAACCCACCACCCGCAATACAGCATGCTTTCAAACCATACTTTTCTTCAAATGATGGCATTGTCGGATACATACCAGCACCTCTCAACAGAAGAAAATTTGCCGGAAACGCCCCTTTTTTCTTTCGATTTTTGTTCAATTCCAAAGAATTAAGAATTTCATATGATTTTCTCATAAATTTATTTATTACTGTTGCAGTAAATTCAGCTTCTTTAGAATCATCCTTAGGCTTGACTTCCATTACAGGTCTTCCTTCTTCATGCGGATCTGCATCAGTTATATTTGCAGACAATCCTTTTCCTCTAAAAACAACTCCTGCACGATGTGCTGTCCCAGGTTTCACAATAATTTCTACACCATCTATATTCATTCCATCAATAGCCGCAGCAAACTCATCAACAACCCTTATACGTCCCGCTCTACGATCAATAATATTCCAATCATCATCTACCGTTCCAAAATTTCCCCTAAAAGCAACATCCCCTTCACGCAACTTAATACCAAGCCCTGCCACTTCAATAGGACCTCTCCCTGTATAATATTTATCCATTGGATAGCCAAAAATTGCAAGATGCGAAACATCACTACCAGGTCTAATCCCACGCCCCAACGCATTTGATAAACCACAAATAGATTTTGATGCAAGTCTATCAAAATTTGGAGTAGTTGCGGCCTCAAGTGGAGTTTTATACCCTAATTCCTTAATTGGTCTATCCCCGAGACCATCAAAAATAGCAAAAATAACTTTATTTACAGTAGACATAACAATATTCTCCTTTCAAGCATATATTCATCAATCTCTCCAATATCCACAATCTATACAAAGAATATTAGGATCCGACTCATCAGCAGAAACCGTAATTAACACACCTCTTAGATTTCGACTACCACATTTGGGACATTTTGACCCCTGTATTCCCACAGGCAAAGGCGAAAATCCCCGAATAATAGAATCCCCTGAATAATCTCTATCCGTCCACAATTTTTCTTGTGTAAAAGTAGAAATCTTCTTTTTCTCTTCTTCACTCAATAACTTTTCTACCATTAAACATTCTCCTTTTTAATAATTTATTTTTAATTATGACAATATACCGTTTCCACACAATTATAATCCTTATATTGGAGAACACAATATGGCTACATCATACTTTTAAAATCCCCAAAATTTCTCAGTATCATTCTTATTCTTAAATATAGCATAACAAATCAAAAACCAAATCAAACTCAACTAATCTCTTAATTTATGTATTATTTTTGCAACATTACTCTTAAATCATTAAAGTAGCCACTGTTTAAGCAAAACATCTTTTTCAATATACTTTGCAAAAATATGTTCACACCATATTCATAAAGTATTACCTCACCATTTTTACTTTCTAAAGATATGGTAGTAACATACTTTTATAGGAGGTTATGCCATGACTTATGAACCAAAACAGTTCGGCATTGTATTAAAAAATGCACGAATGAACAAAAAACTTACCCAAGCAGAATTAGCAGAGATACTGAATATTTCTTTATCATACTTAAAAGACCTTGAACGGTTCCGAAACAATCCCAGTTATGAGATTTTTGAGAAAGTGATTCATTATTTTAATCTGTCGGCAGATACGGTAATCTATCCAAACCAAAACATAACGGATAATACATACCAGCAAATCCAACGTTTACTTACTCGTTGCAATCAGAAGCAGCTTAAAGTAATTCTCGCCACTACGGAAGCATTACTATCTGATGACGAAACTACTTTATAAATTAAACAAAAGGTAAGGGAACAGTGAGGCTGTAAAAAATCTTGTGTCTATGGATTTTAGACTTTCCTGATAAGAATTAGATATGTAAGAGGTTTTTGTCGGTTTTATGTTTTTGGGACTGTCGAATTATTTCTTCTATTTATAGTATAACCATTCAGACGAAACCTATACATTTTTTTCGTTTTTTTATATGGCAAACAGGCATTTTATTATTGCCCTTTCCGTGGGCTCTGCCCACACCCGGCCTCCGGAATAAGGCTGGGATATTCTGGCAATAATATAAATGCCGATGGAATAAGGCTGGGATGGCAGGGTTTTCAAATGTTGCCATCCCGGTCTTTTTTACAGATATTCCGTGAGACGTTCCCCATATAGGACAATCAGCTGGTTCAAGACCTGATCCCAGTTCCGGTATCTCTGGGTCCATTTCTTTGTTACATTCTGGCTCGCCAGGTACAGCATTTTCTCCAAGGACGTGTCACTGGGGAATACGCTTTTTGTCTTGGTCACTTTACGGTACTGGCGGTTCAGCCCTTCTATGATGTTCGTGGTGTACATGATCCGGCGGATGTCATCCGGGAACTGGAAGAAAGAGCTGACATCTTCCCAATTGTTTTCCCAGTTGCTGATGGCGTAAGGGTATTTCTTTCCCCACATCTCTTTTATGTTTTCCAGCTCTGAAAGGGCGGCCGACTCGTTCGGGGCATTGTAGACGGCTTTAAAATCAGAGGCAAATTTCTTCAGGTCTTTGTAACTGACATATTTGAATGAGTTGCGCAGCATGTGGATGACGCACCTTTGTATCTCCGCTTTGGGGAATACCGCCTGTATTGCCTCTTTAAACCCTGGCAGCCCGTCCAAGCAGAAAAACAGCACATCTTTCACTCCGCGGTTATGCAGGTCGTTCAGCATTCCCAGCCAGAACTTGCTCGTTTCGTTTGCCCCGACAGTAATGCTCAGTATCTCCTTGTAACCCTCTGCCGTCACACCCAGCACAACATAGGCTGCACGGCTTAATATCCGCCCATCCTCCCGGACTTTGTAATGGATGCAGTCCATGAATACAAACGGGTATACCGGGTTCAGGGGGCGTGACTGCCATTCTTTGACCTGCGGGAGGATTTTGTCTGTGATCTTGCTGACCATTTCTGCAGACAGTTCGATTCCATACAGGTCATTCAGCTGGTCGTGGATGTCCCTGGTGCTCATCCCCCGCGCATACAGGGAGATCACCTTTTCTTCAATCCCGGAGATGTCGCGCTGGTATTTTGGTATCAGCTTTGGCTCAAACTCCCCATTCCGGTCCCTAGGCACGTCAATCTGGAACTCCCCATACTGGCTCTTGAGGTTCTTTGGGGAATGCCCATTGCGTTTGTTGTCTGTCTGTAAATCCCCCTTACGGTTTTTCTCATAACCGAGGGTGGCGTCCAGCTCTGCCTCCATGAGTTCCTGCAAGATGTCTTTGAAACTGTCCCGAAGGAGGGCATAGACATCGGTGACGCTGCTTAAGTTGTTTTCTGAGATAATCTGTCGAATTTGTTCCTTTGCTACTGGCATAAAAACACTCCTTTTCGATAAGAATTTCCATATCCTAATTCTTACCAAAAAGGAGCTATTTATTTCCAAAAACACAAACTTATTTACACTACCGGAACAGTTTTTACAAAGTTCGACTTACCCTTACCTTTTATTCATGTTCTTTTATATATCAGCATCTTCCACCGATACAAGACTACAATTATTGCAACTTCTCCATAAGTTCTTCCGGCGATATGTCTTGTCGAAGCAAACCGAACCCGCTCAGAAGAAGAATACAGTCTACATATCCTTGGCAGTACGCTTTCTGCCCTTCCAGTGAAAGCATATCTTCTGCTTTTGCTATCCATTCCAAAAACATCTGCTGCTCTTCATTGGGAAGTTTCTGTATCATCTCTTCACATTTTTCACGCAGCACCTCTAATTCTCTCTGCACACCCTCATATTCTGGAATTTTAACTGCCGTATCCCGTGATACATCTTCACAACGAAGTCTGTTAAGAAATTCTATAACTTGTTCCCATATTTTATTCTGCATAACTAATTCCTCCATTCTTTCTTTATATTATAAACACATCTACAAAGAATACACCACATAAAATCATACTAAAATATAAGGAGACCCCAGTTCCTCAAGAACCAGAATCCCCCATACTCACTTTGAAATCCTCAAATCTTTTCATAACATCCCGTCTGCCATCATCCCAGTTACTGACGACATCCTGCAACCGGCTTGTTGCTGCTGACCGCTCTGTTCTGTTGCTGTAGCTCTGCCTGCTGTAACATCATTTCCATCAAATACTTAGCCGACAGCCATGCCTGATAATGCTCCTTTGTTAGCAAGAACACTTCACTCAATGAATCCCATGTCATACTGACTGACACGTGATTTTCCGGTCTGCCGCCGAACCGCGGGACAATCAGTCCCTGGGCATTTTGCTCCCCAGGTCCACTGTCTGCGATAAAAAGAAAATCCGACTTTTTGCCTGCTAGAAGTTTTGCCGTTCTGGACAGGCTTTTCCCATCTTTCCGGCTCTGTCCTCTCTGTGCCAGTTTCGCCGCCGATGTACCTCCAAGCCATTCTAGCAGCGGCTTATTATAATCTCCCGACTGTTTCTTCTGCTTCAGCATATACTGCAGCTCCCCGCAGTAAAGTTTCCGGCAGATTTCCTGCAGTTCATCTACTCCAATAAAGATGTGGATGTTATTGGTCTGTCTCTGCCCGGATGGAAGGCCCACATCGTAGGAAGCAAATGCCAGGTGTATCTTCCCCACTTTAAAGAAATCACGCAGGCTCTCCACAAAGCACCCTTTCGCATCCTTTCTGATTATCTGATTGTAATTATATTCTTCCGTCATGATCCGACACCCCCCAATCTTTCTATGTCTGCAATAATTTTTCTTAATTGCTGCACATTCCTGTCAAACTGAGGGGCGAACTCCTTCTTTGTATCATACTGAATGTAAAGCATCATACACACCATATCCCACGCCATACACACGAGATCCTGATTCTTTGTCATTTTTTCCAGCTTGCGCAGAAACATGCTTGTTTCTGCAACGACCTGACTCCAAAGGATAAAGAAGGACTCGTTTTCCAGAAGATGAAATTCCTCCAGCCATTCCCTCACAGTCTGATGTCCATATTGGCTGCCGCAGAAACATCCGTTGTGGAAATAGATTACTTCTGCTTTTTCCATATCCAGCTTTCCCTTTTCATCCGGTACATAGCAGACGGATCTGCCAAGCGGGTATAATCCGCAGACAGATGGTTTCGCCTTGTGGACACTGCACTTATTATTTTTTAGCCAAGGACACCGCCTTGTTTCCCCTTGGGGGCGAATCCGCAAAATCGGCATCCGGCTTTCCTCTCCAATATAGCACTCCCCATACTGCTGTAGCCATTGTTCCACTGGGATACCCAGGTGCACTGCCAATCGGAATAGATCCAGGGGATTTAACAGAAGCTCCTCCTGGTGCACACAGCAGCCGCCACAGTGGGTGCAGGAAAAAGGCAGCGTATCCTCTAATTTCAGTCGTTTGTTCTCTATACAATCCATTGCTCGTTGTGTTCTCTTACTCATTTTGTTTTCCTCCAATCATTTATTCTGAACCGTTAGTTCCTCGTACTTATAGTTGCTGTCCTTCAGCCATTCACACACAATGTCCAGATTTCTGCTGTCATCCAGAGGAAAACGCAGCAAACCGTTCTCCATATTTTCCAGTTCATACAGATGTTTCTCTGGAAAGACAGTAACACTCTCCGTAACAATTACCCGTGGAAATTCTTCAAACACATAAATCTGCGGTTCCGTACCGCCATAGGACTGACATTCCAGCCTGCAACCAAGCCGTGACCGGCTGTACCGGCAACGGCTGAAGAGAAGGCTCTCACAGAACCTGTTCTGCAGACCGTCTGCGGTCATGAAATATACCGTGACCATCCTGCGGTATTCCTGCACATACTGATAGTCATGATTGCTGATCTGCCGCATGGCTTTATTGGCATCAAAAGCAACCACTGGAAAGCCCCATGAATCACAGAAGAAGAATTTCCTCTCACCTGTTTCATACTGGAACTCCACCACATCTGATACGGACAGGGAATGCCCCCGGTATCCTTCCGGATGCTCACCATTGCACGTCACAAAGACCTGCTCCGGATCTGTCGCCGGAAGCTCCCCGCTGTAGATGCATTCATAGATTTCTGACGGAACCCTGCCGTCCCCTGCTTTTATTGCACAGGCTAAATCCCGGAACAAAATCTCTTTCTGGTCCAGTTCCGGCACCACCTGGTAAACCAATACTTTCATTGTCTCAATCCTCCATTCCATGAAAACGGAGCAGTAAAAACCACTGCCCCATCTCTGTTTTGTATTATCCTGTAACTTTTGCTCAGGCTGACATCGCCTAAAATTCTCATTCGGTAAGGATTGTCACACCAAGCTGCTGTGCTTTTGCCAGCTTGCTTCGAGCGGTACCATTTTTATCATAAATTCTTTCATACGCACTTTCCCACTCTTACCAGACATCCCTGCCGGGAACAAATTCTACCTCAGTCCCCTCTGTAATGGGCATATCGGGTTCCCCATCAAATTCATTTCTGTATTTTGTGCATAGGGATGCCGTGCATCCCTCACGCGGATTGATGTCTACATACAGCCGTCCCTCCGATTCATAAACCGGTCTGTCCCAGCTGTCGCGCCCTTTATAGTTTAAAATCAATTTCGCCATATCTTTATCCTTTCTGCTTCCGGGTTCTGGAGCTCATGCCTTGCAGCAGAGAACCATCTGCCCGATCACTGTCGTTCCGATGTTACTCCGCCAGCATCTCCTCAAATTCCTGCTCGGTCAGAATCCTCACGCCAAGCTGCTGTGCCTTCGCCAGCTTGCTGCCTGCCTTTTCCCCGGCAATCAGGTAATCCGTCTTTTTACTGACAGAAGATGCTGCCTTTGCTCCCAGTGACGTGATCTTCATCTGAATCTCATCACGGGTGTAATTCTGAAGTTTTCCGGTTGCCACGATTGTCTTTCCTGCAAAAGTTGTATTATCTGTACTCATAGTCGCATTCTCCTTTTCAAAAATGATGTGTTCCAGTAACGGTCTCCAGAGCTTTGCTGCCTCCTCATCCGCATACCACTGATAAATGTTGTTGTGCATGGTTTCGCCAAAGTCCGGCAGGACGGTAAAATCAAAACCATCCCTGACTGCCTGCTCGAACGCATTCCAGTCTCCGCCAAAATGCCTGCTGATAATCCGTCCGGCACTGCGTCCCACCATCGGGATTCCCATCCCGGCAATAAACTGGTTCAGGGTGCAGTGGCGGCTCTTGTCAATCGAAGCCTGCAGTCTGGCAAAGGATTTCTCCCCAAAGCCTTCTGTCCGGATAATTTCTTCCCGGTACTGCTCCAGCGCATAGAGGTCGCCAAAGTTGCGTATCCATCCCATACTGATAAATTTTTCCAGCGTCTTTTCAGACAGGCCCTCGATGTCCATGCGGGTCTTGTCACAGAAATGGACAAACTTTTGTACCAGTTTTGCCGCACAGTTTGGATTCTCACAGAAAAGCTGGCGGGTTCCGCCGCTGGTTTTATGGACCTGCAGACTGCCGCCACAGCATGGACAGGTAGATGGAATCTTCTCCGTACCGCTCTTTGTCTGGTTTTCCGCAATCTGCGGGATGATCATGTTCGCCTTGTAAACCTGAATGGTATCGCCCTGTCCCAGTGACAGTTTCTCGAAAATATCCAGATTGTGGAGGTATGCCCGACTGACTTCCGTCCCACCAATTTCCACCGACTCAAAGATTCCTGTCAGGCTGACCATGCCATTTCTGGTCACAGCCGTCTCCAGTCTGAGAAATTTTGTCTCATACAGTTCATCTTCCCATTTGAGCGCCATCAGGCGGTTCTCATGGTGCCCTGTCGAGCCGAGGCTTTTTCCATAGACAATGTCATCCTGCTCCAGTATCAGCCCGTCCACCGGATAGGCAAACTCTTCCGGTTTCATTTCTGCTACCGCCTGCCGGATTTTGGCATCATCTGCCGATGGAATCCGGATATACGGCACCACCAGAAAGCCAAGCTGTTCCATAAACGCAAGCTGCTCTGCCTTCGTATCCATCTGCCGGTCCGTTACCAGTTCAAAGGCGGCAAACTCCAGATGCCTTTTCCCTGCCTCTGCCGCATTCAATTTCCTCGTGCTTCCGGAAGCCAGATTTCTCGGATGTCCATACGGCTCCTCCAGTCTGAGATTGATTTTCTCAAAATTTTCCCAGGAAATGACGCCTTCGCCTCGGACTTCTATTGGTTCCTTGACCGGTATGGCGAGCGGCACGTTGTCAAATTTCCTCACGGTATGTGTCACATCCTCACCAATGATGCCCTCTCTGCCACGGGTGATTGCCTGCTGTAATGCTCCGTCTTCATATCGCAGCACCAGCGTCAGGCCATCCATTTTCCATGAAAGTACCACATCCCTGCCGCCGGCAAACTTCACCAGCTCATCTACGGATTTGGTTTTATCCGCAGAAAGCATGGGTTTGGTATGGCGGACAGAAACCAGTTCCTCCAGTATCTCACCCGATACCTTCTGCGTCGGGGAGCCGGATAAAATAATTCCGGATTCCTCCTCTAAACTACGCAACTGGTCCATCTTCCTGTCATACTCCCGATCTGTCATCAACAGGTCGTCGTGCTTATAGTAAGCAGTGTCTGCTTCTGTCAGTTTTGTGATAAGTTTCCTCATACCTTCTATTACTTCTTTTTGATTCGCATTCATACTGCAAAATCTCCTTTCTATTGTGCTGTTTTTTGTTTGTGATTCGTACTCCCATCCACCTGACTGCTACACGCATTTGCGGCAAGAACCTGCAGAGCATCGTGAGAATACCAGTAAGACCATTCCTCCTGGGTCAGAGTATTACCATGTATGACCACCACGGGTATCCGGTACAGGCAGCACTGAATATACGTCATCCACACACAGCGGATGTCAATATCCTGAGCAACAAACAGAGTTCTCCTCTGATAGTCAAACTCATTTTTCTGCATTGCCCAGACTGCCCCATAGATCATGGTGCCGGAACCACAGGCTGGTTCGTTAATCGCGACATACTCCTCTCCCTTCGAAATTCCTGACGGAACTTGAAGGATTTCTGCCATCATTCTACTGATGGGATCTGGTGTAAAAAACTGCCCATTCCATTCATTGGACAGATTCAGTCTGGTATAAACCTCTCCCAAAATATCCTTTGGGTCTGAGCGATTCTCTCTGATGGTCAGGAATAAATAAAATGTCATTCTGCCATAAGCGCTGAGTGCCTCCCTGTCCATAGATTTCTCCAGTTTTTCATAACTTTCCTGCCGCTCTGCTCGGTTCACCGGATCCATCTGAATTGCCAGGGCAAGCGCTGTCAGTTCCAGAAAATTTGTAAAGACTGTATTCATACCGTTTGTCCTGCCAAGTTTCTGGATTTCTTCCACTAGCCTTTCCTCTGGAGACTTTTCTTTTACCTTATTCGCCATTGCTGCTCCTTTCCGTCTGACACTCTGGATACGTGAATGCAAGACTCTCTTCCCCGTCATGAAAGGAAAGTTCCCGCAGCTTAAAACTGCTGGCATCCTCGTACTCCGAAAAGAGTTCTATGTGCTGCACTTCCATGCCTTTCAGCTCCGGCAGCCTGCCGTTGCCATACTCATCATCAAAGTACACGCCCTTGTATCTGGCATCCAGGTATCCGTCCTTTCTGTCAAACTCACTTTCATCCCATGTCAGGGATATGACCTTTCCGGATTTCAGTTTCACCTCGATAAAGTCGATCACCAAATCCGGAATATCCGATTCTGCTTTCAGATACAGTACCATCGTTCCACCTCCTGTTCTTCTTTGCTGCCACGCAATTTCTGTTTATTTAGACGGGCAGCATACGCTCCCCGTTGATTAGGTTGGGGGAGCATACTCCGCTCCGATCTATGATAAAAAGGGCTGACTAAAAATCGCGGCCCTTTGAACTCGTCAATAACTTCTCATAAACTAAAAAGTCACACAAAGAACCTGCTAATTCCCTGTGTGCTTTTAAGTCTTTGACTCTGTTTATTCTATTTTCTTGTTGTCTAGATTTGATTGATCTGCTTAGTGATTTCCGCAACAAAAAAAGTGCCTAAAGATGTAAACCTTCAGACACTGTAAAAACTGAAAACTATAAATCACTTTACTGTAATTTTTGATACTGATATTATTACTATAACAGACGGGATGAGAAAATACAAGGAAAGATTTAACTGTCGCTAGTCTGCCGCCTGTTCTTTTGGAATATCCTTTGAAAGAATAGAATCCTGTCCATACTCCCTTCCGTGCTTTAGCCCGATCTCCAAACCGTCATGAAAACCAAGGATATAAGCCATTTCACCATAATGTCCACTATACAGGCTTACAGAATCATCCATGTCCAATAATAATTGAACGTCATCCTTGCTGTTGCTTAATCTCTCCTTTAGCCGCTCCTTCTGATCATGATATTGTTTCCTGGACTCCATATATGCTTTGTTCTTCCGTAATTCCTCTTCTAATGGGTCTCCCAATCGCTCTACAGCTAAGTTTGTTAGTACATCCTGCATCTCATCATCCCCTCAAATATTATCTTGTCTTATCTTACATTATTACTACACGATTCACATGACATGTTTACAACTACAATATCCATACTCCAGATTTTCAAATCTTTTAGATATGGAAATTCCACTTGATATTGTGTAATTAGAGAAATATAATAGAATTGATAAGATATATGCCAATGACAAGGCTAATTATACCAATATGGGAGGCTCAAATATGCCAAGACAATTCAAAAATGCAAGACTGATAAAACACTTAAAAGTAGCTGATGCCATAAAACTGCTCGGTGTGTCCCAGCCAACATTAAGTGCCTGGGAAGGGGAACGGAAATCCCCTTCCATCGAAAAACTAGAGCTGATGGCAGATATATACGAAACATCCACAGATTACCTGCTGGGTCGTATCCGTATCCATAAAAATGTTCCATCCAATCCGATTTCCCTTTCTTGCCTGCCGGTCTTACATGAACAGCCACTCTGGTCGCCAGAATACGGCTGGATGCTGGTAAACTCGATTGAAAAACATCTTGTCCGGTCAGACGGAAAAACAATTCCATTTTCCACTGCAGGCAACCTTTATACGACCCCACCCATTTTTTCCGTACCAGAAACGCTGTCAGAAGCACCATTGACACGGACACAGATGCTTGCGAATGAGGAAATGTGGGTAGAGCCCATCTCCCCTGATTCCAATCTAAGAGACGAACTGCGGGGCTGGTACCGCAGGAAAGACCGGTATGTGGAGAATGAATATGGAAATCGGTTTTATCTAGATACCTATGAGGCAAAGTGGCTGGGATTTGATAAGGAACAAACTAGCACAGACAAAAATGAAGATGCCGAAACATCCCCATCTTTCTAAACAAAATGCCCGCTAATTGTTTATAGTCACCTTAGAAACAATCATAGGATATTTCGCTTGTTCGATGATTGTCATGGGAAAATAAAGGCTATCCCCTATTTCAGCGGAGGATAGCCCTTTTTACTTCTTTCAGGGTTATCAATTATAATTCTAAACCATGTCAAAATTTGTACCTAAAGCCCCGCAATGAATCATAAACAAAATACAGTCCCTGTATCCCCGGAAATAATGTTCTCTTTCAACATAAATCTGCATTTCAAATTTAAGTTCCATATACTTTTGGACTGCCTCCACTTCTTTCCGTGTCGCACCATCATTTACCGACTTGCTCTCATGCAGGTTCTTAATCAAAGGATATTTCTTGGTCAATTTATCCACTTCTCTCTTTAGTTCTACATATCCTTGATTCTCCCTGCCCAGTTTTTTTAGAATAGAATCATAAGTAAAAAAGAAAAACTCATCCATATGGATTTTCTCTGTCATCTCCAGTGCCTCCTTCTTTTTATCATTTTATTTTCATTACACGATTCTATCACTGGTTTTACAACATATAATAAGACACCAGCCTCCCACATCACTGTGAAACACTGGTGCTTTTATGGTCACTTATGCTTTCTGAACAACTGCCATATTCTTATTCAATTTTCAGGATTACGTTATTTCAGGCATTTGTCAGATGGTTATAAGGAAACCTCATCCATTTTCAAAACTTCATTTTCTCTTGTCGAAGCACTATATATGTGCCAAATTGAATATTGATCAATGTTTTTATATTATCTTAACTATCTTTACTGTACATATTCACAGGCTTAAAAATCCAAATTATCTATATTTTTCCATTTGATTCTATCTGACCCAATTGCCGAGAACGGTTTTTTCAATTTTTCCCACTGATTCCTCGACAGTTTAATATCTTCACCTCCTGTGCTGAATCTGTAATCATTTCCACTTTTTCCAAACCAAACGCAAAGGACTTCCTCTCCTTTTTTATCAAGAAAAATATAACCAATATTATGCAATTCTACTTTCTGAAGTATAACTCGATTATTAAGGGGGCTACAATATCGATCCCCCTCAAACCATTCCACAAGATGATTTTTCTCAACGGCATGAATAGAATATGAAATGTCTGTTAATATATGTAATTCAGGTATCTCATCACCTGTCATATCAAACAAAGCATAACGAATTCCATCTTCCTCTGGAACAACCCGATTACAATAGTCTCTTAAATAAAGGAATTCTTTATCCTCTTTATCTTCTGAGCTAATTTCATTCTGCAAGAAAGCTTTATATAGTTTTAACCTCTCATTTAATTCATCCGTTTCCTCTGTCTTTTGCACATCGGTAATAGCTGTATTGTTTTGTGAAATATTCCCTTTTACAGATTGGCTGTTTTTTGATGAACAGGCTGTCAGCAAATGAAACACAATAAATGACAAAAAGATAATGAGTACATAATTTTTTTTCATACTTATAATCCGCCTTTCCGCTTCGCGAAAGCCACCGATAGGGTCATGAAACCTTAGTTTCTCTCGCTTCGCTCGTTTCTATTTTCTTTACCTCTTGATATAATCTTTTTATAAGACTGACACACTACAGAACACGTGGAGGTGAGTGGCGGGGCTGTATAGCGGCGACCTCGCATTCTTATATGTTGTCGGTCATCCGTTAAGGCATCAATGAATGGCGCATAACGTAGCCCGTAAACTTATCTCTTCCAAAGTCGACTCGATTTTGCCGGATGGCCAGTCACTGTCAGTTTTATCTATAAATCATCAGGAGGTACTTTTATTGTCTTTTAAAATTTTAAAAAATAACTGCTGTGGACTTGATGTCCATAAAACTTGGATCTACGCTTGCATCGGTATTACTGACCCAAACAACCGTACAGAGTATAAACAAGCTCGCTTTTCTTCCTTTACAAAAGGTTTGAATGAGTTGTGTGATTGGCTTGTTAAATACAACTGTAACGATGTCTGTATGGAATCTACCGGCAAGTACTGGATCCCAGTATTTAATATCCTAGAGAAGAATAACATCCGGGTTACTCTTTCCCACCCCAAATATACCAAACCTCAAAAAGGTAACAAGACGGATCGTAAGGATGCCAAGTGGATTTGTGATTTATATATGTGCGGAATGGTCAAGCCTTCCTTTATTCCGCCTGCTGACATCCGTGAATTAAGAGATTTAGTAAGATACCGTTTCAAACTCACTTGTATGATTACCAGTGAGAAGAATCGTGCCCATAACTGTCTTACTGTGTCTAACTTAAAACTGGACGATGTCTTTTCTGATATATTTGGTAAATCTTCTCGTTCCATTACAGAACAGATTTTACAACACCCCGGGGAAACTTTTGATGTAACACCTTTTGTTGATGGCAGATGCAAAACTCCAATCGAAGAAATACAGGCTGCAGTTGATGGTGCCATCTCCACGGAACAGGCTGTGAAACTCAGACACTGCCTCAACCACATCGATGAATTAGAATTGCACAAAGCAGAAATAGAACGGGAAATCTTTCGTCTCAGTGATAAGTACGAAGAAGTCCTTACGCTTATACGAACCGTACCAGGATTCGATAAGAACCCACTGACTGCGATTCAGGTGCTCTCTGAAATCGGAGGTGACATGTCTGTTTTCCCCACAGCTAAAAACCTCGTTTCATGGGCAGGATGCTGTCCCCGCAATGATCAAAGCAATCAAAAAATCAAATCCACTAGGATTTCCCGTGCTGGTTCTTATTTTAAACCAGTTTTGGTGCAGATTGCAAATGCTTTAATCAAATCGAAGAAACATCCTGAATTTACTACCCGCTATCGACGCATAAAAGCACGCCGTGGCCACAAGAAAGCCATTATTGCCATCTGCCGTATGATCCTGACCGCTATCTGGCACATACTCACAGATTTAAAACCATATACACCAGTAGGCTTTCTTGAACCACGTCCTGTGAAGAAATCTAAGATACTGACTGCTTCACAGGCACTTAATCTACTGAAACAACGGGGATATGTCATCAAAGATGATGTTGTTGCTGTTACCTGATTAGGTGTTGTGTCTATATTTAGTTTTTAAAACCAGCTATATAGGTGGTTTATTTGCTATGCCCTTTATTCTTTGGCTGTCCTCTACTTAATTGTTTCAAACTTAAAACCTCCATTATTATATGAACCGAGACACAATATAATTATACCTAACCATATATAGGGATTCTTACATCATCTTCCCCAGTATAGCTATCTTTCGTCAAAAACCTACCCACTGTCAGCTGGTAATACCTTGCCCGCAAATAAATCTCTTCCGTCTCTTTATCATAGTATTCTCCACAATAACGGAATGGATTATCATCCTTCCCATCCGGATTCACTTCATTGCCAAAGGAATCATACTCATAGGTCTTGGTAACCGCTCCACTTTCATCCGTGAGCTGTACCACATTCCCATGCGGATCGGTCACATAATATTGTTTTTCGGTATTTTCTCCTTTGTCGGCATACACAAGGTTACTGCCGTAACCTCGGTCATTTCCACGGATATACCGTTTCTGCACCTTGCCGCTATCTGACAGTTCCATTGCCAACTGGTCTCCATCCCATACAAATACTGTCTTCTCCCCATTTACGGTCTTACTGGTACGCAGTCCCTCCGCATCATAAGTAAAACTTACTTTATAGTTCCTAGTCAGAGTTCTTGTCAGCTGGTTCAGGGCAATATAATGATTGACTATAGCAAACTGATTTCCGTTTTTATCATTTTTTGTTTTTGTAAACAATTACTTTATCTCTAATATCAATATCCTAAACAATCAATAATATTCTGAATGGAATATTTCTTTGCTTTATTCATTTTTTTATTTATTTTTCGAGTCATTTTAATATTTACTTCAAATCCTCCCATTTCATTTTGATCATAAATTATAATCTTATGAAGTTCTAAATCCGTTATTCCTCCCAATATCAACAACAAATCCTCCCTACCATCATCATTTATATCTTTAAACAAAAAATCATTTACCTTAAAATCACTTGGAAACTCCATTGAGCCCGAAAAGTCATATAGTATATTTTCTTTGTCATCTACTAAATATATAAACAATGTTTTTCGTTTTGTACTCGTTCTAATTACAGAAACAAATTTTATTTTACCCCATTTTTCCAAAGCAATATCTGTAATATCATTATCAAATTCAGCACGAATATCCGTTTCTAAATCTTTTAAATTATAAGGTTTAAATTTAAAAGTATTTTTTTTGTGTCCAATGTAATTAATACCTACACTAAGCAGATTCTCATTTTTCAGTGATATATTTAATTTTCCCTTAATATTTTCACCTTCTTTAAAAGTGAGTTCCGCCCTGTATTCATTATAATTACCTGCTAGCACCATATTATTGTTTGTTTTTTTTGAATATAAACTTACGTCTGTTGCTAAAACACCTTTTTCCAAGAACTGTCCTTCTAATTTCCCTTGTTCTACACTAGTGATTACAAAGGATATATCTTCATAAGCTTCACTGGCACTCCACGTTTCTTTCATCCATACTTTACCAACTATGCTCTCCCATAATAGTTTGTTTTGATTAGAATCGTTGTTGTTATCTGCCATTTCTGAACTTACTGCCAATTTTTCGGATTTATTTGATTCCCTATTGCACCCCACTAAAAAGCAAATTATAGCCAAAATAAAAATCAACTTTTTTTTCATATAATAAATGCAACTCAATTGCTGTAAACAAAACAATTAAGTTTTTCCTCCTGTTCTACTGAATATAATACTGTCAAATCTTCTATATAAGTCAGACATTCCAAAATATTTTTATAAAATATACATCAGTATAATCTTTCAAATTGTATATTTTTAGAATATTGTTGGCTTTTACTTAAATTTATTATGATATTTTTTTGCTGCTTTTCCTCTCTCTTTTATTTCATCATCAGTATCGCCAGACCTCTCATAAGAGCCATGAAAAATATATGCAAGCTTTTCTGCTTTTTTCTTACTCTTTTTATATTTCTTTACACTCATTTTTATACAACCATAATATGCAGTTGTCTGATACCAAGTATTATATTTCCCTCCCATTGTTTTTTCAAAATACTTAAGTTGTAAATCCATTAATTTTTTAGGATTATCACTAGCCATTGAATTAACATCTTTGGGTGTTAATTTTTTTGAAGTTGCACGATTCAAAAAATTAGTCGCATCATCCCATTGAAGCAATCCGTACGCATAAGTAACATCATTCCAATATTGCCATAGTCCAGGATTCATGCCACATTCTTCATATATATTTCCTAATAGACCACATATAGCATTTATAGACCATTTCTTTTTTTCAAAATATGATTTTATATATTTAGCATTTTTCAATTGTTGTTTTTTAGTCAAATATTTTCGATGTTTTCCTGAATCACTTGCTGCGATCGCATATACCTTTGATGTTTTTTTCACTTTAGGTTTAGCTGTCACCTGAGGTGTTGCAGTTGGTGCTACTGTAGGTTTTGGAGTTACCTTGGATTTGTTATTATTTGATTTGTTACCCCCTGTTATCCAATTCCAAAATGATTTAGCCCAATCAACTATCGGACAATTTCCACCATTATCGAAATAAACAACTGGGTTATTATAACAGTATGTATACAAATGTAAACTTAGTGCTTCATCATCTTCCCCTGTATACGTATCCCTCGTCAAAAACCTTCCCACTTCCGGCTGGTAATACCTTGCCCGCAGATAAACCTCCCCCGTTTCCTTATCGTAATACTCTCCACAGTAGCGGAACGGATTGTCATCTTTACTGTCCGGATTTACCTCATTTCCGAACGAATCATACTCGTAGGTCTTGATGACTTTGCCACTTTCATCGGTCAATTGTACCACATTCCCATGCGGGTCGGTCACATAATACTGTTTCTCTGTATCTTCTCCTTTGTCGGCATACACAAGGTCGTTTCCACGGATATACCGTTTCTGCACCTTACTACTCTCAGAGAGTTCCATTACCAACTGGTCTCCATCCCAGACAAAGACAGTCTTCTCCCCATTCACCGTCTTACTGGTACGCAGTCCTTCGGTATCATAAGTAAAGTTTACCTTGTAATTCTTTGTAAGCGTCTGTGACAACTGGTTCAGTGCATTGTAATGATTGACTACGTTCTCGTTCAGCCGATTGTCCCCCAGCGTCACATCGATGTCAACATAGGTGCTGTCTTTCTTGTCACTGGGGATTTCATAACGATTGACCGTGGCAAGCTGGTTTCCGTTTTTATCATATTTATATATCACAACAGAATCCTCCTCCGTGTCAGTATTTAACGTATCGGTGCGGAGCAGTTCATCGTTTCTGTTGTATCTGTAGGCAGTTACTTTATTCCCAACCGTCATTTTCTTTCGGTTGTTGTTGCTGTCATAGGTGTAGGAAATGTCCTCACTGCCTGTTTTGGTTTCTTTCTTAATACGTCCTAACAGATCATAGGTATAGGCTGCCGTCTTTTGGGATTTCTTGCCATCTTTGTCCATCACATCAGAAGTTTCTTTCGACTTCTGTCCATTGGCAAGATATTCCGAGGTATACTGGGATATTACCCCGGTGCTGCCTGTCTGGTTCTTCATTGCTGTAAGGCGATTCTGGTAATCGTAGGTGTAGGTAGTCGTCTGATTGTTGCCAGGCACGGTCCTCTCTGCCAAGTTTCCATCCATGTCATAGGAGTATCCTACTATCTGATTTCCCTGTTCATCGGTAACGGCAGTCAGTTTGGACTCCCCGTCATAACTGTATTGAAGGGAAAGTTTGGTATCGTTCCCCACTTTTACGGCAAAGGCAGACTTATTCCCAGCACTGTCGTAAGAATAGTTCTTCACCACATCCTTGTTCTTGGTCAGTTTTGTGGTTTCTTTCGTGACCTGCCCGGACGCATCCTCATACACAAATGACGTATCATCCAATGTCGCAACATCTCCATAGGCATTGTAGGTATAAGTATGTTTCGTCTGTTTCCCAGTCTTTTTCTCCTTTGCTATCATCTCTGTAAGGCGGTTCTGATAATCATAGGTGCTTTTCTGGGTGTTGCCATTCTTATCCACTGTTTTCGTCAGATTGCTATTCACATCATAAGCATAAGTCTCTCTCCTGCCCTCCGGGTCAGTAAAAGCAACCAGCTGATTTTTTCCGTCATATTCATACTTCGTCTCGGCTACGGTATCGGTCTTTTTCTGTCCGCTGACCGTGAGCTGATAGGTCTTTCCGGCATAGGAGAACGTATCCATATCTTCAGCAGCATCCGTTACTTCTGACACAGTAAGGGTCAACGGTTCCGTCATTCCCGTAAACTGGCGCACTTTGTTCCCCTGGATGTCATAGACATACTGGACATACTGCGCTTTCTTACCATCTAGCAAACTTTTGACCATGACAAGATTGCCCCGCTTATCATAAGTATACTCGGTTTTTGCCGTCCTGTCACTGTCAATCTGTTCGTTCTTTTCCGTCACATTTCCCGTGTTATCATACTCCGTCGTGGTGGTCTGGTATTCGATGCTGCCATCCTTCTTTTCCTGTGGGATCTCGGACTGGATCATCTGGCCGAGGATGTTATACTCATACTTGGTTGCCACATTTTCCTTGGTTCCCCTTGGAGTGTATTCTCCTGTTACCTGTCCCTGCTCGTCATAGTCGGTCTTGACAGTCTGGGACTGCCAGCTGGATTCGCCCTCTTTCCGGCTCTTTGTCTCGGTCTGGCTGACATTGCCGTTATCGTCATAGGTGGAAAGAGTCTGCGTCTCATAGGCAGGAAGCCACTTCCCGTCCTGCTGTTTTCTGGTAACTGTACTTTCTTTGGTGGTTCTGCCAAAATCATCCGTTTCATAGGTAATGACTGTCTCCACCCTGTTCTTACCACGGATGGCAGTGCTTGTCTGGGACAGGGTGTTCCCTTCCGCATCCGTTACGGTTTTTGTAATGTTTTCACTTAGAACTGCATCATTGAACTGGTCATAGTACCCCTCTGCATCTGCCTCCGGCTGGTATTTCGCCGGATTTAAGACCTTGCTGTAACTGGTGGAGATAGTCTGTGCTTCGTCTTCTTCCCCGGTTACTTCTGTCTCGCTCTTGCTGAAACTCCATGAAGTGCAGTGGGAAGCGTCCAGTTCCCCATTGCTGAACTCTGCACTGCCAATTTCATCGCCCAGATTGTCATAGAAGTGCTTGCTTCCAGAGAGAATATCCCGTCCTTTTCCGGTAATGTAATAGTTCGGTACGGTTTCCCCATTTTCATTGACAATGAAGCGCTTTTCATCCGGCTCAAAGGGATAGGTACGTTCTTCGATCAGCCGTGCGGTTTCTTCTTTTTCTTCATCAGAATCATTTCCTTCGTCATTGTCGGAAGAATCATCTCCATCTTCCTCGCTGCCATACTCATAGATGCTCTCCGTCCATGTGCCTGCGGCTTCATCTTTGCTGACTACCGTGTTGCCAAAGGCATCCTGGATGTCAATGGAGACACGACCATAATCGTCTACGGTCATGCTTTTCAGCCCATCCGCAGACTGATATTCTTTCTCTTTGGATTCATACTCCGTCCCCACAGCGTTGATGGTTTCCGTTTCCTCCCCGGTTTCCGAGTCATAGGAAGTTTTTGATACCAGACCGTTTTCATCAGTGTAGCTCAGTTCATTGCCGAACGAATCATAAGTTGTCTCTTCTTCGGTATAAGTACGGTTATCTTCCGGACGTTTTGCGGACGTGATGGTTACGGTTTTCTTGGTCTGCTGTCCCAGACTGTTGTAGGTATAATCGTTCTGGATGACTTCTTTTTCCCCATCCGTACTGTAGGAAGGGTAGACTTTCCCCTGGGTCTCATTTCCCTGCCCGTCATACTGGAAATCTGTTTTGGAAATGGTCTTGTATGCACCACCGTTTACGCTTCTCTGCTCGGAGATGCTGGCATAGTCAATGCCATTCGCTGCCACAGTGCTTGCCAGTTTATTTTTGGTATTTGCGCCCACATAGGATTCTTCCGTGACCAGAGGACACGCCATTGCAGCGTCTCCTGCCGGATATCCACTTCCTGTCCCCCGGTAGGTGTAGGTCGTCGTATACAGATGTTCTTTCCCCTTATTTTTTGCCAGATATGCTTTGGAGGATTTATACGTTAGAACATTCCGATATTTGTCGTAGGTATATCCCTGCCTTGTCGTGACTGCCTTTTCCCCTTTTTGGCCAAAAGATTTACCGGTTTCTAATGTCACAAGGGAACCTTTATTATCGTATTGGTATGTTGTCTGCTCTTTTTCCTTCCCATAATTTACTTCATCCACCAGCATCTTGTTCTCATTGTAAATATACAGACTGACGTTTTTCTTCGTGCTACTCTTCAAATGAAGGTTGTCCGGGTTGATCTTTGATTTCTTATATTTGAAATCATAAAACTTCCCATTCGTTTTATATTTATTCGGATTGAAGGTACTGACAATGGTTACTGTCTTCAGTCCGCTGTTGCCATACTGCCAAACCTCATCATGATTTTCATAAAAATCCGCAAAGGAAATGAGGCTGTCTTCCTGCTTTTGGAAATAGTCATACTTTACACCGTTTGATTTTTTCCCCGTCTTCGTATCTTTTTCATATTCCCTGGTTACATAAAACTGCTCCGTGACCACGTCCCTTTTCTGCCCCGTTCCAGATTCTTTCGAGCCACGCAGGGAACATGCCCTGTATTCATAATGCTGTTCGCTTCCTTCTGCTGATACTTTTGTCAGGAGATAACTCTGGTTGGTAGAGACACGCTGGGATGCCACTCCCGCACCAGAGGTATTAACCAGACGCTCCACCGTCTTATAGCTATACTTTTCCTTGCTGCCGTCTACCGTTGCGCTGGTCAGAACCACGCCGTTCAGCCTGTCCCCATGATGGGGGGTATAGGATTTCTCTTCGGTTTCATAGGTAATCGTTTTTTGAGATACTCCACCCTCCATCTTGCTGCCCTCAACGGTAACTGATGCCAAGGTCTTTTCCTCATCATCTCCGCTGTAATGGAAAACGATCTCCCGCCCGACGGAATCCGTAATCTTACTAAAGTAAATGTCATCCGTGTATGTATAGGCAATCTTGTTGTCGTGGGCATCTTTCTGCAACACAATCACTCCGTTTTCGTTAAAATAGGTGCGGAGCCCCGTTTTGTCACGGAGAAGGTACTTGCAGGCGATGCCGTCTACGGTCTTATCCCAATCTTCTAATTTAATATCATCGTAATCATAACCTTCCAGTCCCTTGATATGATAACTTTTGCTGGCATCGTCTCTCTCTGTTTCGATATTCATGACCCCGGCACTGCCGTAGTGCAGGTATTTGGGTTCTTTCCCCCATCCTTCCTCTTTCGTCAGCGTTACTGTCTCAATCCATGGAAAATCATACCGCCAGCCACTTGCCAGACCATACACGTTGTGCCCTTCATTGCTGACAATTTTTGTCCTTTGGGTATCATTTTCCGTAGCATCCCTCCAGACATCTCCTTTCGTATATTTTACCAAGAGATTCTTCAGGGCATTTTTATGCTTATTCCATATGGCGATATTGACTACAATGCTCTTATCCATTCCTTCCTGGTCAATAAAATGCACTCGGATGGTATCTACTTTCAAAGCATCCACATGCTCCACGGTAGCGTGACCGAGATTGGCTTCATTGCTATCATAGTAACGGTCAAGTTCAAAATCCATGCCACCTGTGCCTTCCAACGACAGGTCATTCCGGGAGAGCATCAAATGCCCGGTGGCGGTGTCTACGCCATCTGCTACTTCTGCTTCCAGCGGAGAACCAGCAAGGCGGTTTTCGTAAACACTGCGGAAAGTATCGCCGTAGGCGGCTTCCAGTGCTGTATCATAGGATTCCCCCGCAGCCTGGCAGATGCTGCTGTTCGCAGACAAAAATGTTCCACATATCATAGCAGCGGTTATTGCTCCAAACAATATCTTTCCTAATCTCCTCATAGATTCCAAACTCCTTTCTTATGCAAGACTCCATTCTTCCTGCCAAATTTACTATCAATTTTCATTCTGCTTTTTCAATTCTTCGACCGTTATTCCTGCAGCCAGTTTCTGTATCACTTCATCAAAGGTATATGTCCCATTCATAATCAGAATCGCCACTTCTACCCGTTCTTCCTTGCCCAGCGACTTGTCCTCCAACCTCTGTATCTGCTCCTTGGTCAGTCCCAGCTGCTCCTCCGTAGTCAAAATCTCACTATCTTTGACTACCTCTGACCACTTGCGCTTATCAGAAATCTTTCCTTTGGCTTCCGCCAGCTCTATTGCTTTTCTTCCAGTTTTGACAGACAGTTTCTCCGCTTCCTGTAAATCCTCCAGGGAATAACCGTCCTTTTCCATCTGGTATTTTTCGTTCTCCGGAATGGTGAAGAAAGCCTTTTCCAGTTCCTTTGCTGTCTTTTCCCAATCTTTCATCTTGATCTGCTGCTCTGCCACATCCTCTCTGGATATCTCGTAGAGTTCTGAATACAAATCGGCAGTTTCCTGATCGGAAGCACTGAGGGAAAGGTAATTTTCCTCTTTTTGCTTCTCTACATTCTGTTCCTTCTTGTTTTGGTTATGATTTCGCATCATGAAAAACACCGTTCCTGCGACAGCGAATAACAAAACCATCAAAATGCCCGACAAAATTACTTTATATTTTTTAACAAACTCCAATGATATTCCTCCGTTCAAAACAAGTAATTAATCTAACTTTGATTTACACCAATATAAGCGTTCAAAACAACATTCAGCAAAAGCATATTCATATATTGGTCATTTAATTATGTGACGTAAAACTTTTTTTTACAATACAATTAGGACTTACCAGTTATGGACATCCATAACTGGCAAATCCTCTTGTTCTTATTTTTCCTCTTTATCCGTCAGGGTAATCTCTACCTTGGTCTTTCCGTCAATCTTTCCCTCCACCGGGATAGACTGGTAGGTTTCAAAACTCTCTCCCCGCTCCAGGCTCCCCGTGAGTTTCAATACCAGCACACCCTTTTGGGGCTGGTATTTCAGCAACGTAACACCGTCGGCTCCCTCTTTCAGTGCATCTTCTGTTTCAAAAGAAGATGCATTTACGATCTGCATTTCATCGGGATTGACAGTTACGGTCACAATCTTTGTCTGTCCCTTTTTGAGATTTCCGGCAGTTACCTGCAGTTCGTAGGCTCCGCCTTTCTTTACCAACATTTCTTTTGTTGTACTCTGCACTTTGACGCTATACTGCTCCACTACATCCAGCACACCATATCCGCTCATTTCCCCGCCGATACTGTACACGTCCTTGCCGGATGCCACCAGCGCGGAATCTTTCTTGGTCAGGTTCATGGCAGAAATCTGGCTCCATTCGTCCGCATAAGCATCGTAGACGAGGACTTCTTTTGTCTCCGTCTCTTTTACCATGTAAATCTTACCGCTGATGACAGCGGATGCCCTGTATTTGTCGGATGTTGCAAATGGACACTCTGCCCCAGCGTCCTCAAAAATATTGTCTTCTGGGAGATATTCCTGCCAGAACATCTTCTCTCCATCTTCTCTTAATACGAACACCCGGTTGTCCACGCTGACGGCATCGATGACGGTGCTGGTGTCCGGCATGACTGCCGTTTCCCAGGTATCAGTCTTGATGTTATAAACTTCTGCCTTATCGGTTGCCCCTGCCTTTGTCCATGTATAAAGCTGGTCTTTGCTGACAGCGGCTGCCAGATTGGTTCTGCCCTCAGCCATGTCTGCTTTTTTCTGCCACTGCTTTGTTTCTGTATTGAAAGCATATACAGCATTTAACATTTTGCCTGTAGCGCTGGTGTCGGTCTGACCGCCAACGACAGTTATCTCATTGTTGTAGGCAAACATGGCTGCCTTGCAGATTCCGGTTTCCGTTCCGGGATAGTCCGGCAGCGTTTCCCAGGTTTTCTTTTCGCTATCGTATGCCACAAAACTCTTCAGAGTACCTGTGGCATTTTCCCCGCCCAATACATAGATTTTTCCATCCAGTGCCGTGACGGAACTGTTTTTTCTTGCCTCCTGCATGGGCGCCGCATACACCCACTCAGACTGGCTGTCTGTGCTAAATATCATGCGGGATGATTCCCCTGTCAAGGATGCGTTTTCCCTTGCCGTGACCGTGAAGCCAAGGATTTTTCCTGCCGTTTCGTTGTGGTAGATGTAATCATAGGAAGTGCCTGTTACGATGGCTTCACCGGTCTTCTTTCCACCGTCATAGATGCAGACTAGATATTCTTTTGCCTTGTCTATCGCATCCCATGTGATGGTCACTTTGTCCTGCCCTTTGATGCTTACTGGCTCCGGGATGGCAAAACGCTTTTTCAGGTGAAGAGTGTAATTTCCCGTCCCATTATTTTTTACGTTGACTTTCAGGTATTTTCTGCCTTCGTATGCCCCAGTGAAAAGGAAGTTGTGGTCCAGACCAGCGTTATCGTCATAGCCCACGCGCTCTTTATTGGCATCATACATGACTGCCTGGGTGTCTATGGAGGATTCCGTGTAAATGTCATAGGCAATGCCCGGCTTGGCATCAAAGTAATAGTAGTTTTCCTGTCCCGCCTTGATGACGGAGCGGGTAATGGGAATATTTTCTTTCAATTCCACGGCTCCTTCAAAGCCAACGACCTCATAATGCACGGTAAAGTACGGATTCCTATCGAGCTTTGCCTGATAGGAGCGGTTGGAGTTGTCCGCCGCGAGGGCTACGCCGTAGTTGGCTTCCCCGGCATACCATGCTTTGACGATATTTGTCACATCACACTGATAGCTGCCCGCTTTCTGGATTCCCACGGAAGCGGCCGCATCCGGCTCATAAGCCGGACGGTTGTTGTAAGTTAATTTCCTGACATTCCAGTTCTGCTTTACTTTATGGATGCCGATGTCAAAGGTCTTTCCCGCCCCTAATCTCAGTGTTTTCTCGTTTTTGATATGTAGTGCCGCATCCCGGATCTGCACGTTTTTGTTTTTCAGTTCCGAGAGCGTGGACATCTTAGTAAATGCCACGCATTTGTTTGGCTGCAATAACAGGGATTTGTCATAACCGAAGTTGCTGTCTGGCGTTCCGGCGTAGGCTGCGCCTACTTTTACGTCCCTGCTGTGCTTGTCAGTTAAATATGTCGTCCGGATTTCTACCGGGAATTTTCTCTTTTTACTGTTCCACCATTTTTTGTCCGGTGTCACTTTTAATGTCTTGCTCTTTTTGTTGTAGGATAATTTTACTTTGGATGTGGATACCCCACCCGCATCCGTGATAACCGTGCTCATGCGTGTAAATTTTGTCTTGCCCTTTTTAGTTTTGAAATAGACCTTTTTGCCCTTTACTTTTGCTTTCAGTTTGGTATTCAGTTTGAACGAAAGGGCTTTTCTTTTCTGTTTTTTGCTAATTTTAACGATCTCCTGCACTTTTTCTGGAAAAATATCGTAGGAGATGCTTGTGTTTTTCATAACGCCTTTATAGGTAACTTTGTTCTGGTTCAGCACATCGGTTGCTGTTTTTTTCTTAGGATTGCTTCGCTTCGCCTTCGCTGCTTTGAGTTTTTTGCCCTTTAAGGCAATCGACAGGCTGGTTTTGCCCCGCTTCATGGAGACAACCGATTTCTTGTTTGCTTTTTTGGATACTTTCATGGAAAGGTCGGTGGCTTTGGTTTTGTAGTTCTTTTTGCCGGATTTGACCAAGGTGGTATCAATCTCTTTCCATGTGCCATTTTTCTGATAATGGATCGGCATAGAATAAGTGGCGGCAGTATAGCTGCCGTCGGACATGGCAAACTGCTTGACAAATTTGGTGCGCTTGGCAGGGAGTTCCCCGGTAATGGCGGATGCAACCTTGAGGGCATTGGTCACAACTGCCTCCGCCGAAGCAGCGTCAACCGAGGCTGCATCAGCCTCTTTCTCATTGTTAATCAATAAATTTGAACTGAAGATAGAAGTAAATGCTAAAATACCTGTTAACAAACTACCAATGATCACTTTTTTCCTTTGATTCATACGCAATCCCCTTTCTGTACTTTTGCTTTATGTTATATATTAAAACCAGTCAAGATAACTGATGAATTCCCTACCCATTGCACAGATACAATGGGCAATCACTTTTTGGTTCTGCATCACAAGATTCCGACTATTTCTTAACTGGACGTTTCGGCTGATGCAGAATCCCGGCACAGATTGGCGGCCATCCTGACTTTGACTTAACCGCTTCCATTTTTGCAATTTTTCCTGCCAAATTAAGAATTGGACTGCCTGTTTTCCTTGTTTTCATCTGTTCTCACCTCCTGCCGTATTAACTTTGCTACTACTATGAAAACAGCACATATGATGATTGCCATCAGAATATATTGCTGCCATTTCATTTTTAAGATAGTTCCTATCCCTGCTGCTCCGATTTCCAAAAACAATATTCCCCTGCTCCAATTTCTGTATTTTCTTTGCTCCTCCAGCGTCAGCATAAGGTCAGGATGATTCACAGGCGCAAAAAACAGAATACAAAGGATGGAAATAGCAAGCATCAATCCGAATATAACCATATGTTTTGCCAGTAATGGCACAAAAACTTCAAAGGTCAGTACAACCGCAGCTACCGAGCCTATGAAACAGCCCGGAAACGATTTTGCATGGAATCCTCCGGTCGTCTGACGCAGCATCAGAAAACATACTGTAAATACCACTCCCTCCCACAATTTCCCAAGCAGAAAAGAAAGCATAAATAGAACCGTACAAACAATTAGTTTTTCAAAAACAAGTGTCAAACCATAAATAGAATCTTCTCTGTACTTTTCTTCTAATGCGTGACTCCGAATCAAAAAATCAACAAAATCTACCACCATTGCACGCCATCTCCTTTGCCCACAGATATATCATACATCTTTATAATAAATCAATAGCAATTACATAATTTGACGGAAAGTTGCAAAAATTGACGGTTTTCATTTAAGAAATGATCTTGATTGCTCGAATGTAACACGACCTTCCCGTTTTGTAAACGAGTTTCACATTTTGAAAGCGACCTTCAAATTTTGTACCCGAAATTCCACTTTTGTAGCAACTTTCCCGTTTTTTTCTGCGGTTCTGTGGTATAATGGTCCCACAGCAGGATAAAAATGCGCACAAAAACCGGACGTCAGTTTTGTCTTACAAATTTTATAAGCCGAAATTCACGCCTGATTGACTCCTTATTTTCAGCCGGCGGTCTGCGCTTGTTTTCCTGTTACTTTTTCAGAAGTCCTGGCGTAAGGTTGATGTCTCCGGCGGTAACCTTCTGACATCCTAACTTCTGCGCCAGTTCTTCCCCGTAATAAAAGCTGAATGCTTCATACGGACTTTTTCCATTCAGTTTCTTCCTCCGGTAGGAATTGATGTGGTTCATCATCCGCTCCACGTCTTCCTGGGTCAGTTCATCAAAACTCTTTCCTTTCGGTACAATTCTGCGGATGAATTCATGTCCTACTTCTATCTCTGCTTTCTGATAGGGTGCACTGGGATTGCAGTAATAAATCCGCGTCCTCTGGAATCCCCTTTCTTCCGGTCCGTTTTCTATCTTTTTCGGATTGGAGAATTCACTCCCGTTATCCGTCAGTATCACCGGAAACAGCCTTGTGAAGTCTGATGCTCCCAGCTTCTGATACAGTCCGTCGTAAATGTCGATTACGGACTGTGATGTATTGGCTTCCCTCAGAAATCCCAGCATCAGAGATACGTTCACAAAATAAATGGTCAGAAGGACTTTCCCTCCTTTACTCCCGATTACGGAATCCATCTGCACCACCGCCGTATCCGGGTGCTTTTCCATGTATACCTCATAATCATGATAGTTCCTTCCCACACGGCAGCCACGGTCTACCTTCAGCTCCGGTTTCTTGTACCTTGGGCGGTATTTTACCTTCCTCGGCAGGTCAATGTTACGGATGTCGAACAGACAGCCGTCCACATAATTGTACAGCGTCTTCTCACTGCACATCAGCTCGTCCTTATGGTTTAAATAAATCTGGTGGATGGACTGCCCCTGTTTTACCAGCGGCACCAGAATCTCATTCAGCCTTGCAATCTCCCCTTCCGTCGAGAGGATGCCGCTCCGCGACTGGGATATTTTTTCCGTTGCCTGCCGGTGTGCTTCCAGCGCATCATACACCGTCTTAGTCAATGTACACTTTTTTACCTCACGGCATCCGTTACAGGCATAAGGCGGTTTAAAACGGTGCATGCATACCTCTTCTTCATACTGTTCACAGTAACGGTTACAGATGAATTCACACTGTTTGCAGATGGATACGAGCGGATGTTTACAGTCCGTTGTTCCGCATACTTTTTTCCTCCTGCACCCTTTCCGGTACTTACAGGTGTTGTGGGGGAATACGCTGTATCCGGTATCCTGTTCCACGGAATAATTCCTGACTTCTTTTGTGATTGTGGTCCTGTCCCTTCCCAGCTTTCTCCCGATCTCCGTAAAGGTCATGTGGGCTTTCAGACTGCTTTCGATCTCCAGCCGGTCCTCATAGCTTAAAAACTTTGCCATAATGTCTCTCCTTTCCCCGCCGGCTGTTCTGTTCTCATAATATAAACAGGAAGAACATCTCTGCTCCTCCTGCATTTGTATCGTCACTTTCACTGCTGTGATTTATTCTGTTTGTATTCATCTTTCCCCTTCAGACGGGAATCTCGGATTACATTTCACGAATGATCTTGATTGAATTGTTTCCAAACAAAAAGCAAGGCTGCATAAAGCATGACCTTGCACAAAACATACGCTAATCTATATTTTTTATTTATGGTGTGCCAATACACTACACTTTAATCTCAGGTATCACGGCAGTGTACGAAAAACATCCCTCTTCGTAACGCATCATTCCCATCCCCTGATACTTATCCAGTATCATCCGGACATTCTTCAGACCAATCCCATGTCTTCCCTTATCTTCTTTACTTGTAGGGATTGCATCATCCTGAATGTCAACCGGTTCAGACA
This sequence comes from Eubacteriaceae bacterium, assembly GCA_910574015.1. Taxonomy (GTDB): domain Bacteria; phylum Bacillota; class Clostridia; order Lachnospirales; family Lachnospiraceae; genus Eubacterium_F. The sequence goes on along the minus strand of CAJSYQ010000015.1, from coordinate 26,170 downwards.
CTGTATTCCGGATAGAAAGCACAAACTGCCGCTTCTCCCTGACAAGTTTTACCCATATTTTACGCCCGCTCTCTAATTTTCCACATGCCTCTATTGCATTGTCCAGAAGATTGGACAACAGACTGACCGCATCCTGCTCCTCCAGCCATAAATCGGATAAATCATTGGCATAAAAGAGAAATGAAATATCCTTTCGCTTTGCCAGACGATATTTCTGGTTCAATACGACATTGAGAATCGGATGGTTGACATCCACATTCTGCATCTGGTCGGGAAGCGAATCTGCCAGCTTCTCTGCATATGCCTCCGCCTCCTTATACTGCTGTCTTTTTAGCAGCCCCTGCATACAGCCAATCTGATTATGGTAATCGTGCAAAATACGTTTTTGCTCTTCATAATTGAGGCTCATTTCATGGTATAACTGAATTTTTTCCTCATTTCTCTCCTGCAGCAGACGGATCTGGTTCCATCGCCTATCTTTCTCTGAAATAAACTTCAGCCATTCAAACATAACAACATTCATTACCATAATGCCAAGAGAAACTGCCAGATAGTCTGCCGAACTGTTCCTGCCCAGAAAGGAAAAAAGCATGACCAACATGATAACCATAGACAGCACTGGAAAACATATCATCAAAATCCATGCCGGTCCCTCTATCTGCACTTCCCTTCCCCGCTTCCAGAAATGTTCGGACCCTAAGACAACAACAAAAAGAACCGTTTTGCAGATCAAAACCAGGATAACCTGCATCACATCGTTTTCCAGATAGTTTTTATCTATAAAGGTACTCAGAATGATAAACGAAAAATAATCCACGCAATACAATAATGTATAAAATGCCCCGCATATAAATAATTTCTTCTGCCATCTTCCTAAAAAGAAAATCTGCGATAATAAAAATATGCCAAATACAATCCCCAGAATCCGATATACATATAAATCCTGTGAATTAGTAAGGCATCCGATTCCCCAGATCATTCCGGCCAATAAAAATACGAATAAGCCTCCTTTCCATTTGGCCAAAAACCTCTGCTTCAAAAAAATGTCCAGAAAAATCCTACAGCAAAGGGCTTCATAGAAAACAATGCTGATACTCTTCAAAAATTCTTCCAACATTCCATTCTCCTCCATATGTTTATATCTCTTTATACTGCAAATACCGTTGCTTTACTTCAGGATATCTGGGACGGGAAACCGGAATCTCAGACCCATCAGACAGACAAATTAAATAGTTATTGATCTGCTCGATATGCCCAAGGTTAACCAAAAAGCTCTGATGACAACGGGCAAAATTAAACTCCGACATTTTGGATTCCAGTTCGTTAATCTGACCATACATATACAAAATTTCGCCCTTTCTTCTAAACTGTAATTTATGGGACTGGCTTTCTATATATAGCAGGTCATCCAGCAGTATGATCCTTTTCCCGCCAACAAAGGGAAATTCCATCCTATGTCCGCTACACTTTCTTGTTTTTATAATGTCAGCCAGACAATCCGGCAATGATTTGTCAATTTCCTTTTTCATAATATAACGCACCGCCCTGACATTATACCCCTCAAAAACGTAATCCGGCGTGACTGTAATAAAAACAATGTCAATTTCCGGATTTTTCTCCCGAATATAATAGGCTGCATCCATCCCATTCATGCCGTCCATTTCGATATCCAGAAATATGATGTCAAACTTCTGGATATTTTCTTCTCTTTCACAAAAAACATCCCCATTCACGAATAATTCAATCCGAAACAGCACATCCTCTTTTACCAGATAATCCCTGACAACACTTTCAACATAGTTCCTATAATACTTCTCGTCATCACAAATAGCAATATTTAATTCCAAACCCATAGCATCCTCTCGCCTAATTCTTTTGTCATTCTGCAACCATCTTATTATTTTAGCATATCTACAGACCATTTGCGACTAAAAATCAACTCAACGAAAGTCACTATGTACATAGTAACATCATATAAGGGTATCGTCAAACCGTAACTTTTTGTTTAGTATCATAGTTAAGAGGTGTTTTTCATGAAAAAGGAAATTTTTACAATGAACCAGTATGGTTCCGTCAAAATTAATATAAAGAAATATATGGATTCTGAGAACATAACCAGAAATGCGCTGGCAAAAGCCATCAATACAAGATTTGAAGTAATTGACAAATGGTATAACGGATATGTCGAAAAAATTGATGCAGATATCCTTGCCAGAATCTGCTATGTTTTAGACTGCACACCGGGCGACATTATTGCATATGAACAGGATATCGAATAATCTGAGAAATATGTCATTTCAGCTTTTCTGCAAATCCCAAAAATAATCTTCCAAAGAAAAAATCTGCAGATCAGAGGCCTTTCCCTAACCTGCAGAAATAAAATTTATTCTTTTATAATTTCATCCGGTTTTCTGACAGAGATCACCAACAGCCTGGCATCCCGTCCCATCCAGCTCCGACAGGTAGACAGCGTGAGAAACTCATACTTCCGAAAAAACTCCTCTGGTGCTTCCTTCTCAAGTTCTGCCTTGATCTTCTTTCCCATCTCAGTCTGGTACAGACTCCCGGAAAGTATCTTACCTACATATCCACCATACTCATCCCAGTTCCCGACATCGGTGAAAGAATAGACAGAAGATGATGTCGTTGTCTGCATTACCGACATGATCTGGTACTTCCGTTTCTCATCCCCCGCCCGGAAGCTGACTTCCGGATGCTCCTTATAAAAGATTTCACTGGAATACGCATGGAGCGCTCCGAACATCTTGCCTCCGTTGATATTGTGCCCATAAATAATGCAGTTATCACTGTCAATCATGCATCTGGAATCCAGAAACGGGGTGCCATAAAAACTATAGTTCCCATCGAAATCCCGATGCAGGTAATACTCGCTGTCACCTTTCCGCTGCATGACCGGATAAGAAATGCTGGTGTCCTTAATCTTCAGCCAGCCAATCCAGTCTGGATTTTTTTCTTCCTCTGGCAAAATGCGAGAAACGGGATGTAAATCCCGCTCCTCTATTTCCTCCAGCTGGTCGAATCGGACTTCCTGCTCTTTGTCATTCTGGTAAGAACGGTATACAAAATACCCCGCTACCAGAAATGCCAACAAAAAAAAGAGGCATGACAACCTCTTGATCCGTTTCTTCCTGCAATTTACTTTTTTCTCCTGTCTCATTTTGCACGCGCCTTTTTCCTTCGAAAGAAGAACATTCCAGCACTCCCCAACATGGAAAACAGGATGACTGCTGCTACAAGCGGTGTGGTTCCGCCTGTCTGTGGCACTTTTGGTGTCGGTATCTTCTTATCTGTTACTGATACTTTTTGTACCTCTCCAGTATCTTTTACCGTAAACTGAACCGGTTGTGCAAGCTGGTAGCCTTTCGGCGCCTCAATCTCTTTGAATGTATAGGTTTCCCCTGCTTTCAGTTTCCCGATGATGTCATAGCCCTCCTCTTTGGACGTAAAGCTCATAACCTTTTTATCACTGCTGTCAAATACCTCGAATTTTGCACCACGAAGCCCCTGCCCGGTATCGCTTGCCAGTTTGATCAGACGGATTTTTGTAGTGTCATCTTTCATCTGCACACTCTGAAACTCTCCCGAATCCTCTATGGCAAACTCAATACTGTCGGCGGTTGCATACCCATCTGCCGGCCGCTTCTCTGTCAGGATGTAAGACTTTCCCACTGCCAGTTTCTGCTCGATGATGTGCTTTTCCTTCGTGGAGGTCCATGACTCAATTACGGTATCCGTATCTTTTTCCGTAATCTGCAGTTCACAGCCCGGTATCTCCTCTGAGCCTGCAATCTCAGTCTTGGAGATTTCCACTTTTGTTGTGTCATCCACCATATGGATCACATTATCAGTTCGGAGCGTCCTGTTTTCTCCATTTATGATGACTGCCTGTGTCTGACCGTTCTCTCCCTGAACAATCTGAAAGTTAATGCTCTCTGCTGTAGCAAAACCATTCGCTGGTCTGGTTTCCGTCAACGTATAGTCCGTATCGTGAAGCAGGCCATTTACCTGCACTGCCCCCTTTTCATCCAGAATGGCTGTGACATTGCGATAACCCATATCCTCCAGTTTTTCATTCACACGGATGGATTCCTGATTACCGGATGTCCAGCTCACAATGACATTGCCCGCTGCATCCGTAATCTGCAGTTCACAGCCCGGCAGTTCCTCACTGTTTGCGATGGAGGTTTTGCTGATGACTGTGCTTGTCTGAGCATTGACCGCTTCCACATCCGCAGCAATCACCTTTGTTTCCTGATCCTTGTACTCCAGATGCACCGGATACTCCGTTTCATTCAGGTAATAGCTTCCGGATACGGACAATTCTTTCAGATAGTAATCACCGGAATTCAGCGTGGTGGCAGAATCCGTAGCCGGAACGCTTTCGGATTCATCTTCCGTCTCTCCTGCTGCGTCATCTTCGGATTCATCCTCTGCATCTTCTTCTGTTTCCAAATCTTCTCCCGATTCATCCTCCACATCTTCTGTATCTTTTCCAAATGCAGTTTTCGATGTATTTGCCAGTGTCAGAAGACTTTCCAGAGGTGGCATTGTCCCAACTGCCGGTGTTTCAGTAGGTTCTGCATCTACAGCAGAATCCGTATCCACTTTCGGGTAATTCTCACTCATCAACGGAAGATCAAGATCCGATTCTGCTTTTCCATCGGCATCCGTGGTAACCGTTCCAAGCTGCGTTCCGGCAGCCACAATCTTTTCTCCATCGGCATTGTAAATATCATTTCTGGTAAAGATACCAAATACCGCACCCTCGACGGCCTGTCTGGTGGCAGCGTCTGTCTTAAACAGGGAAATGGCTGCCTTTGCGCGGGCATTGACTACATTCAATACGCCATCTTTGTCCGTGGCGTCTGTGGCATTGAGAACGTATTCCTCATCCTTGTTTTTCCAGTTAAATTCCACATCCCATCCCTGCTCCGGCAGAACATAGCCATATCCGGCCTCTTTCTCCGTCAAATGGTATTTCCCAAGCGGCAGGTCAACCGTTACCGTACCATCCTCATCCACTGTATATCCGGTGATATCCTTACATTCTCTGGTAAATTCTGCGCCCCTGCCTGTTGTGATTGTTGTCACAAGTTCACCCTTATCGTACCAGTTCGTTCCCTGATTGTCCTGCGTTGCAATATCCTCCGCTGCCGTAACCTCGAACACGCAGCCTCTCAGAAAACGGTCCTCATAGACAAACGCTCCCTCTTCATAGCCTGTCAGCATCTCACCGGTCTTATAGAGTTTCAACCTGCCTGCCGTTTCATGATTTGTGTAAGTTACGGTAACAACGGCATGGGTATAGCCGTCTTCGTCGGTAAAGCTCTCATAATTGTCGGCTTTGCTGTTAATCGTTACCTCAATGTATTTCTCTGTGATGTGAAGGCCGCTGGCAGAATCCGTCTCATAAATACGATAAGTACCTGACTTCAGTTCCTTTACGGTCATAATCTCGCCGGACTCATCCGTTACAAACTGGTTTACCGTCACGTTTTTATTTCCATCACTATAACTCTGCTCGACTAGCTTCTCCCCGTCATCCGTCACTTTGTAGATCTGGTATGTGGTGCCGGGTTTTAGTACCTGCTTTTCGGTGTTGCCATCTTTTTTGAGGATTCTCAAGTAGGCTTTGAACAAATTGTTATTCATTGGATACAGATAGGTTTTTCCATTTTGAGTCACTTCTACATCTTTAATGTCTTCAATCAGAACGGCATCTGTTTCCCCGGAATCTACCTGATGGATCTGATATAATCCATAATACAAATCACCCGAAACTCCATATCCATTTTCGTCTGTATGGATAATGGCTCTTTCATAATCATCGCAGGCATCATAACTTCCTTTGCGTTTTAAGAATACCTGAAATGTCGCATTAGCCTCCGGATGCAGTGATCCCGTCTGCCCCTCAGAATCATACTTCTGCACTGCAACCTTACCCAATATCGGTTGATTTCCGTACTCCTCCGTCGCAAGGTCATAGGTATACTCTGCCGCGTTATTCGAGGCATCCACTTTCACTGTGAGCACATCATTGGAAAGCGTATATCCCACTGGTGCCTTGACTTCCTTCAGGTAGTAGGCATTGCCGCTCCGCAGGAAATCTGTCACCATCTTTCCATCCTGGACGGTATAAATCCCTGCCGTTTTTGCTATGCCCTGAGCATCATAGACGGTTGCCTTATTCGTGCAGGAAGCATCCGCATATAACTGGAACTGCGCCCCTTCCAGGCTGGCATCCCCATGCGGTTTCTTATCTGCGCTGTATTTATCAATCTTGACAACATCAATGGTCGCTTTCTTGTATTTGTTGATAACTCCCACCTGATATGCTTTGGAATAATCGGAGGCCACCTCCTCTAAAGAATCCGGCCACTGCCCATCCTCATTCCGACTCCAACTGTTTGCCTTTTTTAAAGTAATCCTTTTTCCTTTGGCAAACTCTGGGTCCAAAACGATGTGTTTATTATCCCCCGTATTATCTTCCGTCAAGGTATACGTATTGGAAATGTCATTTTTCAGTTCTTTCATTTCCTGATTCATTAGTTTCTTGGCGGATTCTTTGGTCAGGTCAGAGGCGAAGTCTACACCCTCATCCAGATCAAGGTCATCCGTCAGATGTTTCTTTGCAGCTTTCTTGTCATCTGCAGACATATCCTTCAGTTCTGAATCCGGATAATAATAGTATTCCTGCGTCTGCAGACGGTATGTCATTCGGAAGGCTATACGTCCGCTGTCCCGCGTGAACCCTGTCATACTGAAGGAGGTATCGTTATCATCATCGGCATCACCTGTTTCCGTGCCATCCCGATCTGTCATGGCAAAAGAGTAGAGATCATCCAGGTTATCTGCATCCAACGTGAACTGTATTCCCCCCAGTCCTTTACCATCCTCATCCTTTTTCATCACCGTAATTCTCTGCCGATAATACTCACTGTCATTGATACTGGCTACCTCTGGCACGTCATCCGCATCTACTGTCAGCAGCCTCTGATATCTTTTGCTGTTCCCTGTCTTCTGCCAAATGGTAACATCCGCTGTCCATGCCCCGGATGGCTCAAAAATATCTTTATACAGGTCATTCACTGATTTTGTAGGAGAAATGTTAATATTTCCTTTAACCTGTTTAATGACATCTTTTAACTGCGCTTCGGAATTACGTCCTTCAGCGATGGACCAAATGAGCGCCTGACCCATGACAAACGCCTTGCCGGATCGGTTTCTGTCCACTACATACCAGCGGACGATTTTGGCATAATACCCATTTTTTTCACCGCCGGTATTCTGATCAAAATGATGTGTTTCTTCTGCTGAATAGGTATTCCCGGAATGACAGGTATACCCTAAATTAATGCAGAATGCCTTTTTCCCATTCAGCTTCATCTGCCACCATGTCCCGCTTTTTGTCTTCGAACCAATGGAAACCGTTCCCTTCCGGCCAAGGGACGACAGGCTCACTGAGGCAGATGCTGCACTGGATACTGAGGAATTTACCGCAGTCACACCGCACAATAGGGCAAATACCATTATATACGTCACAATTTTTCTAATTTTTTTATTTATTTTCATATCAAAGTTCCTTTCTTTTAAATCTACTGACCACGTCTCCACTCCATACTGGGGGGACCTCTTACAAACTTCGCCATAATGATCCAACCTTTCTCCTCAATCAAAAAAGAGCCTGCAATCAAACAGACTCTTCCTTATTTCATGTTAACAACCTATTTTGTTACTTTTTAGTATTTATCTAACTGGATATACTCCCAGTTTTTATAGCCGCCCTCCCACGGTGTCGCATCATAATAGTATTCCTGTCCGTCGATTACAGCCTGCACCTTGATGTGAAGCGCTCCATTTAATGTCGTGGTGTAAGTATATGCTTCAATCCCTATCATATTTGCCATATCACGCAACAGCTTAGCAGCACCGCCACAGTCTGTAAAACCAGTCTCCCAGTCAGCCCCGACATTTTCCTGTATAATCCATATCGTATTGTATCCAAGATAACTGCCGTTCGTATCAATTCTCGGATAGTTCATGTTATCACGGATATACCCTTCCAGACGCTCCATTTTCTGCTGCTCAGAAAGACTGCCCCATTTTCCCAGTCCATCTTCATTGTAGTCCTCACTGCTCACTGTCTGGATGACTTTTTCACAAAATGATTTTTTGCCTGCAGCACCATCTTTCACTTCAATCTGGAACGTATCGACGGTACGCCATGTATTATTGTTATTTTCTCCTTTTTCCAGTTCCTGGATTGAAACTGTTCGGATTCCCGGTTCCTCTGCCCTGCAGGTGTAAATCCAACCACCTTTCACTTTTTTAAAATAATTTGTATTTGTTTTTTCCTGATCCAGATACTCAATATCTTCATAAGAATACGCTGGTCCTCCCAAAACTTTTTCCCCATATGCCCCAATGCTCACATACACATTATCAAAATCATTCGGATTTGGATTATCCGTTTTCACATACAGCACAATCGGCACGTCCTCATAAATGGTAAACTGATTTAACACGCTGACCTCATAAGAATATTTTGCCTGATATGGTGTCGGTTCCGGGGATGGTTTCGGTGTCGGCACGGATGGCACGGCCGGTTCTGGGGATGGCAGTGGTGATGGATTTCCGGCATCATTACTGTTACTGCCAATTTTTCCAACCGCTATCCGGACAACATTGCTGTACTGGGTATAGGTGCCGGATACCCTTGCCTGTACCCGGTATTCATATACCGTATCTGCCTTTACCGTCTGATCCGTAAGAGTCGTCTTCCATGCTGTCTTTAATTTTTTCCATTCCCCTGTTTCCGTTTTCCTCTGAACCACATAGTGCTCTGCTCCCGCAATTTTGCTATACTGGAGTTTCACATATCCCGTATCATTTAAAGAAGCTTTCAGCGTTCCGGCAAAAGCAGGTTTTTTCCCAGTCTGGCGGGTCTTGCTGCTTTTCGTGACCTTCACCTTATACTTGTATACCTTTTTCTTCCCGCCTTTCAGATAACAGCGGACTGTCACCATTGCCGTTCCCGGCTTTTTACCCGTAATGACAATCCTGCGGTTCTTTTTCGTCTTCTTATATTTTACTTTTGCCACGGAGGATTTGCTGCTTTTGACCCTGACCTTTTTTGCCTTTGACAGCGCTGCCAAGCGCATGGTTTTGGATGCCTTATTTGCCATATCCACTTTAACGGTCTTCGTCTTTGCCAAAGCCGTTCCCGTTCCTGCATATAGTGCCACACTCAGCAGTAATATGGTAAATATGATCGTTCTTTTTCCGTTTTTCATGTTCATCAGTCCCTTCTCATTCTCCAGTTCCGATCTCAGACCAGTTCCAGACCTACCTACATCATAACACTATGACCACAAACATTCCAGAAAAATCTTATTCCCACACCTTTGCCACCACATCTGCTTCCCTCAAATACATATCTTCCCAGTATCGGGAGTCAAAGGAATTATTAACATTATCCCCCAGTACAAAATACGAATTGTTCGGTACTACAACCACCTGCCAGTTACGTTTTGGAATCACCCAGCCCTGAGTATATGTGAGTTTTTCCAAATCTACAGTATCTCCGCCCACAGCAGCAATCCGCTTCACCAACAACTCACCACCCCGCCGGAATACAATGACATCCCCCTGCTCCAAGCCCGGATACACTCTGGAAGCGATTAAAAAACTGCCTTTCTTCAGCGTCGGCTCCATAGATTCCGTTGGCACATACCCGGCTAATAATACTGTATGGAATAAAATCCATGTCAGTATACTGACACCCACCGGAAACATCCACCACCAAAATCCTTTCTTTTTAAATGGTCGTCTCCTACCCTGTTTTCTTTGTTCCATATCCATACTCCTCTGCCATCTGCCGCAGTTCCTCCTGCTCCCTCAGATACTTTCTTGCTTTCGATACCCATGCACAGACGAGATTTGCCCTCACGCCAAACCATTCACCAATCTCCCTGCTGGTATATCCTTTCTCCATCAACAACATTGCACGGATGCCTTTTTTCGTAGATGCGGGCACCAATCCCTGCGCCTCCTTTAGTATTTTCTGCAGGACAATCTGCAGTTCTTTATCATCATTATCATAAAAATCCCCTGTCTCCGGCAGGACATCGACTACTGTTTCCCTCTTTCCCTTTCGGGTAGAGGAAACCAGGGCATCGCAGATTTCATTCCAGATCAGCCGGTAGGCATAGGTGGAAAAGCACCCGCCCCTGTCACTGACCACTGCCTTACACAGACCGATACAGCCAATCTGGAACAAGTCTTCCCTGGAATACATGCCGTGTTGGAAAGTCCCGTGAACTTTATCGGAAATGACCTTATGTACCAGACCCATATTCTCTTCCGTCTTTTTTCTCTCTTCCGCATTCATTCCGCCTCTCCTCCTTTTCAGTCCATGTCCTCATCGATAGAAAACGCTATGGTTCTCAGGGCACATTTTGCTCCATTTCCATTTTTCCGCTTCCCCGAATTACCCGAAACGGATTTTCTTTCCGGGATTTTAGCAGCTTTATGCTTTCCTCAATAACCTGCCTACAATAATATTCACCCAGATGCCCAATGTGTGCTTCCGACATCGGGGCGCTGATGATGTCTGCCAGCCACTGGTAGGCATCCTGCTTGTCCATCAGACCGGATTCATACAAACGGTTAAAGTAACGGTGTGCCTCCCTCCTCAGTGACCGGAGATTGTGGTCCGCCAGACTCCCCATCGGCTTTTTTGTCCCCTTATGCGCCCGAACATAGGCATCACATTCCGGATACCTTGCACATACATAAAGCATGGTTCGGTTTTTGTTATCGCGATAGATTCCATCCGCACTGCGGAATACCACCGGACTGCCGCAGTACGGGCAGCACATCTGCTTTTTCTGATTCCCTTTCTTTTTTCTTTTTTTCGCATTCATGGCATTTTGCCTCCTCTCATAGAAAAACTCTGGCAAGATTATTTTAAGCCAATATTTTTTCCCAATAAAATAAGCCGCAAAAAAAACATACAGAGCCAATGGTGCTGGAATTTTGGTGTCTCATCCAGTCATTGACTCTGTATTCTATTTCTGCAACCTTCCGGCTCATATGTTCAACAAGTCTGCGCTATTGTGGACTTACTCTGTGTGCGAAAATCCGTAACGATTCCTGCAGGTCTGCAGGTCTCGAAAGCCTGAACGCAACCCTTGTTACAGTTTCAGTATAACAGGGGCTTGCACGGTTGTCAAGCCTTATAAGAATATTTTTTGTGATTACATTAAAAAAGTTCCTTTATGGCTTTTTATCCCCCAAAAATATACCAGTCTGACGAAACCACCGCCAGAAACTTATTCATCCTCATCATAGTCCTCTTCGTCATCATCCTCCTGATCTTCTCTTCGTTTCTGGATGATATGGATGGCGATCAGTCCACCGACAGCCACTGCCATCCCAACAGAAAAAAAGACAAGATGCTTGATGGGAATACCAGTAATCGTTCCTGCCCGCTCTTCCTGCCGCTCTGCACCAGTTTCAGAATCTGTTCCCCTGTCAGTAGACAGTGCTCCTGCCTGTTCTTCCGATGCGGATCTTTGGGTTGCTGGAACCTCACTGCCATCATTCGTATTTTCAGTCAGCATGCAGGTCAGTATGTAGCGGCGACTTCCACCAAGCTCTGTCCTCAGCACGCCATCTCCTCCTACCGTTATTGTCCCTGGATACAGACCGGCATCGGTTTTTAACTGAAACTCCCTTCCGGCCCATTCCTTTCCCAACTGCACCTCTAACTGTTCTGCTTCCATCACCTGTATCTCCGTCCCCTCTGTCCCCTGGTTTTCAGCCGAAACGGAGATCCCATTTCCCAATGCGGCAGCTAACATGCCTGCAAGAGCCAGTGCTGCCAGTTTCTTTTTTACTGCTTTCAAGTCCTTACCTCCTTTTCATCTCGGCGCCGCGATATGGGTAATCGCTCCCCAGATCCGATTGGAATCATTGTTAATTCCCAGTATCTGCACAGTTACGCGGGACCCCCTCGGCGGGCGGCCCCTTTTCGGGTAACTGCAAAGGCAGTCAATGCCACCATCCAGTGCCACAAAGACACCGTTGGTATCCACCATGCTCACCGCCCCCACATACCGGTTGCCAACGGAATACCTGCGAAGTGCTTTCTCATAAGGATTTTCTCCAGCCTGCTTCACCGATGCCGTTACCCGGATGTTGCTTCGGTCACTCCGGTCCACGCTCAGTACCTTGACCAGTATCCTCTGTCCAGACTGGAAATACATCGCCGCATCCATCCACCTTTGGTAGCTCAGTTCCCGGAGCGGGATATACACCTCCAGACCGAACAGATCCACAAAAATACCTGCCCGGATCACCGATACGACTCTTGCTTCCGCACACAAATCCGAATAAATCCGATAATTGCCATCCCGGTCTGTGCCCAGATAGTATTCTTTTCTTCTGGCACGCATGGCATCGAGCCTGCTTGCCGCCGCAATCCCAGACTGGGGATCAATGCCCTTGACGATATAATCCACCTCAGCACCAAGCCGTTTGTTCAGCATGTCGTGCAATACATCTTCCGGCAGCCTCCCCCGGAAATCGTCTGGTGCTTCCACCGCCTCTTCTGCAGGAATGATGATTTTGAACTCACCGTGGTAGATGACTGCCAGAGAACGGCTCTGGTTACTTTCCTGCCGTTCCACTCCCTGAATCGTCCCCGTCAGGATTCTTCCCGTCTTCTGGGACTCCATTAAATCCAGCAGGTCATTCCTCGCTTTTTCGGCTTCAGTTTCGGCTACCAAGTGCCCGTCGATAGCAAGCACCTGTGCTGAAGCCAGTCTGACAGATCCAGTATTTTTCCTAGCTCTTCGACGCCTTTTACCTTCACCGGGACCCTGAGCCGTTTGATTCTGCCCCTCTGTGTCAGACTGGTTCTGAATCTCATAATTTTTGACTGATTTAGCTGTGGCATCTGCAGTATTCATGGTCTGAGCCGACTCTGTGTCAGACTGACTCTGATTTCCGGAACTTTCATGCAGATCTAACGCGTCTTCAGGCGAATACACTTTGTCTTCAAGGTCTTCTGAACCAGTCTGGGGTATTTCTTCACCGACGCCCGCTTCCGACATCTCCTGAGCCTCTTCTGTATCAGACTGGCTCTCCTTTTCGGAATCTGCCTCCTGCCCCTTCGTTCCGGCTGATGCCATCCCCTGATTATCTGAATTTTCCATGTCAGTCTGGGAAATCTCTTCACCGCTGTTTTCACCCTCGGTACCCTCTGTATGATTTATATCCGAGTCTGATAAAACAGCCTCTTCCCGCCCATCTGGAGTCCTGTCCATGGTTTCTTCTGACTTTTCTTCCACTACTTCTGGTTTTTCTGCTTTCTTTCTTGGCATATCTCATCCTCCATAATTTTATTTTCAAGTTCCCTCTGGGAAACTTGTTAAGCAAACTTGTTTGCTTTGCCTCCTTATTTCCATCAAAAAAAGCACCTCCTTCGAGATGCCGGTTAATCGCTACTAAAAATCCGCAGGCGGCTGTGCCGAACGGTACAGACTTTTCTCTCTTTGCATTGTCTTTTTCACTTCCCTCTTTTCTGACTGGGGCACTTCCCTCACCTCCTCCCCGCCAAAGCCAGTCTGGGAACATGCCGCGGGACTCACCTGCGGCTGGTAATCCATAATCGAAACGCTGGCCATCTTTTCTGCCATCGGGTGCTTTGTGTAATCCAGCTTGTTTAATTTCAGGATGTTGCAGCCCCGGACAATGCAAAGCAGCTCTGTATTTGGCAGCCGCAATACCTCATCCGGGGTCAGCAGCTTTCTTTTGCCCTGCCCCTGCGTCTGGCGGTACTGGGGAATTACCTGAGCCAGCGCGATGGTCTGTCTGGTCGTCATCGTGGAACTCACCTCAATGCTCATCTCCCCGCTGCGCCCCGAAAAATACTCTGCCGTCACATCATCCGTGCAGCCAAGCATCAGCTGGATGTCGCAGTTGCCGATGATTTCAGCCCAAAGGTTATTGCCATAACGGTTCTGCAGCTGCCCCAGACTCTGCACCGCCATCATCACCCGGATGTCCCTGGAACGGATAACGCTTAATGACCTCGCAAAATCCGATCCGTCTGCCGCCCCGCCAATCCGCCCGATATTGTTAAACTCATCTAAAATCAGATTTACCGGGATATCGCAGTGTCCGCCCGGTCTTGCATCCGCATGCCGGGTCAGTTTGATAAACAGCAGCGAAAAAAAGAGCGACGACAGGAATGCCATCGTGGTGTCCTGGTCGCTCAGTATAATATAATAGGCACATCGTTTGCTTCCCGGTGCAGCAAGGTCAATGTCAGACCGACTCGTAATCCCCTGCACCTCCTTGTTCTGAAGTACCTGCAGTCTGGTGCCTAATCCCTGTATGATTCCAGAACGCACCGTGTCACTGGACTGGGCAAATAAGTTATAGGGCGCCCTTGCCGGATGGTCCAACGGCAGTTTTTCAAATAAAGCCGTCAGCTGCCTCTCGGTATTGCGGGTCAGCATCTGGTAGACTGCCGGAAGGTGCTTCGCATCCGGACTGCGGCTGGGATCTAAATCCACTAGCAGAATCAGCGCCTTTAAGAGATTGCCCTCCCCGTTATCCCAGAAGTGGTCGCCCTTGCCGTTACTGGTGTTGCCGATGATGATGTTCGTGAGCATCTGTGCCATCAGGGTATTCCCATGTAAGTCTGACATGCAGTTCCACGAATCCCCGTGCTCCGGGTTGACCAGATTAAAGACCTTGACTTCATATCCCGCCTGCCGGTACATCTCCGAAGTGTCATTGTACAGTTCGGCTTTGGGATCGGTGATTACCACCGATTCTCCCCTCTTTAATGCCTGAAACAAGGCGTTTCGGATAACGGCTCTTGATTTCATGGTACCGGATGCACCAAAGATGGCAATGTGCCGGTTCAGTCTGGTATCCTTTGGCATACAGACTGTCTTTCCCTCATACTCGCCTAGAATCACCCCCTCTGCTCTGGCTGGCGCCGTCACCTCCATGATTTCCTTTAACTCCTTCTCACTCATCCATTTGGCTGTACCGTAAGTTCCTGTTTTACTTTTCTTAAATCCCCTCGGATCATACTCTTTGCTGTCAAACTTATCATGGAACCGGACATAGAGAACCACCGCCACACCAAAAAGAATGGCTGCCACCATACCCTTCAGTCCATTTTTTGTAAAGGCATGTCGGATGCAAACCAGCATATTCCAGTCTGGCGGTTTTATGACGGATATGCCCTCCCCGCCAGGCCATGCCTGATATCCCGCAATCAACTGCCCCAGTATTCCTCCCAGATACAACAGCCCGCCCGTTCCCAGAATGACAGAGAGAATGATTCCGGCTTTTTTGCGTTTATCCATTTATGAGTTCCTCCCTGCATTTTGATCCCAAACAAAAAAGGCATATGGGATTTTGACAGATTCCATACACCTTTATGTCATTTGTTCTATTCTGTTTACAGCACCGTATGCTCCTGCAGCTGTGCATCCGCATCCCTGCCCGCATACATGACCCGGATCACTGTCACGAGTGCTGCCGCCTCATCCGAAATATAAAAAACCAGGTAATGATCCACCGGCATGACTCTCATTCCCCTGCCATGCCACGATTCTTTTTCATATCGGCGGAATTTTTCAGGAAATTCCCCAAGCATTTCGATATGCGCTTCCAGCCGGTCTAACTGCCCGGAAGCATGATCCGGTGCCAGCAGCTCAAAGGCAATATACTCATAGATTTCCCGCAGGTCAGTTTCCGCCTGACCGCTTATTTCCACTTCATACATCATATCCCGTAATCTCTGCGGATATCAGCAAATGCCTGTGTCGCAGGCTTCGTCTTTCCCGCCGTCATATCCGCATATCCTTTCCCCAGCTCCGCATCCAGTTCCGTCTCAGAAAGCTTTGCCACATTGACCGGCCTTGCAGGTGGGATTTTTACCTCAAATGGAATCCCACGGTTTAAGATAATCTGCTTATAAAACATATTAATTGCGTTTGAGGCCGGAATACCAAGCGCTGCCAAAATGCTTTCTGCCTCTTCCTTGACTTCTGGCTCTATTCTTGCGTACAAATTTGACGTTTTTGCTGCCATAGTATCACACATCCTTTCGTAATCTGTATGATTTCCTGTTTCTGCTTTTATTATACCAATCTGTGCGCACAATAGCAATACATTTTTAACTTTGTTTAAACTATCACCGTCCCCCCTTCCCAAGCGCTGCCTCCAGCAGCTCCATTCCGATGGTCTTGTAGCCCATCCTGTCGCCAAGATATTCCCTGAGAAACCCCAGCTGGTGCGGGTAGCAGACCACCTCGTACCTTTTATCACCTCCTGTTACCGCCTCTTTGAACCGGATCAATCTTGCCAGGTCACTGTCCAGATGAGAAAACACATACACGCCATCCACAAAAGCGTCATACTCAAAAATTCCTCTATCGAATGCCAGGCTCTCCTCATCAAACAACGCTTCCCGCATATTTCTTTTCCAGTCTGGGAGCATGAGCATCTTCATCTGGCGGATACCCAGTTCGTTCATGGCGATAAAATAAATATGCTGGTAAATCCCGTCAAACCGGAACTCCAGCCGTTTACTCTCCTCGGAAGCAAGCAGCGTCTTTAACGCCACATCCCCAGACTCACCAAATAAAATGGCGGAATCAACCTCCTGGACTCCGGCATTCATCCTGCCAAGTTCCATCAGGCTGTGCAAGGCTTTGAACTCCCCCATGCCGCTCCATTTCATGGCGCTCGCCCTGGTATTATATACCGCATAACAGCCTCCGGGGGAAAACACGGCCCCCGCCATGCGGGTAAACATGGTCTTGTTCATCTCCGCTTCGCCCACTCTTTTAATATCCTTTGCCAGATAGTATGCGGGTTTCTCAGGTACCACATGGTATAATCCCCTGTTCTGTAACTGGGGCAGCACATACGGCCGCACCTCCAGACCGGCCTTCATGCACAGAACCGCTGCTTCCGCAACCCGGTGATGCCGCTCCCTGTGTGCCTTATCCCCTGGAAACCGGTGGTTCCAGAAAGAGCGCATGTAATACCCATACGCATCCGGATGCACCCATTCCAGTATGGCAAGGCCAGCCTTATAAAACCGGATGGATTTCTCCCTGCCTTTTCCTGTTATGGTAAGCAAACGGCAGGCATGCTCTTCTCCTGTTTCATCATTGCGGAACGTCTGAGTTACAGTCAGTTTACGGACCAGCTCCTTCATCACCCGCTCCTTACCAAGCAGGCAAAGGGAGTGTGCCGGATATTCCCCCACTAAAGACAGCACCGTAACGAGCCGATGCACGTGGCTCGTTGCAGAGAAATGTATCATGGCGGCTCACCACCGAACCGAAGCAAACGGCAGGTACGAGCCGAAGCGCTGTTACGAATGATTCCGACAACGTGACTGCTCTCTTTGTCGGAATTTCGCCCCGCTGTCCGGCTGAAAATCCAAGGAACCAGAAGCCTTTGCACACATTTCACCCATATGTCATTTTTCCCAGCTGAATCTGCCCCGTTTTTACATATCTTTTTTGCCCGTTTCCAGTGCCATTTCATACGAATTTTCCTCCTCCCTGAACCTCTCATTTTCCTGTAATAACCACTGCGGAAAATCCGTTCTTGGTACTACATAAACCTCCGTATGGTCATCCTCTCCCATGACACTGCACTCATAATGGCTGCATACCGACGGGGCATCATCCGGCATCACATACATGGCCACGATATCCGATACCATGTTCGTCTCGATGTTATCGTGGTCCCGCATCCTCCGTTCCGGGCGTTCCCTGTCATACACATGGCGGTATACCAGCACGCAGTCCGTAAACCGCACCGGTTCTTTCTCTTGGAAATATTCCTTCATGGCAGGATAAAGAAAAGAACGGATATAATCCGCCGAGCCGCCTCCCTTTTTCGGGAGCAGGGCAGGGATACACAACCAAAACCACCCCTCTGCCGTAAATCCCATATCAACGGGAATGCACCGTTTCATGCTACTTTCCACGTCCCTCTTTGCCATATCTGAACCGGTGCAAGCCGGAAGCACCCTCGTCAGAAGCACCAGACGTTCTGCCATCTCCTCCAGCCGCAGTGCCTGCTCATATGCCATGTGCAGCTGGTGCGCCTGAGAGAAATCCTTCACCAGACGAATCTGATCCCACAGTTTTCCCGCCATTCTTTCCACCCTGCCTAACACCTTTTGAAAGGAATTGTTCTGCTCCATACACTGTCTCCCCTGAGTAAAATGTCACTTCCGGTTCCTCCGCCCCCTCGAATCCCACCGTTGCAAACAGGCATGGCACTTTTGGCAGCATTAACTTTTCTGCCATGGAAATGCGGGGAAGGACAATGATATACTTTAAGTCATCCTGCGGCTGCAGCAGCCTTAGCAGGCTTTCTTCCCCCTCATACAGCACCACAATCTCATATCCCACATTTTCTTTTAAGAAGAAGATCTGCGACGGATAGACTGCCGGGTAATGGGCCATCGGGTCCACATAGTCAATAAACTTTAACAGCACCCACACTGCCAGTATGGTACGCTGGTCCGGTCTGCACAAGGAATCCAGTCCCACATAGTACCCGCCGCCCACGTCTGCCGCCCGCATCTGCTTCTTTAAGTTCTTTATGATACGTTCCGCTGTCTGAGCTGGCTTTTGCAGCATCTTCGTAATCTGGGTTTTTGGCAGTGCCCCATACTGGGACAGCCATTTAATCACATACTGTTCATCCTTCAGCAGCATTGTTTCACCTCTTTTTTGTGCGTATTTTCTCCTAAATGCGTATTTTGCAAAAAATACGTATTCCTACTTCCCTGCCATTCCCTTTCCTTTCTGGCGTTCCTTCAGGATTGCCTCCAGTTCGGCACGGTCTGTCGTAATCATCTCCTGCTCTTCTTTAGAAGCCTTAATGACCACTGGCACCTTGTTGTTATTGGAGTACACCAGTGCCTCCCCTCTCTCAAACTGGGTAATGGAACGAAGTTCCGCTGTCGTCAGCTTCAGCACCTCTTTCACATAACGTGCCTCGTCCGGCTCCAGATTGAGGATAATCTTATTCTTGCTGTTATTCACAATCGCCCTGCCGTACTTGCCATCCTCCAGACTGAAAAAGTCCGACAAATCCTGCGTCGCCGAGATCGCCGCCCCGCCAAATCCGCGGATGGTCTTAAAGATAGTCAGGCAGAACTCTGCCGCCATCCGGTTCGAGGATGCCCCCACCAGCTGCCAGATTTCATCAATCATGATCGCTTTCTTTTTCGTGCGGTCGGACTTTACCTTGTCCCACACATAGTCCAGGGCAATCATCATACCCACCGGCAGGAGTTTCCCCTTCAGCTCCGACAAGTCCAGCACAATGTACTTGTTGCTTAAATCCACGTTGGTCTGCCGGTTAAAGGACTGTGCCGAACCGGTCACAAACCGGCTCACGATCACAGCAATCCGCTGTGTCATCGGGTTTTCCTTCAGGTTTTTATGCAAATCCCCCAGAACCGGCATTTTCTTCATGGCCGGGGGACTGGACATAGCATCCAGATACAGGCTGTCATTATCATGGGTAATCCCCAAATCCCCGTAGGTCTTAATCAATGCCTCATCCAGCATCTGCTCCTCCTCATTGCTCATATCCGGTATGAGAAGGGAAAAGAAAATCATCAGCTGCTGGATTTTTCTTGCCAGCATCGAATCCATCTCACTGTAGTCCATCTCATCAATCAGCTCCATTTCCGGTGTGATGGTATGCCGGATTTCCATAATGTTAATGCAGTGCGGGGAGCCGGGGGCGATCTTGATAAACTGGCCCCCGATCTGGTTACATGCCCTGCGGAACTCATGCCCCTTGATCGGCGCAATGATAAAGCACTGGATGCCACGCATTCTCATCCTGAATGCTAAAAGCTGCAGGGTAAAGGTCTTTCCCGCCCCGCTGGTTCCCAACAGGTTCAGGTTTGCATTCTTATTCTTCTTTGTATTGAATAAGTCCACGATACAGAGGGAATTGTTATGCCGGTTGACACCCAACAGAACCCCGGAATCATCCGACATCTCGAAACTGGTAAACATGTAAGTGGATGCCGCCCCGCTGGTCAGCACGTTCCTCTTTGCTTTCTTTTCCAGCGACGGGGCAATCTTTGCAAAAGGCATCATGGTCCGCAGAGCCGCCTCCTGCTGGAACCGGCAGTCACTGATATACATGTCCATAGACTTGAGCATGTCGGTCATCTGCTGCTTCCGCCACATCAGCTCCTCATAGGTCTTTCCGGATACGCTCACAAACACGGACAGATAAAACAGATCCTCGTTATTGCTGGCAATTCCATGCTTGATATAATATCCCGCCTGGATGGAACTGGTCAGTTCCTCATAATCGGTGCTGGTATCCTGCATATCCTTTAGTTTCGTGCGGTTCAGCCGTATCCTCTGTGCCACCTTGTCAATGGCCCGGCTTCGGTTTTCCCTTGTCAGGAACACATCGATGTCAATCCCGTCCCCGGCGTTGATCAGCGACGACATCCAGCCGCCACGCACCCTGCCAGGATACCCGTTCCCCTTGATGAACAAAAAGGAATAGTACAGCCCGTCCATTATGATATAGTTGTGATGGGACAGGTCGATCCCCCTAGGTGCCAGAAAATACGAAATCCGAATCTTAGGTACCGGATCAACCCCAATCACCTTATTCTTTGCCGCCATTGTGTCAAGCACTACCCGGTTCACCCGGCTCTGGAACGGCTCATCCACACAGGAATGGCGGTTGAAGAACATGTAGAGCATCTCTGCCACCGCCTCATCCTCATCCTTATTTTTTATGATGGAATTACCACACTGAAGAAAGTATGCCTTTGCGTTCTGCTCCGCCGCATTCAGCATCCCGTATACCTGCGAATAGTCGTTTGCATCGCCCCGCCGCATCTCCTCATACTGGAAAATCAGAAAAAACCGCCTGGTAAGCGCCTCCCGGCTTCCCACATCCTTAATGAGCCGGAGATATCCCCTTGCCAGCTTCCGGCACGCCTCGCTCTCCTCTGCCGCTAAATCCTTTTGTACCATGGAAATGTGCTTGTCCGAATCCGCCTTTCTCGTAATGCTCTTGAACTGCATCCGCACCGGGGAAATCTTTAACCAGCTGGCAAATGAGGAGATAATGTTAAACTGCTCCTCCCCGGACCGCAGCATAAAGTTGATTGGCTCAATCTCCAGTATCTTAATATACCTGCCATCCGTAGTTTCAATGATCCCATTGGCAATATTCTTAACCGGGATGAAATCCTGCACAAACTCAAGCTTTTCCTGCTTTGCTTTCTGCCTGCGCTCCTGTCTTTTTCCTGCCGGTGCGTTCTGTCCCGGTTTCCTTCCTTTTCTTTGCTGCTTTCTTCTTTTTTGGCTGTTTCCTTTTAAGCTGCTTCTGGTCATATTGATATCCAACCCTCCTGAAATGTAATTTTCTCCTGTTCGCCGCATACCGGATCATATGGCTGCCATACTGGAACAGGGAATCCCCGTCAATGCCCATCATGGACAGCACCCCCAACGGGAGCAAGGTCAGTGTCATCACCACAATCCGTATCTTAATGGGCATCGGTATCAGCATCACCTCCGGATACCCCACCAGCGCCACCAGAAACCCGGTCTCCACCGCATTCCGAACCTCCAGCATACCGCCCATGATCTTGCCGGAATCCGTGTAATTTGCCGGAATCGTATAAATGTTGCTGTATTCTTTCTCTTCCATATGTAACCTCCTGCATAAGCTGTGAAGAACGCTGCTCATGCGAACTTGTTCGCTATGCGTTCTTCTTAGGGATAACTTAGTTTCACTTAGCGAGGTGTTTTCGAGCTTATGTGAAACTTTATCCCTTATCTCCCTAGCCTGTATATCTTTGCTGTCGTCTTATATCTTCCCATGCGGAGAGCCTGTTTATGGTCAGGAACAAAGATATCCACCCGGTGGATGTCATTCTCAATCCCTTTGCCTCCCCGGTCTTCCACGGTATACATCGTTCCCTTTATCATGATCTGCGTTCCAAAGGGATAATGGCTGGACATCGCCACCATGCCAGAAGCCGGTTTCTTCCCGCTCGCCGTATTGCCACCAGCCCATTTGCCACAGCACTTCGCACAGTTGCAGTAATGCGTCACATCGACCTCAAGGGTATAGAGTGGTTCGCCATAGGAAGCATCGGAAGATACGGCAGCATTGTAATCCACCCCTGCCGGTCTGCGGAGTACCAGGGAACTGGCATAACTGGGTGTGTTAAGCACCACGCCTTTGCCACTGGTGCAGTGGACCCACATCCCCGTGCCATTCTTATCATAACCGGCAAACATCAGCACATGACTCCATGCCTTCCCACCGGAACCGGCAAGAAACCCCAAATCCCCCGGAAGCAGCTCCGCCTTTGTCACTGCCGTAGTCTTCGGATACTGTCCGGAGGTGCCTGCCCCGATATCCACTTCCAGGGCGGTGCTGTAAGCCCATGTGGTAAATCCACTGCAGTCCAGCCCGTATGGGCGAATGGTTCCCGTGGAACTGGAGCCTGCCGCTGTTACCAGCTTGGGCGTATTCCACTCCTCATTCCAGCCGGGACCGCTTTTCCCGCCCCAAAAATACGGCACCTTCCCAACCAACGAAAGTGCCGTGGATAAAATATGTTTTCTGGTATCATTGCAGTTCTGGCTGTTCACAAAATCAACCAGTTCTTTATCTGTCAGGCTGACATTCTCCCCGCTTCCCAAAGAACCGTACAGAGCCATCTTCAGTGCTTTCGCCATGTTTTCGATGGCTTCCCGGTAGGTAATCCCAAACTGGTCATAGGTGGCATCCAGATCAATCCTAAACGCTGCGGCTATCACCGAATTGTCAAAGGGCTGGATGGTACACTCCACATATTTCACGGTTTCCGTCCCAGGCTTCAGCGTCTGCGTCCCTTTCTTCCGGTAGTAAGTCTCCTTCTTTGTCCCGGTAATTTCTCCCGCTCCATACACAGGCACCTTGACGGTTATCATCTCATAGGCATCCACCGTAATCTCCTGATCACTGGTAAGCGGCTTGTCTTTCACATAATACGTCTTTTCCTCCAGACTGTACTGGTAAACCGGTTTCCCGCCTGCCGTCCCGATTTTCTTTCTGCCAGTCACTACCTTTACTTTCTTTGTTTTATAGGTATCATAAGTAACCGTCACCTGCCTTGTCATCTCCTTTTCCGCCTGCGTCACCGGGAACATCTCCCCGGAAACACCCTCCAGCTTTGCAATCATGTCCCCTTTGCTGACGTTCTGCTGCTGCATGGAAGCGGAATAAGCAGCTAAAATATAACACACATCATAATCTGCCGAACCCTGTGCATGGTTGATGAGCGCCTCCATCGACTTCTCATAATCATAGCCTCCCTCTGAAATCGCCTGCTCCACCTTTGCCAGTGCCTGGTCATAGGCATCATCCACTACATCAGATACCGCCTCCGCCAGTTCATCATAAGTTCCCTTCAGCGTTGCCCCTTCTGCCGGCTTCGTCCCATCCAGCCCAAAAATGCTGTTCGACACAATGGACGGCAGGGACACCACCATCGTAATCAGTATCAGCAGTGCCAGACAAATGCAGATGAGTACCTTAAACAGCGAATGACGCATCGACCACGCTGCAGAAAGAACCGCTCCCCACGGGCCGCCTGCCGCTGTGCCTGCTGCAATCTCAGACACCGCCTTGCCGCCCTCCACGCCTGCTTTTACCGTGGCAGTAGCAGCATTGGCTGTCGCCTGTTTTGCTGCTTCCTGTCCGGCACGGCCTGCCGCTTTTGCAACCTGTCTGGCGGCCTGCCCGTAATTATCACTTCCGTCTCCCATCTTCTGCTTCTCTGGCTCCGCCATTGTTATCACCCCCTGAATATACCTAACAATCCATTTCTTCCTTTCTATGTCAGTTCTTACGCCTTGGACTCTTCACAGCAGAATGATCCCGCTTCCTCGGCTCGTCATACCGTTCCGGCGTGCTCCTGTAACGGACAGATTCCACGGAAACCGTTCTCACGCTGTCACCATCGTATACCGGTTTTCCATCCTCATAGACCGGCTTTCTATCCACCGACGCCTCCCCATGAATGGCATACCACTGGCCGCCCCTGCTGTCCTCATATACCTGATAGTCGCCACGGGGCGCAGCATACTGGGACGTATCATAAAATCTCGTCCCCGAACCGTCGCTATGCTGGACTTCCAGCTGTCCTTCCAGCCTTCTGGAACCATCCACGGAAGATACCTGCTGTTCATATCCCGGCATGAATGCCTGGAACTGGGACTGGTTGTAGTCATTCGCCAATTCCCCAGACTCAAATGCCGGCGTCTGTGCGTGTTGCCGCATCGCATACCAGTCCACGCCATCCGAAGCCTGCATGCTGCCATGCGGGGCATCCGGCTCCTCGTAAAAGGCACTGCTATACCACAAGGAATTGCCTGTATCCGTGCTTGCTTCCAAAATACCCTCATCCACCGTGCGGAGCATGGTATCCTCCGGCAAGTCCGGAAACATTTCATGAATCCTTGCTGCCTCGGATATATCTCCTGCAAATCCCGGTGTGCCAAAGAAAGCGCCTGCGCCATCCCCGGCTGCTGTCTGGTACCACATGCTTCCATCCGAAGCCTCCACAAGAGCTGACGGTCCCTCTGGTTTCTCAAACTGGTTTTTGTCATACAAATTCAGTTCTGCCATTTTCCCATTCGGCATCATTGCCGTGGTACTGATCTTCCCTCCGGAAATCTTCGTATCCTTCAGCGGCACCCCCTTTAACTGCGGCATGTAGCCTGCAAGGCTCTTATCCGCAATCTCCCCGCCAATCATCCCAGACATCTTCGGATTCCTGGAGGCCACGGAGGAAATGGAATCCCCTGTCAGCGTAGCACCGTTTCTGGCAGCAATCCCGCCGAAGGCCCTGCCTACAAATCCAAGACTGCCTCCAGCTCCCATACGGACGCCGCCATCTACAACCGCATCCCTTACATAACTATTGCCTTTAAACTTGCTGGCAAAACCTGCCGCCGCTGCGCCTGCACCGGTTGCCACCGCACTGCTTCCACCGCCAAAGACGCTGCCTGCACTCCTGCTCCCTCCGCCCAAACCGCTCACCGCCCTTGCCGCCATCATCAGTTCCAGGCCCATGCTGCTTCCAGTCTGAGCGATATTAAGCCCCATCGCCGCCAGATAGCTGTCAAACTTCTGTGCTGTCTTCAAAAATGCAATGGCACAGAACAGCCACAGAAAAATGCTTCCATTGCCATTTGACAGTTCCCCGCCATTTCCCACATACTGGCCAACTGAAGTCGAAAATCCCCGTAAAAACCACACATTCATCACTAACAGTAAAAGCTGGGAACCTACCATCCGGCACCATGACTTAAAAACCGGCACCGTTACTTTGGATGCTCCCATTGAAAAAGCAAGCGGTGAGGTATAACAGAGAACCCCTACCACGACATACCTCTCCACCGTTTCCAGTAACAGCTTGAAATAATTCCATCCCAGTGCAATCATCAGGATAACCAAGAGCAATAAGCCAACTACCGTGACAATAGAGATAATCGTTGTCAGCCCATTTTTCAGGGCATTCTCCACTCCTGCAAATGTAAAGTCCTCCCTTTTCATCTTCAGTTCCATCAATGCCGTATAGGGTGCCGTGGCAATATTTAAAGTAACCTGAAAAATTGGCTTTGCATAGCCAATCAAAAAGGCAGACAGACTGCTCCTGGCTAGCAATGTCCATGGATTCTCCGCCTCCGTAACCGGTCCGCCAAACACCCGGAATAACTGCCATACCGTTATGAAGAAGAGAATTGCCCACGCAGTATACTGCATCACGGTAAACGCCTTTGTCACAAAGGGGAAATACTCCTCCATAGCAGTCATATCCGTCCCCAGTGCATCCAGGAACAGACCGGATACAGCGTCCATCATCTCAGAGACAATGCTGCTGATCCATGTGACAATCCCTTCAAAAATCCAGTCAAGCATCTCTTACCTCCTCGTATAATAAGTTTGTAAGCAAGGAAAACAGCTTACAGACTTATTCTTTTTTGGTATAAATGGTAAGGACATCTAAGAGGAACTCCCCTCATCCCCATTC
>CAJSYQ010000014.1 GCA_910574015.1 Eubacteriaceae bacterium | reverse complement strand
GGTTCCTGCTCTTATCCGCAAGGAAGGTAAGCAGATCCTCTTCCGGCATATCGATAATCTCCTGTGGAGACAAAAATTCGGTCAGGACAGCTGAGGACGTGGCACCATAGAGGTTGCTAAAGGGCTTATCATCCCCTTCAAGGAGCTGAAGCTCACTGAACTTCAGATAAAGATTAGAGACCATATAAGTCTTCTCCCTGGTGATACACCCAGAAAGGTGCATACGATGCCTTGTAAGGCGTTTCAGGGCTATAAACTGCCCGCCGCGCCATGGCTCCAGCTTTTTGGTACGGCCTACCCTGCCAAAGTCCGCAATGAGATAGGCATCTGTGGGATCGGTCTTTTCCATTCCGATATAGGACTTTCGGTAATTGGAAGTGGCCTTTGGGTTTACACAGAAGACGAAAGGCTTGTAGGGCATGAGGACCTCGCTGGTCGATAGGAAATTAGAAATATGTACGCTGTATACAGAAGTAGATTCCAGCACGATAAGAAGTGTATCCAGGTTTTTATGCTTCTGCATACACTCAGCAATCATATTTACAAGCTTATCGGCACCTGGCTGATTATTGCCAAACGACGATGAGATGTATTTGTTTTCCTCAAAGTCCATAGCATAGACAGCATTGGTCTTTGAGCTTACATCAATACCTACAAACAAGGTGGACATATAGTTGATCTTTAACATGATATCACCTCCAATCGGATCGGGATTTGTGAAGCCTGAGGCAAAAGGTTTATCCTGTGCAGCATACGGTGACCGAAACCTCGCGCAATGAGCATGCACCCAGTCAGCCTTTCTTGCTGGGGCTAACGGCTGGGGATGAAAATTCTGTGTCAGCGGAATGTGCCGTATGTGCCAGGCTGAATGCTTTCGAAGCAGTCACGGATAAAGCCGGCTGAAAGGAGGAACAGCAGTGCCTTCGGACATCAGACTCTAACTGATATCATACCACAGGATCTACCTATAATGATATGTAACTATTAACTGTATAGATGGGAATGGGGATGAGGGGAGTTCCTCTTAGATGTCCTTACCATTTATACCAAAAAAGAATAAGTCTGTAAGCTGTTTTCCTTGCTTACAAACTTATTATACGAGGAGGTAAGAGATGCTTGACTGGATTTTTGAAGGGATTGTCACATGGATCAGCAGCATTGTCTCTGAGATGATGGACGCTGTATCCGGTCTGTTCCTGGATGCACTGGGGACGGATATGACTGCTATGGAGGAGTATTTCCCCTTTGTGACAAAGGCGTTTACCGTGATGCAGTATACTGCGTGGGCAATTCTCTTCTTCATAACGGTATGGCAGTTATTCCGGGTGTTTGGCGGACCGGTTACGGAGGCGGAGAATCCATGGACATTGCTAGCCAGGAGCAGTCTGTCTGCCTTTTTGATTGGCTATGCAAAGCCAATTTTTCAGGTTACTTTAAATATTGCCACGGCACCCTATACGGCATTGATGGAACTGAAGATGAAAAGGGAGGACTTTACATTTGCAGGAGTGGAGAATGCCCTGAAAAATGGGCTGACAACGATTATCTCTATTGTCACGGTAGTTGGCTTATTGCTCTTGGTTATCCTGATGATTGCACTGGGATGGAATTATTTCAAGCTGTTACTGGAAACGGTGGAGAGGTATGTCGTGGTAGGGGTTCTCTGTTATACCTCACCGCTTGCTTTTTCAATGGGAGCATCCAAAGTAACGGTGCCGGTTTTTAAGTCATGGTGCCGGATGGTAGGTTCCCAGCTTTTACTGTTAGTGATGAATGTGTGGTTTTTACGGGGATTTTCGACTTCAGTTGGCCAGTATGTGGGAAATGGCGGGGAACTGTCAAATGGCAATGGAAGCATTTTTCTGTGGCTGTTCTGTGCCATTGCATTTTTGAAGACAGCACAGAAGTTTGACAGCTATCTGGCGGCGATGGGGCTTAATATCGCTCAGACTGGAAGCAGCATGGGCCTGGAACTGATGATGGCGGCAAGGGCGGTGAGCGGTTTGGGCGGAGGGAGCAGGAGTGCAGGCAGCGTCTTTGGCGGTGGAAGCAGTGCGGTGGCAACCGGTGCAGGCGCAGCGGCGGCAGGTTTTGCCAGCAAGTTTAAAGGCAATAGTTATGTAAGGGATGCGGTTGTAGATGGCGGCGTCCGTATGGGAGCTGGAGGCAGTCTTGGATTTGTAGGCAGGGCCTTCGGCGGGATTGCTGCCAGAAACGGTGCTACGCTGACAGGGGATTCCATTTCCTCCGTGGCCTCCAGGAATCCGAAGATGTCTGGGATGATTGGCGGGGAGATTGCGGATAAGAGCCTTGCAGGCTACATGCCGCAGTTAAAGGGGGTGCCGCTGAAGGATACGAAGATTTCCGGAGGGAAGATCAGTACCACGGCAATGATGCCGAATGGGAAAATGGCAGAACTGAATTTGTATGACAAAAACCAGTTTGAGAAACCAGAGGGACCGTCAGCTCTTGTGGAGGCTTCGGATGGAAGCATGTGGTACCAGACAGCAGCCGGGGATGGCGCAGGCGCTTTCTTTGGCACACCGGGATTTGCAGGAGATATATCCGAGGCAGCAAGGATTCATGAAATGTTTCCGGACTTGCCGGAGGATACCATGCTCCGCACGGTGGATGAGGGTATTTTGGAAGCAAGCACGGATACAGGCAATTCCTTGTGGTATAGCAGTGCCTTTTACGAGGAGCCGGATGCCCCGCATGGCAGCATGCAGGCTTCGGATGGCGTGGACTGGTATGCGATGCGGCAACACGCACAGACGCCGGCATTTGAGTCTGGGGAATTGGCGAATGACTACAACCAGTCCCAGTTCCAGGCATTCATGCCGGGATATGAACAGCAGGTATCTTCCGTGGATGGTTCCAGAAGGCTGGAAGGACAGCTGGAAGTCCAGCATAGCGACGGTTCGGGGACGAGATTTTATGATACGTCCCAGTATGCTGCGCCCCGTGGCGACTATCAGGTATATGAGGACAGCAGGGGCGGCCAGTGGTATGCCATTCATGGGGAGGCGTCGGTGGATAGAAAGCCGGTCTATGAGGATGGAAAACCGGTATACGATGGTGACAGCGTGAGAACGGTTTCCGTGGAATCTGTCCGTTACAGGAGCACGCCGGAACGGTATGACGAGCCGAGGAAGCGGGATCATTCTGCTGTGAAGAGTCCAAGGCGTAAGAACTGACATAGAAAGGAAGAAATGGATTGTTAGGTATATTCAGGGGGTGATAACAATGGCGGAGCCAGAGAAGCAGAAGATGGGAGACGGAAGTGATAATTACGGGCAGGCCGCCAGACAGGTTGCAAAAGCGGCAGGCCGTGCCGGACAGGAAGCAGCAAAACAGGCGACAGCCAATGCTGCTACTGCCACGGTAAAAGCAGGCGTGGAGGGCGGCAAGGCGGTGTCTGAGATTGCAGCAGGCACAGCGGCAGGCGGCCCGTGGGGAGCGGTTCTTTCTGCAGCGTGGTCGATGCGTCATTCGCTGTTTAAGGTACTCATCTGCATTTGTCTGGCACTGCTGATACTGATTACGATGGTGGTGTCCCTGCCGTCCATTGTGTCGAACAGCATTTTTGGGCTGGATGGGACGAAGCCGGCAGAAGGGGCAACGCTGAAGGGAACTTATGATGAACTGGCGGAGGCGGTATCTGATGTAGTGGATGATGCCTATGACCAGGCACTGGCAAAGGTGGAGCAGGCGATTTCAGAGGGAGGCTATGATTATGAGAAGTCGATGGAGGCGCTCATCAACCATGCACAGGGTTCGGCAGATTATGATGTGTGTTATATTTTAGCTGCTTATTCCGCTTCCATGCAGCAGCAGAACGTCAGCAAAGGGGACATGATTGCAAAGCTGGAGGGTGTTTCCGGGGAGATGTTCCCGGTGACGCAGGCGGAAAAGGAGATGACAAGGCAGGTGACGGTTACTTATGATACCTATAAAACAAAGAAAGTAAAGGTAGTGACTGGCAGAAAGAAAATCGGGACGGCAGGCGGGAAACCGGTTTACCAGTACAGTCTGGAGGAAAAGACGTATTATGTGAAAGACAAGCCGCTTACCAGTGATCAGGAGATTACGGTGGATGCCTATGAGATGATAACCGTCAAGGTGCCTGTGTATGGAGCGGGAGAAATTACCGGGACAAAGAAGGAGACTTACTACCGGAAGAAAGGGACGCAGACGCTGAAGCCTGGGACGGAAACCGTGAAATATGTGGAGTGTACCATCCAGCCCTTTGACAATTCGGTGATAGCCGCAGCGTTTAGGATTGATCTGGATGCCACCTATGACCAGTTTGGGATTACCTACCGGGAAGCCATCGAAAACATGGCGAAAGCACTGAAGATGGCTCTGTACGGTTCTTTGGGAAGCGGGGAGAATGTCAGCCTGACAGATAAAGAACTGGTTGATTTTGTGAACAGCCAGAACTGCAATGATACCAGAAAACATATTTTATCCACGGCACTTTCGTTGGTTGGGAAGGTGCCGTATTTTTGGGGCGGGAAAAGCGGTCCCGGCTGGAATGAGGAGTGGAATACGCCCAAGCTGGTAACAGCGGCAGGCTCCAGTTCCACGGGAACCATTCGCCCATACGGGCTGGACTGCAGTGGATTTACCACATGGGCTTACAGCACCGCCCTGGAAGTGGATATCGGGGCAGGCACCTCCGGACAGTATCCGAAGACTACGGCAGTGACAAAGGCGGAGCTGCTTCCGGGGGATTTGGGGTTTCTTGCCGGTTCCGGTGGGAAGGCATGGAGTCATGTGCTGATGTTTGCCGGTTATGATAAGAATGGCACGGGGATGTGGGTCCACTGCACCAGTGGCAAAGGCGTGGTGCTTAACACACCCAGTTATGCCAGTTCCCTGGTACTCCGCAGACCGGCAGGGGTGGATTACAATGCTGCCGTATCTTCCGATGCTTCCTATGGCGAACCACTCTATACCCTTGAGGTCGATGTGACGCATTACTGCAACTGTGCGAAGTGCTGTGGCAAATGGGCTGGTGGCAATACGGCGAGCGGGAAGAAACCGGCTTCTGGCATGGTGGCGATGTCCAGCCATTATCCCTTTGGAACGCAGATCATGATAAAGGGAACGATGTATACCGTGGAAGACCGGGGAGGCAAAGGGATTGAGAATGACATCCACCGGGTGGATATCTTTGTTCCTGACCATAAACAGGCTCTCCGCATGGGAAGATATAAGACGACAGCAAAGATATACAGGCTAGGGAGATAAGGGATAAAGTTTCACATAAGCTCGAAAACACCTCGCTAAGTGAAACTAAGTTATCCCTAAGAAGAACGCATAGCGAACAAGTTCGCATGAGCAGCGTTCTTCACAGCTTATGCAGGAGGTTACATATGGAAGAGAAAGAATACAGCAACATTTATACGATTCCGGCAAATTACACGGATTCCGGCAAGATCATGGGCGGTATGCTGGAGGTTCGGAATGCGGTGGAGACCGGGTTTCTGGTGGCGCTGGTGGGGTATCCGGAGGTGATGCTGATACCGATGCCCATTAAGATACGGATTGTGGTGATGACACTGACCTTGCTCCCGTTGGGGGTGCTGTCCATGATGGGCATTGACGGGGATTCCCTGTTCCAGTATGGCAGCCATATGATCCGGTATGCGGCGAACAGGAGAAAATTACATTTCAGGAGGGTTGGATATCAATATGACCAGAAGCAGCTTAAAAGGAAACAGCCAAAAAAGAAGAAAGCAGCAAAGAAAAGGAAGGAAACCGGGACAGAACGCACCGGCAGGAAAAAGACAGGAGCGCAGGCAGAAAGCAAAGCAGGAAAAGCTTGAGTTTGTGCAGGATTTCATCCCGGTTAAGAATATTGCCAATGGGATCATTGAAACTACGGATGGCAGGTATATTAAGATACTGGAGATTGAGCCAATCAACTTTATGCTGCGGTCCGGGGAGGAGCAGTTTAACATTATCTCCTCATTTGCCAGCTGGTTAAAGATTTCCCCGGTGCGGATGCAGTTCAAGAGCATTACGAGAAAGGCGGATTCGGACAAGCACATTTCCATGGTACAAAAGGATTTAGCGGCAGAGGAGAGCGAGGCGTGCCGGAAGCTGGCAAGGGGATATCTCCGGCTCATTAAGGATGTGGGAAGCCGGGAGGCGCTTACCAGGCGGTTTTTTCTGATTTTCCAGTATGAGGAGATGCGGCGGGGCGATGCAAACGACTATTCGCAGGTATACGGGATGCTGAATGCGGCGGAGCAGAACGCAAAGGCATACTTTCTTCAGTGTGGTAATTCCATCATAAAAAATAAGGATGAGGATGAGGCGGTGGCAGAGATGCTCTACATGTTCTTCAACCGCCATTCCTGTGTGGATGAGCCGTTCCAGAGCCGGGTGAACCGGGTAGTGCTTGACACAATGGCGGCAAAGAATAAGGTGATTGGGGTTGATCCGGTACCTAAGATTCGGATTTCGTATTTTCTGGCACCTAGGGGGATCGACCTGTCCCATCACAACTATATCATAATGGACGGGCTGTACTATTCCTTTTTGTTCATCAAGGGGAACGGGTATCCTGGCAGGGTGCGTGGCGGCTGGATGTCGTCGCTGATCAACGCCGGGGACGGGATTGACATCGATGTGTTCCTGACAAGGGAAAACCGAAGCCGGGCCATTGACAAGGTGGCACAGAGGATACGGCTGAACCGCACGAAACTAAAGGATATGCAGGATACCAGCACCGATTATGAGGAACTGACCAGTTCCATCCAGGCGGGATATTATATCAAGCATGGAATTGCCAGCAATAACGAGGATCTGTTTTATCTGTCCGTGTTTGTGAGCGTATCCGGAAAGACCTATGAGGAGCTGATGTGGCGGAAGCAGCAGATGACCGACATGCTCAAGTCTATGGACATGTATATCAGTGACTGCCGGTTCCAGCAGGAGGCGGCTCTGCGGACCATGATGCCTTTTGCAAAGATTGCCCCGTCGCTGGAAAAGAAAGCAAAGAGGAACGTGCTGACCAGCGGGGCGGCATCCACTTACATGTTTACCAGTTTCGAGATGTCGGATGATTCCGGGGTTCTGTTGGGTGTCAACCGGCATAACAATTCCCTCTGTATCGTGGACTTATTCAATACAAAGAAGAATAAGAATGCAAACCTGAACCTGTTGGGAACCAGCGGGGCGGGAAAGACCTTTACCCTGCAGCTTTTAGCATTCAGGATGAGAATGCGTGGCATCCAGTGCTTTATCATTGCGCCGATCAAGGGGCATGAGTTCCGCAGGGCATGTAACCAGATCGGGGGCCAGTTTATCAAGATCGCCCCCGGCTCCCCGCACTGCATTAACATTATGGAAATCCGGCATACCATCACACCGGAAATGGAGCTGATTGATGAGATGGACTACAGTGAGATGGATTCGATGCTGGCAAGAAAAATCCAGCAGCTGATGATTTTCTTTTCCCTTCTCATACCGGATATGAGCAATGAGGAGGAGCAGATGCTGGATGAGGCATTGATTAAGACCTACGGGGATTTGGGGATTACCCATGATAATGACAGCCTGTATCTGGATGCTATGTCCAGTCCCCCGGCCATGAAGAAAATGCCGGTTCTGGGGGATTTGCATAAAAACCTGAAGGAAAACCCGATGACACAGCGGATTGCTGTGATCGTGAGCCGGTTTGTGACCGGTTCGGCACAGTCCTTTAACCGGCAGACCAACGTGGATTTAAGCAACAAGTACATTGTGCTGGACTTGTCGGAGCTGAAGGGGAAACTCCTGCCGGTGGGTATGATGATTGCCCTGGACTATGTGTGGGACAAGGTAAAGTCCGACCGCACGAAAAAGAAAGCGATCATGATTGATGAAATCTGGCAGCTGGTGGGGGCATCCTCGAACCGGATGGCGGCAGAGTTCTGCCTGACTATCTTTAAGACCATCCGCGGATTTGGCGGGGCGGCGATCTCGGCGACGCAGGATTTGTCGGACTTTTTCAGTCTGGAGGATGGCAAGTACGGCAGGGCGATTGTGAATAACAGCAAGAATAAGATTATCCTCAATCTGGAGCCGGACGAGGCACGTTATGTGAAAGAGGTGCTGAAGCTGACGACAGCGGAACTTCGTTCCATTACCCAGTTTGAGAGAGGGGAGGCACTGGTGTACTCCAATAACAACAAGGTGCCAGTGGTCATTAAGGCTTCTAAAGAAGAGCAGGAGATGATTACGACAGACCGTGCCGAACTGGAGGCAATCCTGAAGGAACGCCAGAAAGGAAAGGGAATGGCAGGGAAGTAGGAATACGTATTTTTTGCAAAATACGCATTTAGGAGAAAATACGCACAAAAAAGAGGTGAAACAATGCTGCTGAAGGATGAACAGTATGTGATTAAATGGCTGTCCCAGTATGGGGCACTGCCAAAAACCCAGATTACGAAGATGCTGCAAAAGCCAGCTCAGACAGCGGAACGTATCATAAAGAACTTAAAGAAGCAGATGCGGGCGGCAGACGTGGGCGGCGGGTACTATGTGGGACTGGATTCCTTGTGCAGACCGGACCAGCGTACCATACTGGCAGTGTGGGTGCTGTTAAAGTTTATTGACTATGTGGACCCGATGGCCCATTACCCGGCAGTCTATCCGTCGCAGATCTTCTTCTTAAAAGAAAATGTGGGATATGAGATTGTGGTGCTGTATGAGGGGGAAGAAAGCCTGCTAAGGCTGCTGCAGCCGCAGGATGACTTAAAGTATATCATTGTCCTTCCCCGCATTTCCATGGCAGAAAAGTTAATGCTGCCAAAAGTGCCATGCCTGTTTGCAACGGTGGGATTCGAGGGGGCGGAGGAACCGGAAGTGACATTTTACTCAGGGGAGACAGTGTATGGAGCAGAACAATTCCTTTCAAAAGGTGTTAGGCAGGGTGGAAAGAATGGCGGGAAAACTGTGGGATCAGATTCGTCTGGTGAAGGATTTCTCTCAGGCGCACCAGCTGCACATGGCATATGAGCAGGCACTGCGGCTGGAGGAGATGGCAGAACGTCTGGTGCTTCTGACGAGGGTGCTTCCGGCTTGCACCGGTTCAGATATGGCAAAGAGGGACGTGGAAAGTAGCATGAAACGGTGCATTCCCGTTGATATGGGATTTACGGCAGAGGGGTGGTTTTGGTTGTGTATCCCTGCCCTGCTCCCGAAAAAGGGAGGCGGCTCGGCGGATTATATCCGTTCTTTTCTTTATCCTGCCATGAAGGAATATTTCCAAGAGAAAGAACCGGTGCGGTTTACGGACTGCGTGCTGGTATACCGCCATGTGTATGACAGGGAACGCCCGGAACGGAGGATGCGGGACCACGATAACATCGAGACGAACATGGTATCGGATATCGTGGCCATGTATGTGATGCCGGATGATGCCCCGTCGGTATGCAGCCATTATGAGTGCAGTGTCATGGGAGAGGATGACCATACGGAGGTTTATGTAGTACCAAGAACGGATTTTCCGCAGTGGTTATTACAGGAAAATGAGAGGTTCAGGGAGGAGGAAAATTCGTATGAAATGGCACTGGAAACGGGCAAAAAAGATATGTAAAAACGGGGCAGATTCAGCTGGGAAAAATGACATATGGGTGAAATGTGTGCAAAGGCTTCTGGTTCCTTGGATTTTCAGCCGGACAGCGGGGCGAAATTCCGACAAAGAGAGCAGTCACGTTGTCGGAATCATTCGTAACAGCGCTTCGGCTCGTACCTGCCGTTTGCTTCGGTTCGGTGGTGAGCCGCCATGATACATTTCTCTGCAACGAGCCACGTGCATCGGCTCGTTACGGTGCTGTCTTTAGTGGGGGAATATCCGGCACACTCCCTTTGCCTGCTTGGTAAGGAGCGGGTGATGAAGGAGCTGGTCCGTAAACTGACTGTAACTCAGACGTTCCGCAATGATGAAACAGGAGAAGAGCATGCCTGCCGTTTGCTTACCATAACAGGAAAAGGCAGGGAGAAATCCATCCGGTTTTATAAGGCTGGCCTTGCCATACTGGAATGGGTGCATCCGGATGCGTATGGGTATTACATGCGCTCTTTCTGGAACCACCGGTTTCCAGGGGATAAGGCACACAGGGAGCGGCATCACCGGGTTGCGGAAGCAGCGGTTCTGTGCATGAAGGCCGGTCTGGAGGTGCGGCCGTATGTGCTGCCCCAGTTACAGAACAGGGGATTATACCATGTGGTACCTGAGAAACCCGCATACTATCTGGCAAAGGATATTAAAAGAGTGGGCGAAGCGGAGATGAACAAGACCATGTTTACCCGCATGGCGGGGGCCGTGTTTTCCCCCGGAGGCTGTTATGCGGTATATAATACCAGGGCGAGCGCCATGAAATGGAGCGGCATGGGGGAGTTCAAAGCCTTGCACAGCCTGATGGAACTTGGCAGGATGAATGCCGGAGTCCAGGAGGTTGATTCCGCCATTTTATTTGGTGAGTCTGGGGATGTGGCGTTAAAGACGCTGCTTGCTTCCGAGGAGAGTAAACGGCTGGAGTTCCGGTTTGACGGGATTTACCAGCATATTTATTTTATCGCCATGAACGAACTGGGTATCCGCCAGATGAAGATGCTCATGCTCCCAGACTGGAAAAGAAATATGCGGGAAGCGTTGTTTGATGAGGAGAGCCTGGCATTCGATAGAGGAATTTTTGAGTATGACGCTTTTGTGGATGGCGTGTATGTGTTTTCTCATCTGGACAGTGACCTGGCAAGATTGATCCGGTTCAAAGAGGCGGTAACAGGAGGTGATAAAAGGTACGAGGTGGTCTGCTACCCGCACCAGCTGGGGTTTCTCAGGGAATATCTTGGCGACAGGATGGGCTACAAGACCATCGGAATGGAGCTGCTGGAGGCAGCGCTTGGGAAGGGGGGACGGTGATAGTTTAAACAAAGTTAAAAATGTATTGCTATTGTGCGCACAGATTGGTATAATAAAAGCAGAAACAGGAAATCATACAGATTACGAAAGGATGTGTGATACTATGGCAGCAAAAACGTCAAATTTGTACGCAAGAATAGAGCCAGAAGTCAAGGAAGAGGCAGAAAGCATTTTGGCAGCGCTTGGTATTCCGGCCTCAAACGCAATTAATATGTTTTATAAGCAGATTATCTTAAACCGTGGGATTCCATTTGAGGTAAAAATCCCACCTGCAAGGCCGGTCAATGTGGCAAAGCTTTCTGAGACGGAACTGGATGCGGAGCTGGGGAAAGGATATGCGGATATGACGGCGGGAAAGACGAAGCCTGCGACACAGGCATTTGCTGATATCCGCAGAGATTACGGGATATGATGTATGAAGTGGAAATAAGCGGTCAGGCGGAAACTGACCTGCGGGAAATCTATGAGTATATTGCCTTTGAGCTGCTGGCACCGGATCATGCTTCCGGGCAGTTAGACCGGCTGGAAGCGCATATCGAAATGCTTGGGGAATTTCCTGAAAAATTCCGCCGATATGAAAAAGAATCGTGGCATGGCAGGGGAATGAGAGTCATGCCGGTGGATCATTACCTGGTTTTTTATATTTCGGATGAGGCGGCAGCACTCGTGACAGTGATCCGGGTCATGTATGCGGGCAGGGATGCGGATGCACAGCTGCAGGAGCATACGGTGCTGTAAACAGAATAGAACAAATGACATAAAGGTGTATGGAATCTGTCAAAATCCCATATGCCTTTTTTGTTTGGGATCAAAATGCAGGGAGGAACTCATAAATGGATAAACGCAAAAAAGCCGGAATCATTCTCTCTGTCATTCTGGGAACGGGCGGGCTGTTGTATCTGGGAGGAATACTGGGGCAGTTGATTGCGGGATATCAGGCATGGCCTGGCGGGGAGGGCATATCCGTCATAAAACCGCCAGACTGGAATATGCTGGTTTGCATCCGACATGCCTTTACAAAAAATGGACTGAAGGGTATGGTGGCAGCCATTCTTTTTGGTGTGGCGGTGGTTCTCTATGTCCGGTTCCATGATAAGTTTGACAGCAAAGAGTATGATCCGAGGGGATTTAAGAAAAGTAAAACAGGAACTTACGGTACAGCCAAATGGATGAGTGAGAAGGAGTTAAAGGAAATCATGGAGGTGACGGCGCCAGCCAGAGCAGAGGGGGTGATTCTAGGCGAGTATGAGGGAAAGACAGTCTGTATGCCAAAGGATACCAGACTGAACCGGCACATTGCCATCTTTGGTGCATCCGGTACCATGAAATCAAGAGCCGTTATCCGAAACGCCTTGTTTCAGGCATTAAAGAGGGGAGAATCGGTGGTAATCACCGATCCCAAAGCCGAACTGTACAATGACACTTCGGAGATGTACCGGCAGGCGGGATATGAAGTCAAGGTCTTTAATCTGGTCAACCCGGAGCACGGGGATTCGTGGAACTGCATGTCAGACTTACATGGGAATACCCTGATGGCACAGATGCTCACGAACATCATCATCGGCAACACCAGTAACGGCAAGGGCGACCACTTCTGGGATAACGGGGAGGGCAATCTCTTAAAGGCGCTGATTCTGCTAGTGGATTTAGATCCCAGCCGCAGTCCGGATGCGAAGCACCTTCCGGCAGTCTACCAGATGCTGACCCGCAATACCGAGAGGCAGCTGACGGCTTTATTTGAAAAACTGCCGTTGGACCATCCGGCAAGGGCGCCCTATAACTTATTTGCCCAGTCCAGTGACACGGTGCGTTCTGGAATCATACAGGGATTAGGCACCAGACTGCAGGTACTTCAGAACAAGGAGGTGCAGGGGATTACGAGTCGGTCTGACATTGACCTTGCTGCACCGGGAAGCAAACGATGTGCCTATTATATTATACTGAGCGACCAGGACACCACGATGGCATTCCTGTCGTCGCTCTTTTTTTCGCTGCTGTTTATCAAACTGACCCGGCATGCGGATGCAAGACCGGGCGGACACTGCGATATCCCGGTAAATCTGATTTTAGATGAGTTTAACAATATCGGGCGGATTGGCGGGGCGGCAGACGGATCGGATTTTGCGAGGTCATTAAGCGTTATCCGTTCCAGGGACATCCGGGTGATGATGGCGGTGCAGAGTCTGGGGCAGCTGCAGAACCGTTATGGCAATAACCTTTGGGCTGAAATCATCGGCAACTGCGACATCCAGCTGATGCTTGGCTGCACGGATGATGTGACGGCAGAGTATTTTTCGGGGCGCAGCGGGGAGATGAGCATTGAGGTGAGTTCCACGATGACGACCAGACAGACCATCGCGCTGGCTCAGGTAATTCCCCAGTACCGCCAGACGCAGGGGCAGGGCAAAAGAAAGCTGCTGACCCCGGATGAGGTATTGCGGCTGCCAAATACAGAGCTGCTTTGCATTGTCCGGGGCTGCAACATCCTGAAATTAAACAAGCTGGATTACACAAAGCACCCGATGGCAGAAAAGATGGCCAGCGTTTCGATTATGGATTACCAGCCGCAGGTGAGTCCCGCGGCATGTTCCCAGACTGGCTTTGGCGGGGAGGAGGTGAGGGAAGTGCCCCAGTCAGAAAAGAGGGAAGTGAAAAAGACAATGCAAAGAGAGAAAAGTCTGTACCGTTCGGCACAGCCGCCTGCGGATTTTTAGTAGCGATTAACCGGCATCTCGAAGGAGGTGCTTTTTTTGATGGAAATAAGGAGGCAAAGCAAACAAGTTTGCTTAACAAGTTTCCCAGAGGGAACTTGAAAATAAAATTATGGAGGATGAGATATGCCAAGAAAGAAAGCAGAAAAACCAGAAGTAGTGGAAGAAAAGTCAGAAGAAACCATGGACAGGACTCCAGATGGGCGGGAAGAGGCTGTTTTATCAGACTCGGATATAAATCATACAGAGGGTACCGAGGGTGAAAACAGCGGTGAAGAGATTTCCCAGACTGACATGGAAAATTCAGATAATCAGGGGATGGCATCAGCCGGAACGAAGGGGCAGGAGGCAGATTCCGAAAAGGAGAGCCAGTCTGATACAGAAGAGGCTCAGGAGATGTCGGAAGCGGGCGTCGGTGAAGAAATACCCCAGACTGGTTCAGAAGACCTTGAAGACAAAGTGTATTCGCCTGAAGACGCGTTAGATCTGCATGAAAGTTCCGGAAATCAGAGTCAGTCTGACACAGAGTCGGCTCAGACCATGAATACTGCAGATGCCACAGCTAAATCAGTCAAAAATTATGAGATTCAGAACCAGTCTGACACAGAGGGGCAGAATCAAACGGCTCAGGGTCCCGGTGAAGGTAAAAGGCGTCGAAGAGCTAGGAAAAATACTGGATCTGTCAGACTGGCTTCAGCACAGGTGCTTGCTATCGACGGGCACTTGGTAGCCGAAACTGAAGCCGAAAAAGCGAGGAATGACCTGCTGGATTTAATGGAGTCCCAGAAGACGGGAAGAATCCTGACGGGGACGATTCAGGGAGTGGAACGGCAGGAAAGTAACCAGAGCCGTTCTCTGGCAGTCATCTACCACGGTGAGTTCAAAATCATCATTCCTGCAGAAGAGGCGGTGGAAGCACCAGACGATTTCCGGGGGAGGCTGCCGGAAGATGTATTGCACGACATGCTGAACAAACGGCTTGGTGCTGAGGTGGATTATATCGTCAAGGGCATTGATCCCCAGTCTGGGATTGCGGCGGCAAGCAGGCTCGATGCCATGCGTGCCAGAAGAAAAGAATACTATCTGGGCACAGACCGGGATGGCAATTATCGGATTTATTCGGATTTGTGTGCGGAAGCAAGAGTCGTATCGGTGATCCGGGCAGGTATTTTTGTGGATCTGTTCGGTCTGGAGGTGTATATCCCGCTCCGGGAACTGAGCTACCAAAGGTGGATGGATGCGGCGATGTATTTCCAGTCTGGACAGAGGATACTGGTCAAGGTACTGAGCGTGGACCGGAGTGACCGAAGCAACATCCGGGTAACGGCATCGGTGAAGCAGGCTGGAGAAAATCCTTATGAGAAAGCACTTCGCAGGTATTCCGTTGGCAACCGGTATGTGGGGGCGGTGAGCATGGTGGATACCAACGGTGTCTTTGTGGCACTGGATGGTGGCATTGACTGCCTTTGCAGTTACCCGAAAAGGGGCCGCCCGCCGAGGGGGTCCCGCGTAACTGTGCAGATACTGGGAATTAACAATGATTCCAATCGGATCTGGGGAGCGATTACCCATATCGCGGCGCCGAGATGAAAAGGAGGTAAGGACTTGAAAGCAGTAAAAAAGAAACTGGCAGCACTGGCTCTTGCAGGCATGTTAGCTGCCGCATTGGGAAATGGGATCTCCGTTTCGGCTGAAAACCAGGGGACAGAGGGGACGGAGATACAGGTGATGGAAGCAGAACAGTTAGAGGTGCAGTTGGGAAAGGAATGGGCCGGAAGGGAGTTTCAGTTAAAAACCGATGCCGGTCTGTATCCAGGGACAATAACGGTAGGAGGAGATGGCGTGCTGAGGACAGAGCTTGGTGGAAGTCGCCGCTACATACTGACCTGCATGCTGACTGAAAATACGAATGATGGCAGTGAGGTTCCAGCAACCCAAAGATCCGCATCGGAAGAACAGGCAGGAGCACTGTCTACTGACAGGGGAACAGATTCTGAAACTGGTGCAGAGCGGCAGGAAGAGCGGGCAGGAACGATTACTGGTATTCCCATCAAGCATCTTGTCTTTTTTTCTGTTGGGATGGCAGTGGCTGTCGGTGGACTGATCGCCATCCATATCATCCAGAAACGAAGAGAAGATCAGGAGGATGATGACGAAGAGGACTATGATGAGGATGAATAAGTTTCTGGCGGTGGTTTCGTCAGACTGGTATATTTTTGGGGGATAAAAAGCCATAAAGGAACTTTTTTAATGTAATCACAAAAAATATTCTTATAAGGCTTGACAACCGTGCAAGCCCCTGTTATACTGAAACTGTAACAAGGGTTGCGTTCAGGCTTTCGAGACCTGCAGACCTGCAGGAATCGTTACGGATTTTCGCACACAGAGTAAGTCCACAATAGCGCAGACTTGTTGAACATATGAGC
This sequence comes from Eubacteriaceae bacterium, assembly GCA_910574015.1. GTDB lineage: Bacteria > Bacillota > Clostridia > Lachnospirales > Lachnospiraceae > Eubacterium_F. Next base: position 65,332 of record CAJSYQ010000014.1, on the reverse strand, counting down.
CGGAAGGTTGCAGAAATAGAATACAGAGTCAATGACTGGATGAGACACCAAAATTCCAGCACCATTGGCTCTGTATGTTTTTTTTGCGGCTTATTTTATTGGGAAAAAATATTGGCTTAAAATAATCTTGCCAGAGTTTTTCTATGAGAGGAGGCAAAATGCCATGAATGCGAAAAAAAGAAAAAAGAAAGGGAATCAGAAAAAGCAGATGTGCTGCCCGTACTGCGGCAGTCCGGTGGTATTCCGCAGTGCGGATGGAATCTATCGCGATAACAAAAACCGAACCATGCTTTATGTATGTGCAAGGTATCCGGAATGTGATGCCTATGTTCGGGCGCATAAGGGGACAAAAAAGCCGATGGGGAGTCTGGCGGACCACAATCTCCGGTCACTGAGGAGGGAGGCACACCGTTACTTTAACCGTTTGTATGAATCCGGTCTGATGGACAAGCAGGATGCCTACCAGTGGCTGGCAGACATCATCAGCGCCCCGATGTCGGAAGCACACATTGGGCATCTGGGTGAATATTATTGTAGGCAGGTTATTGAGGAAAGCATAAAGCTGCTAAAATCCCGGAAAGAAAATCCGTTTCGGGTAATTCGGGGAAGCGGAAAAATGGAAATGGAGCAAAATGTGCCCTGAGAACCATAGCGTTTTCTATCGATGAGGACATGGACTGAAAAGGAGGAGAGGCGGAATGAATGCGGAAGAGAGAAAAAAGACGGAAGAGAATATGGGTCTGGTACATAAGGTCATTTCCGATAAAGTTCACGGGACTTTCCAACACGGCATGTATTCCAGGGAAGACTTGTTCCAGATTGGCTGTATCGGTCTGTGTAAGGCAGTGGTCAGTGACAGGGGCGGGTGCTTTTCCACCTATGCCTACCGGCTGATCTGGAATGAAATCTGCGATGCCCTGGTTTCCTCTACCCGAAAGGGAAAGAGGGAAACAGTAGTCGATGTCCTGCCGGAGACAGGGGATTTTTATGATAATGATGATAAAGAACTGCAGATTGTCCTGCAGAAAATACTAAAGGAGGCGCAGGGATTGGTGCCCGCATCTACGAAAAAAGGCATCCGTGCAATGTTGTTGATGGAGAAAGGATATACCAGCAGGGAGATTGGTGAATGGTTTGGCGTGAGGGCAAATCTCGTCTGTGCATGGGTATCGAAAGCAAGAAAGTATCTGAGGGAGCAGGAGGAACTGCGGCAGATGGCAGAGGAGTATGGATATGGAACAAAGAAAACAGGGTAGGAGACGACCATTTAAAAAGAAAGGATTTTGGTGGTGGATGTTTCCGGTGGGTGTCAGTATACTGACATGGATTTTATTCCATACAGTATTATTAGCCGGGTATGTGCCAACGGAATCTATGGAGCCGACGCTGAAGAAAGGCAGTTTTTTAATCGCTTCCAGAGTGTATCCGGGCTTGGAGCAGGGGGATGTCATTGTATTCCGGCGGGGTGGTGAGTTGTTGGTGAAGCGGATTGCTGCTGTGGGCGGAGATACTGTAGATTTGGAAAAACTCACATATACTCAGGGCTGGGTGATTCCAAAACGTAACTGGCAGGTGGTTGTAGTACCGAACAATTCGTATTTTGTACTGGGGGATAATGTTAATAATTCCTTTGACTCCCGATACTGGGAAGATATGTATTTGAGGGAAGCAGATGTGGTGGCAAAGGTGTGGGAATAAGATTTTTCTGGAATGTTTGTGGTCATAGTGTTATGATGTAGGTAGGTCTGGAACTGGTCTGAGATCGGAACTGGAGAATGAGAAGGGACTGATGAACATGAAAAACGGAAAAAGAACGATCATATTTACCATATTACTGCTGAGTGTGGCACTATATGCAGGAACGGGAACGGCTTTGGCAAAGACGAAGACCGTTAAAGTGGATATGGCAAATAAGGCATCCAAAACCATGCGCTTGGCAGCGCTGTCAAAGGCAAAAAAGGTCAGGGTCAAAAGCAGCAAATCCTCCGTGGCAAAAGTAAAATATAAGAAGACGAAAAAGAACCGCAGGATTGTCATTACGGGTAAAAAGCCGGGAACGGCAATGGTGACAGTCCGCTGTTATCTGAAAGGCGGGAAGAAAAAGGTATACAAGTATAAGGTGAAGGTCACGAAAAGCAGCAAGACCCGCCAGACTGGGAAAAAACCTGCTTTTGCCGGAACGCTGAAAGCTTCTTTAAATGATACGGGATATGTGAAACTCCAGTATAGCAAAATTGCGGGAGCAGAGCACTATGTGGTTCAGAGGAAAACGGAAACAGGGGAATGGAAAAAATTAAAGACAGCATGGAAGACGACTCTTACGGATCAGACGGTAAAGGCAGATACGGTATATGAATACCGGGTACAGGCAAGGGTATCCGGCACCTATACCCAGTACAGCAATGTTGTCCGGATAGCGGTTGGAAAAATTGGCAGTAACAGTAATGATGCCGGAAATCCATCACCACTGCCATCCCCAGAACCGGCCGTGCCATCCGTGCCGACACCGAAACCATCCCCGGAACCGACACCATATCAGGCAAAATATTCTTATGAGGTCAGCGTGTTAAATCAGTTTACCATTTATGAGGACGTGCCGATTGTGCTGTATGTGAAAACGGATAATCCAAATCCGAATGATTTTGATAATGTGTATGTGAGCATTGGGGCATATGGGGAAAAAGTTTTGGGAGGACCAGCGTATTCTTATGAAGATATTGAGTATCTGGATCAGGAAAAAACAAATACAAATTATTTTAAAAAAGTGAAAGGTGGTTGGATTTACACCTGCAGGGCAGAGGAACCGGGAATCCGAACAGTTTCAATCCAGGAACTGGAAAAAGGAGAAAATAACAATAATACATGGCGTACCGTCGATACGTTCCAGATTGAAGTGAAAGATGGTGCTGCAGGCAAAAAATCATTTTGTGAAAAAGTCATCCAGACAGTGAGCAGTGAGGACTACAATGAAGATGGACTGGGAAAATGGGGCAGTCTTTCTGAGCAGCAGAAAATGGAGCGTCTGGAAGGGTATATCCGTGATAACATGAACTATCCGAGAATTGATACGAACGGCAGTTATCTTGGATACAATACGATATGGATTATACAGGAAAATGTCGGGGCTGACTGGGAGACTGGTTTTACAGACTGTGGCGGTGCTGCTAAGCTGTTGCGTGATATGGCAAATATGATAGGGATTGAAGCATATACTTACACCACGACATTAAATGGAGCGCTTCACATCAAGGTGCAGGCTGTAATCGACGGACAGGAATACTATTATGATGCGACACCGTGGGAGGGCGGCTATAAAAACTGGGAGTATATCCAGTTAGATAAATACTAAAAAGTAACAAAATAGGTTGTTAACATGAAATAAGGAAGAGTCTGTTTGATTGCAGGCTCTTTTTTGATTGAGGAGAAAGGTTGGATCATTATGGCGAAGTTTGTAAGAGGTCCCCCCAGTATGGAGTGGAGACGTGGTCAGTAGATTTAAAAGAAAGGAACTTTGATATGAAAATAAATAAAAAAATTAGAAAAATTGTGACGTATATAATGGTATTTGCCCTATTGTGCGGTGTGACTGCGGTAAATTCCTCAGTATCCAGTGCAGCATCTGCCTCAGTGAGCCTGTCGTCCCTTGGCCGGAAGGGAACGGTTTCCATTGGTTCGAAGACAAAAAGCGGGACATGGTGGCAGATGAAGCTGAATGGGAAAAAGGCATTCTGCATTAATTTAGGGTATACCTGTCATTCCGGGAATACCTATTCAGCAGAAGAAACACATCATTTTGATCAGAATACCGGCGGTGAAAAAAATGGGTATTATGCCAAAATCGTCCGCTGGTATGTAGTGGACAGAAACCGATCCGGCAAGGCGTTTGTCATGGGTCAGGCGCTCATTTGGTCCATCGCTGAAGGACGTAATTCCGAAGCGCAGTTAAAAGATGTCATTAAACAGGTTAAAGGAAATATTAACATTTCTCCTACAAAATCAGTGAATGACCTGTATAAAGATATTTTTGAGCCATCCGGGGCATGGACAGCGGATGTTACCATTTGGCAGAAGACAGGGAACAGCAAAAGATATCAGAGGCTGCTGACAGTAGATGCGGATGACGTGCCAGAGGTAGCCAGTATCAATGACAGTGAGTATTATCGGCAGAGAATTACGGTGATGAAAAAGGATGAGGATGGTAAAGGACTGGGGGGAATACAGTTCACGTTGGATGCAGATAACCTGGATGATCTCTACTCTTTTGCCATGACAGATCGGGATGGCACGGAAACAGGTGATGCCGATGATGATAACGATACCTCCTTCAGTATGACAGGGTTCACGCGGGACAGCGGACGTATAGCCTTCCGAATGACATACCGTCTGCAGACGCAGGAATACTATTATTATCCGGATTCAGAACTGAAGGATATGTCTGCAGATGACAAGAAAGCTGCAAAGAAACATCTGACGGATGACCTTGATCTGGATGAGGGTGTAGACTTCGCCTCTGACCTGACCAAAGAATCCGCCAAGAAACTAATGAATCAGGAAATGAAAGAACTGAAAAATGACATTTCCAATACGTATACCTTGACGGAAGATAATACGGGGGATAATAAACACATCGTTTTGGACCCAGAGTTTGCCAAAGGAAAAAGGATTACTTTAAAAAAGGCAAACAGTTGGAGTCGGAATGAGGATGGGCAGTGGCCGGATTCTTTAGAGGAGGTGGCCTCCGATTATTCCAAAGCATATCAGGTGGGAGTTATCAACAAATACAAGAAAGCGACCATTGATGTTGTCAAGATTGATAAATACAGCGCAGATAAGAAACCGCATGGGGATGCCAGCCTGGAAGGGGCGCAGTTCCAGTTATATGCGGATGCTTCCTGCACGAATAAGGCAACCGTCTATGATGCTCAGGGCATAGCAAAAACGGCAGGGATTTATACCGTCCAGGATGGAAAGATGGTGACAGATTTCCTGCGGAGCGGCAATGCCTACTACCTGAAGGAAGTCAAGGCACCAGTGGGATATACGCTTTCCAATGATGTGCTCACAGTGAAAGTGGATGCCTCGAATAACGCGGCAGAGTATACCTATGACCTTGCGACGGAGGAGTACGGAAATCAACCGATATTGGGTAAGGTTGCAGTGCAGAAGTATGATTCTGAGGGGCAGACGGGATCACTGCATCCGGAGGCTAATGCGACATTTCAGGTATTCTTAAAACGCAAAGGAAGTTATGATGCCTGCGATGATTATGAAAGAGCCATTATCCATACAGACGAAAATGGATATGGAGTTTCGGGTGATTTGTATTATGGATTATATCAGATCCATCAGGTAGATTCCGGGGAAACAGATGCCGTTCTGATTGAAGACATTAAAGATGTAGAAGTGACTCAAAATGGAAAAACCTATCTGTATCCAATGAATAACAATTTGTTCAAAGCCTACTTGAGAATCCTCAAAAAAGATGGCAACACCGAAAAGCAGGTACTAAAACCCGGCACCACATACCAGATCTACAAAGTGACGGATGACGGGGAGAAGCTAGTCGAGCAGAGTTATAGTGATGGAAATAAAAACGTGACGGTAAACCAGTTTGTAACGGATGAGTCCGGCGAGATTATGACCGTAAAGGAACTGAAGTCAGGTACTTATCGTATTTATGAGACGGATTCTGCCAGCGGCCTTCACATCACAGAGAAATACATTGAGGTAACGATTAACAGCAAAGCCGACAATTATGAGAGCTTTACCGACGAAGACGGCTATACCCATGCCGTTGTTACCGTAACTTACACAAATCATGAAACGGCAGGCAGGTTGAAACTCTATAAGACCGGTGAGATGCTGACAGGCTATGAAGAGGGAGCGTTTGTCTATGAGGACCGTTTTCTGAGAGGCTGCGTGTTCGAGGTTACGGCAGCGGAGGATATTGCAACGCAGGACAATCAGGGAACGAACTGGTACGATAAGGGTGAACTTGTGACAACAATCACAACAGGCAGGGGCGCAGAATTTACCAGAGAATGTAAGGATATCACCGGATATACAGTGGATGAGGATGGTACGGTAACGGTTGACCTGCCGCTTGGGAAATACCATTTGACGGAGAAAGAGGCCGGATATGGCTATGTTCTGCCGGAGCAGGGATGGGATGTGGAATTTAACTGGAAAAACAAGGATGAGGAATACGTTCTCAATGCCACAGACGCCACGGACAAAGATGGCGTATTGAATGTAGTCAATGCCCGCGCAAAGGCAGCCATTTCCCTGTTTAAGACAGACGCTGCCACCAGACAGGCCGTCGAGGGTGCGGTATTTGGTATCTTTACCAGAAATGATATTTACAATGCCGATGGAGAAAAGATTGTGGCTGCCGGAACGCAGCTTGGAACGGTTACCACGGATGCCGATGGAAAAGCAGAATCGGATCTTGATCTTCCGTTGATGAGTGAGAATTACCCGAAAGTGGATACGGATTCTGCTGTAGATGCAGAACCTACTGAAACACCGGCAGTTGGGACAATGCCACCTCTGGAAAGTCTTCTGACACTGGCAAATACATCGAAAACTGCATTTGGAAAAGATACAGAAGATGTGGAGGATGAATCGGGAGAAGATTTGGAAACAGAAGAAGATGCAGAGGATGAATCCGAAGATGACGCAGCAGGAGAGACGGAAGATGAATCCGAAAGCGTTCCGGCTACGGATTCTGCCACCACGCTGAATTCCGGTGATTACTATCTGAAAGAATTGTCCGTATCCGGAAGCTATTACCTGAATGAAACGGAGTATCCGGTGCATCTGGAGTACAAGGATCAGGAAACAAAGGTGATTGCTGCGGATGTGGAAGCGGTCAATGCTCAGACAAGCACAGTCATCAGCAAAACCTCCATCGCAAACAGTGAGGAACTGCCGGGCTGTGAACTGCAGATTACGGATGCAGCGGGCAATGTCATTGTGAGCTGGACATCCGGTAATCAGGAATCCATCCGTGTGAATGAAAAACTGGAGGATATGGGTTATCGCAATGTCACAGCCATTCTGGATGAAAAGGGGGCAGTGCAGGTAAATGGCCTGCTTCACGATACGGACTATACGTTGACGGAAACCAGACCAGCGAATGGTTTTGCTACAGCAGAGAGCATTAACTTTCAGATTGTTCAGGGAGAGAACGGTCAGACACAGGCAGTCATCATAAATGGAGAAAACAGGACGCTCCGAACTGATAATGTGATCCATATGGTGGATGACACAACAAAAGTGGAAATCTCCAAGACTGAGATTGCAGGCTCAGAGGAGATACCGGGCTGTGAACTGCAGATTACGGAAAAAGATACGGATACCGTAATTGAGTCATGGACCTCCACGAAGGAAAAGCACATCATCGAGCAGAAACTGGCAGTGGGAAAGTCTTACATCCTGACAGAGAAGCGGCCGGCAGATGGGTATGCAACCGCCGACAGTATTGAGTTTGCCATAGAGGATTCGGGAGAGTTTCAGAGTGTGCAGATGAAAGATGACACTACAAAAATCCGTCTGATCAAACTGGCAAGCGATACCGGGCAGGGGCTTCGTGGTGCAAAATTCGAGGTATTTGACAGCAGTGATAAAAAGGTTATGAGCTTTACGTCCAAAGAGGAGGGCTATGACATCATCGGGAAACTGAAAGCAGGGGAAACCTATACATTCAAAGAGATTGAGGCGCCGAAAGGCTACCAGCTTGCACAACCGGTTCAGTTTACGGTAAAAGATACTGGAGAGGTACAAAAAGTATCAGTAACAGATAAGAAGATACCGACACCAAAAGTGCCACAGACAGGCGGAACCACACCGCTTGTAGCAGCAGTCATCCTGTTTTCCATGTTGGGGAGTGCTGGAATGTTCTTCTTTCGAAGGAAAAAGGCGCGTGCAAAATGAGACAGGAGAAAAAAGTAAATTGCAGGAAGAAACGGATCAAGAGGTTGTCATGCCTCTTTTTTTTGTTGGCATTTCTGGTAGCGGGGTATTTTGTATACCGTTCTTACCAGAATGACAAAGAGCAGGAAGTCCGATTCGACCAGCTGGAGGAAATAGAGGAGCGGGATTTACATCCCGTTTCTCGCATTTTGCCAGAGGAAGAAAAAAATCCAGACTGGATTGGCTGGCTGAAGATTAAGGACACCAGCATTTCTTATCCGGTCATGCAGCGGAAAGGTGACAGCGAGTATTACCTGCATCGGGATTTCGATGGGAACTATAGTTTTTATGGCACCCCGTTTCTGGATTCCAGATGCATGATTGACAGTGATAACTGCATTATTTATGGGCACAATATCAACGGAGGCAAGATGTTCGGAGCGCTCCATGCGTATTCCAGTGAAATCTTTTATAAGGAGCATCCGGAAGTCAGCTTCCGGGCGGGGGATGAGAAACGGAAGTACCAGATCATGTCGGTAATGCAGACAACGACATCATCTTCTGTCTATTCTTTCACCGATGTCGGGAACTGGGATGAGTATGGTGGATATGTAGGTAAGATACTTTCCGGGAGTCTGTACCAGACTGAGATGGGAAAGAAGATCAAGGCAGAACTTGAGAAGGAAGCACCAGAGGAGTTTTTTCGGAAGTATGAGTTTCTCACGCTGTCTACCTGTCGGAGCTGGATGGGACGGGATGCCAGGCTGTTGGTGATCTCTGTCAGAAAACCGGATGAAATTATAAAAGAATAAATTTTATTTCTGCAGGTTAGGGAAAGGCCTCTGATCTGCAGATTTTTTCTTTGGAAGATTATTTTTGGGATTTGCAGAAAAGCTGAAATGACATATTTCTCAGATTATTCGATATCCTGTTCATATGCAATAATGTCGCCCGGTGTGCAGTCTAAAACATAGCAGATTCTGGCAAGGATATCTGCATCAATTTTTTCGACATATCCGTTATACCATTTGTCAATTACTTCAAATCTTGTATTGATGGCTTTTGCCAGCGCATTTCTGGTTATGTTCTCAGAATCCATATATTTCTTTATATTAATTTTGACGGAACCATACTGGTTCATTGTAAAAATTTCCTTTTTCATGAAAAACACCTCTTAACTATGATACTAAACAAAAAGTTACGGTTTGACGATACCCTTATATGATGTTACTATGTACATAGTGACTTTCGTTGAGTTGATTTTTAGTCGCAAATGGTCTGTAGATATGCTAAAATAATAAGATGGTTGCAGAATGACAAAAGAATTAGGCGAGAGGATGCTATGGGTTTGGAATTAAATATTGCTATTTGTGATGACGAGAAGTATTATAGGAACTATGTTGAAAGTGTTGTCAGGGATTATCTGGTAAAAGAGGATGTGCTGTTTCGGATTGAATTATTCGTGAATGGGGATGTTTTTTGTGAAAGAGAAGAAAATATCCAGAAGTTTGACATCATATTTCTGGATATCGAAATGGACGGCATGAATGGGATGGATGCAGCCTATTATATTCGGGAGAAAAATCCGGAAATTGACATTGTTTTTATTACAGTCACGCCGGATTACGTTTTTGAGGGGTATAATGTCAGGGCGGTGCGTTATATTATGAAAAAGGAAATTGACAAATCATTGCCGGATTGTCTGGCTGACATTATAAAAACAAGAAAGTGTAGCGGACATAGGATGGAATTTCCCTTTGTTGGCGGGAAAAGGATCATACTGCTGGATGACCTGCTATATATAGAAAGCCAGTCCCATAAATTACAGTTTAGAAGAAAGGGCGAAATTTTGTATATGTATGGTCAGATTAACGAACTGGAATCCAAAATGTCGGAGTTTAATTTTGCCCGTTGTCATCAGAGCTTTTTGGTTAACCTTGGGCATATCGAGCAGATCAATAACTATTTAATTTGTCTGTCTGATGGGTCTGAGATTCCGGTTTCCCGTCCCAGATATCCTGAAGTAAAGCAACGGTATTTGCAGTATAAAGAGATATAAACATATGGAGGAGAATGGAATGTTGGAAGAATTTTTGAAGAGTATCAGCATTGTTTTCTATGAAGCCCTTTGCTGTAGGATTTTTCTGGACATTTTTTTGAAGCAGAGGTTTTTGGCCAAATGGAAAGGAGGCTTATTCGTATTTTTATTGGCCGGAATGATCTGGGGAATCGGATGCCTTACTAATTCACAGGATTTATATGTATATCGGATTCTGGGGATTGTATTTGGCATATTTTTATTATCGCAGATTTTCTTTTTAGGAAGATGGCAGAAGAAATTATTTATATGCGGGGCATTTTATACATTATTGTATTGCGTGGATTATTTTTCGTTTATCATTCTGAGTACCTTTATAGATAAAAACTATCTGGAAAACGATGTGATGCAGGTTATCCTGGTTTTGATCTGCAAAACGGTTCTTTTTGTTGTTGTCTTAGGGTCCGAACATTTCTGGAAGCGGGGAAGGGAAGTGCAGATAGAGGGACCGGCATGGATTTTGATGATATGTTTTCCAGTGCTGTCTATGGTTATCATGTTGGTCATGCTTTTTTCCTTTCTGGGCAGGAACAGTTCGGCAGACTATCTGGCAGTTTCTCTTGGCATTATGGTAATGAATGTTGTTATGTTTGAATGGCTGAAGTTTATTTCAGAGAAAGATAGGCGATGGAACCAGATCCGTCTGCTGCAGGAGAGAAATGAGGAAAAAATTCAGTTATACCATGAAATGAGCCTCAATTATGAAGAGCAAAAACGTATTTTGCACGATTACCATAATCAGATTGGCTGTATGCAGGGGCTGCTAAAAAGACAGCAGTATAAGGAGGCGGAGGCATATGCAGAGAAGCTGGCAGATTCGCTTCCCGACCAGATGCAGAATGTGGATGTCAACCATCCGATTCTCAATGTCGTATTGAACCAGAAATATCGTCTGGCAAAGCGAAAGGATATTTCATTTCTCTTTTATGCCAATGATTTATCCGATTTATGGCTGGAGGAGCAGGATGCGGTCAGTCTGTTGTCCAATCTTCTGGACAATGCAATAGAGGCATGTGGAAAATTAGAGAGCGGGCGTAAAATATGGGTAAAACTTGTCAGGGAGAAGCGGCAGTTTGTGCTTTCTATCCGGAATACAGTGTCTGAACCGGTTGACATTCAGGATGATGCAATCCCTACAAGTAAAGAAGATAAGGGAAGACATGGGATTGGTCTGAAGAATGTCCGGATGATACTGGATAAGTATCAGGGGATGGGAATGATGCGTTACGAAGAGGGATGTTTTTCGTACACTGCCGTGATACCTGAGATTAAAGTGTAGTGTATTGGCACACCATAAATAAAAAATATAGATTAGCGTATGTTTTGTGCAAGGTCATGCTTTATGCAGCCTTGCTTTTTGTTTGGAAACAATTCAATCAAGATCATTCGTGAAATGTAATCCGAGATTCCCGTCTGAAGGGGAAAGATGAATACAAACAGAATAAATCACAGCAGTGAAAGTGACGATACAAATGCAGGAGGAGCAGAGATGTTCTTCCTGTTTATATTATGAGAACAGAACAGCCGGCGGGGAAAGGAGAGACATTATGGCAAAGTTTTTAAGCTATGAGGACCGGCTGGAGATCGAAAGCAGTCTGAAAGCCCACATGACCTTTACGGAGATCGGGAGAAAGCTGGGAAGGGACAGGACCACAATCACAAAAGAAGTCAGGAATTATTCCGTGGAACAGGATACCGGATACAGCGTATTCCCCCACAACACCTGTAAGTACCGGAAAGGGTGCAGGAGGAAAAAAGTATGCGGAACAACGGACTGTAAACATCCGCTCGTATCCATCTGCAAACAGTGTGAATTCATCTGTAACCGTTACTGTGAACAGTATGAAGAAGAGGTATGCATGCACCGTTTTAAACCGCCTTATGCCTGTAACGGATGCCGTGAGGTAAAAAAGTGTACATTGACTAAGACGGTGTATGATGCGCTGGAAGCACACCGGCAGGCAACGGAAAAAATATCCCAGTCGCGGAGCGGCATCCTCTCGACGGAAGGGGAGATTGCAAGGCTGAATGAGATTCTGGTGCCGCTGGTAAAACAGGGGCAGTCCATCCACCAGATTTATTTAAACCATAAGGACGAGCTGATGTGCAGTGAGAAGACGCTGTACAATTATGTGGACGGCTGTCTGTTCGACATCCGTAACATTGACCTGCCGAGGAAGGTAAAATACCGCCCAAGGTACAAGAAACCGGAGCTGAAGGTAGACCGTGGCTGCCGTGTGGGAAGGAACTATCATGATTATGAGGTATACATGGAAAAGCACCCGGATACGGCGGTGGTGCAGATGGATTCCGTAATCGGGAGTAAAGGAGGGAAAGTCCTTCTGACCATTTATTTTGTGAACGTATCTCTGATGCTGGGATTTCTGAGGGAAGCCAATACATCACAGTCCGTAATCGACATTTACGACGGACTGTATCAGAAGCTGGGAGCATCAGACTTCACAAGGCTGTTTCCGGTGATACTGACGGATAACGGGAGTGAATTCTCCAATCCGAAAAAGATAGAAAACGGACCGGAAGAAAGGGGATTCCAGAGGACGCGGATTTATTACTGCAATCCCAGTGCACCCTATCAGAAAGCAGAGATAGAAGTAGGACATGAATTCATCCGCAGAATTGTACCGAAAGGAAAGAGTTTTGATGAACTGACCCAGGAAGACGTGGAGCGGATGATGAACCACATCAATTCCTACCGGAGGAAGAAACTGAATGGAAAAAGTCCGTATGAAGCATTCAGCTTTTATTACGGGGAAGAACTGGCGCAGAAGTTAGGATGTCAGAAGGTTACCGCCGGAGACATCAACCTTACGCCAGGACTTCTGAAAAAGTAACAGGAAAACAAGCGCAGACCGCCGGCTGAAAATAAGGAGTCAATCAGGCGTGAATTTCGGCTTATAAAATTTGTAAGACAAAACTGACGTCCGGTTTTTGTGCGCATTTTTATCCTGCTGTGGGACCATTATACCACAGAACCGCAGAAAAAAACGGGAAAGTTGCTACAAAAGTGGAATTTCGGGTACAAAATTTGAAGGTCGCTTTCAAAATGTGAAACTCGTTTACAAAACGGGAAGGTCGTGTTACATTCGAGCAATCAAGATCATTTCTTAAATGAAAACCGTCAATTTTTGCAACTTTCCGTCAAATTATGTAATTGCTATTGATTTATTATAAAGATGTATGATATATCTGTGGGCAAAGGAGATGGCGTGCAATGGTGGTAGATTTTGTTGATTTTTTGATTCGGAGTCACGCATTAGAAGAAAAGTACAGAGAAGATTCTATTTATGGTTTGACACTTGTTTTTGAAAAACTAATTGTTTGTACGGTTCTATTTATGCTTTCTTTTCTGCTTGGGAAATTGTGGGAGGGAGTGGTATTTACAGTATGTTTTCTGATGCTGCGTCAGACGACCGGAGGATTCCATGCAAAATCGTTTCCGGGCTGTTTCATAGGCTCGGTAGCTGCGGTTGTACTGACCTTTGAAGTTTTTGTGCCATTACTGGCAAAACATATGGTTATATTCGGATTGATGCTTGCTATTTCCATCCTTTGTATTCTGTTTTTTGCGCCTGTGAATCATCCTGACCTTATGCTGACGCTGGAGGAGCAAAGAAAATACAGAAATTGGAGCAGGGGAATATTGTTTTTGGAAATCGGAGCAGCAGGGATAGGAACTATCTTAAAAATGAAATGGCAGCAATATATTCTGATGGCAATCATCATATGTGCTGTTTTCATAGTAGTAGCAAAGTTAATACGGCAGGAGGTGAGAACAGATGAAAACAAGGAAAACAGGCAGTCCAATTCTTAATTTGGCAGGAAAAATTGCAAAAATGGAAGCGGTTAAGTCAAAGTCAGGATGGCCGCCAATCTGTGCCGGGATTCTGCATCAGCCGAAACGTCCAGTTAAGAAATAGTCGGAATCTTGTGATGCAGAACCAAAAAGTGATTGCCCATTGTATCTGTGCAATGGGTAGGGAATTCATCAGTTATCTTGACTGGTTTTAATATATAACATAAAGCAAAAGTACAGAAAGGGGATTGCGTATGAATCAAAGGAAAAAAGTGATCATTGGTAGTTTGTTAACAGGTATTTTAGCATTTACTTCTATCTTCAGTTCAAATTTATTGATTAACAATGAGAAAGAGGCTGATGCAGCCTCGGTTGACGCTGCTTCGGCGGAGGCAGTTGTGACCAATGCCCTCAAGGTTGCATCCGCCATTACCGGGGAACTCCCTGCCAAGCGCACCAAATTTGTCAAGCAGTTTGCCATGTCCGACGGCAGCTATACTGCCGCCACTTATTCTATGCCGATCCATTATCAGAAAAATGGCACATGGAAAGAGATTGATACCACCTTGGTCAAATCCGGCAAAAAGAACTACAAAACCAAAGCCACCGACCTTTCCATGAAAGTATCCAAAAAAGCAAACAAGAAATCGGTTGTCTCCATGAAGCGGGGCAAAACCAGCCTGTCGATTGCCTTAAAGGGCAAAAAACTCAAAGCAGCGAAGGCGAAGCGAAGCAATCCTAAGAAAAAAACAGCAACCGATGTGCTGAACCAGAACAAAGTTACCTATAAAGGCGTTATGAAAAACACAAGCATCTCCTACGATATTTTTCCAGAAAAAGTGCAGGAGATCGTTAAAATTAGCAAAAAACAGAAAAGAAAAGCCCTTTCGTTCAAACTGAATACCAAACTGAAAGCAAAAGTAAAGGGCAAAAAGGTCTATTTCAAAACTAAAAAGGGCAAGACAAAATTTACACGCATGAGCACGGTTATCACGGATGCGGGTGGGGTATCCACATCCAAAGTAAAATTATCCTACAACAAAAAGAGCAAGACATTAAAAGTGACACCGGACAAAAAATGGTGGAACAGTAAAAAGAGAAAATTCCCGGTAGAAATCCGGACGACATATTTAACTGACAAGCACAGCAGGGACGTAAAAGTAGGCGCAGCCTACGCCGGAACGCCAGACAGCAACTTCGGTTATGACAAATCCCTGTTATTGCAGCCAAACAAATGCGTGGCATTTACTAAGATGTCCACGCTCTCGGAACTGAAAAACAAAAACGTGCAGATCCGGGATGCGGCACTACATATCAAAAACGAGAAAACACTGAGATTAGGGGCGGGAAAGACCTTTGACATCGGCATCCATAAAGTAAAGCAGAACTGGAATGTCAGGAAATTAACTTACAACAACCGTCCGGCTTATGAGCCGGATGCGGCCGCTTCCGTGGGAATCCAGAAAGCGGGCAGCTATCAGTGTGATGTGACAAATATCGTCAAAGCATGGTATGCCGGGGAAGCCAACTACGGCGTAGCCCTCGCGGCGGACAACTCCAACCGCTCCTATCAGGCAAAGCTCGATAGGAATCCGTACTTTACCGTGCATTATGAGGTCGTTGGCTTTGAAGGAGCCGTGGAATTGAAAGAAAATATTCCCATTACCCGCTCCGTCATCAAGGCGGGACAGGAAAACTACTATTACTTTGATGCCAAGCCGGGCATTGCCTATGACATTTACACGGAATCCTCCATAGACACCCAGGCAGTCATGTATGATGCCAATAAAGAGCGCGTGGGCTATGACGATAACGCTGGTCTGGACCACAACTTCCTTTTCACTGGGGCATACGAAGGCAGAAAATACCTGAAAGTCAACGTAAAAAATAATGGGACGGGAAATTACACTCTTCACCTGAAAAAGCGTTTTGCCATCCCGGAGCCAGTAAGCATCAAAGGGCAGGACAAAGTGACCATCACATGGGATGCGATAGACAAGGCAAAAGAATATCTAGTCTGCATCTATGACGGTGGAAAGAAGACCGGTGAAGCCATCGTAACAGGCACTTCCTATGATTACATCTACCACAACGAAACGGCAGGAAAAATCCTTGGCTTCACGGTCACGGCAAGGGAAAACGCATCCTTGACAGGGGAATCATCCCGCATGATATTTAGCACAGACAGCCAGTCTGAGTGGGTGTATGCGGCGCCCATGCAGGAGGCAAGAAAAAACAGTTCCGTCACGGCACTGGATGGAAAAATCTATGTATTGGGCGGGGAAAATGCCACAGGTACTCTGAAGAGTTTTGTGGCATACGATAGCGAAAAGAAAACCTGGGAAACGCTGCCGGACTATCCCGGAACGGAAACCGGAATCTGCAAGGCAGCCATGTTTGCCTACAACAATGAGATAACTGTCGTTGGCGGTCAGACCGACACCAGCGCTACAGGCAAAATGTTAAATGCTGTATATGCTTTCAATACAGAAACAAAGCAGTGGCAGAAAAAAGCAGACATGGCTGAGGGCAGAACCAATCTGGCAGCCGCTGTCAGCAAAGACCAGCTTTATACATGGACAAAGGCAGGGGCAACCGATAAGGCAGAAGTTTATAACATCAAGACTGATACCTGGGAAACGGCAGTCATGCCGGACACCAGCACCGTCATCGATGCCGTCAGCGTGGACAACCGGGTGTTCGTATTAAGAGAAGATGGAGAGAAGATGTTCTGGCAGGAATATCTCCCAGAAGACAATATTTTTGAGGACGCTGGGGCAGAGTGTCCATTTGCAACATCCGACAAATACAGGGCATCCGCTGTCATCAGCGGTAAGATTTACATGGTAAAAGAGACGGAGACAAAAGAAGTCCTCGTCTACGATGCTTATGCGGACGAATGGAGCCAGATTTCTGCCATGAACCTGACCAAGAAAGATTCCGCGCTGGTGGCATCCGGCAAGGACGTGTACAGTATCGGCGGGGAAATGAGCGGATATGGTGTGCTGGATGTAGTGGAGCAGTATAGCGTCAAAGTGCAGAGTACAACAAAAGAAATGTTGGTAAAGAAAGGCGGAGCCTACGAACTGCAGGTAACTGCCGGAAATCTCAAAAAGGGACAGACAAAGATTGTGACCGTAACTGTCAATCCCGATGAAATGCAGATCGTAAATGCATCTTCTTTTGAAACAGAAGATGCACTGAAAGAGGGAGCCGACGGTGTTACGTTGCTGAAATACCAGCCCCAAAAGGGTGTGCTGGTATTGAAACTCACGGGGAGCCTGGAGCGGGGAGAGAGTTTTGAAACCTACCAGTCTATCCCGGTGGAGGGAAAGATTGACGGAAAGACCAAGGTAGAGATTACCCTGACGGATAAAGAGGAAAAATAAGAACAAGAGGATTTGCCAGTTATGGATGTCCATAACTGGTAAGTCCTAATTGTATTGTAAAAAAAAGTTTTACGTCACATAATTAAATGACCAATATATGAATATGCTTTTGCTGAATGTTGTTTTGAACGCTTATATTGGTGTAAATCAAAGTTAGATTAATTACTTGTTTTGAACGGAGGAATATCATTGGAGTTTGTTAAAAAATATAAAGTAATTTTGTCGGGCATTTTGATGGTTTTGTTATTCGCTGTCGCAGGAACGGTGTTTTTCATGATGCGAAATCATAACCAAAACAAGAAGGAACAGAATGTAGAGAAGCAAAAAGAGGAAAATTACCTTTCCCTCAGTGCTTCCGATCAGGAAACTGCCGATTTGTATTCAGAACTCTACGAGATATCCAGAGAGGATGTGGCAGAGCAGCAGATCAAGATGAAAGATTGGGAAAAGACAGCAAAGGAACTGGAAAAGGCTTTCTTCACCATTCCGGAGAACGAAAAATACCAGATGGAAAAGGACGGTTATTCCCTGGAGGATTTACAGGAAGCGGAGAAACTGTCTGTCAAAACTGGAAGAAAAGCAATAGAGCTGGCGGAAGCCAAAGGAAAGATTTCTGATAAGCGCAAGTGGTCAGAGGTAGTCAAAGATAGTGAGATTTTGACTACGGAGGAGCAGCTGGGACTGACCAAGGAGCAGATACAGAGGTTGGAGGACAAGTCGCTGGGCAAGGAAGAACGGGTAGAAGTGGCGATTCTGATTATGAATGGGACATATACCTTTGATGAAGTGATACAGAAACTGGCTGCAGGAATAACGGTCGAAGAATTGAAAAAGCAGAATGAAAATTGATAGTAAATTTGGCAGGAAGAATGGAGTCTTGCATAAGAAAGGAGTTTGGAATCTATGAGGAGATTAGGAAAGATATTGTTTGGAGCAATAACCGCTGCTATGATATGTGGAACATTTTTGTCTGCGAACAGCAGCATCTGCCAGGCTGCGGGGGAATCCTATGATACAGCACTGGAAGCCGCCTACGGCGATACTTTCCGCAGTGTTTACGAAAACCGCCTTGCTGGTTCTCCGCTGGAAGCAGAAGTAGCAGATGGCGTAGACACCGCCACCGGGCATTTGATGCTCTCCCGGAATGACCTGTCGTTGGAAGGCACAGGTGGCATGGATTTTGAACTTGACCGTTACTATGATAGCAATGAAGCCAATCTCGGTCACGCTACCGTGGAGCATGTGGATGCTTTGAAAGTAGATACCATCCGAGTGCATTTTATTGACCAGGAAGGAATGGATAAGAGCATTGTAGTCAATATCGCCATATGGAATAAGCATAAAAATGCCCTGAAGAATCTCTTGGTAAAATATACGAAAGGAGATGTCTGGAGGGATGCTACGGAAAATGATACCCAAAGGACAAAAATTGTCAGCAATGAAGGGCACAACGTGTATGGTCTGGCAAGTGGCTGGCGGTATGATTTTCCATGGATTGAGACAGTAACGCTGACGAAAGAGGAAGGATGGGGGAAAGAACCCAAATACCTGCACTACGGCAGTGCCGGGGTCATGAATATCGAAACAGAGAGAGACGATGCCAGCAAAAGTTATCATATCAAGGGACTGGAAGGTTATGATTACGATGATATTAAATTAGAAGATTGGGATAAGACCGTAGACGGCATCGCCTGCAAGTACCTTCTCCGTGACAAAACGGGGCTCCGCACCTATTTTAACGAAAACGGAGTGATTGTGTTGCAGAAAGATGCCCACGACAACAAGATTGCCTATACATACACGGATGACATTTACTTTAGTAAGATTACGGATTCCGTCGGGCGGGAGATCGTTTTCCATTACAGCGGAGATGATGAGGAAAAGACCTTGGCATCAGTTACCGTTGAGGGCAGCAAGATGGAGGGTGGAGTATCTCAAAAAACGATTACCTATGAAACCGAAGAGAAATCCTATACCCCCCATCATGGGGACAGGCTGAACGGCGTGGTTCTGACCAGCGCAACGGTAGACGGCAGCAAGGAAAAGTATAGCTATAAGACGGTGGAGCGTCTGGTTAATACCTCTGGTGCGGGAGTGGCATCCCAGCGTGTCTCTACCAACCAGAGTTATCTCCTGACAAAAGTATCAGCAGAAGGAAGCGAACAGCATTATGAATACAGGGCATGTTCCCTGCGTGGCTCGAAAGAATCTGGAACGGGGCAGAAAAGGGACGTGGTCACGGAGCAGTTTTATGTAACCAGGGAATATGAAAAAGATACGAAGACGGGGAAAAAATCAAACGGTGTAAAGTATGACTATTTCCAAAAGCAGGAAGACAGCCTCATTTCCTTTGCGGATTTTTATGAAAATCATGATGAGGTTTGGCAGTATGGCAACAGCGGACTGAAGACAGTAACCATTGTCAGTACCTTCAATCCGAATAAATATAAAACGAATGGGAAGTTTTATGATTTCAAATATAAGAAATCAAAGATCAACCCGGACAACCTTCATTTGAAGAGTAGCACGAAGAAAAACGTCAGTCTGTATATTTACAATGAGAACAAGATGCTGGTGGATGAAGTAAATTATGGGAAGGAAAAAGAGCAGACAACATACCAATACGATAATAAAGGTTCCCTTGTGACATTAGAAACCGGTAAATCTTTTGGCCAAAAAGGGGAAAAGGCAGTCACGACAAGGCAGGGATATACCTACGACAAATATCGGAATGTTCTAACGTATAAATCCTCCAAAGCATATCTGGCAAAAAATAAGGGGAAAGAACATCTGTATACGACGACCTACACCTACCGGGGGACAGGAAGTGGATATCCGGCAGGAGACGCTGCAATGGCGTGTCCTCTGGTCACGGAAGAATCCTATGTGGGCGCAAATACCAAAAATAAACTGGCAAGCACTGTGGCAGCGAATGGCATTGACTATGCCAGCATCTCCGAGCAGAGAAGCGTAAACGGTGGTGCATACAAGACCATTTCCAAAACAGATTTCCAGTATGACGGGCAGGGAAATGAGACCCAGGGGAAAGTCTACCCTTCCTACAGTACGGATGGGGAAAAAGAAGTCATCCAGAACGATTATACCTACAACAGTCTGGGACAGCAGACCAAGAAAACCGTAACCATCACGTCCGCAAAACGTCCGGAAGATAACCGTACTTATACCGAAGAAGAGACAACTTATGATTCGTTCGGCAATGAACTGAGCTACACTGATGAAAACGGTCTGGTATCAAAAACTTCCTATGACTCGGAAACCGGGGAGGAAACGGAAACCATCAACGCTGTGGGGACGGAGTATGAATCCAAAGAGAAAGAATATCAGTCTGCGGATGGGCTGAAAAGCATGACCGTAGACGATTATGGTCGTGTCTCCATTGACATCCAGGATGCCTTTGGCAACACGGTAGTCAGCAAAGATGAAGCCGCAGGCACATGGACGGAGAGCATCTATGAGTATGGCAGCGAGGAAGATGGAGATGATTCTTCCGACAATGACGAAGGAAATGATTCTGATGAAGAAAAAGAAGAAACCGCACGGCTGATCGAAGAACGTACCTATCCCTTTGAGCCGGATGAAAAGCGCTTCATTGTCAATGAAAATGGGGAAACCGTACCGAACTATTACATTACCGGAAAAGGACGGGATATTCTCTCTGGAAGCAAGCACTTCTATGACAATCTGGGCGATGAAATTGGCAGTGCAGAGTTCAGCAATGGGGAACTGGACGCTTCCCACTGCACTTCATGGAGTTTCAGCAAGAGCGAGACAGAAGTAACCGGGGAAGAAGACGAAGCACAGACTATCTCCACCAGTTACAGCAAGGTCTTAAATCCGGCGAAATACCAGCCGGAGGCAGATGCAGAGGGGTACTATGACCAGTTCAATGATGCAGTTCTAAGTGAAAACATTACAAAAACCGTAACGGATGCGGAAGGGAACACCCTGTCCCAGACAAGCACTGCCATCCGTGGTAAGAACAGGGTGGAGACAGTCATTACCTATGAAACGGATGATTTTGGCAGAACCACCAAAGAAAGTACAGTTACCAGAAAACAGCAGGACGGGAAGTGGCTTCCTGCCTATGAGACGCAGACTCTTTCCACCTATGACGATAACGGCAATGTCAGCCAGACCGAGACAAAGAGCCGGAAAGAGGGCGAATCCAGCTGGCAGTCCCAGACTGTCAAGACCGACTATGACGAGCAGGGACAGGTAACAGGAGAATACACTCCAAGGGGAACCAAGGAAAATGTGGCAACCAAGTATGAGTATAACATCCTCGGCCAGATGATCCAGTCCGAGATCCCACAGGAAAAGAAGGATGGCAGCATCGAATACCAGACCACCACGACGGAGTATGATAACACGGGAAATGTGACGGAAAAGAACGAACAGATTGACAGTGACAGGACGGCAAAAACCGAG
Source organism: Eubacteriaceae bacterium (assembly GCA_910574015.1). GTDB lineage: Bacteria > Bacillota > Clostridia > Lachnospirales > Lachnospiraceae > Eubacterium_F. Next base: position 43,668 of record CAJSYQ010000014.1, on the reverse strand, counting down.
TATACTTATGATAAGCGGGGCAATCTTGTCATGGTCAAAAGTTTGCTAGATGGTAAGAAAGCGCAGTATGTCCAGTATGTCTATGACATCCAGGGGAACAAAGTGCGCCAGTTTACGGGAATGACGGAACCGTTGACCCTTACTGTGTCAGAAGTAACGGATGCTGCTGAAGATATGGATACGTTCTCCTATGCCGGAAAGACCTATCAGCTCACGGTCAGCGGACAGAAAAAGACCGATACCGTAGCCGAGACGAAGTATGAATATGACGGAAAAAATCAGCTGGTTGCTTTTACTGACCCGGAGGGCAGGAGAGAGACTTATGCTTATGATGTGAATAGCAATCTGACGAAAACAGTGGATAAGAATGGCAACACCCAGAAAAGCACCTATGATTATCAGAACCGCCTTACAGAGATGATAGCAAAGGAGAAAAAGACTGGGAAACAGACGAAACATACTTATACCTACAATGCCTATGGAGATGTTGCGACATTGGATGATACGTCATTTGTGTATGAGGATGCGTCCGGGCAGGTCACGAAAGAAACCACAAAACTGACCAAGAACAAGGATGTGGTGAAGAACTATTCTTACGACAGTGCTGGGAATAAGTCTGCCTTTGCCGTAAAAGTGGGGAACGATACCAAACTTTCCCTTCAATACAGTTATGACGGGGAGTCCAAACTGACTGCCGTTACCGATGAACAGGGAAATCAGATAGTAGGATACTCCTATGACATGGATGGAAACTTGGCAGAGAGGACCGTGCCTGGCAACAATCAGACGACTACCTACACCTACGATTACCAGAATCGCCTTACAGCAATGAAGAACCAGACAGGCAGCACCGGGGTAATATCCCAGTATACCTCGGAATATCTTGCCAATGGACAGAAGTCGAAAGAAACTTCTGATGTGATGGACAAAGATGGCAAGAAATCCCAAAAGACGGCAGCCTATACCTATGATCTGTTAGGACGTATTAAGAAAGAAACCAAAACAGGCAGTGAGGACATTTCCTACACCTATGACAGCAACAACAACCGAAAGAAAATGACGGTTGGGAATAAAGTAACTGCCTACAGATACAACAGAAACGATGAACTGCTCCGCACCGATACGTTAAATACTGACACGGAGGAGGATTCTGTTGTGATATATAAATATGATAAAAACGGAAACCAGCTTGCCACGGTCAATCGTTATGAAATCCCCAGTGACAAGAAAGACAGCACCTATGTTGACATCGATGTGACGCTGGGGGACAATCGGCTGAACGAGAACGTAGTCAATCATTACAATGCACTGAACCAGTTGTCACAGACGCTTACAAAGAATTACAAGGTAAACTTTACTTATGATACCGAAGGACTGCGTACCAGTAAGACGGTGAATGGGGAGAAGACTGTCTTTGTCTGGGATGGAGACCAGTTGGTAATGGAACTCTCTGAGAGTAGTAAGGTGCAGAAACGGTATATCCGTGGAAACGACCTTGTGTATGCCGACAAAGGAGAAGATACAGAGAAACAGTATTATGTGACCGACCCGCATGGGAATGTGGTACAATTGACCGATGAAAGTGGCAAAGTCATCAAGACCTACGAGTATGATTCGTTCGGAAATGAGGTAAATCCGGACAGTAAAGATGACAATCCGTTCCGCTACTGTGGAGAGTATTACGATAAGGAAACGGGGGAGGTTTATCTGCGGGCAAGGTATTACCAGCCGGAAGTGGGAAGGTTTTTGACGAGGGATACGTATACAGGGGAAGATGATGAAGCACTAAGTTTACATTTGTATACATACTGTTATAATAACCCAGTTGTTTATTTCGATAATGGTGGAAATTGTCCGATAGTTGATTGGGCTAAATCATTTTGGAATTGGATAACAGGGGGTAACAAATCAAATAATAACAAATCCAAGGTAACTCCAAAACCTACAGTAGCACCAACTGCAACACCTCAGGTGACAGCTAAACCTAAAGTGAAAAAAACATCAAAGGTATATGCGATCGCAGCAAGTGATTCAGGAAAACATCGAAAATATTTGACTAAAAAACAACAATTGAAAAATGCTAAATATATAAAATCATATTTTGAAAAAAAGAAATGGTCTATAAATGCTATATGTGGTCTATTAGGAAATATATATGAAGAATGTGGCATGAATCCTGGACTATGGCAATATTGGAATGATGTTACTTATGCGTACGGATTGCTTCAATGGGATGATGCGACTAATTTTTTGAATCGTGCAACTTCAAAAAAATTAACACCCAAAGATGTTAATTCAATGGCTAGTGATAATCCTAAAAAATTAATGGATTTACAACTTAAGTATTTTGAAAAAACAATGGGAGGGAAATATAATACTTGGTATCAGACAACTGCATATTATGGTTGTATAAAAATGAGTGTAAAGAAATATAAAAAGAGTAAGAAAAAAGCAGAAAAGCTTGCATATATTTTTCATGGCTCTTATGAGAGGTCTGGCGATACTGATGATGAAATAAAAGAGAGAGGAAAAGCAGCAAAAAAATATCATAATAAATTTAAGTAAAAGCCAACAATATTCTAAAAATATACAATTTGAAAGATTATACTGATGTATATTTTATAAAAATATTTTGGAATGTCTGACTTATATAGAAGATTTGACAGTATTATATTCAGTAGAACAGGAGGAAAAACTTAATTGTTTTGTTTACAGCAATTGAGTTGCATTTATTATATGAAAAAAAAGTTGATTTTTATTTTGGCTATAATTTGCTTTTTAGTGGGGTGCAATAGGGAATCAAATAAATCCGAAAAATTGGCAGTAAGTTCAGAAATGGCAGATAACAACAACGATTCTAATCAAAACAAACTATTATGGGAGAGCATAGTTGGTAAAGTATGGATGAAAGAAACGTGGAGTGCCAGTGAAGCTTATGAAGATATATCCTTTGTAATCACTAGTGTAGAACAAGGGAAATTAGAAGGACAGTTCTTGGAAAAAGGTGTTTTAGCAACAGACGTAAGTTTATATTCAAAAAAAACAAACAATAATATGGTGCTAGCAGGTAATTATAATGAATACAGGGCGGAACTCACTTTTAAAGAAGGTGAAAATATTAAGGGAAAATTAAATATATCACTGAAAAATGAGAATCTGCTTAGTGTAGGTATTAATTACATTGGACACAAAAAAAATACTTTTAAATTTAAACCTTATAATTTAAAAGATTTAGAAACGGATATTCGTGCTGAATTTGATAATGATATTACAGATATTGCTTTGGAAAAATGGGGTAAAATAAAATTTGTTTCTGTAATTAGAACGAGTACAAAACGAAAAACATTGTTTATATATTTAGTAGATGACAAAGAAAATATACTATATGACTTTTCGGGCTCAATGGAGTTTCCAAGTGATTTTAAGGTAAATGATTTTTTGTTTAAAGATATAAATGATGATGGTAGGGAGGATTTGTTGTTGATATTGGGAGGAATAACGGATTTAGAACTTCATAAGATTATAATTTATGATCAAAATGAAATGGGAGGATTTGAAGTAAATATTAAAATGACTCGAAAAATAAATAAAAAAATGAATAAAGCAAAGAAATATTCCATTCAGAATATTATTGATTGTTTAGGATATTGATATTAGAGATAAAGTAATTGTTTACAAAAACAAAAAATGATAAAAACGGAAATCAGTTTGCTATAGTCAATCATTATATTGCCCTGAACCAGCTGACAAGAACTCTGACTAGGAACTATAAAGTAAGTTTTACTTATGATGCGGAGGGACTGCGTACCAGTAAGACCGTAAATGGGGAGAAGACAGTATTTGTATGGGATGGAGACCAGTTGGCAATGGAACTGTCAGATAGCGGCAAGGTGCAGAAACGGTATATCCGTGGAAATGACCGAGGTTACGGCAGTAACCTTGTGTATGCCGACAAAGGAGAAAATACCGAAAAACAATATTATGTGACCGATCCGCATGGGAATGTGGTACAGCTCACGGATGAAAGTGGAGCGGTTACCAAGACCTATGAGTATGATTCCTTTGGCAATGAAGTGAATCCGGATGGGAAGGATGATAATCCATTCCGTTATTGTGGAGAATACTATGATAAAGAGACGGAAGAGATTTATTTGCGGGCAAGGTATTACCAGCTGACAGTGGGTAGGTTTTTGACGAAAGATAGCTATACTGGGGAAGATGATGTAAGAATCCCTATATATGGTTAGGTATAATTATATTGTGTCTCGGTTCATATAATAATGGAGGTTTTAAGTTTGAAACAATTAAGTAGAGGACAGCCAAAGAATAAAGGGCATAGCAAATAAACCACCTATATAGCTGGTTTTAAAAACTAAATATAGACACAACACCTAATCAGGTAACAGCAACAACATCATCTTTGATGACATATCCCCGTTGTTTCAGTAGATTAAGTGCCTGTGAAGCAGTCAGTATCTTAGATTTCTTCACAGGACGTGGTTCAAGAAAGCCTACTGGTGTATATGGTTTTAAATCTGTGAGTATGTGCCAGATAGCGGTCAGGATCATACGGCAGATGGCAATAATGGCTTTCTTGTGGCCACGGCGTGCTTTTATGCGTCGATAGCGGGTAGTAAATTCAGGATGTTTCTTCGATTTGATTAAAGCATTTGCAATCTGCACCAAAACTGGTTTAAAATAAGAACCAGCACGGGAAATCCTAGTGGATTTGATTTTTTGATTGCTTTGATCATTGCGGGGACAGCATCCTGCCCATGAAACGAGGTTTTTAGCTGTGGGGAAAACAGACATGTCACCTCCGATTTCAGAGAGCACCTGAATCGCAGTCAGTGGGTTCTTATCGAATCCTGGTACGGTTCGTATAAGCGTAAGGACTTCTTCGTACTTATCACTGAGACGAAAGATTTCCCGTTCTATTTCTGCTTTGTGCAATTCTAATTCATCGATGTGGTTGAGGCAGTGTCTGAGTTTCACAGCCTGTTCCGTGGAGATGGCACCATCAACTGCAGCCTGTATTTCTTCGATTGGAGTTTTGCATCTGCCATCAACAAAAGGTGTTACATCAAAAGTTTCCCCGGGGTGTTGTAAAATCTGTTCTGTAATGGAACGAGAAGATTTACCAAATATATCAGAAAAGACATCGTCCAGTTTTAAGTTAGACACAGTAAGACAGTTATGGGCACGATTCTTCTCACTGGTAATCATACAAGTGAGTTTGAAACGGTATCTTACTAAATCTCTTAATTCACGGATGTCAGCAGGCGGAATAAAGGAAGGCTTGACCATTCCGCACATATATAAATCACAAATCCACTTGGCATCCTTACGATCCGTCTTGTTACCTTTTTGAGGTTTGGTATATTTGGGGTGGGAAAGAGTAACCCGGATGTTATTCTTCTCTAGGATATTAAATACTGGGATCCAGTACTTGCCGGTAGATTCCATACAGACATCGTTACAGTTGTATTTAACAAGCCAATCACACAACTCATTCAAACCTTTTGTAAAGGAAGAAAAGCGAGCTTGTTTATACTCTGTACGGTTGTTTGGGTCAGTAATACCGATGCAAGCGTAGATCCAAGTTTTATGGACATCAAGTCCACAGCAGTTATTTTTTAAAATTTTAAAAGACAATAAAAGTACCTCCTGATGATTTATAGATAAAACTGACAGTGACTGGCCATCCGGCAAAATCGAGTCGACTTTGGAAGAGATAAGTTTACGGGCTACGTTATGCGCCATTCATTGATGCCTTAACGGATGACCGACAACATATAAGAATGCGAGGTCGCCGCTATACAGCCCCGCCACTCACCTCCACGTGTTCTGTAGTGTGTCAGTCTTATAAAAAGATTATATCAAGAGGTAAAGAAAATAGAAACGAGCGAAGCGAGAGAAACTAAGGTTTCATGACCCTATCGGTGGCTTTCGCGAAGCGGAAAGGCGGATTATAAGTATGAAAAAAAATTATGTACTCATTATCTTTTTGTCATTTATTGTGTTTCATTTGCTGACAGCCTGTTCATCAAAAAACAGCCAATCTGTAAAAGGGAATATTTCACAAAACAATACAGCTATTACCGATGTGCAAAAGACAGAGGAAACGGATGAATTAAATGAGAGGTTAAAACTATATAAAGCTTTCTTGCAGAATGAAATTAGCTCAGAAGATAAAGAGGATAAAGAATTCCTTTATTTAAGAGACTATTGTAATCGGGTTGTTCCAGAGGAAGATGGAATTCGTTATGCTTTGTTTGATATGACAGGTGATGAGATACCTGAATTACATATATTAACAGACATTTCATATTCTATTCATGCCGTTGAGAAAAATCATCTTGTGGAATGGTTTGAGGGGGATCGATATTGTAGCCCCCTTAATAATCGAGTTATACTTCAGAAAGTAGAATTGCATAATATTGGTTATATTTTTCTTGATAAAAAAGGAGAGGAAGTCCTTTGCGTTTGGTTTGGAAAAAGTGGAAATGATTACAGATTCAGCACAGGAGGTGAAGATATTAAACTGTCGAGGAATCAGTGGGAAAAATTGAAAAAACCGTTCTCGGCAATTGGGTCAGATAGAATCAAATGGAAAAATATAGATAATTTGGATTTTTAAGCCTGTGAATATGTACAGTAAAGATAGTTAAGATAATATAAAAACATTGATCAATATTCAATTTGGCACATATATAGTGCTTCGACAAGAGAAAATGAAGTTTTGAAAATGGATGAGGTTTCCTTATAACCATCTGACAAATGCCTGAAATAACGTAATCCTGAAAATTGAATAAGAATATGGCAGTTGTTCAGAAAGCATAAGTGACCATAAAAGCACCAGTGTTTCACAGTGATGTGGGAGGCTGGTGTCTTATTATATGTTGTAAAACCAGTGATAGAATCGTGTAATGAAAATAAAATGATAAAAAGAAGGAGGCACTGGAGATGACAGAGAAAATCCATATGGATGAGTTTTTCTTTTTTACTTATGATTCTATTCTAAAAAAACTGGGCAGGGAGAATCAAGGATATGTAGAACTAAAGAGAGAAGTGGATAAATTGACCAAGAAATATCCTTTGATTAAGAACCTGCATGAGAGCAAGTCGGTAAATGATGGTGCGACACGGAAAGAAGTGGAGGCAGTCCAAAAGTATATGGAACTTAAATTTGAAATGCAGATTTATGTTGAAAGAGAACATTATTTCCGGGGATACAGGGACTGTATTTTGTTTATGATTCATTGCGGGGCTTTAGGTACAAATTTTGACATGGTTTAGAATTATAATTGATAACCCTGAAAGAAGTAAAAAGGGCTATCCTCCGCTGAAATAGGGGATAGCCTTTATTTTCCCATGACAATCATCGAACAAGCGAAATATCCTATGATTGTTTCTAAGGTGACTATAAACAATTAGCGGGCATTTTGTTTAGAAAGATGGGGATGTTTCGGCATCTTCATTTTTGTCTGTGCTAGTTTGTTCCTTATCAAATCCCAGCCACTTTGCCTCATAGGTATCTAGATAAAACCGATTTCCATATTCATTCTCCACATACCGGTCTTTCCTGCGGTACCAGCCCCGCAGTTCGTCTCTTAGATTGGAATCAGGGGAGATGGGCTCTACCCACATTTCCTCATTCGCAAGCATCTGTGTCCGTGTCAATGGTGCTTCTGACAGCGTTTCTGGTACGGAAAAAATGGGTGGGGTCGTATAAAGGTTGCCTGCAGTGGAAAATGGAATTGTTTTTCCGTCTGACCGGACAAGATGTTTTTCAATCGAGTTTACCAGCATCCAGCCGTATTCTGGCGACCAGAGTGGCTGTTCATGTAAGACCGGCAGGCAAGAAAGGGAAATCGGATTGGATGGAACATTTTTATGGATACGGATACGACCCAGCAGGTAATCTGTGGATGTTTCGTATATATCTGCCATCAGCTCTAGTTTTTCGATGGAAGGGGATTTCCGTTCCCCTTCCCAGGCACTTAATGTTGGCTGGGACACACCGAGCAGTTTTATGGCATCAGCTACTTTTAAGTGTTTTATCAGTCTTGCATTTTTGAATTGTCTTGGCATATTTGAGCCTCCCATATTGGTATAATTAGCCTTGTCATTGGCATATATCTTATCAATTCTATTATATTTCTCTAATTACACAATATCAAGTGGAATTTCCATATCTAAAAGATTTGAAAATCTGGAGTATGGATATTGTAGTTGTAAACATGTCATGTGAATCGTGTAGTAATAATGTAAGATAAGACAAGATAATATTTGAGGGGATGATGAGATGCAGGATGTACTAACAAACTTAGCTGTAGAGCGATTGGGAGACCCATTAGAAGAGGAATTACGGAAGAACAAAGCATATATGGAGTCCAGGAAACAATATCATGATCAGAAGGAGCGGCTAAAGGAGAGATTAAGCAACAGCAAGGATGACGTTCAATTATTATTGGACATGGATGATTCTGTAAGCCTGTATAGTGGACATTATGGTGAAATGGCTTATATCCTTGGTTTTCATGACGGTTTGGAGATCGGGCTAAAGCACGGAAGGGAGTATGGACAGGATTCTATTCTTTCAAAGGATATTCCAAAAGAACAGGCGGCAGACTAGCGACAGTTAAATCTTTCCTTGTATTTTCTCATCCCGTCTGTTATAGTAATAATATCAGTATCAAAAATTACAGTAAAGTGATTTATAGTTTTCAGTTTTTACAGTGTCTGAAGGTTTACATCTTTAGGCACTTTTTTTGTTGCGGAAATCACTAAGCAGATCAATCAAATCTAGACAACAAGAAAATAGAATAAACAGAGTCAAAGACTTAAAAGCACACAGGGAATTAGCAGGTTCTTTGTGTGACTTTTTAGTTTATGAGAAGTTATTGACGAGTTCAAAGGGCCGCGATTTTTAGTCAGCCCTTTTTATCATAGATCGGAGCGGAGTATGCTCCCCCAACCTAATCAACGGGGAGCGTATGCTGCCCGTCTAAATAAACAGAAATTGCGTGGCAGCAAAGAAGAACAGGAGGTGGAACGATGGTACTGTATCTGAAAGCAGAATCGGATATTCCGGATTTGGTGATCGACTTTATCGAGGTGAAACTGAAATCCGGAAAGGTCATATCCCTGACATGGGATGAAAGTGAGTTTGACAGAAAGGACGGATACCTGGATGCCAGATACAAGGGCGTGTACTTTGATGATGAGTATGGCAACGGCAGGCTGCCGGAGCTGAAAGGCATGGAAGTGCAGCACATAGAACTCTTTTCGGAGTACGAGGATGCCAGCAGTTTTAAGCTGCGGGAACTTTCCTTTCATGACGGGGAAGAGAGTCTTGCATTCACGTATCCAGAGTGTCAGACGGAAAGGAGCAGCAATGGCGAATAAGGTAAAAGAAAAGTCTCCAGAGGAAAGGCTAGTGGAAGAAATCCAGAAACTTGGCAGGACAAACGGTATGAATACAGTCTTTACAAATTTTCTGGAACTGACAGCGCTTGCCCTGGCAATTCAGATGGATCCGGTGAACCGAGCAGAGCGGCAGGAAAGTTATGAAAAACTGGAGAAATCTATGGACAGGGAGGCACTCAGCGCTTATGGCAGAATGACATTTTATTTATTCCTGACCATCAGAGAGAATCGCTCAGACCCAAAGGATATTTTGGGAGAGGTTTATACCAGACTGAATCTGTCCAATGAATGGAATGGGCAGTTTTTTACACCAGATCCCATCAGTAGAATGATGGCAGAAATCCTTCAAGTTCCGTCAGGAATTTCGAAGGGAGAGGAGTATGTCGCGATTAACGAACCAGCCTGTGGTTCCGGCACCATGATCTATGGGGCAGTCTGGGCAATGCAGAAAAATGAGTTTGACTATCAGAGGAGAACTCTGTTTGTTGCTCAGGATATTGACATCCGCTGTGTGTGGATGACGTATATTCAGTGCTGCCTGTACCGGATACCCGTGGTGGTCATACATGGTAATACTCTGACCCAGGAGGAATGGTCTTACTGGTATTCTCACGATGCTCTGCAGGTTCTTGCCGCAAATGCGTGTAGCAGTCAGGTGGATGGGAGTACGAATCACAAACAAAAAACAGCACAATAGAAAGGAGATTTTGCAGTATGAATGCGAATCAAAAAGAAGTAATAGAAGGTATGAGGAAACTTATCACAAAACTGACAGAAGCAGACACTGCTTACTATAAGCACGACGACCTGTTGATGACAGATCGGGAGTATGACAGGAAGATGGACCAGTTGCGTAGTTTAGAGGAGGAATCCGGAATTATTTTATCCGGCTCCCCGACGCAGAAGGTATCGGGTGAGATACTGGAGGAACTGGTTTCTGTCCGCCATACCAAACCCATGCTTTCTGCGGATAAAACCAAATCCGTAGATGAGCTGGTGAAGTTTGCCGGCGGCAGGGATGTGGTACTTTCATGGAAAATGGATGGCCTGACGCTGGTGCTGCGATATGAAGACGGAGCATTACAGCAGGCAATCACCCGTGGCAGAGAGGGCATCATTGGTGAGGATGTGACACATACCGTGAGGAAATTTGACAACGTGCCGCTCGCCATACCGGTCAAGGAACCAATAGAAGTCCGAGGCGAAGGCGTCATTTCCTGGGAAAATTTTGAGAAAATCAATCTCAGACTGGAGGAGCCGTATGGACATCCGAGAAATCTGGCTTCCGGAAGCACGAGGAAATTGAATGCGGCAGAGGCAGGGAAAAGGCATCTGGAGTTTGCCGCCTTTGAACTGGTAACGGACCGGCAGATGGATACGAAGGCAGAGCAGCTTGCGTTTATGGAACAGCTTGGCTTTCTGGTGGTGCCGTATATCCGGATTCCATCGGCAGATGATGCCAAAATCCGGCAGGCGGTAGCAGAAATGAAACCGGAAGAGTTTGCCTATCCGGTGGACGGGCTGATACTGGAGCAGGATGACATTGTCTATGGAAAAAGCCTCGGCTCGACAGGGCACCATGAGAACCGCCTGATGGCGCTCAAATGGGAAGATGAACTGTATGAGACAAAATTTCTCAGACTGGAGACGGCTGTGACCAGAAATGGCATGGTCAGCCTGACAGGAATCTTTGAGTCGGTGGAAATTGGTGGGACGGAAGTCAGTCGGGCATACCTCCACAATCTGGATATTTTCGAGAAACTGTCACTGGGACAGGGCGATACCATTCAGGTTTACAAGGCGAACATGATCATCCCGCAGATTGCGGAAAACCAGACAAAGAGCGGTACGGAGAAGATTCCATCTACCTGTCCATGCTGTGGCGGCAGTCTGCAGGTCCATAAAACCAGCGGCGGAACCCGCCAGCTTTTCTGTGAGAATCCAAACTGTGCGGCAAAACTGGTACAAAAGTTTGTCCATTTCTGTGACAAGACCCGCATGGACATCGAGGGCCTGTCTGAAAAGACGCTGGAAAAATTTATCAGTATGGGATGGATACGCAACTTTGGCGACCTCTATGCGCTGGAGCAGTACCGGGAAGAAATTATCCGGACAGAAGGCTTTGGGGAGAAATCCTTTGCCAGACTGCAGGCTTCGATTGACAAGAGCCGCCACTGCACCCTGAACCAGTTTATTGCCGGGATGGGAATCCCGATGGTGGGACGCAGTGCCGGACGGATTATCAGCAGGCATTTTGGCGGAGACTGGAATGCGTTCGAGCAGGCAGTCAGGGATGGTTTTGATTTTACCGTCCTGCCGGACTTTGGCGAAACCATGCACAACAACATTTATCAGTGGTATGCGGATGAGGAGGCAGCAAAGCTCTGGAGACCGTTACTGGAACACATCATTTTTGAAAAGGAGAATGCGACTATGAGTACAGATAATACAACTTTTGCAGGAAAGACAATCGTGGCAACCGGAAAACTTCAGAATTACACCCGTGATGAGATTCAGATGAAGATCACGTCACTGGGAGCAAAGGCAGCATCTTCTGTCAGTAAAAAGACGGATTACCTGATTGCCGGGGAAAAGGCAGGCAGCAAGCTGGCGAAGGCACAGCAGCTTGGCGTGAGGATTCTGACCGAGCAGGAATTTGAGGAGATGCTGGCGGAGTAACATCGGAACGACAGTGATCGGGCAGATGGTTCTCTGCTGCAAGGCATGAGCTCCAGAACCCGGAAGCAGAAAGGATAAAGATATGGCGAAATTGATTTTAAACTATAAAGGGCGCGACAGCTGGGACAGACCGGTTTATGAATCGGAGGGACGGCTGTATGTAGACATCAATCCGCGTGAGGGATGCACGGCATCCCTATGCACAAAATACAGAAATGAATTTGATGGGGAACCCGATATGCCCATTACAGAGGGGACTGAGGTAGAATTTGTTCCCGGCAGGGATGTCTGGTAAGAGTGGGAAAGTGCGTATGAAAGAATTTATGATAAAAATGGTACCGCTCGAAGCAAGCTGGCAAAAGCACAGCAGCTTGGTGTGACAATCCTTACCGAATGAGAATTTTAGGCGATGTCAGCCTGAGCAAAAGTTACAGGATAATACAAAACAGAGATGGGGCAGTGGTTTTTACTGCTCCGTTTTCATGGAATGGAGGATTGAGACAATGAAAGTATTGGTTTACCAGGTGGTGCCGGAACTGGACCAGAAAGAGATTTTGTTCCGGGATTTAGCCTGTGCAATAAAAGCAGGGGACGGCAGGGTTCCGTCAGAAATCTATGAATGCATCTACAGCGGGGAGCTTCCGGCGACAGATCCGGAGCAGGTCTTTGTGACGTGCAATGGTGAGCATCCGGAAGGATACCGGGGGCATTCCCTGTCCGTATCAGATGTGGTGGAGTTCCAGTATGAAACAGGTGAGAGGAAATTCTTCTTCTGTGATTCATGGGGCTTTCCAGTGGTTGCTTTTGATGCCAATAAAGCCATGCGGCAGATCAGCAATCATGACTATCAGTATGTGCAGGAATACCGCAGGATGGTCACGGTATATTTCATGACCGCAGACGGTCTGCAGAACAGGTTCTGTGAGAGCCTTCTCTTCAGCCGTTGCCGGTACAGCCGGTCACGGCTTGGTTGCAGGCTGGAATGTCAGTCCTATGGCGGTACGGAACCGCAGATTTATGTGTTTGAAGAATTTCCACGGGTAATTGTTACGGAGAGTGTTACTGTCTTTCCAGAGAAACATCTGTATGAACTGGAAAATATGGAGAACGGTTTGCTGCGTTTTCCTCTGGATGACAGCAGAAATCTGGACATTGTGTGTGAATGGCTGAAGGACAGCAACTATAAGTACGAGGAACTAACGGTTCAGAATAAATGATTGGAGGAAAACAAAATGAGTAAGAGAACACAACGAGCAATGGATTGTATAGAGAACAAACGACTGAAATTAGAGGATACGCTGCCTTTTTCCTGCACCCACTGTGGCGGCTGCTGTGTGCACCAGGAGGAGCTTCTGTTAAATCCCCTGGATCTATTCCGATTGGCAGTGCACCTGGGTATCCCAGTGGAACAATGGCTACAGCAGTATGGGGAGTGCTATATTGGAGAGGAAAGCCGGATGCCGATTTTGCGGATTCGCCCCCAAGGGGAAACAAGGCGGTGTCCTTGGCTAAAAAATAATAAGTGCAGTGTCCACAAGGCGAAACCATCTGTCTGCGGATTATACCCGCTTGGCAGATCCGTCTGCTATGTACCGGATGAAAAGGGAAAGCTGGATATGGAAAAAGCAGAAGTAATCTATTTCCACAACGGATGTTTCTGCGGCAGCCAATATGGACATCAGACTGTGAGGGAATGGCTGGAGGAATTTCATCTTCTGGAAAACGAGTCCTTCTTTATCCTTTGGAGTCAGGTCGTTGCAGAAACAAGCATGTTTCTGCGCAAGCTGGAAAAAATGACAAAGAATCAGGATCTCGTGTGTATGGCGTGGGATATGGTGTGTATGATGCTTTACATTCAGTATGATACAAAGAAGGAGTTCGCCCCTCAGTTTGACAGGAATGTGCAGCAATTAAGAAAAATTATTGCAGACATAGAAAGATTGGGGGGTGTCGGATCATGACGGAAGAATATAATTACAATCAGATAATCAGAAAGGATGCGAAAGGGTGCTTTGTGGAGAGCCTGCGTGATTTCTTTAAAGTGGGGAAGATACACCTGGCATTTGCTTCCTACGATGTGGGCCTTCCATCCGGGCAGAGACAGACCAATAACATCCACATCTTTATTGGAGTAGATGAACTGCAGGAAATCTGCCGGAAACTTTACTGCGGGGAGCTGCAGTATATGCTGAAGCAGAAGAAACAGTCGGGAGATTATAATAAGCCGCTGCTAGAATGGCTTGGAGGTACATCGGCGGCGAAACTGGCACAGAGAGGACAGAGCCGGAAAGATGGGAAAAGCCTGTCCAGAACGGCAAAACTTCTAGCAGGCAAAAAGTCGGATTTTCTTTTTATCGCAGACAGTGGACCTGGGGAGCAAAATGCCCAGGGACTGATTGTCCCGCGGTTCGGCGGCAGACCGGAAAATCACGTGTCAGTCAGTATGACATGGGATTCATTGAGTGAAGTGTTCTTGCTAACAAAGGAGCATTATCAGGCATGGCTGTCGGCTAAGTATTTGATGGAAATGATGTTACAGCAGGCAGAGCTACAGCAACAGAACAGAGCGGTCAGCAGCAACAAGCCGGTTGCAGGATGTCGTCAGTAACTGGGATGATGGCAGACGGGATGTTATGAAAAGATTTGAGGATTTCAAAGTGAGTATGGGGGATTCTGGTTCTTGAGGAACTGGGGTCTCCTTATATTTTAGTATGATTTTATGTGGTGTATTCTTTGTAGATGTGTTTATAATATAAAGAAAGAATGGAGGAATTAGTTATGCAGAATAAAATATGGGAACAAGTTATAGAATTTCTTAACAGACTTCGTTGTGAAGATGTATCACGGGATACGGCAGTTAAAATTCCAGAATATGAGGGTGTGCAGAGAGAATTAGAGGTGCTGCGTGAAAAATGTGAAGAGATGATACAGAAACTTCCCAATGAAGAGCAGCAGATGTTTTTGGAATGGATAGCAAAAGCAGAAGATATGCTTTCACTGGAAGGGCAGAAAGCGTACTGCCAAGGATATGTAGACTGTATTCTTCTTCTGAGCGGGTTCGGTTTGCTTCGACAAGACATATCGCCGGAAGAACTTATGGAGAAGTTGCAATAATTGTAGTCTTGTATCGGTGGAAGATGCTGATATATAAAAGAACATGAATAAAAGGTAAGGGTAAGTCGAACTTTGTAAAAACTGTTCCGGTAGTGTAAATAAGTTTGTGTTTTTGGAAATAAATAGCTCCTTTTTGGTAAGAATTAGGATATGGAAATTCTTATCGAAAAGGAGTGTTTTTATGCCAGTAGCAAAGGAACAAATTCGACAGATTATCTCAGAAAACAACTTAAGCAGCGTCACCGATGTCTATGCCCTCCTTCGGGACAGTTTCAAAGACATCTTGCAGGAACTCATGGAGGCAGAGCTGGACGCCACCCTCGGTTATGAGAAAAACCGTAAGGGGGATTTACAGACAGACAACAAACGCAATGGGCATTCCCCAAAGAACCTCAAGAGCCAGTATGGGGAGTTCCAGATTGACGTGCCTAGGGACCGGAATGGGGAGTTTGAGCCAAAGCTGATACCAAAATACCAGCGCGACATCTCCGGGATTGAAGAAAAGGTGATCTCCCTGTATGCGCGGGGGATGAGCACCAGGGACATCCACGACCAGCTGAATGACCTGTATGGAATCGAACTGTCTGCAGAAATGGTCAGCAAGATCACAGACAAAATCCTCCCGCAGGTCAAAGAATGGCAGTCACGCCCCCTGAACCCGGTATACCCGTTTGTATTCATGGACTGCATCCATTACAAAGTCCGGGAGGATGGGCGGATATTAAGCCGTGCAGCCTATGTTGTGCTGGGTGTGACGGCAGAGGGTTACAAGGAGATACTGAGCATTACTGTCGGGGCAAACGAAACGAGCAAGTTCTGGCTGGGAATGCTGAACGACCTGCATAACCGCGGAGTGAAAGATGTGCTGTTTTTCTGCTTGGACGGGCTGCCAGGGTTTAAAGAGGCAATACAGGCGGTATTCCCCAAAGCGGAGATACAAAGGTGCGTCATCCACATGCTGCGCAACTCATTCAAATATGTCAGTTACAAAGACCTGAAGAAATTTGCCTCTGATTTTAAAGCCGTCTACAATGCCCCGAACGAGTCGGCCGCCCTTTCAGAGCTGGAAAACATAAAAGAGATGTGGGGAAAGAAATACCCTTACGCCATCAGCAACTGGGAAAACAATTGGGAAGATGTCAGCTCTTTCTTCCAGTTCCCGGATGACATCCGCCGGATCATGTACACCACGAACATCATAGAAGGGCTGAACCGCCAGTACCGTAAAGTGACCAAGACAAAAAGCGTATTCCCCAGTGACACGTCCTTGGAGAAAATGCTGTACCTGGCGAGCCAGAATGTAACAAAGAAATGGACCCAGAGATACCGGAACTGGGATCAGGTCTTGAACCAGCTGATTGTCCTATATGGGGAACGTCTCACGGAATATCTGTAAAAAAGACCGGGATGGCAACATTTGAAAACCCTGCCATCCCAGCCTTATTCCATCGGCATTTATATTATTGCCAGAATATCCCAGCCTTATTCCGGAGGCCGGGTGTGGGCAGAGCCCACGGAAAGGGCAATAATAAAATGCCTGTTTGCCATATAAAAAAACGAAAAAAATGTATAGGTTTCGTCTGAATGGTTATACTATAAATAGAAGAAATAATTCGACAGTCCCAAAAACATAAAACCGACAAAAACCTCTTACATATCTAATTCTTATCAGGAAAGTCTAAAATCCATAGACACAAGATTTTTTACAGCCTCACTGTTCCCTTACCTTTTGTTTAATTTATAAAGTAGTTTCGTCATCAGATAGTAATGCTTCCGTAGTGGCGAGAATTACTTTAAGCTGCTTCTGATTGCAACGAGTAAGTAAACGTTGGATTTGCTGGTATGTATTATCCGTTATGTTTTGGTTTGGATAGATTACCGTATCTGCCGACAGATTAAAATAATGAATCACTTTCTCAAAAATCTCATAACTGGGATTGTTTCGGAACCGTTCAAGGTCTTTTAAGTATGATAAAGAAATATTCAGTATCTCTGCTAATTCTGCTTGGGTAAGTTTTTTGTTCATTCGTGCATTTTTTAATACAATGCCGAACTGTTTTGGTTCATAAGTCATGGCATAACCTCCTATAAAAGTATGTTACTACCATATCTTTAGAAAGTAAAAATGGTGAGGTAATACTTTATGAATATGGTGTGAACATATTTTTGCAAAGTATATTGAAAAAGATGTTTTGCTTAAACAGTGGCTACTTTAATGATTTAAGAGTAATGTTGCAAAAATAATACATAAATTAAGAGATTAGTTGAGTTTGATTTGGTTTTTGATTTGTTATGCTATATTTAAGAATAAGAATGATACTGAGAAATTTTGGGGATTTTAAAAGTATGATGTAGCCATATTGTGTTCTCCAATATAAGGATTATAATTGTGTGGAAACGGTATATTGTCATAATTAAAAATAAATTATTAAAAAGGAGAATGTTTAATGGTAGAAAAGTTATTGAGTGAAGAAGAGAAAAAGAAGATTTCTACTTTTACACAAGAAAAATTGTGGACGGATAGAGATTATTCAGGGGATTCTATTATTCGGGGATTTTCGCCTTTGCCTGTGGGAATACAGGGGTCAAAATGTCCCAAATGTGGTAGTCGAAATCTAAGAGGTGTGTTAATTACGGTTTCTGCTGATGAGTCGGATCCTAATATTCTTTGTATAGATTGTGGATATTGGAGAGATTGATGAATATATGCTTGAAAGGAGAATATTGTTATGTCTACTGTAAATAAAGTTATTTTTGCTATTTTTGATGGTCTCGGGGATAGACCAATTAAGGAATTAGGGTATAAAACTCCACTTGAGGCCGCAACTACTCCAAATTTTGATAGACTTGCATCAAAATCTATTTGTGGTTTATCAAATGCGTTGGGGCGTGGGATTAGACCTGGTAGTGATGTTTCGCATCTTGCAATTTTTGGCTATCCAATGGATAAATATTATACAGGGAGAGGTCCTATTGAAGTGGCAGGGCTTGGTATTAAGTTGCGTGAAGGGGATGTTGCTTTTAGGGGAAATTTTGGAACGGTAGATGATGATTGGAATATTATTGATCGTAGAGCGGGACGTATAAGGGTTGTTGATGAGTTTGCTGCGGCTATTGATGGAATGAATATAGATGGTGTAGAAATTATTGTGAAACCTGGGACAGCACATCGTGCAGGAGTTGTTTTTAGAGGAAAAGGATTGTCTGCAAATATAACTGATGCAGATCCGCATGAAGAAGGAAGACCTGTAATGGAAGTCAAGCCTAAGGATGATTCTAAAGAAGCTGAATTTACTGCAACAGTAATAAATAAATTTATGAGAAAATCATATGAAATTCTTAATTCTTTGGAATTGAACAAAAATCGAAAGAAAAAAGGGGCGTTTCCGGCAAATTTTCTTCTGTTGAGAGGTGCTGGTATGTATCCGACAATGCCATCATTTGAAGAAAAGTATGGTTTGAAAGCATGCTGTATTGCGGGTGGTGGGTTATATAAAGGAATAGGAGCTTTCTTGGGAATGGATTTAATTCATGTTGATGGAGCCACAGCATTACCTGATAGCAATGTACGGCATAAATTTGTTGCAGCTAAAGAAGCACTTGGAGAGTATGATTTTGTTTTTACGCATATTAAAGCAACAGATTCTCTAGCAGAAGATGGGAATTTTGAGGGAAAAAAAGAGTTTATAGAAAAATGTGATATGGCTGCTAAAGAATTTTTTGAACTTCCGGATAATGTTCTTCTAGTTATTACAGCAGACCATTCTACAGCTTGTGAATTTAAAGCGCATTCGGCAGATCCCGTGCCAATAATGTTCTTTTCGCCACATGTTCGGGTGGACAATGTAAAAGAATTTAATGAAAGAGAATTTGTTTATGGTGGGTTAGGTAGGATGGTTGGAAGTGACATAATGCCTGAAGTATTGAATATAATGGGAAGATTACATCTTATAGGTGCTTAAAACAGAATATTCAAAATTTCTCCTTTTAAATTCATGGTAAAGCGTTGTATTGAGGTATAATATAACGCTTTATATCCTTTTAGAAAATCAGTATAGAGAAAGGAAAAAAAATGTTCTGCGATAATTACAAAAGTGAATCAGTAATTCCAATACCAATGGAAGGAAATTGGATTTGTTTAAGTGAAATTTTCGAGGTCAATGGTGTCTCACATGGGATTGGATGGTGCCCGCCTCATCAAGGGGCATGTAAATTGACTTTAAATGTAAAAAAGGGAATAATTACTGAAGCTTTAATTGAAACGGTTGGATGTAGTGGAATAACACAGTCTGCAGTTATTGCATCAGAAATATTGATTGGTAAAAACCTCTTTGAAGCATTAAACGTACACTTAGTATGTGATGCAATAAATATTGCTATGAAGAATGCTTTTTTACAGTTTGTTTATGGAAGAACTCAAACTGCTTTTTCGCATGATGGTCTTCCTGTTGGATCCTTAAAGGATGATTTAGCATTTGATCAATTAAGTCATATTGGAACTATAGTTGCTAATAAAAATGAAATTCCTCGAATTTTACAAACATCAGAAGGCTATATATTAAGACTTTCATTAGATAACAAAGATCAAATTATAGGATATCAATATTTAACATTGGGATCCTTGTTAGCTGATATAAGATTAGGGAAGAATATTATTATAGATAATTATATAGAAGAATATGGTCGTTACGATGAAGGTGTAAAATTTTTGGATCCGAGAGGTGGTGTCAATAATGTTTGAGCGTTATGAAGAAAGAATTTCTCAAATAAAAAGGTGTATTTCTTTACATAATATTTCTGATTTAAAACATGCACAGAATATATGTTTAAGCCATAATATTGATTGCCATAAGGAAGTGCGTTCGATTCAAAACATTGCTTATGAAGATGCGTGTTGGGCATATACTGTGGGTGCAGCTATTGCCATTCAAGAAGAAGCTAAAACAATTGATGAAATATGTAGTTATATTGGAGAGGGTTTGCAATGCTTTGCCATAAATGGCTCAGTTGCAGATACGAGAAAAATCGGAATAGGACATGGAAAATTTGCATCAAAGTTACTAGATAATGATACTAAGCATTTTGCCTTTGTAGCTGGGCATGAATCTTTTGCTGCAGCGGAGGGAGCCCTAGCAGTCATAAAGTATGCAAATATTTTCAGGCAATTTCCAATACAGGTTAATCTTATTGGTCTTGGTAAACCTGCAGCTAAAATTATATCTAGATACAAAGGATTTACATATGTGGATACTATGTACGACTTTAAAACAAAAAAACTTACCATAATCAATGAAGAGAAATATGGAAAAGGTGATATATGTTGTTATGGCGCACATAGTGTGGATGAGGGTGTATGTATTTTGGAAAAGGCGAAAATTGATACAATAATTACAGGAAATTCTACAAGTCATTTGAAGTTTACTGATCCAACTGTAACTACATATAAAAAAATAGCCATTGAAAAAGGGAAAAAAGTGTTTTGCGTAGCATCAGGTGGTGGAACTGGTAGGACGATGCATCCTGATAACGTCGGAGCAGGGGGGGCTTCATATGGAATGACAGATACTACTGGACGTATGCACTCAAATCTTCAATTTGCGGGATCATCGTCGGTTCCTTCACATGTTGAAATGGTTGGATTTTTGGGTATGGGCAATAATCCTCTAGTGGGTGCATCGGTTTTAGTAGCTTGTCTTGTTGCAAAAGCATTAGGAATGATAAAAAGTGGAGATATAGTATGAAAAAGAACAAACGATTAATCAGAAAAATACTTACTTTTATTGGATCATTTGTGACAGCAGCATCAGTATTGGCGCAGTTTTTTCCGTCTTTTTTTTCTATATCAGAAAATGTTTCTGGTGTAAATAGATGTGTTTTGGTTTTTGTTGTTATTCTCTTGATAAGTCTCTTTTTTATGAATTGGAAGCAAAATCAAGATGAAATAGATGAAAAGTTTTATTCGGAACATAACGCAACACATCGTTATGCACATTTAATCCGAGACACAGTTTATGAATCAAAAAAATTATGCAATAACACTAAAAACAATTCTTTGGCTAAACATTTGATAAAAACTTTTTCTGAAGGAGTAGTTAAATGTATATATGATTCGTTATGTGAATATATGGGAATTGATAAATCTAAAAATGAATTAGATGTATGTATAAAGATATTGGATTTTCAATATTGGGATAATTCAAATATTGTTGATAAGTCTCAAGTAACATATAGAACAATATCACGTGCCATTGTGCCACGTGGGGCATTGCAAGCAGATGATGCAGTTTCGCATAAAATAGAACAGAGTACAGCTTTTTATCAAGTGTTTTGCATGGGGAAACATGATTGGATAGGAATTAATCTTGATAAAAAAGATAATGTCCAAATTGTTTCCGAAGATATTATAGAAAAAGGGGAATATTATTTGGATACATGTAATAATTGGAGGGAACATTATATTAGTAAAATTGTTATACCAATTAGAGTTAAGTTATCGGAGATTGATGATATGTATATAAATTCTGATAGACGCAACTTATTTGGCTTTGTATGTGTGGAATGTAAAAAACGTAATCTATTTAAATTCTATAATAAATTTGACAAAGATTTAATTAGCATTTGTGATTACTTAAAAACCTATGCTGATTCGATGTATGTTGTTTTTGATAATATTTATCAGGTAATGGATTAAAACTTTAAGAAATGAGGAAAAATTTTTATGCAAATATTTTTGATTAGGCACGCACAAACGGAGGCCAATAAATATAATATTGTGCAGGGACAGTCAGATACAAAAATTACAGAAATTGGATATAATCAAGCAAGAATCACATCAAATTATTTGGCGAAATATATTTTTTCAGATATTTATAGTAGTCCGTTAGGAAGAACAATGGAGACTTCGAAGTTAATAGCAGAAGCAGCAAACTATAATTTGAAAAAAATAATTATTTGTCATGATTTAATGGAAATTAATTTAGAACCTTGGTATGGAAAAAAGGTAGATGAATTATGTAATGATGAATCAATATCGGGATACAATATATATAAAAATAGGCCAGAACAGTTTATGCCTTTATCTGGAGAAAATTTTGAAGATGTACAGAAACGAATGGTTAGAGTATATAATTTGATTTTATCTGCTAATTCTGATGATAGTAAAATCGCTATAATTAGTCATAGTGTTGCTATTAGAACATTATTACTTTATATTAATAATGAATCAATAAAAAAGGTATGGGATTATGATATTAATCCATCGTCTATTACTGAAATTGAATATTTTAATGGGAAATCAAATATAAAATATATTGGATTTTGTCCTTATCTTGTTAAATAAGTTTTTTGGTTTTGTTAATTCAGTAGAAAAAAATTATTGTAATTGTATAAGCAACGCCTAATTTATGGCACAAAAATGGCGCCTCCATGCCGATGACATGAAAACGTAAATCTGATACAATCATATTGTCTACAAGTGGGTTTTTCTTTTGAGAAACTCACTTTTTTCAATGAAAACAAAGGAGGCTTATGAAAATGAAATATTGTCCTTATTGCGGCGCAGCCCTTGTGGATGGTGCTGTTTCTTTTTGTATGGAGTGCGGGAAGGAACTACCGATAAAAGATGCAGGACGTGGCATTTCCCAGAGCGATGATAATGAGGGAGTGCATCAGGAAACCGCAGGGTTCAGCATGGAATCCGAGAATGAAAAAGCAGATGGGAAGCGCAGTCAGAAATTATCGCAAAAACAGAATGTTACCAGGGCAAAGGAACAGTCAGCTAAAAAGAAACGACAAACATTAAGTCTACCCGAAGGGGAAAGGCAGGCATTAGAACTATCAAAAGAGCCAGGGCAGATATCGGAAACCGATCCAGAGGATGACTATGACGGTTATTATGATGATATTCTGCCAGCGGATGAGGGAAGATTCAGTGAAGGCTTGGATAAAAATCTGATTAAGAAAGTGATAGGGATCATTGGCGCGGTCTTATTGATTGTCGCTTTGTGTGTTCTGATGATGTATATGTTGTAAATCAATGGCAGTTGTCGTGTAATAAAAATAAAATGAGCAGGAGGTAGGGAACATGTTATATATATCGAAAGGCATTGTATGTCTGGAGTCTGTAGCAGGGAATCTCTTTCTGGAAAGAGGAAATCAAAAATTCCAACTTCAGGGAAGGGAAGCCTCTTTATGGCTGAGGGGCAGGTTTGGGTTTAATGTTACGGAATCAGAGGCAGAGGAGCAGGCGGTGCTGTGTCTGGGTGACAAGGGGCTGGCAGAGATGGAAGAGGAAACAAGCCCAGTATACAAATACCGTCTATTAACCCGGTGTGTCTGCTGTCCGGTGAAGCAGAATTATCGTATGAGTAGCAGGCTGAGTGGTCTGGAACGGCAGCTTGATACATGGATGCGGAAAGCGGGGATTCGCTTGTCTGTGGCAGAACTGGTATTTCTGGTAGAGCATCAGGTATCAGATCAGGACTTGCTGTATGAGAAAAATCGTCAGAAACTGGTTGAGACGATCTACACCGATGAAACGATTCGGGACAACGTGTTGGAACATCAAATGGAGCAGGCAGAACATCGTGATGAGGTGGTGGAAGCCTTGGTACTGCTTCTAAAGAAAAAGAAAATGCTGATTGTGTGAGGGGGATCAAGGTGAAAGAAAAATGGACAAAAATGCCGAAGGCATTACAGAGACAGGTCCTATTTCGCTTTGCAGGCGGGGGACTGTTTTTGCTATTATTACTACTTATTATGGAAAGCTATAGGGATTTGTATCTGCTCCTGCCATGTATTTTATGCATGTTTTGGCTGTTAGGCAGTGCCTTGTGGCTATTCTTACAGGCGGCAGAGGGGAACTACATGCGCCTGCAGGGACAGTGTGTCCGCATAGATAGGGCAGGATTCCGAAAGCGGGTACGTGCTGTCCATCTGGCGCTGGAACAGGGGACAGTGAAAGTTCCGGTCAGATACCGAATAAGCAGGCTGTCAGAGGGGGACACGGTTGCTGTCTATGTGGCAGAAAACACGCCCGTATATGAGCGTGACGGTATCTACATAATCGGAAATTATTATGCGATGGAGGTTCGGAGATAATTAAGGAAAAGGATAAAGAAAAATATTACCGGCTCTTGCAGGAAATCAGGTGGGAAAAGAAAAATAGTAAAAGAATTGTTTGACGATGCAGGCGGTATGTGGTATAGTTTCTATATCAGTATCAAGTTATTTAAGGAAATACAGAGTATTCAGGTTACAAAGTGTCAATCAGCATAGGAGTGCTTTTTGGCACTTTTTTGCGTTGTGGAAAAATTCCGCAGACTAACTATGGTTTCCGCCTGCAGGACAGGTTGAAATAAATACATGTTAAGGCAGGACACATCTGCCAGAAAGGAGAATGCTTATGTTTAAGACATTTGCAACGAACGTCGTGATATCCAAAGGATACGAGGGAGCAGAGGCACTGAGGTTTTCCGAGAATGGGGAGTCTGTCAGATTCCGCATCGGTCAGAAGGTATATGACAGCCGTGTCGAAGGAAATTACCGCTGGCTGAACATTGCAGTGAAAGCCTTTGGCGGTGTCTGTGAGAGAATCAAAAAGATGAAACTGAAAGAAGGTTCCTTTGTGAATCTGACAGCGAGACTGGACGAGGAAAAATGGATCGATCAGGAAACAAAGGAAGAAAAAAGCCAGCATGTTCTTATCGTGGAGGATATCGAGTATGCCTTTGTCGGGAAATCCAGTGAGAATCAGGGTTCCAGACAGAACCACTCCCAGGGACAGAGCCAGCCGACGGGTCAGTCCCGGCAGGCAGAACCGGAAGCACCTGTGGAACCAGTTTCAGCAAATCCGGGGCAGGCACCCGCACAGCAGGCATCTGAGCTGCAGTCAGCAAATCCAATGGACTTGAATGGATTTATGGGATTTGAAGCCTATCAAGGCAACAACCTGTTTACGGTGTGACATGATGTTAAAAAATAATCCAGCGTGAGATCGCACATAAGTTACGCTTTCGTAATTTTATGTGCATTTTTGCGTTTTAGGGAGGCTGACGACATGAAAAATGAAGATTTTTTATCTCTCACAGATCAGGAGAGGACTGCAAAATTCAAAGCGGTACTTAACACGAGGTCTCAAGGTGGTTTGACAGGGGATGAGATTCAGGAGATTCTCCATGTCCTGCCGACAGATAGGCAGTATGAAATTCTGATCTATCACAAGACGGATGAGTTTAGCATGAAGATTGCCCAAATGAAAGGAGCCAAAAAGCGGCTCATTCTGGGGGATGATTTTCAGGGATTCAGAAACAAGGCAGGGAAACTGGTGTGCGATGTGCCGTCCCAGGCAGTTGCCGTAGCGGTCTGGAAAAATGCTTCTTTGGAAGAACGTAGCCAGTTGCATATTCTAATTCCGCCGGAACGCTGCAGAAAGGAGCAGGAGTGCCTATGAACCAGAGGGAAATGAAAGGCAGGATAGCCGCTGACATCTTGATTTTGTTAGGGATGCTGGCATTGCTTTCCGCCATCTGCAGGCTTTGGCCCATCCTGTTGCTGATGATACTGGGAATCTTTGTGGCAGCACTTAAGGTGTTGTGCAACAGGCCAGAAAAAATCGAGGTGCTGACACCAGTACCTTTACTGCCAGAACCAAAACCCAGTATGA
This sequence comes from Eubacteriaceae bacterium, assembly GCA_910574015.1. Lineage (GTDB taxonomy): Bacteria > Bacillota > Clostridia > Lachnospirales > Lachnospiraceae > Eubacterium_F. The sequence continues at coordinate 17,780 of CAJSYQ010000014.1, read as the reverse complement.
CCATTAGGGATTTGGAACAGATGGCATATTCTATCATGCAGACACAGATTACTGAACTGGTGGCGCAGGATTATCCCGAAGCCAGATGGGTCTGGGAGACGCCGGATGCCATGCAGGAAATCATGGCCGGTGGGGAGGCATTTATCCTTCTTAACCGGGCAGGAGGCTACCGCAGGGCGGAAGTGCTGCACCGGAACCTTCAGGCGGTGGGGATTGATTACTATCCGGGGCAAAAAGAGGAGCCGATAACGCCGGAACCAGAAGAGGATCAAGTTTTTGACGAAGAGCCAGTGGAAAACAACTATGAGTTGCTTGCATTCGAGTGGAGTGAGGCACACATACTGGAACTGAATGAACGCTGCAATGAGGCGATCGGACAGGGAAAGAATGAAATCCTGATACCTTTGGAGGAGTTGCCCTCTCCGGAGAGCTGGCCGGATATCTGCCGGGAACTGGAACGGGCTGGTCTTGACAAGGTAAAAATTGTAACCGATGGCATTGCAATAATTTTATAAGCAGAAAGGGAATAAATGAACTTCGTTCAACTGGCAAGTTTGTGACTATGCGCTGCTTGCACAAACTTGTTTTATGCGCAGAGAGCAGCGCAGAAAGAGGTAATCTATGAGTACAAACATGAACAACATATTTAATTTTAGCCGAGATCTTCCAGAACCTTTTGATACCTTGACAAACAAAAAGGTTAGTGTTTCATCCAGATATGGAAGTGGGACGGAGGCCACGCTCAACTGTACGATGATCAAGGCAGTCCATGCGGTCTGCCAGTGTATGAATGGGACAGGCGAAGGGGCGGTTGGCCTGATTGACCACCGTTCGGTGGCGGAGTACAAATCCTCTGTGGATGAAACGGCTTACCATTTGGTGGTTTATGACAATTCAAGAGGAATGGCGCTTGCCAGTGTTTATAATAAGGACACTGAGTTGATGGAGAACTATACTATGAATCCAAGAGGCAGAGACGGCGCCGCTGTCATTATGGCAATGATGCCGTTTCTGATGGACGATGAGGAATTTGCAGAGCAGTATGAGCGTTACTACGAGCAGTACCAGAAAGGGTATCCGGATTTCGATGTGGCAAAGGAAAGCATGGCGGTTTTGTGTGACAATGCGTACCGCAGGATAAAGGATGAGACATGCAGCGCCCATCTGAAACTGGATGTGGATGCTTCCGGCAACCTGATGCGGGTATCCAATGCACAGCTGGATTCGGGGGCATTTACCCCCGTTAGTGTGACCGCTGGGGAATTTACTATCTTTGCAAACACCGGGCCGGCAACGATAAAAAAAGCTGGCATTCTGGTAGAGAAAGCAGATTTTGAGGGCAAATATGTCATGCAGGGGCGCACACTGAATGCGGTGGAGGAGGGCCTGGTGCCGGAAATACCGGACTGGTATATCATTCCGCAGGAAGTGGTGGAAATCTGCAGGCACGCAAAAGAAACGACAGGGAAATCCATGCAGATGCGGAACTTCCTCTTGCGGGGACCGGCAGGAACCGGTAAGACAATGGGAGCGAAGGCGATTGCGGCAGGGCTGCATCTTCCCTACATGAAATACACCTGCTCGGCAGGTACGGAGATTTTTGACTTTGTGGGGATGATCTTCCCGGATTCGGATTCCGGTTCGACTGGGGATGCTGCGCTTGACAAAGAGCTTGCCACGCTGAAAAGCATGGGCGGCATAAGTTATGAAAACGTGGCGAAGCTGATGGAACTGCCGGACCTGGATGACATGGATTTTGACCCGGCTGGCGTGTACCAGCAGCTGACCGGGAAAGAAAATGACGATGCCAGCACGCAGGACTGCATGGCAGTGGTGCTTGACATGGTAACAAAAAAGGTACAGGCACTTTCCAGACGGACGGAAGGTTCTAAAAGCAGCGGGCAGACCTACTCTTATGTGGAGACGGATTTTATCAAAGCCCTGAAAAATGGATACTTGATAGAGGTGCAAGAACCTACGACAATCGTGCAGCCGGGCGTTCTGGTGGGATTAAACTCCCTGTTAGAGCAGTCAGGAGGGATTACCCTTCCTACCGGTGAAATCATCGAGAGGCATCCGGATGCGGTGGTGGTCGTTACCACCAATGTCAGTTATGAGGGATGCCGGGGTATGAATCAGTCAGTCATTGATAGAATGAGTCTGGTAAAAGACGTGGAGTTGCCGGAACCGGAGGTGATGGTACAGCGTGCTATGAGTGTGACGGGAGCTACGGATGAGTTCCAGGTGTCCCAGATGGTGCAGGTGGTAAATGACCTGGCAGACTACTGCCGGAAAAACAGTATCACGGACGGCTCGTATGGCATGAGGAGCCTGATTGACTGGGTGATCAGTACCGAGATTACGGGAAATCCTTATGAATCGGCACTGTACACCATTATCAGCAAGGCAACGTCGGATGAGGTTGACAGAGATGCGCTTATTACAACGGTGCTGGAACCAATCTTTCCGCCGAAGAGAATGCGTGCGGCAGTCTGAAAAAATAATTCCTGGACAGCAAAATACGCATTCCAAGAATTATCATCATGAACGCACTGCAAGAATATCTCGGCAGTGCGTTTTCAGAAAGAAGGGAGGTACCCTATGGCAAGGGTGGATCACAAAATAGTAAGGCGTTTAATGAACGAAAGACGTAGTAAGATCACGGATAGGCAGTTTTTTACATCCAGGATATTGGCCGGGCATTTTGAGGATCTGGCAGTGGCACAGACAAAACGGTACCATTATAATCGGAGGGTCCATGTCAAAATCTATTGGAAGCCGAAAGTACAGGATTGGGCAGATACCAATAACCAGGTGATACGGATTAATGCTGGAAATCCCGTTGTTACAAAAGTGAGAGGACGGGAAAACCGCTACCAGATTGTCTGCGGACTGTTTTCCCATGAACTGGGACATGTGCTGTATACGGATTTTCTGTGCAGCCAGTCCTACTTCAACGCCCTGGTGGATGAACGGTGGTATCCGGCTGCGCCTGATTTGAAAGCGGCAAAGGATAAGCTGAATGAGAGAGCAGTCTGGGACTATGTGCGTGCCGATGAGCTGAACAAAAAGCTGTTTTTGAAGGTGGCACATGATATATGGAATGTTCTGGAGGACGGCTACATTGAACACCGTTTCTTAAACCAGTTTCCAGGAACATTAGGCTATGGATTGGAAATCCTGCGGGAGCGGCAGTGGAAACTGATGCCTGACGTGACGCAGATGAAAGAACAGGAAGAGGAAAGCGGACATATTTTTCAGAGCATCCTGCAGATTATGCTGTCCTATGCACTGTTCGGGGAAATCAAGTATGGGGATGAGGCATTGACGGATGAGCGCATCCAGTCGGTGTTCGGCCTCATTACAGAGATTGACCAGGCAGTGATGGTAAAATCAGCCAAATCCCGCTGTGACGTGGTAAATACCATTCTGGTAAGATTGTGGGATTATATTGAAGACTATCTGGAGGAAATGAAAAAACGGTGTGATGAAATGACGGCAGCCGGACTGAGCATATCGGCGGAGGAACTGCTGGAGGCAGGGCTGGGAAGCCTGACTGGGACTTCCACCAGCGCCACGGGTTGCGTGAGCAGACCAGTGGCGGACGGGGAGGATTCAGAAGAGATATCTGGCGGACAGACTGCCGGAAACCGGGCAAAAACCCGTGCAGATGCGGAAGAATCAGAAGAAAGTTCCGGAGCAGGGGAAACCGGCGGAGCGGACGAAGAGGAATCTGAGTCTGATGAAGCAGAAGGAACCGAGGAAAATGAGTCCGGGGATGAGAAGGGAAGCGCTGGCATGGCTTCCAGTGAAGACGAGTCCGACGAGGAACCGCTGACACCAATGCAAAAAGCAGGAAATACCGGGAAACAGAAAGCGACAGAGCAGGAGCAGGGCAGGATACCCCTCACGCAGACATCCAGCGTATCAAATCCGGTGGGTGGCACAGTCAGCCGCAACGAGGATTATGAGAGGGAATGCGATGAACGTGCAGCAGCCGATATTGAGCGGATACTGGATCAGATGGCAGAGCGTTCTGCCTGTGAGCAGTTAGAGAATGAACGATTGCAGGAATTGAATGAAGCGGCACAGAATATCTCTTATGGCAATATCCATGAGGGAGTCGGGATTCAGGTCAATCGGATCAGCAGCGTGGATGAGGAACTGGTGGAGCAATATGACCAGGTTGCCAATCCTTTGTTAGCCATATCCAAACAGATGCAGAAAAGCCTGGTGAAGCAGTTAAAGGAAAGCAGGCGTGGCGGTAAGATGATAGGACTTCTGATGGGAAGGCGTTTAGACACCCATGCCCTGTGCCGGAATGACGGGAAGGTGTTTTATAAAAATTCCCTCCCCAATGAGATTCCGGAAATGGCAGTGGGACTGTTATTAGACGAGTCCGGTTCTATGAGTTCCTGTGACCGCTGTACCTATGCCAGAGCCACAGCAATTATCCTGTATGATTTCTGCCGGGGACTGGATATACCGGTGATGGTTTACGGGCACAGCACAGGGTACGATCCCCATCATGGCAGTGTAGTGGATCTGTATTCCTATGCGGAGTTTGAAAGTATTGACCAGGAGGACCAGTACCGGATGATGGACATCAATGCCAGGGGCGGCAACCGTGACGGGGCAGCCCTGCGGTATGTGGCTGAACAGCTGTCAAAGCGTCCGGAAGAGATTAAAATCTTAATGATCGTATCCGATGGACAGCCAGCAGACAGGGGTTATGACGGGACTGCGGCAGAGGAGGACCTCCGGGGAGTCAGACAGGAATACCAGCGGAAAAACATTATCTTCGTGGCGGCAGCCATTGGCGATGACAAGCAGAACATTGAGAGGATCTATGGGGATTCCTTTATGGATATCACGGATCTGAACCAGTTGCCGGCTAAACTGACTGGAGTGGTCAGGAGGCATATCCAGATATAACAGATGAGAGGATATTAAAAAGTAATTATTCACCAAACAAATAAGACAGGGACAGCAGCATGTTCAGAAGATTTTGTGTGGCACAGAAAGCAGATTGAGGTTTCTGTTACCTAGATTTTCTGAATTTGCTGGCTATCTCTTTTTCAGAAAGGATGATCATTATGCATTATGCAACTTTAGTGACAGTAGAAATAGAGTCATGTATGGAAAATGAAACAAGAACAATGGAAGCACAAGAACTGATGGGGAAACTTACAGACTTCAGAATAAGAAACTCAGAATATGATGTTATACTGGGTATATGCGAGCATGAGTTGTGGATGCGTAGCACAGTTTTTTCCAGCAGGATGGCGGATGAAGTGGAGACCATTATGCTTCCTTTTTATTGTGACACGGATCATTTAGATTATTTGAAGTTTGACGACAGGATAAAGGAATATCGCAAAGCGTATGAGACTGAGATCGTGGATCTGATTCGATTTCCCAATGGAAAGATTATTACAAGTCCTCAGTACGCTATATATTGTAAGTATGAGATAGCGCGAGGCAGGCTGTATGAGAAGAACTGGGGGCCATTGCATCACAGGAAGCGTACGAAGATGTGCAAGAGGATTCAGGTAATGGAGCATGTTCCGTATTCAGAGTATTATAAATCCTTTGATAAGTTTGTTGAGAGGGAATATGGAACGCCATACTGCGAGGAACAGAAGACTTACGGATATTATTACAATCCAAATGCTTTTTATGATTGGTACGCTATTGGCGGGCGCTGGCCGGACATGTTTCTGGTAAAAGATGACTGTAAGGAGTACGGAATTGCATACAGAAGCTGGTCGCGTGCTGAGATGGAGGCTCCGGATGGGTATTTTTGGACTTGTGCGGCCCGGAAAAAGGATATTGAATGGCAGGTTATGTATGACTGGCAACTGGAGCAGGCGATAATGCGTTATGCAAGACTTTCTACTGCATTTTTTACTGGAATTCTAGGAGAAATGAGCAGCAGAATTACAGAAGAAGGTATCTGGATACTTGGGAAAATGGTGTTCCAGAAAGGAGAAACAGAGGAAGAGTTTTTGGAACGCTATGCTTTTTATAAAAGAAAGAAATACCCGATTAATATTTATGCATTTCTAGCGGATGGAATCTGGAATAGAGCAGAACGGGTTATTCCGGAAGATAAAAATGGCAGAATCGAAAGGAATGCAGAGTGGGAAAATGAGCTGGAGCGATTTATTGACGGTCTGGACGATGAAACAGTATTAGTCAGTGTAGATTGTCACATGTGAAGGAGAGGATCTATAGGGATTTTTATGAATATCACGGATCTAAACCGGCTGCAGGCAAAACTGACCAGGATGGTCGGGAGGTATATCCAGATATAACAGATGAGAGGATATAAAAAGAAATTTAAGACAGGGACAGCAGTATGTTCAGAAGATAGATTGAAAAATGATTCTAAGACAGCAAAAACGCAGTCTAACAATCATTATTTTCAATCTGGAAAACGCAAAGTCAGCGTTTTTCAGATTAAGGGCAACCGGGAACAGACTGCTGTTTTCTGTCGCTTTCATCTTCTGAATATAGGGTCTGTCCTTATTCAAAAAGGAGGACAAGCGTATGCATTATGCGACATTAGTGACTGTGGAAATCGAAGCATGTGATGAAGATATGGCCAGGGTAACAGGGGCCAGAAGTATAATTCAGGAAATCGAAGAGCAAAAGAAGGAAAATCCGGGACACCATACCATATTAGACATATACCGGTCTGAGGTAAAGATGCGGAGCACTGCTTTTTCCAGCAAGATGGCAGATGAAGTGGATGCTGCTATGGAACCATTTTATTCGGATACGGACAATCCGAAATATCTAGAATTTGAAGATAAGACGGAGAATTACCGGAAAAGGTATGAGACGGAGAAGGTAAATATGGTCCGTTTTCCAAATGGAACGGTCCTTACAGTGCGTCAGTCCGCTGTCTGGCATAAATATGAGATTGTGGACGGCAGACTGTATGAGAAGAACTGGGGGCCGCTGCACCATCGGAAACGCACGAAGATGTGCAAGAGGATGCAGGTCATGGAAAATGTTCCGTATTGTAAGTTTTACCGGACGTTTGAGGAATTCGTAGAGAAAGAGTATGGGACACCTTATTATGAAGAACAGGAGGCGTTTGGATATTATTTTAACCCGGATGCTTTTTATGACTGGTATACCATTGGCGGACGGTGGCCGGATATGTTTCTGGTAAAAGAGGACTGTAAGGAATATGGCATTGCAGACCGAAGCTGGACATGTGAGGATGATGAGAAAAAGGCTCCAGATGGATACCGCTGGACCTGCGCCGCCAGAAAAAAGGACATTGCCTGGCAGGCGATGTATGACTGGGAACTGGAGCAGGAAAAGCAGCGTTATGCCAGGCTGGTCCAGGCATTTGAAACCCGAACTCTGCCGAAAAAAACGTATGGAACGATTACAGAAGACGGCCTCCAGGTATTTGGGGATTATGTGTATCATAAGGGAGAAACAGAGGAAGAGTTTCTGGCACAACTTAAAACAAGGAAATACCCAATCTATATGTATGCGTTTCTGAAGGATGGTATCTGGACTACGACAGAGCGCTATATCTCGGATGGCGAAAACAGCAGGTTCGAGAAGAATGGGGATTGGGAAAATGAACTGGAGCAGTTTATTGACGGCCTGGACGATGAGACGGTACTTGTCAGTGTGGACTGCCATATGTGACATTTATCAATCAGTGCAGGCTTGATTTGCGAAAATGGAGACGGAAGCCTCAGTCAAAATGGGAAAAATGCCATCCGATACGGGAGGTATTTTTCCCAAAATTCGACTAGGAACTTCTGCAGAAGAAATTTTTACACATTAGCGGGATATCAAGTTCATTACGCGTTTGCAGGATAAATAGTGCTTGAAGTATCAGAAAACCTTTTGTATAATGAAAAGAGAGAAGGGAATCATACCTGATTCCTGACTCTGGTTATGAGGTGACAAAATGAAAAATAAAAATGAAGCAAATGTAGCAGAAAGCAGAATAAAGGATGAAGAGGTTGCAAAGCATACCATCAAGGATAGCGTGTTCACGAACCTCTTTCAGGATAAAAAATATCTGCTTCAGTTGTATAAGACCCTCCATCCAGAGGATACCCAGGTGACGGAGGATGCACTTTCGGATATCACGATTCATAATATTATGACAAATGATGTCTATAATGACGTTGGCTTCATGGTAGGGGAAAAACTACTCATACTTACGGAAGCCCAGGCTACCTGGACGGAAAACATCGCTGTCCGTATCCTGATTTACCTGATGGTGACATACCAGGATTATATCAAGAAAACGAAACAAAATGTATACAGGAGTAAGAAAATCAAGCTTCCCAGACCGGAACTGTATGTCATTTATACCGGAGACAGAAAAGAGCGCACGGAATACATCAGTCTGGCAGACGAATTTTTTGAAGGACAGAAAACATTTCTTGATGCAAAGATCAAAGTTCTCTACGGAAGCGATCAGGGCGACATTATCAGCCAGTATGTGACATTCACGAAGGTCTATGACGAGCAGCGGAAGCTGCATGGCAGAACCAGGAAGGCAGTGACAGAAACCATCCGCATCTGCAAGGATAAGAATGTGTTGAAGGAATATCTGGAAGAGCGGGAAAAGGAGGTTGAGAATATTATGTTGGCAATGTATGATGAAAAAGAAATCCTGCGGGAGTATATTGAGAGTGAGAGGTATGATACGGAGAAGGAAATGGCAGTACAACTTTTAAAGGAAGGCTTACCAGTAGAGCAGATTGCTCGTTGCAGTTCAGCGTTATCTATTGATGAGTTAAGGATGTTGCAGAAAGAATTGTTGCAGAATGTCTGATATAACAGCGAATATGGAATGATGTCAGAGGAACATTGGAAATGGTATTACATGATGATGCAGGACATAATTTATGTCAGGATATAATATGAAATTTTAGGGACTCTCGGCTCAATGATTTGAGTCTTGAGTCCTTTGCAGATGGATAATTTGCTAGAGGAGGAAGTAAATAAAATTTATGAATGAGTTGCAAAGATTTTTTGAGTATATGAAAAATTTGGGGTATTTAGTAAATGCAAGAAATCAATTTTACGCTTTTATGGAAGCAATAGATTCTGATGAAAAATTGATTAAAGAATGTCAGAATATTTATTGTCTATTGAATGAAATAGTTTTGGATAAAGAGAAAGATCAATTCTTTATGGAATTAGAAAAAGGGAAGGAATTGTTTCGGGCAAGAATCATAGATATTGAGGATGACAATAATCCTGATTCTGGAGTGGGCAAAACAAAAAACGGGTTATTCATTGGTTATAATGAAGCAAATTCCAGAGAGCCGATTATTGGAATAAGTGGTAACGGTAGAAATAATGTGGCAGGTGCTTCCTATTTATACGTGGCATCAAATCCGGAAACAGCTTGTATGGAAGTGAAATCGGGTTATGGAGATTTATTGTCATTAGCTACATTTAAAACAAATAAGAACATGAGTATTATAGATTTTTCTACAGATAAATCTTTTCAATATGAAGATACGGTATTACATGATATGAGTTTAGGGAGTTTTTTTACATTGCTGATGGCACAATATACAGTGCCTGTTAAAAACGAGAAAGTATACCGTGCCACCCAGATTTTATCAGATTATTTAAGAAAAACAGGTGTAGATGGAATTGCTTATAAAAGCTATTTGGTGCCAGGAGGTGTTAATTATACTATATTCAATAGTCATCCGAATACAATTAAATTTGAAAACAGCAGAGTTTTGATGCATAAGCAGGCAAATCATTCGTTTTGGGACTTTAATAATAAAAAAACTGTGTTTTCAAATCCAGATAACAATTTGATGGATTATGACCAAAAGATAGCAGAGGAACATGTTAAACATTTAAATCAGACATTTAGATATGTAGATGTATAAAAGGAGTTATGTTATGCTATATAAATTAGATGAAAAGCAGATTCTGCTTGATTATATTGAATTAGAGAGATATGAGGCAAGAAAGGAAGGAGAAACAAAGGTTGCTATCAGAGTGTTAAAAGATGGACGCCTTTCTATTAAGGAAGCTGCAGAATGTTTTTCTACTTTGACGATAAAAGATTTGAAGAAAATCCAGGAAGAAATACTGCAGTTATCAGAACAGGAAGCACAGACAGATTAGACAGACAGATTAAATTTTTTCTTTCATTGACGGACAAACCGCTTTCTGTTATAATTCATATATCAGTATCCAGTTTGTATTCGTACAGACACAGTTTAACAGGTAAATTCACAGTGTCATTTGCATGAAATATTGCAGATGGCACTTTTTTTGTTTCTACAATTCAATATTGGACAATAAGCCAGCGGTTTGATTTCGCTGGCTTTTGTTATATAACCAGACGGATGGCCGTCAGAAAGAAAGGAGAGATACGTAATGCAGAGTGTATGCAAAGACAGTTACTCTACAACCTTTGGTTCCTATGAGCAGATGCTTGATTATCACAGGAACCAGTCAGCAAACAGCAAATGGCAGCGGTGCAAGGTCAACGACCTTGAGGTGTCGCCTCTGGACAAAGGCTCCTCCCTTGTGGGGAAACTGGGATTGTTTGCGCCGGGAACCAGCCAGGAGGCTGTGGATGACACGGTGAACAATCTTGGGCTTGCCATGATGGTAGATCATCATTATTATCCTATCCGCACAACAGCCTATAAAAGCCTGCTTGACCGGGCAAAAATCGGTGGAACGGCGCTTCCCAAACTGAGCCGGACGGCTCTGGCGGATGTGCTCAATGCCTGCCTTCGCTTATACCATGCGGAGGCTCTTTTACTTCTCAGGGATGAAAAAGTGGCAGCGGTGCATTCCGGGGATGAGGCGGATTATTCCGTGCTTCCCGTAGATGAACTGCTTGTGGCACTGAAGAAAAAGCTGGATGAAAGATTTTCCGGCAGCGAGTTTGAGGGCGGTTACTGTGACCATTCCCTCGTGAGTGCGTCATGGAGCATGCCGGGGCAGAAGAAAGAACTGTTGGAGGACTACACCAAAACGCTGGAGGAAAAGGGCCAGAAGCAGATGGCAGGAAAACTGATGCCGGGCATCCGTTTCGTTACTTCGGATACCGGGGTTGCTTCCGCTAAAGTCTCAGCTCTTTTAGTGGGCGGGCAGTCCCCGATCCATATCGGGAGCTGCATTTTCGTTGACCACAGGCATAAAAAGAGCGTGGCAGATTTTGCAGACAAATTGGATCAGTTATTTGCACAGTTTGGGGATTCCGTGGCGAAGCTGCAGAAACTGCTGGAGATTCCGCTGGATTATCCAGTCAATGCCATGACCCGTGTGTGTAAAAAACTGAGTATGCCAAAGAAAGCGGCAGTGGAAGCGATCGCTATGTATGAGATGGCAAGCGGGGGAGCACCGGCAACCGCCCATGACGTATTCATGGCAATGCAGGAAATCCCTTATATCCTCAAGACACAGAACACGCCACAGAGCAAGCTGCTCACCGTGGAAGAAAACATGGCAAGGGCATTGTCGTTCCGATGGAGTGAGTATGACCTTGCGAAAGGAGTGGATTACTGATGGGAAAGCCAAACATTTTAATTGATACGGCAGGCATGGACAATGAGCGCTGGCTGGAGTGCCGGATGCACGGTCCGCTGGGGGATATACCCTATACGGTGGGCGGCAGTGACGTGGCAGCAATCTTCGGGGTTTCTCCCTGGACAACGCCGCTGGAACTCTGGCTCATCAAAAAGGGCAGGATCAAGCCGCCGGAAAAAAGCAATGCAAACCAGCTGCAGATGGGACATTTGCTGGAGCCGATAGCAGCCTACTGGTATGAACAGAAATCCGGCAATGCTGTAACTGAGGATACCAACCTGTACCAGCACGCAGACCACCCGTATGCTCTGGCAAACTTTGACCGCAGGTTTACCCGTGCGTCAGACGGAGAGCCGGGGATTCTGGAATGCAAAAGCTGTACCTACCATAAGGCAGCAGACTGGGCTGACGATGCCATCCCGCTTTACTATGAGCTGCAGCTTCGTTTTTATTTAGCAGTGGCAGATGTGGATATCGGTGCTTTTTCAGCCGTATGGGGCAACAATCCTGACAATGACCTGGCAATGCCGGAGATTGTGCGGGACAGGGCAAAAGAGGATATCATTTTTGAGAGACTGGAGGAATGGATCTGGAGCCTGGAACATGATAAGCCTCCGACCATGCAGGATGTGAAACCGAAACTGGCGCTGGAGTCGCTGGCACGTATTTACGGAAGCAGTCAGAAAAGTCTTCCCACCGTGGAATTTTCCGGCAAATATGAGAAACCATTGCGGAAGATTGCCATGCTGCAGGGAGAATTGGCAACAAGTAAATCGGAGATCAAAAAATTAGAAAAGGAGATTGAAGCACACAGTGTGCGGATAGCGGAAGCAATGAAGGAGCATGAGCATGGGATTCTGACAACGACCAGCGACAAACTCCTGATTGACTTCGTAACCAGAAAAACAAGCAGGCCGGATTCCAAGGCACTGAAGGAGAAGTACCCGTCGGTTTATGATGAGGTCCTGAAGACTTCGGAGAGCAGAAAAGTCAAGGTAAGGATTGAGCCGACGTAAAGCATGTGAGGCGATAGAGAAAACCATTACAATGGTATTAAGAAAGGATGAACTACTATGGAACAAAACAAAATGCTAGAAGTAGAGCAGTTTCTGGAGCGGCAGTTTATGAACCAGGAACAGCAGGTGAGAGCATACATCTGTTCGCCCCTCAGTGCAGGGAGTGATAAGGAATTTTTGGAAAACATGCACCGGGCAAGGGCTTATATGCACTATGCCGCAAAAGAGATGGGGATGGCAGCAAGGGCGCCCCATGCGTATCTTCCCATGATGTTATGCGACCGCATGCCAAATGAGAGGGCGCTGGCGCTCCAGTTCGGGCTGCGCCTGCTGGAAGAAAGCGACATACTTCTTGTGTGCGGTGACAGAATCAGTCTGGGAATGCAGGGGGAGATACTCCATGCCATCTCCATTAAATCGAGCATTTATACATTTTCCCATCTGATGTACCTGAAGGTATGTGAATATGTGAGAAAAGAGAATGGTAATCCAGAGCTGGTGGTAGTTGATGAGAGCCATCCGTTTATGACAGGAAAAGAAGAGATCCCATCGGTGGAAAACAAAATTTCTATAAGCGAATACACGGGCTTACTGGATGCAAGAGACAGGCTGTGCCGTTTCTGCCAAAGTGAAGAGTGTGAGAAATGTCAGGTAACAAGTCTGGCAGATGATGCACATTTTGAAGCGGAAAAGGCAGGCATCCTGTCAGATTCATAACAGACATATGGAAAGGAGCAGGATATGGTATGCGAATTTCAAAAACTAATCTATCCGCCCAGTGTCAGGATGGTAGAGGTGGGCAGTTATATGGTTGCCCTCTACCGTCCCTGTGAAAAGGTTGTGGATACATCAGGAAAGGTAGTCCAAAAAATTAAGGCAGTGGGATACTGCCTTCCTGTGGCGGCGAATCTCCGGTATGACATGAAAGGGCACTGGAGCAGCAACCCCAGCCACGGCATCCAGTTTGAGGTGGAAAGGTATGATGAGGTGATCGTACCCTCAAAAGAGGGCATTGTCGCCTATCTGTCCTCCGGCCAGATTAAGGGAATCGGTCCGGTCATGGCGGAAAGGATATTTGATGCCTTTGGCATGGATACCCTCTCTATACTGGATCAAGAGCCGGAACGGCTGCTGGAAATCAGGGGGATCAGCAGTGCGAAACTGGAAAAGATAACCCAGTCCTATTTGGAAAACCGTGGGGCCAGGGATGTGGTGGCATTTCTGACGCCGCATGGCATCACGGCGGGCAGGGCTGTCCAGTTTTATCGGGAGTACGGGAATAGGGCGATGGAAATCGTACAGAACCATCCGTACCGACTCTGCGAGATTGACGGCATTGGCTTCCGGACAGCAGACAGGATCGCGTTAAACATGGGCGTTTCAAAACTTTCCCCGGATCGTGTGGATGAAGGGATTCTCTACACGTTAAAGGAAAATGAGGGAAAGGGACACCTCTGTATCAAAAAGGATACATTTATCAAAGAGTGCATCCGGACACTGGACACCCCTGAGTTGACGGGGCAGATGATCGGTGTTCGCGCTTCCCGCATGATATACAGCGGGAAATTGATGATATATCAGGAGTGCGTATATCGCAAAAAAACATCAGATGCCGAGGACAGGCTGGCAAAATGCGTGAAGGACATGCTGAGACAGAAACAGTCCTTTGCCATATCCGGTCTGAAGGCAGAAATTGCAGCAGAAGAACAGAAACTTGGATTGACCTTCGCAGAGGAGCAGAAAAGAGCTGTTGATATGGCGCTTTCCCACAGCCTGTGCATTATTACGGGCGGTCCGGGAACGGGCAAGACCATGATACAGCGGGCCATACTGGATATTTATCAGAAACTGTTTCCAGAGCATGAGATTGTTTGCTGCGCCCCGACGGGCAGGGCGGCAAGGCGGATGGAGCAGTCAACAGGATTTCCGTCCTCCACGGTACATAAGGCGCTGAACCTGTTTGCAGGAGAAGACGGCTGTTATGGAGATGGGGGAGAACTGGAAGCAGACCTGGTTCTGGTGGACGAGATGTCCATGCTGGATATGTATGTGGCAGACACGCTGTTCCAGGCGGTGAAAAAAGGCTGCCGTCTGGTACTGGTCGGAGATGCGGATCAGCTTCCCTCCGTGGGGCCGGGGGCGGTCCTTGGTGAGTTGATCGCAAGTGGCTGTATCCCGGTCGTCAGACTGGATCATGTGTTCCGGCAGGAGGAAGGCAGTCGGATTGCAGAAAATGCAAAACGGATCCGGCACGGAGTAGTTTCTCTGGAGTATGGGGAGGATTTTCAGATTATAGAGTCAGCGGACATAAAGGAGTCAGCGGATCTGATCCGGAAACTCTATCTTCAGGAGATTGCGGAACATGGCGTGGATAACGTGGCATTGCTGTCCCCATACCGGCAGAAGACGGAAACAGGTGTCAACGCCCTGAATGAACAGATTCAGGAAGCTGTCAATCCCAGCGGTGCAGCAAAGACAGAGGCTGTCAGCGGGAAGCGGAAATTCCGGAGCAGCGATAAAGTCATGCAGGTAAAGAACCGGGATGATGTCAGCAATGGAGACATTGGCTATATCCAGAGGATCACGAAGCAGGGAAGCGACACAGAGATCCAGATTGATTTTGGCGACGGCAGGCTCAAAGATTTTGATGTCAGCGAGTTGGAACTGCTGGATCTGGGTTACGCCACCACGATACATAAGTCGCAGGGTTCGGAATACCAGACTGTCATTATCAATATACAGAAAGCCCACTACATCATGCTGAACCGGCCGCTGATTTATACAGCGGTGACCAGGGGGAAGAAAAAAGTGATACTGGTGGGTGAAAAAAAGGCACTATATATGGCGGTCAAACGTACAGAAACAGAAAAACGGGGTACCAATCTGGCAGCCCGTATACGGGAATACATGAGTTAAGCAGATAGCAGGGGCAGAGTGGATGAATTTCACCTTGCAGAAAGGAGTTTTGCTATGGGAACAGTTTTAGAGCAATATCAGCAGAAAAGAGAGGATTACCGTTCACAGATCGAAGCACACGGTTTCATACTGGAGGAACTGATGAATCTTCAGGAGGTGAACTATCGGATCTGTGTGCTGGAAACGTTCCAGTCCATGATGCGGGTAATTCCCGTCACTACAGATTTGCAGGTAATAGCAAATCATTTCCAGGTTGTTTCCTGCTATATGGAACTTCTCCTGAAAGAGCGGAAATTTGGACCGAAACTGGATGAGACACAGAGACAGAAACGGGATACGGCGCTGGCTTCGCTGGAAAACGTGGTTCGGGACGGAAAGAAACGCTTTATGAGCTTTACCGCACCAAACCCGGACAGTTACAAAAAGTGCATCGGGAAATACTGCAATGCCGTACTTCCCATGTGGATGCAGTACCGTGAAACCTATATCAGATTACAAGGAGGACAGGGCTTATGATGAGTCAGGATAATACAGAAAAGGCAGCCATGAGGGCTGTGGTTGCAACGATCAATGCGGTAGAGGGATTTGATCCTGAACCGTTTGCAGTGGAATATGCGGATTTGGAGAGTGGGGAGACCAGAAAGCGTCTTCCGGTCATGATCCAGATGGCATGGTTCCGGCTGAAATATCCGGAAGGGAAGATTACGATAAAAGTGACAAACGGCAAGGACTGTTTTGTGGCTACGGCAAGGGTATATCCAAGTTACAAAGATGGCGGTGACTGTTATCTGGCAGAAGCAACCGCATCCCGCGGGTATCTGGCAGAGAAACCTTCAGTATCGCCCCGTGAGTGGGCGCAGACAGCCGCCGTGGGGATTGCCCTGCGAAATGCCGGGTTTGGCTTGCAGTTCGGTATGGCAGGGGAAGACTTTCCGGCAGTGGCTCCGGATGAGCTGGGGATGCCGGAAGATGGCACCGGTGTACCAGTGGAACATGCAGAAAGCGGTGCAGAAGGGCCAATACCACAGCCAGCGCCAATGCAGCCACAGCCGGCAGTACCACAGACATCACAAAATGTAACGGAAATGTCGGCTACTCAGATACAACAATCTTCGGTTCCGGGTTCAGGGACACAGCAGAACGCCGTTTCGCACGAACCGGTACAGCAGGAGCTGACCTATGAGGAACGGATTCAGAAAGCAATGAGTATGCCATGCCCGATTAAGAAATATGCGGGCAAGACGTTAGGAGACCTGGTGGTAACTGACCCGAAGGCATTAAACTGGATTGTAAATAAGTTCCATGATGACAAGGGGACGAATGAAGCGGCCAGATTGATATGTGAGTATGCGCTAGGTCAGGCAAGTTAATATTTTAAGAAAACAAATGAAAACCGAGGGGATGGTGGAAACGCTGTCCCCTATCATTAAATTTGGGATAAATCCAGGAAGCATTCTGGTGATATGTCAAGAACTTTTTGAAAAAGATTTTGATATGTTTTTCAGAAAAAAGGGTAACTTTAACAGACCTTCGATATGTTTTACGCAAAACCGAATGTCAGTTCGATTCGATATTATATTTGGTGTCCAGCTTTTCGCCGGTGTACAGTTGGTTTTTGACCAGCAATCCAAAAACGAGTCGTACAAATTTACGAGATGTAAGCGCGAGTGCTCTTTTGTGCTGATGCATGGTTGCCCCAGCATATTTTCTGGCATAGAAATCAGCATATTCAGGGATGTGCTTCCTGACGCTGTTTGCCGCTTCGCCAAGATAGTAGCGGAGATAGGGATTTCCGGCTTTCGACATTTTGTTGTCCTCAGAAGTGAAATCTCCGGAATCACCCTTAGGCCAGTAAAGCCCGGCATATTTGGCAAGGGCATCGGACGAATGAAACGCTGTTATATCGCCTATTTCTGATAGAATCCCGGAAGCCCATACCGGACCTATTCCAGGTATGGATTGAAGGATGACCAGGGCGTTAGGGTTCATTCCGTTGATGCATTTCCCAATCGCCTGTTCAATCAGCCTGATTTCTTTCTGATAGGCATGGATACAGTTAAACGAGCTTGCCAGTGAAATGTTCAGTGGTTCGTACATGCACTTGTCTAACCGATAGGAATCCCTGGCTGCCTTCCGCAGAAGCTCCGAAGTTTTGGATATGTCAGAGATGCGGTTCCTGCTCTTATCCGCAAGGAAGGTAAGCAGATCCTCTTCCGGCATATCGATAATCTCCTGTGGAGACAAAAATTCGGTCAGGACAGCTGAGGACGTGGCACCATAGAG
>CAJSYQ010000013.1 GCA_910574015.1 Eubacteriaceae bacterium | reverse complement strand
GTTCAGGAGTTTCGGTTTGCTCTAAGCGAACAGATTCGCCAGCAGGTATTTTATGCCATTTTCGTAGAAAAAGTCGAAACCAGTATAAAATCAAATGCCCTAATAAATGCCTTAAAACAGCTAATTAAGAAACAGGGGCATCATTTATAAAGTTGTAAAGTAGTGAATATATATTATCCCTCCCATAAAAAATATTCACAAGATAGTTTATAATCACAATTATAAAAGCTTCTTTAGAAAGGCAATTCACTTATAAAGTAACGCAATTTCTCACTGTTTCCACTCCAAAAAAAATCCGTAGAGTAAACAAAATCATATAGACATTGCCTTAATTCAATATGTTCCAAAGTTGAAAAGAATTTATCCTCCAATAGTGAATGCTCTTGAAAGTTCTCCTCCAATGAAATTTTTATAAGAAATCTGTCATAATCTTTCTGTATAATCTGAAACTGTTGAACAATATTATCAAAACTGCTATTAATATTTTCCAAACAACGAACAAAAATGAAAGGTGATACTTTTTCCCCACTTTTTAATAAAATGAAATCACAACTTCTGCCACTCGTTAATTGCAGTATCTTTCCCCGCCTACCACACTGACAATTCATTTCCTGTAAAATTCCTCTGTCCCCAATATCATAACGGAGAAGTGGCATCACTGTATTCTGTAACGATGTTACACAGATTTTTCCTTCTTCACCATCTTTTAATCTATTATTGCAATCGTCTACAATTTCTACATAAACGTTAGTATCCATGATATGTAAATGTCCTTGTTCACATTGATATGCAATTGATCCAACTTCATTAGCACCATACTGATTCGCTATTATACACGAAAATGCCATTTTTAATTTACTTATTACCATATCCTGCAGTATCTCTCCACTACATTCGATATAGCGCAAGGATTCAATCTGTGGCAGATTATACTTCTTTTTCACATCCGCAAGAAGCGCTGCTATGCTTGGCTGAATCAACATCCACACAGGTTCAAAAGAAATTATTTTTTTATATATTTCTAATAATTTACTTTCATTTAATCCACTTTTACAAAACCCTATTTGAGTTCTAGTGTGGTTTATTTCTATTTCCGGATAGGATGTTTCTCTAATTGAATAAAAATAAACAAGTTTATCATTAGGCAGAATACCATACTGCTTTCTTCGATAAATCCACAATGGCAAAAGAGAACGCATAAAATCAGATTTATCCCAATAAACAGGTAAAATTTCACCTGTTGAGCCAGAAGTACTGCCCTGTAACAACTGTCCTCTAATCTGCATGGCCCAGTACTTAGGATTAATTAGTCTGCCCAGATTTTTGATGGCCTCCCGTTTCGACAATACAGGAATAAAATCCCAACTTGAAATGTCCACTCTGTTTAAATTTTGATAATATGGAATCTCATTATATACAATTTCTGCAATTTCATAACGATTCACTATTTACACCTCTCGCTCTGAATCAATTTTAATCTTCCACTCTTTCCCATTTTTTAATTTCCCTTCTATCCTGTCTATTTCTGCAAAATCCAATATATTAGTAAATTTGTAATTGCATACACTCCTCTCATCCGAATTTTTCTCTGTACTCTCCCGTAATAAATTATAATCAATATCTCCATTTTCTATCTCAACTACTGAACTGCCATCTTTATAATGAATGACTAAGTCACTTAATCCACATTTCATTTTACCTGATGTCTGGATTTGGAGCGGTGTAGCTATAATTTTACCTAAACTATCCCATGTCTCATAACAAGTAATTGTTTTCTTTAATGGAAATGTTAATAAAATAGCTCTCTGTGAAACAAAACCATGATTATCTGCAAGATTATTTTCTATCAAATATATTTTATCCTGTAAATCTTCTCTGTTTACTGGATATCCCAAATTTTCAATGTTCATATTATCTGCACTGTAAAAAAGATACCTTTTATTTCGGTATATTTCATTATCTAAACCGGGGGAAAGATTAACAGAACCTTTCCCACTGGCATTCGTTAATCCGTATATAGGTGCCTTTCCCGAAACGATAATATTGCCAGGACCACAACCAAATAAATCCAGTCCTTCAACTGTACCAATAGTATTTTCTACAGTAAAACATGCATACACACTAATGCCATCATATATGTACTCCTTTAAATCTATTTTATATTCTTCTGTATTATTAGTTTTACACTTAAACGAGTAATTTCCTGTCTTTACAACATCATTCATAATTTCCTCTTTACTATGAGGATAAAAATGATAATACAATGTATATGTATTGTTTCCTATCATCTTTTCAAATAAAGAAGCCTTCTCATTTATATGAAAATGATCATACCTTATACATCTAGTAATTAAAATTCCTATGCATGATATAATTAATAATATAGATATAAATAATATTCGCTGCACTTTCTTGACTTTCATTAAATAACTCCTTCATTCTCTTTTTAATATAAATTTATTTAAACTGATTTACAGAGGCACTTAATCCTGACCCCATCCAAGAAACCGTTTTTTTAATACTCGCGCTCAAACCAAAATTAATAGTTGCCCCGTTTAAAGAACAACTAGGCTTTATAGTAACTGTAGATTCTTGATGTCCATAATATGCATTTACACATACATCCTTGACAGAATTACTTGATTTTGTAGCATAACCATGTACTGAATAAGTTATATCATTGTAAAAACATGCCCTGCCCCCCTTTTGTAATGCCAATGCACGCGATTGCGCTTCTAAGTAACCACCTTCACCAGGTAAATCTGGTACATAAACAACAGCAGAATTTGACCCAAAATACTTCCAATAAGGTAAAATGTTACTGCAATGATCACTTTTAGTCTCTTTTGTATTCAGCAAACCATATGATACTAAATTTTGTTTATAAGAGCAGTTTGCTTTTAATGGATATTGACTTGTATTAATAATCTTACCATTATCTACAGCTAAACCAATTAAATCTGTTCCTCTATAGTAGGGTTCTTTAATCCATTTAGCTGTGTAACAAAAATATATTCCCTTTTTCCCATTTACCCTTTGTGAAAACATTAATAACGTATGACGAAATTTGCCTGAACTATATTTATCATCTTTTCTTGTGTTTGCCTTTACTTTTGTCGGGGAAAATAAATTTTCGACAAAATTCTTTACAGAATTACTATTTTTTTTACAAATATTTTTTTCTTTACAGTACTCTTTAAAATAATCTTCTTTTTCTGCATCACTCAATTTTTGTAAAATCTTCCCACTTTTTGTTTCCGTATAATATTCTACCTCTACAAATATTTCATCAATAGTATTACAATTTTTAATTACCTCTTTATCAAACTTAACAATATCTTCATCTGCAACTCCTGCATAATTCAGTGCTTTTTCTACTTCTTCATCAATTGTACCTGTTGAACTTTCAATATCATTTTCTAATGCACATTGTTCATAGACTGATGCCTTTTTAAAATCAAAATTAGTATGTACCAAAGTCCCATTGGTAGATTTTATCTTAATGGTACTCTGCTGCTCGGAAGCTGAGCTCAATCTACACTCTACTACCAAAAACTGATAACAAAAAATACTTAAAACTGTTAATAAATAAACTATTTTTCTCACAAACTTTCTCCTTTTTCTCTTTTTTTTCCGTACTTTGTAATATCTTACTGAATAGTTATACACTATACAGTAGTGAAAATCAATACACTTGGCAAAATTGGCATCATATTTGGCAAATTTAACATTTAGTTGTACAATTTGCACAAAATATTTTAATTTCCTTCAGCCTGTTCCACTATCTCTTTCAGCTGTTTCAGCATATTCCTTTTATCCTGAATATCCGATTGATGATACATTAATTCCATATAGGTAATATTTCTTTTCAATTCAGTGAAAATTTTCCGATATTGTCTATTTTCTTTCTCTAATCCCTCATAATACTTAATCTTTTCTTTTGCAGCATTTGTTACGGTGACGCTGATCTGTGTATTTTTACTTTGGCTATGTAAAAATAACAGCTGTTGAAATTCTGTTTTTCTGGACCGGGAAATTTTCAATATCTCACCTGACTTCAAAATTAGTATTTGTTCCCCAATGTCAATAGAATGAATATGTCCCATGTTGACAATATAGCTTTGATGCGGACGGCCAAAACCATATTGACTGATTTTGTTATGAATGCTATCCAGGCTTTCTTTTATAAAAAATCCTTTCTCTGGTTCACTGCCATATTTGCCCTCTTTCAATACATCTGGCAGAATATGAACCCGGCACCCATGTTTTACAATAGAAATGTAACTGATATCCTCCAGTGCGATGGATCGACTGTTTTTTCCATCCAGTGCTGTAATATATACATCTTTCTCCATAGTATAAGTCTCCTTTGCTATAAATTCAGAAAAAATATGTTTAAAAATCCCCTTAACAATAAAGAACACCGTTACCTTATAAAACCCTACAAAAATTTTAAAAAAATTTTCAATAAAAGCTGACTGGCCGAAAAGCAGAACCAGCTTTTATTGAATTAGCTTTTATCAGCCATCTCTAGTAAAATAGAACTAAATGTATTATTACATTTTTTCTAATAACAAATGGTATTCGATTTTATTGGGGGGGAGGAATCACATGAAGAAAAAATTCCTATTTAACAAAATTATTTTATTGGGCTGCCTTTTGTTTTCCTGTATGGTAATGTTCAGCTGCGATGACGATCCAGAACAGACGGACAGGGAATATATGGCCACGAGGACACCGCATCCCTGTAACCAAGCTTGGCGGAACAGAAAAACAGATTGATATCAGTGAAAGTTATAATGGTAATAATAGTAATGAATTCCGTGGTTTTGCGAATAAAATTCGTATTTGAAATATCGATGAAAAACAGCGTCTCAAAAGAATTAGTTACACTGATTTGGATTATATGAATGTCAGGCTCGTGCCCATGGAATACTCCTATCTATGACCACGGTTGCTCAACGACAACACAAAGGCACCAGTACCAATTGCCCGCAATTGTACTGGTGCCTTTGTGTTCCTTATTTTGCATTGTAAAACAGATATGCTGCCAGATGCCTTCTCAGCATTTTACAACTTTCACAGCAGCTTTTTCCCCCTGATCCAGTTCCAGGCTTGCATTGAGCTTACCTCCCAGATTGGTGGGGATGCGTCCGGCAGACACACCGTTCACCACAAGCTTATACTCGGTAGACGGTTCCATCTCCAGCGTAAAACTGATATCTCCTTCTGCCTCAACATCAAACTCAGCTACTTCCCCATTTCCCCTAAAATTCGTCACAGCGGAACCTGGTACTGACTCATAGACCATCGTCCCATTGCGCTCCAGCCTGGTAATCTCCTTAAACGTCTTAATCTTGTAGGTGTCCCCCTCAAATTTGAAGTCCGCCTTCTTAGTCTTCGTTTCAAGAAGATAGTTGCCAAAACTCAATGTCCCATCGCCGTTTCCCTGAATCAATTCTTCCACTACGCCCATGTCCTTATCCTCCTTCGTTGTCATTCACGCAGAGAGTCTTTCCGCTCTCCTTCTCTTTCTAACTACTAGTATACAATACTAACGCAGGTTTTTCTATTCTTTTTTTGTGAACTTTTGAACAAAAATCATTGTTCCCGTCAGAATGCATGAGTGTAAACTATCACTCGTTTTCAAGTGGACAGGACCGCACACAGACCTTATCCTTTCCATCCCTGTTGGTCATATAAATCTCCGCTCTGTCGCCACGCAGCACTTCTCCGGCCAGGACTGCCTCCGCCAGAAGGTCCTCTACCTCATTCTGAAGGGCGCGGCGGATCGGACGTGCCCCATAATCCCTGTCAAACCCTTTTTTCGCCACATAAGCAGTTACCTCTTCCGTAATCTGCAGTTCGATTTCCATCTGGTCTTTCACCCTCCTGGCGAAGTTCTTTATCAAAATTGCCGTAATTTCCCGGATGTTTTCCTTATTCAGAGTGTGGAACACGATCATCTCATCCACCCGGTTAATAAATTCCGGTTTAAAGATGTGTTTCACCTCTTCCATCACACCCTCCTTCATCTTCTTGTGATCCTCTTCCTCGCTTGATGCCTGCCCAAATCCTAAAGTCTTTGGGGAGATAATGCGGTTGGCGCCGGCATTTGATGTCATAATGATAATGGTATTTTTGAAGTCCACCCTTCTTCCCTGGGCGTCGGTAATATGACCATCCTCCAGCACCTGCAGCAGCATGTTAAAGACATCTGGATGGGCCTTTTCGATCTCGTCAAAGAGCAGCACGGAATAGGGCTTCTGTCTCACCTTCTCGCTGAGCTGCCCCCCCTCTTCATAGCCTACATAACCAGGCGGGGAACCAATCATCTTGGAAACGCTCTGCTTCTCCATATACTCCGACATATCTACCCGGATGATATCCTTCTCCGAGCCAAAAACTGCCTCCGCCAGCGCCTTACTCAGTTCTGTTTTCCCCACGCCGGTAGGCCCTAGAAACAGAAACGAACCAATGGGACGTCTGGGATCCTTCAGGCCCACACGTCCACGGCGCACCGCCTTCGCCACGGCCTCCACCGCCTCTTCCTGTCCCACCACTCTCTCATGGAGAAGATCCTCCAGCCTGCGCAGACGATCCATCTCTGCCTCTGCCAGCTGCTGTACCGGAATATGTGTCCATTTCGCCACAATCTCGGCAATGTGGTTCTCTGTAATGGTGCGGTCCGCTTTCTTCCCCTTACGGGCAGCCTTTTTCTTTTCCTTCTGCAGCTGCTCCTCCAGTTCCTTCTCCTGCTCTCGTATTTTCAAAACAAGCTCCATATCGCCGTCGATCAGCGCCTGTTCCCGTTCATCGTATAGCTTTTCCGCCTTCGCCTCCAGCTTCTTCTGGTTATTCCCCTTGCGTACGATCCTGCCAAGACGAAGCCTGGCAGAAGCCTCGTCAATAAGATCAATGGCCTTATCCGGTAGAAAACGGTCATTGACATACCTTACGGACAGTCTCACGGCAGCATCTATGGCGGCATCGCTGATGATAACCTGATGATAATCCTCATAACGGCTGCGCAGTCCCCGCAGCATCGTTACGGTCTGCGCCTCCGACGGTTCCTCAATGACCACCGGCTGAAAGCGCCGTTCCAGCGCGGCGTCCTTCTCCACATGCTTGCGGTATTCCTCTCTTGTAGTAGCGCCGATCACCTGAACCTCTCCCCTGGCCAGGGCAGGTTTCAGAATATTGGAGGCGTCAATGGCGCCTTCCGCACCTCCGGCTCCGATAACCGTATGAATCTCATCGATAAATAACAGAATATTTCCCATAGCCCTGGTCTCCCTCAGGGCACGTTTGATGCGCTCTTCAAATTCACCGCGGTATTTGGACCCCGCCACCATTCCTGACAGATCCAGAGTCAGCACGCGCTTATCCGCGATGGAATCCGGCACCTCCCCCTCCACGATGCGGGTGGCAAGTCCCTCTGCGATGGCGGTCTTGCCCACCCCGGGCTCGCCGATAAGACACGGATTATTTTTTGTGCGGCGGCTCAGGATTTCGATCACACTGCTGATCTCCGTATCCCTGCCAAGAACAGGATCCAGTATCCCATCCCTGGCATACTGATTGAGATCCCTGGCGTACTGATCCAGCACCGGTGTGGAAGACTGGCTGCGGCGGTTCTTCGTCCGACTGGCGATAAGATCGCTTTTGGCCAGTGCCAGATCCGCTCCTGCCGTCGTGGCGATATCCATATATATTTTCTGGATGTTGCCCCCTGCCGCCATCAACACATGATAGGCAACACAGGACGTATCCTTCAGGATCGCCATCAGCATGTGCTCCGTGCCAATCCTGCTGCTCTCCATCTTCACTGCCTCTTCATCGCATTTCACAAGAAGCCGTTCCAGCTTGGGAGACATATCCCCGCTGAGCGGACCCGCCACTGCTGTCGTGCCATGTCCGCAATAATTCTCTATCTCAAACTGGATCCCATCCTTGTCCAGTCCGTTTTCCCGAAGTACATGGGAAGCCATACCGGGTGCCGCCGCCAGTCCAAAAAGCAGATGCTCCGTACCCATCACCGGATTTCCCATTTTGACGGCAAATTTTGCCGCTTTCCCCAAAACCTTTTCCGCCTCAGCGGTAAAATCTCTCTTCATCATAGCCCTCACTTATCTGTTTCTTTTCTTCTTTCCTTTTCATCGCCATTTTCAGCATGGCGATAAGCATACTCAAAATGATAATGATCAGTCCGATAATAATCCCAAACAGGAAATAATTGGAGACGGACATAACCGAATGCCGATCCTCTGCCCCCTCACTGCGGTTCACCTTGTCCACCATGGTTCCGGTATACCGCTGCAGGGTTTTCTCCGTGCGGTCATACTGATAGATCGTATTCTCCCCCGCCGGTCCCTTCAGATACATAAGCAGATAATTATTATCCAGATCATTCTTCATGGTAAATGCCGGAATCTGGACTCCATCCACCTCAATCCTGGACAGAACGTACCCCGCCGGCACTTCTTTCAGGCCGGAGGGGTCCAGTACCTCAAATTCATAAGAATTTTTCAATCTAATCTTGTTCTTATCCTTCGCCGCTGCGAAAGAAATGTCTTCCCCGGCAGGCTTCCCGCCGGTTCTCTCCTGCGCTTCCTTCGCCGTCTCCCTTGTGACGGTTATGGAATACGTTCTTCGCTCACCGTTCTGAGCTGTCACAATAACGCTTACCGCATTGTCGCCTTCCTTCAGATTCTCGTTTCCCTGCAGCTGCACCCGCGCCGTCTCGTCCTCAGTCTGAAAGCTGATAAACAGCGTGTCCGCATCGTGCTCTACCGTTGCCGCATATCGGTCCCTTCCCCCGTTAAATGCCGGAGTGAAATCCAGGGCGCTGGTCTTCAGGTCCTTCAGCTTATTGTTGTCAGAGAGTATGGGAACCGGCGTGGCCCGGGGAGGCTCCGTGGGTGCCGGGGTCTGCTTCTGTGCGGATCC
The DNA here is from genome assembly GCA_910574015.1 of Eubacteriaceae bacterium. GTDB lineage: Bacteria > Bacillota > Clostridia > Lachnospirales > Lachnospiraceae > Eubacterium_F. The sequence goes on along the minus strand of CAJSYQ010000013.1, from coordinate 78,111 downwards.
CTTCTTCTGAATGCCCACCACCAGACGGTTGCTGGAGCTGGAGAAGGAGTTGCCCTCTTCATCCCGGATAGAAGCGTTCCCCTTTACCTGAAAAACGGCGCTTCCCTTCTTATTCGCCACAAACTGCAGTGAGAATGTCTTTTTCACCGCTGTCTCCTCATTTCCCACAGAGGACACCGTGAGGATGCCATGATCCCCCGTAACCCTGCTGCCTCCATTGAGAAACTGCACTAACTCTGCATCATACTCGATCTGAAACTCTGTGTCAAGATAAGCTTCCGTGGAAGTCACCTGACAGATGACAGTAAAAATATCCCCCTTCTGTATCTCCTGTTCCGCCGTAGTAAACTGGATCACCGCGCTGCCCGCCTGTATGTGCAGCGGCGGCACGGCAAGTGCCAGTATGATTCCCATCAGCATCACTGCTAACCTTCTCCTGCTCTCTGCCATTTGGTTCTGCCTCCTATTGCGGCGCTGCACAGGCAGCCGCCGGCATATTATTATATACGGGTATGGAGAATATGATCGGTGTCGCATTCATCGTCTCCGCATACGCCGTCTTTGTCTTGATGGCCTCAGAATATGCCGCCTCAACATTCGTCATATATTGATGCTGGAACTGCTGGTACGGCGTCACATTAAACTTCTGCAGATATCCAGTATTCTGCCCTTTGGCGATATAACTCGTGCCAATATACATGGCACCTCCCACAATTGAGCGGTAACGGTCTGTCCATGGTCTCAGATAAGTGGTCCCCGAGTTCGCCCACTTCAGTCCATTCAGTACCGGATTTTTACTGCTTGTAGCCCCGATATTGTAGAAATTGTAGATGCCCGGATAAGTACTGTTGGTGCCGGTCACTGCGCTGCTTGTAGTAGTCGGTCCGGTGACTACCTCCTGCTTTACCCGGGACGCCAGGTGATACGGACTGACGCCGGACTGCTTCGCTGCTGCCAGAAAAGCATCCGTATAGGAGATGGTCTTTGCCGCCCCCGTCTCCGGATCTTTATAGGGGAAAGTCTTCCCTGCAAAGGGAGTGTTGCGGAGAATTGTTTCCACCCCTGCCTTTGTCTGATACTGGCTCTGGTACTCCAGCGACTCAAACATAAAAATATTGCGTTCATTCAGGAAATTCCTGGGATCCATATAGTAGGAGATGGCAGCCCGTGAAGCAGCCACCCAGGTACTGCCGTCAAACACCGTCCACTCACCCGTACTGGCATCGTAAGCGCCCGGTTCTGTGGATTTCCATGCCGCCGACTTGGAATTGGAGATGAGATTGACGCCGAGTTTCGATTCGTTGTCGATCACCGTGTTCCAGTCAAGATTTGTCCGGTATGCCACAAACTGCCAGTACGGATACTTCTTGTGCAGCGCCCGGAGACTCTCTTTATAGGAATCCGGAAATCCCTGCTGCGTCAGACTCTTTTCAAAGTCAGCGTCCGACAGGATTGTGACTGGGATTCTTTTGACTACCTTTTTCTTCACCAGCTTAATATATTTGGCCGCCACGTAGCCTGTTTTGGTTTTTCCCTGCCAGGTATAGGATAGCTTGTACCACTTCACTTTTTTCTTCCTTATATCCTTTGTAATGGTAACCTCTGCTCCCTTGGACAATCGGATGTATTTATTTCCCGATTTTTTATATCCCGACTTGACATCCGCCTTGGGACGCACCTTAATAGAGGTCTTCAGGCTGTTGACGGCACCCGGTACCGGCGACTTCAGTGTCATTTTTACATACAGGTTTCTCACATAGCCGGTGCGTTTCTTTTTCTTATACGTGAAGCTGATCTTAAACCATTTTTTTCCCTTCACCATCTTTTCCGCCGTTATCTTAACGGATCTTCCCTTGTTCAGCGAAATCTTTTTTTTCGCGATAACCTTTCTCTTCCCTCCGGCTTTCGCATATACGTTGGTCTTCTGTAATGTTTTTGCCGATACATTGATTGCCTTATAAGAAATTTCATTCCGGTAGGTGACAGTGGGCACCGGGGCCGTTGGGGCCGGCGATATAGTGGGACTGGCCGCCGCCATTGCTATGTAGGTGGCGCTCACATAGCCGTCCACCGTCTGCCCATTTATCGTAACTGGAATCTTGTACCATTTCTCTGATGTACCTGCCGCCGTGACCGTCTCCCGGATCGTCACCGACGTCCCCTTTGGCAGTCTGGTCAATATCTCGAAGCTTGTGCCGGCACCACTGCGCACATTGAGGCTTTCCGCCGTCACAATACCGGCCGTATCTGCCGCATAGGAAACATCCCTCACCACTGCCATAGCTGTGATCCAGGCCAGAACTCCCGCGAAAAGGAATATTCCAGCCCATTTTTTCTTACTGTTCATCTATATCCTCCCTTTTCTTCGCTATCATGTATATCCGCTCACTGTCTTCTTTCGGTTCTTCCTTCATGGACGAGTCCAGCACGCCGGCCACCATAAGACCGCTCTGCTCAAGCAGCTCCCTCACCGTGGATACGGAGTATGCCCTCTGATAATGAACCTCATCGATCCGTTCATAAAGACGGCTCTTCGGCTGCCGCTGAAATATCGTCAGCGCATACTCATTGATCTGCTCATCCTCATCATAATAATTATCCCATATATAACTGACATCCTCGTCCTGCTCTGCAAAGACCCGGCTGCCAATAACATTACGATAACAGTATACGGTCTTTAAGTCAAATATAAAATATCCCCCCGGCTTCAAAAACCGGTAGACTCTGCTGAAAACACGGCCCATAGCAGTTTCTTCCAGAACATAATTCATCGTGTCACAGACACTGATCACCGCGTCCACCGGCCCCGCCAGCTCCAGCTGCTCCATATCCTGCTGGATATAAAGAATATCCAGGCCCTCCGCGTCCTTCCTGCTGCAGGCGGCTGCCAGCATGTCCGCCGAGAGATCCACACCGATCATGTGAAATCCTGCCCGGGCAAACCGTTCTGTCATACTGCCTGTCCCACAGCCCAGCTCGCATACTGTCCCCTCTTCTATGCCATGCTCCGCCAGATAGATCCGCAGTGCATCAAACCATGCGTCATAGGGAATATCGCTCATCATGCGGTCATAGACATAGGCAAATCCTTCGTACATGTTCTCCCTCCATTCAGACGGCTTCCTTATCCTCCTGCCTCCCCTGCCGGGCATGGAATCTCTTTTCCCAGCGAGAAGGAATACAGGAAGCATTCTATCACCGGTTTCTCCATCATTTCCTCCAGTGCCCTGCCATACAGACGCATCTGCTCCTGATAACGGCAGATGAGCTTCTCTTCCTCTCCCCGTCTCAGGGCGTCTGTTTTATAGTCCAGCAGAACAATACCGTCCTCCGTCTCAAAATAGGCATCGATAATTCCCTGCACCAGCACGATATCCTCTTCGGTCCGGTCAGGAAATATATCCCTCGCCGGTTTCCCCATTACAAAGGGCTGTTCCCTGTGAAGCCTGCCGCAGCAGTCCGCCTCCCGCATCCGGCAGCCCAGCTCGGAAGTAAAAAAGAGCTGTAGCCTGCGGTAATTCAATACCTCCGTATCTTCCTCCCTCAGTCTGCCCTTCCGGACAAGCTCCCGTACTGCCTCCCGGATCTCGTCTTCCGACCTGGTTCTGGCAAAATCAATGGCCGCCATAACCTGATGCCAGATCGTTCCATAGGCAGCACCCTGTCCCGCCGCGTCGGTCTCCTGTTCCCCCTTGATAAAGGACGGCACCGGCATCTGCGTCTCATCTTCTTCGTGGGTAAGTATCCTGAAGTCCTGAAAGTCCTGTTCTTCCATGGACTTTACCTTCAGATCCGATACGGATACCTTCACCGGAAGGGGCTCCGGCTCCCCGGCTTCCCCGTCCTGAAACTCCTGCAGATACCTGTGTAGTTCCTCATGATAGATGAAAGATGTGTCAAAATTGTAAAGCGCCTCTGTCTCAATCTTTTCCAGCGCCATATCCCGAACGGATTCCTCCACCAGTCCTTCCCGTTCCACCAGCTCCACATGAAACCATTCCGGCTCATTTAGCGCGGCCGGAAGTATCATATCAAGGAAGCCTGCGGTCTGGCTCCGCCCCAGATAATTCACGGGAACGGCCCGGGTCTCTTTGGCGCAGCCGATCAGTATCAGCTTCTCTTCTGCCCGCGTCATGGCCACATACAGAACCCGCATTTCCTCTCCCAGATCGTCGATGTCATTCTGCCGGATCAGGGCGCTGCGGTACAGATTGTCCTTTACCGTCCTAGTCTCGTTGTCCACGATCTTTGAGGCAATGCCAAGCTCTGGATGGATCGTGAGAAACTGGCTCCGGCTCCCCCCCAGTTTCCTTCCCAGTCCAAGCAGGATGCAGACCGGAAACTCCAGTCCCTTGCTTTTGTGCATCGTCATAATGCGGACAACATTTTCCTCCTCCCCCACGATATTGACCTCCCCCATCTCCTCCTGCTGCTCCCGGATCCGGTTAATATACTGTACGAAAGCGTGCAGGCCGTGGTATACCGAGGCGTCGAATTCCCTTGCCTGTTCCATCAAAAGATCCATATTTGCCGTTCTCTGGACGCCATCCCGCATCATCTGGACGGACTCATAGATTCCCGTCTCATCGTAGATATCCTGGATCAGTTCCGCCACTGTGGCGTATGCTGTCTTTCGCCGAAGCCCATTCAGGATCTGGAGAAAACGCCCTGTCTTGTCCTGCAGCAGCTCCCCTTCCCGGGATGAAGGTGTCTCCTCCTGATACGCCAGCAGAGAGGAATACAGATCGGTCCGGCGGCTGCCAGCCCGGAGCATGGCGAGCTCTTCCTCCGTGAAACCGTACATTGGACCGCACATCACTCCCGCCAGGGACAGATCCAGTCTCGGATTATCTATGATCTGAAGCATCTGTGTCATCAGCTGGATTTCCCTTGTGTCAAAAAAACCCTGGCTGTGCTCCATCACTACGGGGATCCCGCACTGGGACAGCACATCAAAATATGCCTGTCCCACTGCCCGGACACTCCTGGTCAGTATAACGATATCTTTGTATTTCACCCGGCGCAGCATCTCCCCATCCTGTATATACAGAGGTTCTTCCCCCTCTGTCATGGCCTGGATTCGGGATGCCGCAAGCCTTGCCTCCAGTTCTGCGTCCCCTTTATCCAGTATCACATAGGTATCGATCCGGTCTGCCACAGGTTTCCCGGTATCGGCGAAGCTCCTGCCCGGCTGCAGACTTGCTTCCGCGTCATATTCCACGCCGCCGATATCCCGGTGCATCATCCGGCGGAAAACCGCGTTAGCCCCCTCCAGCACCACCTCCCGGCTCCGAAAATTCTGGTGCAGGTCAATGCGGCGGTTTCCGGCTCCCGGCATCATCTCATAGGTCTCCAGTTTTTCTGCAAACAGCTCCGGACAGGCATTCCTGAAACGGTAGATGCTCTGCTTCACATCCCCCACCATAAAGAGATTCGGGTTCCGCCCCGGCAGTCCGTCCCTGGATACGCTGGTGAGAAGGGTGTCCTGAACATGATTGCTGTCCTGGTACTCGTCGATCATAATCTCCGCAAAATGCTCTGACAGCTCCAACGCCGCCTCGGAGCGGACATACTGCTCCTTCTCCTCATCCCACCGCAGCAGAATCGACAGCGCCAGCTGCTCCAGGTCATTGAAATCAATGACGTTCCGCTCTCTTTTCGCCAAGGTAAAGCGGTCCATCAGCTCCCCGGCCAGCCGGAGCAGAGTGGAGATCCTCTCCCCCATAACTATAAGATCCCGGAGATGTTCCTTCCGGCTCTGGTAAAAATACCGGTCCCGCATATCGGTCAGCACGGTTTTGCAGCGATTGCGGCGCTCCTTTACCTCCTCCCGCTTCTCTGGAGAAATCCCCTCTCCCTTCTTCCGGGACATACTGCTCACCTGCAGTTCCCGGAAAAGGGTGCGGAATTCCTCATAGCAGCCCGCGGTCTGAAGCCTGCCGCAGAACTCCAGCAGCTCCTTTACATTGTCCTCGTACACATAGGGACCGTCCGGCTCCCCGCAGATCTTCAGCTGCTGCTCCAGCTCTTCCTCAAGCCCCGACGCCATCTGGCGGCAGTCCTCCAGTACGCAGCGGCACACGGCTGACCGCTCCCACTCCTCTTCCTCCTGGATCTCATACAGGTTCAGCATCTGTTCCAGCCAGCGCCGGGGAAACGGCTGGCTCATAGCCTTATCATAGATGTCCGACAGCATTTCCTCCATCTTTTCATCGGAATGATTAAACATATTCATATCCGCCAGTGCCACGAACGCCTCGTCTCCCTCTTCATATTTCTCCTCCAGAAGCTCCGTCAGCACCTCCTTCCGGATCAAGGCCAGTTCACTTTCCGTCCCCTGCCGGTAAGAGGGATCCATACCAATGCGGTGGAAATAATTCTGTATCACATAGCCGCAGAAGCTGTGCACCGTGGAAATATGAGCCGCCCCCATCAGCTGCACCTGTCTCTGCAGGTGAAGATCCTCCGGGCGCTCTGAAAGGGCCTGCTCCAGACGCTCCCGCAGCCGGTCCTTCATCTGTGCCGCCGCCGCCTTCGTAAAGGTCACCACTAGAAACTGATCCACATCCACCGGCTCGCTCTTGTCTATAATCCTCTGGTAGATACGCTCGATAAGGACGGCAGTCTTTCCAGAACCCGCCGCCGCAGAGACAAGAATATTCGATCCCCTGGCTTTTATAATTTCCCTCTGATCACTCGTCCACTGGATCCTGCCCATACAGCACCTCCCATACCTCTTCTTCCTTCATCTGGGGAAACGTCCTGACACAGGACGCCAGTGTTTTGTCCTCCACACCGCAGATTCCCCGCAGCCCGCAGTAATCACACCCGCACTCCCGCCCCATGCGGTAAGGAGCTGCTCCAATTTCTCCGTCGTAGATCCGGTTGCCAAATTCCTCCAGCTTCTTTCTGGTGTGTTCCATCAGCCTGCGGAAACGCTCCGTGGAGAGAACATGGGAATACTGGCTAAATGTCCCCTTCGTTTTCGTGATATCCACCGGCACAACAGACGAGCTGCTTCCGGGCCGAACCGATCCGCCGCCGGCAAGTCCCCGGTCAATCCTCTCCAACACCTCTGGTTCCTCATTCACATAGCCAGTGCACCGCAGATCTCTCAGTGCCCGCTCCCGTCTCTCCGGCTCTGATTCCGGCTTCCAGGCAAGCTCCGGCTGCTTCATCTGGTAATACAGCATGGCCGCCGGAATGGATTCCACTCCCGGATATTTTTTCCCCTCCAGCTCCAGCGCCGCCGCCATATATACCGTCAGCTGGAGCTGAAGTCCATAATACACCTTATCCAGCGAAAGGTCATGCCTGCCGCTCTTGTAGTCAATAATTCGGATCAGCCGATGATCTCCCCACCAACACGTATCCACCCGGTCAATCTGTCCTCCCAGCACCATCTGCCTCTGCCCTTCCAACGGGATCTTTAGTGACTGCAGGTCATCCCCCGCCGTAAATCTCTTCTCGGAGGCCGTCTGTTCAAAGCTCCCCTCCCGCATCTGGCGCCAGATTCCCCACACGGCGCTCCGCATAACATTTTTCATGCGGCGTATCATAAATTCCACCCGCCTGGATTGATAGAACATATCTCCCCGATACTCCTCTGCGGCATGATCGATACAGATATCTGCCAGCCGGCATACCTCTTCCTCCGTCAGCTCCTGCCAGCTCCGGTTCTCCTCCTCTAGCAGGTGGGACAGATGCTCCATGGCGCCGTGAAAGACATTTCCATAGTCAAAGGCCGCCACCCTGTACTGCTCCCTCTCCCGCAGTCCCAGACCAAATATAAGAAAATGCGCATAGGGACAGCGGGCAAACTGCTCCAGCCTTGTGACGCTGCCATGGATCTGGTCTCCATAAAGAATCTCTGCCGCCTCTCTGGTAAGTCTTGTCCGGCTCTTATCCTGCTGCCTCCCCGCCAGAAGCCATGGAAGCAGTTCCGGTTCCCGCCTGCCATAGTAGGCCGCCAGCTCCCACCAGTACATATCCTGCCGAAACGAGCCGTCTGCCAGATGACGGATCAGATAACCCCGCCCCCTGTCCGTCCCGAGAACCTTCCGGATGGAGGTTTCCTTTTCGTCATCCTCTATCACCAGAGCAGGAAACATCTGACGGATCTTATGTATGAGATAGGCCGGGCGTTTGCTAGTACCATCGTTTCCCATCCGGGGATAGGAAAGATAGAGCAGTTCGGAAGGCTTTGTGAGAGTGAGATACAGATAGAACTGCTCTCGCGCCGACTCTTTTTCCGGGGTGGGCGCCAGCTCGATCCCGCACTCTGCGATCTGCCTCCTCTCCCGGTCAGACAGGATGCCGCAGCTCCCCCTGCTCCCAGGAAGCCGGTCGTCGCTGATTCCAATGAAGAACAAAACCTTTATCTCTCCCAGTCTGCTTCGCTCCACATCCCCCACCACAACCTGGTCCGATGCGGGCGGTACAAACCCCACCAGCCCCTCCGAGATTCCCGCCGTGAGTAGCTCCTCATACTCCCGGAAACTGACCCTCTCTGCTCCAAGCAGCTCCACCATCTCATCAAACAGCTCCATCATCAGACGGTAGATGCTCTTATATTCCCGGGCCAGAAGGATTTTTCCCTCCTCCTCAAATACCCTGCCCTGTTCCTGTATTTTCTTGTAGATATCACTTTCTATAATCAGCTGGTACAAAATCTCGGTAAATTCCCTGACAGACTTTCTGCCGCCCTTCAGCCGGCGGAAAGGTTCCCTGACTGTATCAAGAACCCGCTGCCGGTACTGGTTCACCAGCACCAGATCCACCCTGTCCACCGCATATTTCCATTCCTGCTGCCAGGAACGGATCCCCCGGCGGCCCTGTGCCGCCACATAATTTTCCAGGATATCCGTCTCCTCCATGGAGAGGGGGGACAGGCCACACCGCAGGAAACGGAAGGTACTCTCGTAATCCATATTGCGCCGGAACATTTCCAGAAAGGCGGTGATGAATTCTGCCATGGCATTGGCTCCGATGCTCTTCTTATAATCCATAAAATACCGGATCCCCATGCGGTCAAATTCCCTGGCAAGGGGCTGCTCATAGGCAGCGAGATCTCCCGTCACCACAGCAATATCATCATATGTATATCCCTTTTCCTGCACCAGCTGCCAGATCTGCCTTGCCGTCCAGGCGGCTTCATCGGCCTCACGGCGGCACACTCTGATATGGATATCCGTTACCTCTTCCTCCCATTTCGTCCGCCTGAAGGAAAAAATGTTTTTCTCAAGAAAGCCAAGGGCCGGACTGCCCATGGTCCGGTATGGGAGCTTCTCCTTCCCCTTTCCCGTGAACACCGGCTCTTCAATGCGCACCGGCACTGCCGCCGCCAGCTTCGACAGGCGGTTCATGGTATCCGTACTCATCTGAAATACCATTCCCCGGTCCCCGGTCCGGTCTGTGGTCACCGTGACGATCATTCTGTCACAGCAGGCCAGCAGCTCCCCCAGCAGCTCATACTGAACCGGTGTAAATCCGGTAAAACCATCCAGGCAGATCACGCTGCCCCGCAGCATGGGAATGGATGCCGCCACCCCGGTGAGCTGGGACACCAGTTCCTCCGCCATCATATAGGTATCTCCCAGTTTCTCCTTCAGGGCATGGTAGATCCGGCGCAGATCCCGGATTTTCCACGCCATCAGCCCCTCGCCTCCCACAGCCCTCTCCATGGTGTCAAAGTCTTCCTCCTTCACCGCATACTGCATCAGCTCACAAAGAAAGGACTTGCACTCATCCAGAAAGCCTGGTTTATACAGTCCCCGTTTAAAATAACAAAGCTCCTCCTTTTGTTCCGATAGAACCTTGCGGAGCAGCATCATCTTCCCCATATCCTCCAGCACGGCTTTCCTCAGCACCGGAACCTCTTCAAAAACCCGATAGGCCAGACGGTGGAAGCTCAGCACATCCACATTCAGTATGCCGCCCCGGCCGCTCATCTGCACAAGGGTCTTCTGCGTCTCCAGCGTGAACTGATCCGGCACCAGAATAATATACTGCCTGTCCCGGTGTTCTGCCGCCTCCCTGCTGATCATATGATATAACCAGGTGCTCCTGCCGCTCCCGGAGCCACCCATGATAAATTGTAATGACATACTTCCGGCACCTCCTGCATACAATATACTAAGCTGGTAATACACTCCATATCTCAAAGGAGGCTCACCTATGGCAAAGACTAAAATTGTTGTCATTCAAATGAAAGAACTGGTCTATACAGCTATTTTTGCAGGGCTTGGCATCCTGCTGATCCTGTTGCTTGTCTTTATGTTTCTCCCGTCCCGCAAGGACGGTGAAAACACCTCCGACAGTACCGCTGCCGGCAAATACAATCCTGGCGTCTACAATTCCCAGATCACCCTGGGGGACTCCACCCTGAGTCTGGAGCTGGTAGTCGATGCCGATCAAATTAAATCCGTATCCTTCATCAATCTCGAGGATTCTGTGGCTACCATGTATCCTCTGGTGAAGCCGTCACTGGCGTCCATCGAAAAAGAACTGGTGAAAGGCACCGGACTTGACGATATCCCGGTGTCGGAGAAGAGCAAGTATACAGAAACCCTTTTGATCGAGGGAATCCGGACGGCGCTAGACAAGGCTCTCGTGAATCCGGTCTAACTCGGCTTTCCAGAGCGCATCGGAAGCGTCGCTGGGCATCCTCAGATCGCCCCGGGGCGATACGGAAACGGTCCCGACTTTGGGGCCATCCGGCAGGCAGGAGCGTTTAAACTGCTGACGGAAAAAGCGATGAAAGAACGTATATAACCATTTATATATGGTTTCTTTGTTATATTTATCCTGAAAAGTATAAACTGCCAGGCGAAAGATCTTGGATGGTGGAAATCCGCAGCGCAGTACATAATATAAGAAGAAATCATGAAGCTCATACGGTCCCACAATATCTTCCGTCCTCTGGGAGATCTCCCCCTCTTTGGGCGGCAGCAGCTCCGGGCTGACAGGTGTGTCCAGTACATCATAGAGGATCTCCTTTAGAGCGGGGCTGTCGGATGTATCCGCATAATACTGAACCAGATACCGAACCAGTGTCTTGGGCACGGAGCAGTTCACACCATACATGGACATATGGTCCCCATTATAAGTGGCCCAGCCCAGAGCCAGCTCTGACATATCCCCAGTGCCGATCACCATGCCTCCGCTCTGGTTGGCAATGTCCATCAAAATCTGGGTGCGCTCCCGTGCCTGTCCGTTTTCATATGTCACGTCCTGGACCCTGATATCATGGCCGATATCCCGAAAATGAATGGATACCGACTCCTTTATGTCCACCTCCCGCAGCGTGGTGCCAAGTTCTTCTGCCAGCCGGACAGCATTCTCATAGGTCCTGCTAGTAGTGCCAAAGCAGGGCATGGTGACGCTCCCAATACCCGTTCTGTCCAGTCCCAGCCGGTCGAAGGCCCGCACTGTCACCAGAAGTGCCAGTGTGGAATCCAGTCCGCCGGAAAGGCCGATGACGGCATTTTTGCAGCCAGTGTGCCGGAGCCGTTTGGCAAGTCCGTTTGCCTGGATATTTAGAATCTCATTGCAGCGCTCTTCCCGATGCCTCTTTGTGGCAGGTACGAAGGGCGTTCTGTCATAATGCCGTGTCAGCTGCGTAACCTCCCCGGTCCCCACAAAGAATTTCCGAATCTCATACCCATATTCTCCCGGATCTGCCATAAGCGGAAAGGTCGTCATCCGGCGTCTCTCGCTGCGCAGCCGGTACAGATCGATCTCCGTAATGATATCATGGTTCTCTGCGAAGGGCTGGCTCTCCGCCAGGATCACCCCGTTTTCCACTATAAGGTTGTGTCCCGCATATACCATATCCTGTGTCGATTCACCCTCACCGGCATCGGCGTATAGATACGCCGAAAGAGTTCTGGCGGACTGGTTCTTCACAAGCTCCCTGCGGTACGCCGCTTTCCCGGTCAGTTCGTCGCTTGCCGACGGGTTTACAACAATAACAGCTCCCGCCATGGTAAGCCCGCCGGAGGGCGGCTCCGGTGTCCAGAGATCTTCACAGATCTCGATGCCGAATGTAAATTCCGGCATGTCCCGGGCCTCGAATAGAAGCCGGTTCCCCAGCACGGTTTCCTCCCCCCAGGGAAGGCGCACCTCACAGGCCGGCCCGTCCCATGGTGCGAACTGCCTCGCCTCATAAAATTCCCCATAATTCGGCACATGGCTCTTTGGTACAAGGCCGCAGACCGTTCCCCGGCAGACAACCGCCGCCACATTATAAAGCCGCCCCCGGTGCAGATACGGCAAACCGAGAACGGATACCAGATCCAGATTCTTCGTCTCTTCCCTGTATTCCCTCAGCCCCTGCAGCGCTCCGTCCAGCAGCGTATCCTGAAGAAACAGATCATTGCACGTATATCCCGTCAGTGAATATTCCGGAAATACCAGAAGCTTTACGCCCTCCTTCGCCATCCTGCCGGCTGCCGCTGCCAGCTGTTCCCGATTGAACCGGCAGTCCGCCACCCGCAGCTCCGGTGAGGATACAGCTGCCTTTACAAAACCATCCCTCATAATTTCCTCCTGAAATATATATAGCTCAACGGCGCGAATTTGAACCCGCGCCGTTAAGCTAGAAGGGCAGCGATATTCTCGCTGCCCCAGATCTTTCGTAATATACCCAAAATGCCGGCTCCTGATTTTTGACTCCTAGCACACAGCTAGGTGGGCAACCGCATGGTGTCTTCTGCCTTCCGTTGATATGTCACCATAATACCCACGAGGGTGGGCAGTGACGGCCCGACATCTAACCCCAGATATAAGAATCCCGTTTAAAGTATTGTAGGTTCAAAAATTCAAGAGTTATCGAACATCTCAGGATATATTATCTGCTTACTAATAGTATACTGAAAAACTTCCAATTTATCAAGATATATTTTCAGAAGTTTCTGGAAATTCGACAAAAAAAATGGTTCCCGATTCCTTGTCGCTCCTTACGGAGATCCTTCCCCCGTGGCGCTCCACAATACTCTTCGCCACAACAAGCCCCAAGCCGGAGCCCTCCTGCCCGCCATGATTGCTGGCCCGGTAAAATTTGTCGAAAATGTTTTCCCACTCGTCCTCTGGAATCACACTCCCCTGATCCTTCACCGTAGTAACGATCCTGTCGTTCTCCCTGACAATATGCACAACAATCTGCGTCCCCTGATCCGAGTACTTCACCGCATTCTGCAGAAGTATCGTAAAGAGCTGACGGATCCGGTCATAATCCCCATCCACCAGAGAACATTCATCCTCATAGGTAACGCTGCCCGTGAGATCCTTTTCCGACATCAGAATACGGATGCTGCGCATGGCATCCTGTGCCACGGCAATGACGTTCAGCACCTCCCGGTTCAGTTCATAATCCGGATTCTGCATCCGCGAGAGGATCAGAAGATCCGATACCAGGCGCTCCATGCTGCCGCACTCATTCTGGATCCTGCGAAGGTATTCCTTCTGTTTTACCGGATCCTGCACATATCCCTCCGCCATCGTATCCGCATAACCTTTTACTACGGCAATGGGGGTCCGGAGCTCGTGTGAGACATTGGAAAAGAAATCCCGCCGATTCTGCTCGATATCCTCTCGGTACTCCTCCGCCTGTACAAGACGGTCCGACAGAATATCCATGCTCTCCGCCAGCGAGCCAAGCTCATCCCGGCGGGTGATCCCCGTCCGGCAGTCGTACTGCCCCGCCGCCAGAACAAGCGCCGTCTCCTTAATGCGGATAATGGGACGCACCAGCTGCCGCGAGAAGTAAAAGGCCAGAAGTACTGCCATAAGAAGCCCCATCAGCACACAGATCAGCATATATTTCTCATACTGTATAATGGTATTCTCCTGCATCTCCATGGGACCGGATGTCACCACGGCCCCCACCACTTCGCCGGCATTGTCACGGATCGGCACCGCGATATGGAGCATCGTCTTTTTATAGATATCGTCGTAATCGCTGTAGTTCTTTTTCTTTCCATTATATGCACTTTCCAGGATTCGTTTCGTCTCTTCTGGAAGTTTTACAGTGCGGACATCCATCGTAGTATAATCCTCGGAAAGAGGACTGGCGCTTCCGGGATTGCTGAGGATCCACACATCGATATCCTGCTGGTTCCCGAAATCCTCCAGAGCCTTCATATAATCCAGAAAAGCATCCGCCTCGTCATTCTGCACCGCCCTGCTTGTGCGCTGCGCGACACCGGCTCCCAGATCCCCCAACTGCTGCTTGTATGCCCCCACAATGTTTGTCCGGTTGAACCGGGTAAACATAAGCCCGATCATTATGGTGAATACCATGAGCACAACACTGAAATATACAAATACGCGCCAAAAAATCTTCTTCATCCCATATCACCTATCTATGTGTTCAGTTCAAATTTATATCCCAAGCCCCAGATGGTTTTGATCTCCCAATCCGGATGCGGCACCTTATCCAGCTTTGCACGGAGCCGCTTAATGTGGGAATCCACAGTACGGCTGTCGCCGAAATAGTCCTGCCCCCACAGACTGTCAAGAAGATTGTCCCTGGTAAATACCTTGCTGGGATTGCCGGCAAGGATCCACATGGTCTCTACCTCCTTCTTCGTCATGGGAAGCCTCTCAGCACCGATGTATACCGTGTATGCCTCAATGTTGATGGTCAGGTCGCTGATGTTTAGAACTTTTTTCTCCTCCGTCACCTCGCCGCGTCCTATGCGTCTCAGAACCGCCCGGACTCTCGCCATTACCTCTTCCCCGTTGAAGGGCTTTACCACATAGTCGTCCGCTCCGATATCCAGCCCCATCACACGCTCATAGTCCTCACCCTTGGCGGTGACAAGAATAATGGGCACATCCGAATTCTCCCGTATCTTCTCACAGACCTTATATCCATCCATTCCCGGCATCATCACATCCAAAAGTATCACGGCAGGATCCGTCTTTCGAAACATCTCCAATGCCTCGAAGCCGTCTTTCGCCACGACAGGCTCGAATCCCTCTTTCGCCACATAAGTCCCAAGAACCTCACGGATATCCTGATTATCGTCTACAATCAATATGCGCTGCATATCCTCGCCTCCTTTTTCTACCAACATAACATACCATTTTTTAAATTTCAAGTCTTTGGGACAAAGTGACATTTTTGTGCCATAGCAAAATGATACTTTTAGCTTAGCCCAACATCGGGTTCAGATCAGCACCCTTGTGCTGGTCCGGCAGGAACAAACACCCCGCCAATGACCGCGGGGCATCAAATGTAGAAAGGAGACTTGTTTTTGAAAAAGAAAACAGTTTGGCTTTTGGCATTTGTTTTTCTGTTTTTTTCAGTTCTGGCTCCCTATGCTTCCGCACAAGGTGCGGTCAAGAAGCCGAAGCTGAATGTGAAAAAATTAAATATGACGCTGGGAAATAATTTTCGTCTGCGCGTGTATAATCTGAAAAAGAAACATACTGTGACATATACATCTTCCAATACAGCGGTAGTTTCTGTAAACAGCAAGGCGGCAAGGGGAAAGACGGCGACGGTAAATGCTCTGTCAACCGGCTCTGCCACTGTCCATGTTACCGTTCGCAGAGGAAAGAAGCTGATACGCAGGCTGAAATGCCGTGTCCAGGTGACACCTGTTGCATTTAGCATAAAATTCCCAAAACGCGCTGTTCGGATGAAGCTCTCAGACCGGTTTCATCTGGATCCCATTATCAAACCAAACACTTCTTCTGAACAGCCAATCTTCGAGAGCGATAATCCAGCCATCGCCTCTGTCAGCGCCCATGGGGTCGTAACCGCCCTGTCACTGGGAAAGACCACCATCACAGCGACACTCCTCTCTTCCGGTTTCACCGCCAAATGTACCATTGAGGTACGGCTGCCCCGACAGGACGAGGAGGAAAAGACAGAAAAACCATCCAGAACCGAAAAGCCATCCTATTACGAAATGCGGCAAGAAAAGAAATCTTTGGATGACAAAAAAAAATATGGGATCAGTTAAATCGAAAAAATTAAAGGCTGCCGGGAAGGAAACAGAATCATTTTCCTTCCCGGCAGCCCCTTTATTCTTATCTTCTCAGAAGTTACTTACAGTGGACGAATGATCTTCTTCGGACACTTCTCGGCACATTTGCCGCAGCCCTGGCATTTCTCTCCATCAATCACCGCAATATTATTCTCCACCTTGACAGCATCGAACTCACACTGCTTCACACAGAGACCACAGCCGATACAACCGGCCTTGCATACACTCATAACATCCTTGCCCTTATCCTTTGAATTACACTGGACCCCATAGGCAGAGTCATAAGGAACAAGACAGATAACCTGATTGGGGCAGGTCTCCACACACTTGCCGCAGGCAACGCATTTTTCTTTATCCACCCATGCGATGCCGTCTTTGATAGAAAGAGCGTCAAACTGGCACGCCTCCACACAGGAGCCAAGTCCCAGACAGCCGTAAGCACAGGCTTTATCGCCGCGTCCCGGTACCATTACGGCACGGCGGCAGTCCATCTCACCCACATAATTGTACTTATTGGATGCGTTCTCGCAGGTTCCCGCACACTTTACATAGGCAACCTGACGAACTGAGGATCCTGCCTCTACGCCAAGAATCTCTCCGATCTTACCTGCCACCGGGGCACCGCCCACCGGACAGGCATTCACCGGGGCATCTCCTGCCACAATAGCATCGGCAAGGCCGTCGCATCCCGGATAGCCGCATCCGCCGCAGTTATTTCCCGGCAGGCACTCCCTCACCTGTATCACCCGCTCATCGGTTTTTACCTCGAAGGCCTTTGCTGCCACACCCAGCAGGACTCCGATCAGGATACCGAGTACGGCAAGGAGTACTACCGAGAAGATTATAATTGTTGACATTTCGATTTCCTCCTTTACTTAAAAGCTCACGCCGCCGAAGCCGCAGAAAGCGATCGCCATAAGCCCGGCTGTGATCAGCACGATCGGCGTTCCCTTCATCGCTGACGGAATGCTGCAGTTTTCCAGTTTCTCGCGGATTCCCGCCATCAGCACGATAGCCAGGAAGAATCCCACGGAAGCACCGATACCGCGGATGGTAGCTTCCAGAATATTGTCATTATTCTGCACACTGAGCAGTGCCACACCGAGAACGGCGCAGTTTGTCGTGATCAGCGGCAGATATACGCCCAGTGATTTGTACAGGGCGGGCATCGACTTCTTCATAAACATCTCGACAAACTGAACCAATGCTGCGATCACAAGGATAAATACAATGGTATTCAGATATTCCAGATTGTTTGGAAGCAGAAGCAGGTTGTATAAAGTACTTGTAATAAGTGAGGCAATCGTAATAACGAAGATTACGGCTCCGCCCATACCGGCAGCGGTCTCAACCTTCTTGGACACTCCAAGGAACGGGCAGATACCAAGGAACTGGCTCAGTACAAAGTTACTTACCAGCGCCGCCGTAAAAAGAATCGTAAATAAACCCATTATTCGTCAACCCCCTTTTCTTCTATTGACTTATCTTCTTCCACATTCGTCGCGCTGGGCATCTTCATCCGGTTCTGCAGGGCGGTCAGGGCAGCCAGTACGAAGAACGCACCCGGCGCCATTACGAAAATGGAAATCTGGAAACCGTCTGGGATAAATTTAAATCCAAAGACAGCGCCGCTGCCAAGGATCTCACGGCAGATTCCGATCAGTGTCAGTCCCAGTGTAAAGCCAAGTCCCATGCCGATACCGTCAAAGGCCGAAGCAACCACCGGATTTTTGGAAGCATATGCCTCCGCACGGCCAAGGATGATACAGTTTACCACGATCAGCGGGATGTACACACCCAGCGCACTGTACAGGAACGGAATATATGCCTGAAGAAGAAGCTGGACAATCGTTACAAATGAGGCAACCACTACAATAAATGCCGGAATACGCACTTTGTCGGGAATAATCTTCCGCAGTGCCGAGATCAGCATATTGGAAAGGATCAGTACCACAGTGGTGGAAAGCCCCATACCAAGTCCGTTAATGGCAGAAGATGTAACTGCCAGCGTCGGACACATACCAAGCATCATAACGAAGGTAGGGTTTTCCTTAATGATACCATTATGAAGACGTTCTGTATACTTGCTCATTAATTAGCCCCCCTTACTGTTTCATCAAATAACAGAATACCCTTAACAGCTCTAGTGATGGCACGGGATGTCACCGTCGCGCCGGACAGAGCCTGCACCTGGGATTCATTTGATTCATTTTTATTATACATCTCCTTGGAAGGATCCTGCGGCGCTACCTTGCCGGCAAATCCTTTTTGCCAGTCCTCGTTCTGACAGTTGGCGCCAAGGCCCGCCGTCTCTGCCTGTGAGGTAATGGAAATTCCCGTTACCGCACCACTGGCATCCACACCCAGGGCAAATCCGATGGCGCCGCCATAGCCCTTGCTGGCAGAGGCAAGATACACCCTGCCGCCGTTCTGGGTCGGATGGATCTGTTCGATCACCAGGTAATTTGCCAGAAGATCGCCGTCCTTTGTCTCATTGTTGGAAATGTCACGGGAAGCCAGATAAGCAGCTGCTTTGTTCACCGCTTCCGCATCGTTATCCAGAACTGAATCCCCCTCTGCCACGACAGCCTGACACGCCTCGTTATTCGTCTGCTCCTGCGCCTTGTCGATGGGATCCTTCGTGATGGCATAGACACCCGCCAGCACGGCGCCCAGGATCAGTGTGATCAGACACAGGATCACGGCATCCTTGATCATACTGCTCTTTTTCTCATTCATTTGCCTTTCCCTCCTTTCCAAACGCTTTTGGAACGGTAAAACGCTCAATCAGCGGAACACAGAGGTTTCCTATAATAATAGCAAAGGACACTCCCTCTGCAGACTCGCCAAAGAAACGGAACAGCCCTGTCAAAAGACCTAGCAGGATACCAAAGATCACTTTTCCCTTTGGCGTGATGGGGCTAGTAACATAATCTGTCGCCATAAAGAAAGCACCCAGCAGCAGTCCGCCGCCGCACAGTTCGAAGAAAATCGGGTAGGGCGATGTCGCCATTCCTCCTGATACACAAGAATACAGTAGATTGAATATCATAAAGGAACCGATGTAGCAGGCAGGAATCTTCCAGTCGATGATGCGGCGCACCAGAAGATAAGCAGCACCAAGCAGAATGGCAGCTGCCGATGTCTCGCCAATGGTACCTGTCGTAGTTCCCAAAAACATCTTCATCAGATCCGGAAGGGATCCTCCCGTAGATGCTGCCTCTTTTACCTGCATTAACGGCGTGGCACTACTGCTGGCATCCACCGCGATACCGTAAAGGAAATTGCTTCCTTCCTTGATCGTAAAACTTGTCATGGCACTACTGAAGGACAGCATCATAAAGCATCGTCCTGCCAGCGCCGGATTCATAAAGTTCTGGCCCAGTCCTCCGAACATCTGCTTTGCCACGATAATGGCGAACACACCGCCAATGACACACATCCACAGCGGAATGGTGGCAGGCAGGTTTAGAGCCAGCAGAAGACCCGTGAGCAGGGCACTAAAGTCATTGGTTGTAACAGGCTGTTTCATACATCTCTGCCAGATATACTCTGACAGTACACAGGTTACACAGGTTGTCAGTATTACCAGCAGCGCACTGATGCGGAAATTGTAAATGCCCACCAGGGTGGCCGGAATCAGCGCAATGACTACATCTCTCATAATGGACTTCGTAGAAGAATTGTCCCGCACATGAGGAGATGAAGACACATTCAATAATTTCTCTTCCATTTTCTTATCCTCCATTCTATTGTGTCTGGGTTATTTCTTTCTACTGGCGTCCATAACCGCACGCCTTGCCTGCTTGAAGATCTGTGTCAATCGTCTCTTCGCCGGACAGACAAAAGTACATGTACCGCATTCATAACACTCCATGCCATTGATCTTCTGGAAATATTCCAGATCATCCCTCTCGGCTGCCTGCGCCATCATCTGGGGTACCAGATGGCTGGGGCACACATCCGCACAGCGGCCGCACCGGATACAATTTGTAGGTTCCCACTCTGCCACCTCGTCCCGGCTCATGGCAAGGATGGAAGAACTTGTCTTTGTAACTGGAGTGTTCAGGTCGTACATTGCCATACCCATCATTGGACCGCCGGAGATCAATTTCTTGGCGCCCCCCTCTTTGAGTCCGCCTGCCTCTTCCAGCATCTCGGCATGGCTCATGCCGAATTTCACTTCATAGTTCTGCGGCTTTGCCATAGCGTCACCAGTCAGAGTGATCACACGGCTCATACTCGGCGTGCTTTTGCACACGGCATTGTATATGGCAATGATGGTCTGCACATTATCCACGATACAACCGGCATCTGCCGGCAGCATCTTAGAATGGATCCGGCGTCCGGTAGCTACATAGATGATCTGACGTTCCGCTCCCTGCGGGTATTTCGTCTTTAACGTCTTTACTTCAATATTGGAATCCCCCTCTGTCAGATACTGAAGCTTGGAGATCGCCTCAGGCTTATTGTCCTCAATGGCGATGACCCCTTTCGCATGGTCGAACAGAGATAACACAACACGGAGTCCCTGTATGATCTCTTCCGGTTTCTCCAGCATGAGCCGGTAATCCGATGTCAGATACGGTTCACACTCGGCACCGTTTACAATGACATAATCGATGTCTTCTTCATTTTTCGGGGTTACTTTTACATTCGTCGGGAATCCGGCCCCTCCCATGCCGACAATACCGGCATCCTTGATGATCTGACGGATTTCCTCTTTTGATAATTTTGTGTAATCCCTTTCTTCTCCAAGTCCGTCCACCGGCGTGTACTCACCATCGTTTGCGATCACTACACATGGAGCCTTCGCACCGGATGAGAGCAGCCTGGGCTCGATCTTCTTCACTTCCCCAGAAACGGAGCTGACGATATTGGCCGATATAAATCCACTCGCCTCACCAATGATCTGTCCCATCTTCACTGTATCCCCTACGGCGACGACAGGTGTTGCAGGGGCTCCGATGTGCTGGCTCATGGAGAATACAAGCTCCTCCTTCGGATCCATCACCTGGATCGGACTGTCCATACTCAGTTCTTTTCCCTCATATGGATGCGTTCCCCCCTTAAAGGTTGACTGTCCCAATGAAATTTCCTCCTTTTCAGAATTTTTCGATAGATATTATCATTATAGCACATTCAGCAAAAAGTACAAGTTTTCGACAAAGATTTTCGTGAAGGCCGCCCTTTGCTGGCAATGACATATACTATATTAACAGCTTATGAAGGATGTTCGCATGTTAAGACGAAATTTTATTTATTCTAACACCGCTGCTCCACAATATTCTGCAGCCAGATTCCCTTTTTCAACAAGACAGCGCCCACCGCCGCCTTTATGAAATCAAGGGAGTAATAAAGGGTATAGACAGCCAGAATCGGAAGTCCCGTAAAATGTACGATACCATATATGAAGGGAATGGACACACACCACGAAAAGCCGCTGTCAAAGAGGAATGTAATAATGGTCCTCCCCCCGGAACGGATAGTAAAATAGGCGGCGTGGAGAAATGCCTGCATGGGCATAAGATACGCCGTGATCCGGATCATGGCACCCGCCATGTCCCGGACCTCGCCGGTGGTGTTATACAGTCCCGGAAAAACCCCGGATATAAGGATCATCAGAAGGCTGGTGACAACGGTACAGCAGACAGAGAAGGCGATAACCTTTGCCGCCGTATCCTTCGCCCTGTCAAACTGGCTTGCCCCCAGCTGCTGCCCCACCATAATGGCCACGGCACTTCCCATGGCGATAAAGACAACGTTAAACAGGTTGCCGATGGTAGACGAAATATTTGTGGCCGCCACAACAGTAAAGCCCCTCACAGAGAAACACTGGTTCACCAATGCGATGCCCGCCGACCAGAGCGCTTCGTTCACCAACAGGGGCGATCCCTTTTTCACGATATCAAAGGCAAGCCTCCCGGGTACCCGCAGGCTCCGGTATGCCCCCTTGATAAATTTGTTCTGTGCCTTCCGGTGATGTGTCCAGATAATGACAATGGCGCATTCTATGATCCTGGCCAGAACGGTAGCGGCAGCGGCACCCGCCACTCCCATCCGGGGAGCGCCAAACTTCCCGAAGATCAGAACGTAATTCCCGGCCAGATTCACCACCACGGCCACTATCCCGGCCAGCATCGGAAGCAGGGTCTGACCTGTCTCCCTCAGCGTACTGGCATAGACCTGCACCACTACAAAGGGTACGATCTCCAGCAGGATCACCCCCAGATATTCTTTTCCGAACAGAAAGGTCTGTTCAAGATCGCCGCTCTCTCCATTCGTCAGATACAGCCGGATCAGGCTTTCCCCGGAGGTAAGCAGGACAGCCAGTGTCACAGCTGCGATAAGGATTCCCATTATGATCTTAAACCGGAAGGTATCCCTCACTCCCTTATGGTCTCCATGACCATAGAACTGTGCCCCAAATATGCCCGCTCCTGACAATCCCCCGAATACCAGCAGATTAAAAACAAAAATCAGCTGGTTGACGATGGCCACTCCTGACATCGGCTCCGTCCCCAGCTGACCTACCATGATATTATCCAGAAAGCCAACAAAATTTGTTATGGCATTCTGGATCATGATAGGAACTGCCAGCAAAAGCAGCCGTTTATAAAATTGCTTCGTCCCAATAAAGCGTCTCATTTCTTATTTTCCTCCATTCACTGGTTCTCCGGTCTCACTCCAGAAAGGCTTCTGCTCTCATGACAGGTAAAATAGATGATCTGGTACTCTTTTTCTATCTCTTTAAGAAATGCCATCCCTCGTTCCGTCCTTTCCCTGTCAAGATTCAGAAAAGGATCATCCAGGATAATAAACGGTTTCTCTTTTTGATACATGGCATCGATCAGCGCCATGCGCATACAGATCCCTGTCAGATCCCTGTTGCCGCTGCTCAGGAAACGTATCTCCCGGGGCAGCCCCTGTTCGTTCACCGTAAGACGGGTACTGGCGTCCATCTGATACTGCCCGGCTGAATGCCCTGTCAGCATTGTATAATATTTCTCAAATCCAGACATAACCGGTTCCATATATTTTTGTGTAAAAGAGTTTTTTGCCATCTCCAGATATTTCCTTGCCTGTTCCATGCGGTGGTACTTTTTCTTCCCTTCTTCGTACTCCTCTTTTAATATCTGGAGCCTTTCCTTCTCCTCCATTCTGTCATTATAAATTTCTTCCTTTTCTTCGATCTGCTGGTTACAATGCATTATAGAGCGGGACAGGTTTTCTCTTTCCTCTGCCAGTTTCTGTGCCTGTACTGCCAATTCCTCCATGGAAGCCTCCTGCCCTTCACCAGAAGCTATGTGCCGGTCTCCTATGAGATTCTCCAATCCCTCTTCCCGTTCCATTTTCTCCTTGTCTTCCAGTGCCCTTTTCCACTCCCTGCAGGCAGTCTTCCAGCCCAGAAGATGATCTCTCATAGAAGAGAGCTGCTCATATAAATCTTCCTCTTGCTGGAAACCATATTCGGAAAGAAATTCCATGATCTTTTGTTTCCTTCCTTCTGCCTCAGCTATAGTCTTTTGGGCAGCATTCTTCTTCTCTATACAGGAACGGCAGGTGTCCCAGGCTGCCTCCATCCGGCGGAACACCTCTGAATATTCACTCTCTTCCATCACTCTCCCCGGCAGGTATTTCTGGAAAAAAGCACGGATAGCGGATTTATTCTGCCGATAGCTCTCATCCTGGTTACTTCTGTCGTATTCCTCCTTCTTTCTGGTGAGCTTCTGGTAGTTTCGTGCGCTCTCCCGAAGCTGCACAAATTTCAATTCTGCCAGGTCCTCTTCGTATTCCATCCCATACTCTGCAAAAAAATCCCGGAATATTTTTTCTGCCGCCTGCTGTCGTATTCTCTCCTCCTCTATTTCCTCCGTCATCCTTTGATATGAATTTTCTTCCGGTTCCAGGCCTGCTGCTTTCCTTTTCCTACTTCCCAGCAGTCCCACAACCGCAAGGATCACTCCCAGAAACATACCTGCCATACCAATCCCCAGATTGACAAAAAGACACGCCGCACCAAGAAGGAACAATAAAATTCCTGCTGGCAGCACAAGTGAAGCCTTCCTGCTTTCCTTTTCTCTCTCCCGGTCCCTCTGCATCTCCTGATAAGTTCTCAGATAAACTTCCTTTGTCTGCAGCTCATGCCTGTCCGTCTCGTATGCCTTCCAACTCCTCTGCAGCTCTTCTATCACATGGTCATCTGGAACTCCTTTGACAAACTGTCTGCCGTACCTCCTCAGTTCCTCCTCCTCGTCCTCCGTCAGCCGCTTTCCTGCTGCCGCATACCGCAGTTCTGGCAGCTTTCTTATCCTATCTGCTATGTCCTCCCATTCCCCAGAGGAAAATGTCTCTCCCGCAAATACCGGATACCAGTCCCTAAAAGCGGTCTCTTCTTCCTCCGACAGCCGGTAATGTTCCAGATCCTTTTCTGCCTGCTGATACTCTCGTACCAGATTCATACAGGCGGTCATCTCCTCCTCTTGTGGGATCCTGTCCCTATAGGGGAAATACCTCTCTCTTTCTTCTTTCGCGGCATTTCTTTCTTCATATGCCTGACAGAGCAGCTGGTACTTTTCCTTTTTTGCCTGAAGATCCAATTGGGCGCCTATTTCCTTCTGCTTCTCCTGCAGATCATCCTGTTCCTTTGCTGCCCGCTTCTCTTCTTTCTGAAGCCGTTCCCTCTCCTCCTGCAGATGTTTCAATGTGCTGCCAATCACCTTACCCTCTTCAATCAGCGCCTGTTTCTGACTGATCTCTTCTCTCTTCTTATAAAGCAGTCCCGTTTTTCTCCTGGGCGCCATCTTATCCAACCGTTCCTTCAGAGCCCGATCCGCCTTTTCGTAATTTTTCATGTCATCGGAAAGATCTTCCAGATTCCCTATCTTGGCATTGATGCTGGAAGTAGTATCTGTCTCACAGTCCATCTGTGCAAGAAAAACGGTACGGGCAAATGACTCCCTATCGATCTGAAATAATTCCTCCCCAATATTTACTGAAAAGTCTTTACTGGGAAGAAGAGTTTGTCCATCCCGCAATACAAAGGTATCTTCTTTTTCTCTCCTGCCGAAAACCCGGTTAAATATGTACGTTCTGCCCCCGGTCTCGAAGGTGATCTCTCCGCCATACACATCTCCCTGCCAGGGCTCAAACCGTCTGCGCTGATTATTGTAGGCGTCTCTGCCCCGTTCATTTTCAAAGCCAAAAAACATCACCTTCAGGAAGGCAGCAAGGGTGCTCTTCCCCCAGCCATTTTCCTGACAGAAAAAAGTACAGCCCTCATGAAACACAAAACGTTTCTGACTGAGCTTTCCAAAATTCTCGATCTTACACTCCACTAATCTCATCCATCCCGCTCCATTTCTTCTGCTAAGGCCCAAATGCCATATTTAATGATCCATGCCTTTTCCTCTTCTCCGACGCCCTCCGCATCCATAACAGTCCTGACAAATTCCCCTTTTAGGGACGCCGCTTTTGCATACTGGCTGTAGTCTGCCTTGATTCGGGAATTATCCTTTATTTTCAGGAAATAGTATCTGCCCTCCAGCCATTTTTCCAGATATGATATATCTTTCTCACATTCCATGTCCACCCTGCCTTCCAGCTGGATCTTTACCATGCTCTCAGGCGCATATCCTTCTCTGTCCAGCACTTCCTGTATGCACTGGCCTATCATCGGGGTAGTCATGCACTCACTTATATCCACATGCAGCGTATAGAGCTTTCGGCTTGCAAAAGGGATAAAATGGTCCGTGCAGCTTCCCTCTCCATCTATCTCAAGCAGTACAAATCCATGTTCCCCACATTCATCAAAACCTCTTCCCTCCAGACAGCCAGGATAACAATACCGTCCTCTGGCATCCAGCCTGTCCCTTTTGTAACTATGGATATGGCCCAGTGCCAGATAATCTATCCCTTTATTCCGAAAACTGCGCAGACTGATATTTCCACCCATTTCTTTTGTCTCATGCTCCCGATCCTGGCCATGAAGCATAACAATATTAAAATCTTCTGTGCGAAGGGTAAGGGAATCCGCAATGGAACGGGTATGCACCGTATCCTGCTCCACTGCAGTTATAACGATCCTCTTCTCCCCTTCTTCCAGTACATAACTGCACCAGCTGTCCGAAAATAATCTGAGGTTCTCCGGATGCTCCCCTGTCTGTAAAAAGGAATTACCCTCATCATGATTTCCCCGCAGATAAAAAAACTGAATGCCAGGATGTTCCTTCACGGCATTGTAAACCGTATTTCTGGCTACGGCAGATATATTTCCCACATCGAACAGATCTCCGGCGATCAGAATAGCTCTTACCTGGTTTTCTTCTGCGTATTCCACCATGTTCAAAAATGTCTTTAAGATTTCCGCTTTCCTCTCTTTTGCTTTCTCTTTCGTTAAATGAGTCGTCATCCGGGAATCCAGATGAAGGTCGGCACAATGTATGATTTTCACTTTTCTCTCCATTTCTATCCGGTCATATTCCCGGCTTCTTTTCCATATCCCTGATTCTAACACAAAATCCCCCAGAAAACCATCTCGTATTACAGATTAAGACAATATTAAGTGAAACCGTAGTGCTAAACCGCAATATAAAACAGCCACCCGGCAGTTCGGTCTGCCAAATGACTGCTCTTTTTTAATTGATGTGCTGCTTTTCCCGCAGGTATTTATCCTTCGTCGCCAGGCCTCCCCGTATGTGACGCTCGGATTTATTGACATCCAGCACTTTCCTTGCCTGCGCGGCAAGAGAAGGATTTATTCTTAGAAGCCGCTCTGTCACGTCCTTATGTACGGTGCTCTTACTCACGCCAAACCGGGCCGCTGTCTGACGCACAGTTGCATTATTCGCAACGATATATTCTGCTACTGCCACTGCCCTTTCCTCAATCGGCGTCTGATGCATATGATATTGATTCAAGTTCTCCCCCTGAAACAGTGTTTATACAATCTATGCCTCAAGGGGGATTTTTATGATTTGAAATGCTATCTCTGTCAATCTCTTGCTCCATTGGGCTCTTCCTTGACTTTTTCTATCACTTATGCTATATTTATTTAGAAATCAAATAATTAGATATCAAATAAATTTAGTTATAACAAGACTTTACTAAAGGAATCAGAGACGAGGAGTATTATGGAAAAATCACTTCATTATCTTCTAATGGCAAATCATATGACCTTTCAGAAACAATTTTTTTCTAATGTCAAAAATCTCGGACTTACAACCGGGCAGCCCAAAGTTCTAGATTATCTGCAGGATCACGACGGTTCAGCCCAAAAGGAAATTGCAAAGGGCTGTCATATCGAACCGGCCACACTGACCTCTCTACTGGCCGGGATGGAGAAAAAAGAACTTATCACCCGTTCCACGAAGGAAGGGGATCGGCGTACCCTTTATGTCTCCATGACAGAGAAGGGGAGAGAAATGCAGTCCCAGATCAGCATTGAATTTGCCAGACTAGAGCAAGCTGCCCTGCAGGACTTTTCAAAGGAAGAACAGTCTCAGCTTATCCTGATGCTTTCTCATTTATATGATAATATGATAAAAAATGCTGGATGTAAACCAACACGAACAGAAAACGGAGATAATTAAAACATGGAAAAAAGAATGATGAAAACCGAACTTCTAAAGAAATACTTGATTTTCCTTATTGGACTATTTATCAGCTCTTTTGGCGTAAGCGTCATTACAAAAGCAGATCTGGGCACATCCCCAATCTCCAGCATTCCCTATGTTCTCAGCCTTGGCTTTTCCTTAACACTGGGGAATTTCACAATCCTGTTTAATATCCTGCTGGTTATTTTTCAAATCTTTATTCTGGGAAGTGAATTCAAAAAAACAGATTTACTGCAGATCATCGTCGCCATATTGTTCGGATATTTTATTGACTGGACCATGATTCTGCTTAACTGGTTCCACCCTGACATCTATCTGGTAAAAGTCTTTTTCCTCTTTGTCGGATGCCTGATACTGGCACTTGGTGTGTATTTTGAAGTGTTCGCCAATGTCATTATGCTTCCCGGCGAATCCTTTGTCCGGGCAATTACCCTTCGGTGGAAAACGGATTTTGGCAATACAAAGGTCTGTTTTGATGCTTCTATGACCATCGTTGCAGCCATAATCTCCCTAATCCTGTTTCATGATCTGAAAGGAGTACGTGAAGGAACCGTTGTGGCAGCTCTGGTAGTTGGAATCATCGCAAGGATGTATGGAAGATTCTTTCAGAAAATGATCAAAGCTAATACAAGACATTAAGCAATGACGTATCTGCTGATCTCATCAATCAGATACATCCGGTAGGTCATAGTGCCTCCCTGGATTTCCCTTGTCCTTTCCTCCGCCCGCTCCGCCGCCTGGTTCATCCATTCCACGGCAGTGCAGGCGGCATCCCACTCCGGAAATGGCTGTGTCAGGCAGGTCCCGATCAGTTCCGACAGCATACAGCCGCTGCCCGTAATCCGGGCAGACAGTGCCGAACCGCCCTGAAACACCCGATGCCGTTCACCCCGCACCACCAGATCCTCAATACCGGACACAACAACGATGGCCCCCGTCTTTCCTGACAGCCGCTCCGCATCCTCCAGACATCGTTCCAGGTTTGTTTTCTGCATCACCTGGGATTCCTCTGCATCCACAAAGGACTGCAGCCCCTCCCCTCCATCCCTTTCCGAAAGCAGAGACAGGGTACGGATTTCGGAGGCATTCCCCCGGATCGCTGTCAGACGCAGCTCCTGCATCAGTCGAAGGCTGGTCTGGCGGCGCAGCGCAGTAGAACCGGCAGCCACCGGGTCAAGGACAATGGGATGATTCAGTGAATTCGCTTTCTTCCCCGCCCGGAGCATGGCCTCCCTGGATGCCACAGCCCCCAGGTTCAGGACGAGACTGTCACAAAGAGACGTCATCTCCGAAACCTCATGCGGATCCGACGCCATCACGGCACTGCCCCCTGCCGCAAGGATCATGTTGGCACAATCGTTAATCGTTATCGTATTAGTAATGGAATGAATTCTTGGACAGGTCTTTCTGATACTCTGTATTATCTCATGTCGCATATTCCGCCCCCGTCTGTCCTTCGGCTATTTTAGCATCTCCTGCAGCTTCACAAGAGAACCCGACCTCTTCATTGTCAAAAGCGCCGCATATCCCAGCAGTGCCCCCACCACACTGGCCGGCATAAAGAGCGGGATATAATAAAATGGAGAAGTCAGAGCAACGCCAAATCCATAATACATGGCATAGTAACTCACAATAGCACTAAGAATCCCTGTCCCCAGAATCTCTCCTGCCACTGCTAACAGCATATTTTGGGAAATCCGGTAACCAATCCCTGCCAGAAAGGCTCCCACAACGGCGCCTATAATGGCCGTGACCGGACGCCCTGTCAGCAGCATCCTCATACAACCTGTCAGCAACGCCGAAAGAAACCCATAAAACGGTCCCACCAACACAGCGCATATTACATTGAAGAAGTGCTGGAACGGCACCACGAAGGGAAAAGATACAAAAGTCGACAGGATAAAACTCAGACATGACATAAATGCCGAAAAACATACTTTTTTTATATTCATAGCTCCCTATCTCACTGCATATTTCTTTGCGGCCTGTGCGATATTCAGACAGTGGTCAGCCACACGTTCCAGATCTACCAGTATTTCGCTGTAAAACAGTCCCTGGTTCGCTTCACATTTCATTTTGGCAAGGCGTTTGATATTACTGTTGCGCATTTTCTCCACCTTGTCGTCGATTTCCGCCTCCAGATCATGAATGACCTTGTACAGCTCCCTGTCCGGCTCCGCAAAGTATGTACATGCCAGATCGTAAATCTGGTATACAGAGTCACACAGATTGTTCAGTTCCTTCAATGCCTTTCCTGAGAATTTCTGTTTATTTGACTTTAACTGGTTGGCATATCCGAGCATATTTTCCGCATGATCACCGATCCTCTCCAGATCCGTCACGATATGGTACAGATTACCGACATGCATAGCCTCTTTTGCCGACAGGCCCATCTCACTAGTACGGATCAGCGTAGCCGTAATCTCTTTATTCAGAAAATCCACTGTGGACTCATTCTCATCAAAGGCTTCATTGGTCAGTACTTTTTCTGCAAAATAAGCTTTGGTGGAAGCCTCCAGATTGTTCCGGACAAGGCCGGACATCCGTCCCACCTCCTGATCGATCTGACCGATCAGCACCGTTCCTGACTGGTAGCCGGACTCATCTATGTAATGCAGCTCTGCCGCCTCTTTCCTGTCCTTGCCCCGGATGATCCACTGGGCCATCTTAACAAGATATCCAGAACAGGGGAGAAGAACCATCACCGTCACTAAGTTAAAGATGGTATTGGCATTGGCAATCTGACGGCTTGGATTGTTCGGTGAAGTGGATGCGATCCAGTCCAGCAGCGCCGGAAATACTGACGATGCGATCATAAACAGCAGCATACCAATACTTTCGAACAGGACAACGATAAGCGCCACTCTCTTGGCGTCCTTGCGGCCGCTGAGAGATGCCAGGGCCGGAGCCACACTGGCGCCGATATTCATTCCCAGCATGATAAAGAATGCCTGATGGAATCCCATCACACCGCTTACCGCCATCATCTGCAGAACCCCCACCGATGCAGAGGCACTCTGGATGATCACAGTAAAGATAATACCCACCAGTACGCCGAGGACCGGGTTGGAAAACTGCTGCAGGATATTCTGAAACCAGGCTTCATTTGCCAGCGGCTTCATCGCCGTGCTCATAGTACCCAGGCCGATAAAAAGTACGCCCAGGCTGGCAATGATCTGTCCCACATTTTTTATCTTAGGTTTTTTAAAAGACATCGTTATGGCCACCCCAACAAAGGCAATGACCGGTGCGATCTGTGAGATGTTAAAGGCGATAAGCTGGCCGGTAATGGTAGTACCAATCTTAGCTCCCATCAAAATACCCACAGATCTCTCCAGTTCCATCAAACCTGCGTTTACAAAACCTACTACCATGACGCACATGGCGTTGGAGCTCTGGATCAGGGCGGTCAGTCCGGCCCCCACCATCATGGCGACAATACGGTTCTGGGTGAGCTTCTCCAGAATTTTCTTAAGATACGAGCCAGCCACCAGCTTCAGACCATCACTCATCAGGTTCATTCCGAAAATGAACATTGCCAGTCCGCCCATCAGGCTGACTACATTCCAAATATCCATTGTTTAATTCCTCTCTCATGCATTTTGATGAAAATTGTAATAAAATGTAAGTTGCTAATTCCCATTTTTAAATATAACATTATTGAGAGAAATGCACAATAACTTTATGAAATCTTTATAGATCCAGTTCCTCTGCGATCTGCCTTAAGGTCTCTGCCGATTCGCACAATCCCGCTTTTTCCTTCTCGTTCAGGGAAATGGGCACCAGATTTTCCACGCCGTCTGCCCCGATGATCGCCGGCATGCTCAGTACCACATCCCCCACGCCGTACTCGCCATGCATGCGCCTCGACACCGGGAAGACCGATTTTTCATCCCGGACAATGGCCTGGCAGAGCCGCTTTACTACCATGGCAATCCCGTAATAGGTGGCGTCCTTCTTCGCTATGATCTCATATGCACTGCCCCGGACCCGGTCCTCGATGCTCTCGGTATTCCCCTCATGATCATAGTGTCCCCTCATCTCGCAGAAGGTGTCCAGAGGGACCCCTGATATATTCGCACTGCTCCAGGCCGCTATCTCGCTGTCGCCGTGTTCCCCGATCACGAAAGCATGAACGCTGCGGCTGTCCACCCCCAGATGTCTGCCCAGATGATAACGGAGCCGGGCGGAGTCCAGAACGGTTCCCGATCCAAATACCCGTTTCTCCGGCAGCCCGCTGACCTTCTGTGCCACATAGGTCAGTATGTCCACCGGATTGGAGACGATCAGCAGCATTCCCCTGCAGCCCTTCTCCGCAATCTGTGTCACAATAGATCTCATGATCTTCGCATTTTTTTGCACAAGATCAAGACGCGTCTCCCCCGGTTTCTGGTTTGCCCCTGCCGTAATGATGATCACCGCCGCATCCACGATGTCTCTGTAATCTCCCGCATAAATCGTCATTGGCTCCGCCAGCGGGACACCATGACTGATATCCATCGCCTCTCCTTCTGCCCGCTCCCTGTCCACATCGATGAGTACCATTTCCGTAAAGAGTCCGCTCTGCATCAGGGCAAATGCCGATGCCGATCCCACAAAGCCGCAGCCGATCACCGCGGCCTTCCTGTTATTCGTGCCGCCACATAAATCCATAGGAACCTCCGTCCCGGAGCGCCAAAAAGACCTCCTGTTTTTTCCATATCATATCCAAACATGAAAAAAATATACAGAAGGTCTTACTGTTAATTTAGAAACCCAGCTCCCGCCAGCGGTTCAGGCAGGCAAATACTTCCTGCCGGCGGGGAAGGGCGAGATTGCCCGGCAGCACCGCGCCGCCGCAGATCCCCTCCCAGCCTCTGTCCTGTAGAACCTGCATGGTCTCCTCCACGGCCTGCCGCAGATTTTTCTTTCCGTCAAAAACCCGCATCCGCATATATTTCATCAGCTGCGACAGCGCTGTGAGCTGTTCCGTATCAGCCAGCTGTTCCACATACCGCAGGTCGATGGTATCCCGGTTTATGCTGATGCCGTCCATGCCAAGAGTTTTCATCTTCACCCTGCCGTCCGCGCCAAACCGGCGGTCTCCTCTTGGAATCCGGCTGTAATCCGGCTTCTGTGACTTCGGTGTATCACCGGCGGGAAGAGGAAATGCCTCTGCCTCCTTTTTGGCGAAGGCTGTGATCTCCACCGGCTCATACCGGTTCATCTGGATTATGCAGTCCGCCTTATGAAAATAGCTGCCGGAGCTTCCCGCCACCAGGACAGTAGAGATCCCCTCCTGATCGTACAGTTCCCTGACCCGTTCTACAAATGGCGTGATGGGTTCCATCTCCCGGTGCACGACCCGCTGCATCAGCTCGTCCCGGATCATAAAGTTTGTGGCGCTGGTGTCCTCGTCGATAAGAAAGACCCGGCTGCCCGCCTCCATGGCCTCCACTACATTTGCCGCCTGGGATGTGGAGCCGCTGGCGTCCTCCGTGGAAAATTGTCTCGTATCCTTTCCATTGGGCAGATCGTTGATAAACATGGAAATATCGCTTTTCTTCACACTCCGCCCGTCCTCTGCCCGGAGCTTCACCGCCGTGCCGTCCGTCACCACATATTCCCGGCCGTCTCCGGCAATATGGTTATATACCCCCAGTTCAAGAGCCTTTAGCAGTGTGGACTTTCCGTGGTAACCGCCGCCCACAATAAGGGTTATGCCGCGGCGGATGCCCATACCCGCCATTCTGCCCCTGTTGGGAAGTACCATTTCTATCTCCAGTTCCTCCGGTGACTGAAATGCCACCGCCCCTTTCATGGGCCGGCTGCTGACGCCGGATTCCCTCGGCAGCACCGAACCGTTTGCCACAAATGCCACCAGTCCCAGCTCTTCCATCTGCTGTCTCATATAAGTCTGATCCTCCGCCAGTTCTGCCACCTTCTTTACTTTAGCCCCGTCCAGCGCTGCCATGTACAGCGACTTTCTGACACAGACTGGAAGGAAGTCAAAGAGCATCTTTTCCAGCTCCCGGCTGTTCACCGTGCGCCCATTGGCGGGAAATCCAATCTCCATACGCAGAATGATATCTCCATTCCTTCGATCGATCTGGCAGGCGGTGCGGGGCAGGATCTCCTGCCCTGGTACGCTCACTGCCATCAGCCCGGATTTCCCCGATCCCTTTGCCTGAAAGGAAAAACCCCTGAGTTGCCCTGCGAACCCCCGCAGGAGATGGTCCTCCAGCGCGGTCTTCTTCTCCGCCGTATCATACAGATGCTGATCAAACCCCGCCCGTGCTCCCGCCACGCGGACACTCACCTTCGACGGGGAGGCAAAGGGGTCTCCCTGCACGTGGTCGATTCCAAGTGTATACTCCGGGAAATGGTACTCCCCCTTCAGCTGTTTGTAAGCCAGATATCCCTTGTGGTCAATCTGTCTCAATATATTTCTCAATTCCTGATCCGCCTTCATCTCTTACCTCCGTCCAAAATATATGTTATCAATAAGCCCGCAGCCATTTTACTATTTTTCTTCCAATCTTATAGATTGGCCCTTCCAGTTTCTTCCTTGCATTCGCCAATTCTTTCCGGATCTCTATATTCTGGGGACAATGCTGCTCACATTTGCCGCACCCAATACAGTTTGACGCCGCAGAAGACGTACTCCTCAGTGCCGTGCACATCAGATATTCCTTTTCCGCTGAGAACCAGCCCTCCGAATACCGACGGTTATAGGCGGCAAAGGTCCCCGGTATATCTACATTCTGAGGACACGGCATACAGTAACGGCAGCCCGTACAGCCCACCTTCACTCCCGCATTGATGGCATCCACCACCTGGGACAGCATTTGCTCCTCTGGTTCCCCCAACTCGCCGGCTCTGGCTTCCGACGCAGACACGGTGTTTTCCTCCACCATTTCCAATGAATTCATGCCGGACAGAACACAGGTTACCTCCGGCTGGTTCCAGAGCCAGCGGAACGCCCACTGCGCCGGCGTATGCCTCACCGGATATTTTTCCATTACCTTATATGCCTCTTCCGGCAGACGGTTCACCAGACGGCCGCCCCGCAGCGGCTCCATTATTATCACTGGAAGTCCTTTCTTGTGCGCATAGTGAAGTCCGGTCCGCCCCGCCTGGGAATGTTCATCCATATAATTGTACTGGATCTGGCAGAAGTCCCATTCATAGGCGTCCACTAACTGGCAGAACATATCGGAATTACCGTGATAGGAAAAGCCTATCTGGCGGATGGCCCCGCTCTCCCTCTTCCTCTCCAGCCATTCCAGGATGCCAAGCCCCTTCAGCCGCTCCCAGGTCCTGACATCCGTGAGCATATGCATCAGATAATAATCAATGCGATCCGTCTGCAGCCGGGACAGCTGCTCATCAAAATACTTATCCATGCTTCCCTTATTCTTTATCAGATAATGGGGGAGCTTGGTGGCAATATATATTTTGTCCCGAATCTGGTTCCTGGCCACGATCTCTCCCAGAATCTTTTCACTGCCCGGATATACATAAGCGGTATCGTAATAATTGACGCCGGCCTGGTAGGCAGCCATAATCTCTTTCTCCGCCTTCTCTTTATTGATCCGCCCTGCCGTCTGGGTAAAGCGCATACAGCCATAGCCTAAGATAGATATCTCATTGCCATACCGGTCTGTTCTGTAATTCAATATGGTCACCTCAGTCTTCCACGTCTTCGTTTCTTTTCAGTGTATCACAATTCAGCATAAAGTCAAATACTTGATCTCTTTGCACCGCACGGTTCCATTTCCGCCCTTCTCTTCCGATCCACTGCGATCCACTCGTCCAGAGAAAGTGGTGTGTAGTCCGAAAACATACAGAAGCAGTTGATCATCTGGCAGGGAATGGGCAGCGGCTCCTTATCTCCCGGCCCCTGGCAGAGCATCCGCTCTGTCTCCCGGATAAAGCGGTTCACAAGTATCTCATCCTGGGTGTTATGGACATGCCCATACAGCATATATGTCCTGGGATTTCCCTCCTTATCCCGGCGGTACTGCCCATTATAGCAGAATACCGGATAATGGCTGAGGATGATCTTTCTCTTGTTATCATGAATCTCCTCGTAGGGTTTGATCCACTCAAATCGCGAGGCATCAAACCTTCTGTCTCTCAGATAGGTGTCATGATTGCCCACGATCAAATACAGCCGTCCGTTCAGGTGCCGGAGAATTTCGCTGGTAGGTCCGCCCCGGGCCATTGACACATCGCCAAGGATCACCACCTCATCGGCGGGTCGCACCTTTTCGTTCCAGCGGCGGAGCATATATTCGTGCATCTCATCACAGGTGGCGAATCCCCTTTTGTCCATCTTAGTAAGAAGGCTCTCATGAAAGAAATGCAGATCTGATATAAAATATCGCACTATCCTTTACCGTTTCCTTTTTCCTGTATTCTTATATTTTTTCACTGCACTGAACTTACTGTATACGCGCTTTTTCCCGGCGGGCTTTATATAGGCCCGGATCTTATAATAATACGTTTTCCCTTTCTTATGCTTAATGCTGGTGCATCGGGTTGTCTTCCCCTTCCTGATGGTCCGGGCAAGCTTATATTTCCCCTTCTTTTTCGCGCTGCGGTAGATCTGGTAACCCCCCGCCTTCGGCACTCTTTTCCAGAGAAGCCCGGCCTTGCCCACGCTCCAGAACTCCGCGGAAAATTTCTTTACCGCCGAGGGCGGCACTACTGATTTTACGGCAGAGCTGTACTTCCCATATGTTTTTCCTCCGCCTGGCATAGTTTGAAAGGCACGGAGTTTAAAGGTATATTTTGTCCCCCAGGAAAAATTTTTTGACCAGGAGAGCTTCTTCTCCCCTGTGATGGTCTTTATCCTCTTATATTTCTTTGTCTTTGTATTGTACTGATATATAAGATATCCGCTGGCGCCAGAAACCTTTTTCCATCCAAATCTTACTTTTCTGGATCCATTTTTAACAGAAACGGTCAGCTTTGGTTTGACTGAGGAAAATGTCTGGGCCGCCGCTTTTTTCACCTCTGCCGGCTTCGTTCCGGCCAGGGGAACCGTTATGGCGGACAATCCGCTGCTGTCCACATAATCCACTGTGGGCACACTGGCTGCGCCGCTTTTCCCAGCAAAAGCAACGGTGGCAGCAAAAGCGGCGGATGTGGGTTTTAAGCTGACGGTTCCGATTTTCACGGTTCCATTTGTATGAAATATCTTCTGGTCCTTCTTTCCGGACAGTATAATATCTATCGTATAACTATTGTCTTTCTCTTTTCTGATGTCCGCATCCCTCACCGCGCTCTTCACCGCAAGGTCAAAGGTAAAGGCCGGCTTATCCATGGTGCCGCTGCCGACAGATACCCGCAGCTGCAGGCGCAGTGTCGTGATGGCCTCTGTCCTTCCCTCTGGGAGCGTCACCGTCACGGCGACGTTATTTCCCGCCGCCGTAAGGGTTCCGCCCGCCTTTTCTGCCGCCTGGGAAACGGCAGGGACTGCCATGATCAAAACAAATGCTGTCACCAAAATATTAATCCACTTTTTCACTTCTGCCTCCATTTGTTAATGTAATGTTCGGAATCTGATGGGGTATGGAGATCATCTGTGTATCACTGACGATCCGTTCGCCCTCCAGTGTCAACGCGTCGTCTACACGGTACAGCTCTGCCCGCACGCCCTGAAGCTTCTGCAGTGCAGCGGCATCCCACTGCCCCGGCTCCACATAATATACCCAGGTCCCCTCTGATGTCTCCCCAAGATTTCCCTGTGCCGGAACACTGGCAAATATCACCTGTCCCGACTGGGTTTCTCCGCCTTTCGCACCAATAACGCTGCCCTCGGTATCATACAATACTACTACGTTATAGGCAGGATTGCCTTTATATGTCCCGGTA
Source organism: Eubacteriaceae bacterium (assembly GCA_910574015.1). Taxonomy (GTDB): domain Bacteria; phylum Bacillota; class Clostridia; order Lachnospirales; family Lachnospiraceae; genus Eubacterium_F. Next base: position 40,637 of record CAJSYQ010000013.1, on the reverse strand, counting down.
AAGATCAGGGACCCCTTCTTTATAACATCCGATGCCTGACTTCCATATTTATAATCCGCCGTCAGTACACCGATGGCTGGCTGGCCCGATTCCGCCTCCATAAATTCCACGTTGTCGCCGGTGGGGCCGCACAGCTCGATTTCCCTGACAGCAATATTCCCTGTATGGGAAATGGCAAGCCTCACATACCTGGCATCATAGGTGCCGATCCAGTGGTCTCTCTCGCCTTCCTTTACCGAGTCAAACCAGATGGTCTTCTCGGCGGATCCCCCAAGGCCCCGGACATTTTCTTTCACTGCGGTCCATTCCGCACCGTCCTGGCTGACCTCTATGGTAACCTCCGCCAGTGAGTCGCCAAGATATTTCAGCGCGGTGACCTGTTCCGTCCGATGCATGTCAATGGTGATCACCGCCGTGCCCTTACTGGTACCGTGATAAGTACCGGTTTCTGTCCGGTCTCCGTCCAGAATGCGGTCTATGCTGTGCACCCTCTTTGCCTCTGTGCTGTCCGGCCGGTCGGCGTGATAACCGCTGTCCGGATCGTCTGTGTCAGGTTCCATGACGATGTCGTCTGCCGACGTCATATCCGTCTCCACCGTCCACTCCGTTTTATCCAGTATGCCGTCTGTCTGGATCTTAGTAGAACCTGCGGCAGCTGGTCTGGAATAGTTCAGGTATTTATCCACAGCCCTTACCTCGTATTCCATAACTCTGTTATTTATGGAATAGATCGTATCGGTATAGATTGTCCGAGCGGCGGTATCCACCGGCTGGAATCCTACTACTTCTGTTTTCTTTTTCCCATTTGAGATCATGCTCCGGCTGATCTCATATCCCAGGATCAGGTCCTCGTCCCGGTCTGTGCGGATGGTTATCTCCACCTGGCCGCCCCTGGCCGCAGCGGATGCCTGAACCGCATCCTGATCTTTTACCGTTCCGGTCTCACCTGGATGTGCGGCGCGGTAATCCCTTGCCGCATCGTTGACATAATAGAGGGCTTTGGTCTCAGCATCCCCATATTTCCGTGCATAGGTAATGGTCGCCGCATCCGGCTCCATTCCCCAGCGCTGGAAAAATGGAAGGATATTTTTCTCCGCCGCCGCGCAGGCCAGCCGCATCAGATTCTGGTCCGCGCCGCCATTCAGCTTCAGTCCCTCCTGCGGGGCCTTGGCAGGATTTCTGGCATAGGTGTCCACCCTGGCAAAGAAGAGATTGTTAAACTGATCCTCATAGTTATCATATATATATTTGTCCTCCGGGTTGTCATCATAGGCAAGATGAAGCTGCCAGTACAGGGCAAGCTGTGTGGCCACGTTGGAAGAACGTCCCACCGTACCGGATGTTACCTTTTCATACACCTTGGCATAATCAAACCGCGTCCTGCCCGGCGTCTTCGTCAGCAGCTGGGCAAAATAGTTATTGGTAACCTCAGCGACAGCATAGCTGCCCTGGTTGATATTGTGGCCGATCTCATGGGCGACGCCCCAGCCAAATCCAGACCAGTCACTGGGGGCGCTGGCCAGTGTGGCGGAGCTCCACTCAATTCCGATATGGTTTCCAGCAGCATACATAAAGGCCCCAGCAAACATTCTCATATAGCGGATGTTCAGATGCTGCGACGGCAGTGCGTTTTTGCCTCTCTCCGTTCCCGCAGAATCGCTCAGTCCCTTGTGCTGGTAAAACAGGGTCATGGTTTTCTCCATCGCCTGTAATGCCTGATCCAGTTTGGCCGCTTTATCTTCTGCCCCTGCCAGACCTGCCCATACCTGTTCCGCCGGGAGTGAATACATCATTTCCTTCATCATAATATCGGTGGCATTTAAGATGCAGTTGGTTTTGTCATACGGGTAATCTACATTTTTAGTCCCCGTGTGCTGTCTGCTGTGGCTCTCCTCCAATGTTTTGACATGAGTCTCCAGCTCCTTCACATAGGTCTGTATGGCCTCCGTCCTGGCCGCCCCTGTCTTTCCATATACGCTCAGCACGGGAATGCTGCTGCCCCCGCTGACGCGGACGGCATACTGGTCTGCGGCGTCGTTCCCCGTATAGGAGATATAGAGCTGGCCGCCCCGTTCCTGATCCGTTGTGGTTATCTGGGGAATCGTGATCTCGTTTCTCCCCACTTTCAGATCCATGGTTTTCATTACTGCGGAAGATCCGGCATGATGCTGCGTCACCACCAGCTTCAGCGCCGCTGCGTCCCCTGTCCTCTTCGTATTATGTCCCACATACACAAGAAGGCTCTCACCCGCATAGGCTGCTTTCCCAAGCGGCTGCCAAGAATTCAGTCCGCCAAATCCCAGATGGGTATCTTTCGCCGCTGTGATCTGGTTCTCTACCCGGCGGGCCGGTTCAAGCGCCGACGTCAGTATTTCCCGGGCAGTCTTACATTCCAGTTTTAATTCCTGGTACAGCGGATGTTTCTCCCCGCTCTCTGTGTCCGCCGTTTCCAGCCGGCGCTCCAGTGCGTCGATCACCGATGCCGTCACATCCTCCCGCAGGGTGGTATGCATGTCATCCTGGTACAGTCCCATAATGTCGTCTTCCAGAGAATCATATTTGTGAAAATGGATCTCACCCACAACGAGATCCCCGGCGCCGCCCCAGCTTCTGCCAAGACACAGATGTATCCGGTCCGCCGTAATGGTCCTGTCAAATTTCACGATATAGTAAGGATTATTCCCCGCATCGGTCTTAGCGATCAGCCGTGCCCCCACTGTCTGCTCCTGCTTATCTTCTTTACTCCAGTAACCGACCCGGACAGTATTCACACCGGTTTTCATATCCGCTGCAGCAAAGGTCATATAATTCATCTTATAATTATTGTCCAGTGTCACTACCATTCCTTTGGATGCAGCAGGGTATGCCACACCGTCATCCCAGTCTGTCTTGGTCCAGTAGGAACCGTAGTTATCATCCACCAGTCCCAGAGCGCTGTTTGCCGTGGTATCCAGCGGACTCCCTACCATCCGGGCGCCGCCGCTCCCGCCATATACGGCATTCTGGATATGCGCCGTCAGAACTCCCTCTCCTCTTGAGGTATTCAGCAGGCGATACTTCGGGAGCTGCGGAGGCGCTGTATTCTTTGTAAATGCTTTGGAAACAAGAGAAGCCTTTCCCCAGCCAAGCTCATTCCATCCGGTTACATAGACAGAGTACTCGGTGTTGTCTTCCAGTCCGGATATGACATATTTCGTTCCCTCCAGCCTTCCCGTCCCCGCCTTGACGGGCTGAAAACCTTTTACCACCGGCTTATAAGCCGCATCCGTATCGGAAGATTTTCGGAAAAATACCATATACCCACTGGCATCATCCATATCCTTCCAGGATACCGTAATGGACCGGTACCCTCCCTCCGCCTTGACATGATCCGGGGCGGCCGGTAGTTTCTGCGGTTTTGGCACCCCCGTCACTTCCTTTGACCAGGGGCTCTTCCAGTCCCCGTTGACAGAACGGACTTTGATCCGGTATGTTTCAAAATTCTTCAGTTCCTTATCGTTGATCGATGTGATCAGATGCTTTGTATTTGCCACCCGGAGGATCTGTGACTCGCCCGTGGCCTGACTGGACACATACACCTCATAACCGGTTATGTTCCGCTGTGCGCTCCATGAAACTGTCAGCGACTCGTTCCCCGATACCGGTGTATTTACCGTCGGTATATCCAGCTGGGGCGCCGGTATGCGGTCCTCCATATTATTGACAAATTCTACCTTGGCTATATTGATCAGGGGCTCCGTTTTCTTCGTCCCGGTAATGCGGATCACAACTCTTTTTACTGCCAGCTGCGTGCCAAAATCCAGAACCAGAGCCCCGCTGGCGTCCACGCTGAGGCTGGCGGCGGACACCTTAGCTCCATCTGCCCTGCTCATCCTGCGGATTCCTGTTTTTTCTGCCGCCTGCCCGTCAGAAAGGGAAAATACCGTTTCCTGTTCTCCTCCCTTTCCGTCCTCACAGACCACCACCGCTTCTCCATCCGCTATACCGCTGGTAATGGTGCCATCTTTTTCTTCCATCGGTGCATGTATAGTAATTCCCTGGATTTTCGGCGTCGGAACATGCTGGTCTGCAAGTGTGAACTCCAGTCCCGCCGGATTGTCCTTTGAGATAGCGCTCTCCCGGTCAAAAGGTCTCAGGGTAATGTCGCCCTCTCCATTCATAAAGTTAAGGATGCTGCCCTCTACCGTTGTTTCCCCCGATGCCTGAACCTTCCTTGGCAGTCCAAGCTTCTCTACATGGGACACCTGATTTTCATCGATGCTCTGAACGAGATTCTGCAGATCCACCAGATCCGTACTGCCGTCCCCGTTGAGGTCAGCCGCTGCACTCCCAGGAGTCTTTCGGAGCGTGGAAAGCACGATATCGGTGTCCTTACTGTCTATCACCTTATCTCCGTTAAAGTCCCCGGGTCGGATCCAGCCCGGAACAGCACTGCTGCCGGTTTCCGTTCTGACCGGGCTGACCTGCACCTTTGAGATCCAGCCCCTCTTGACCACTGCGGTCTGGGAGTACCCCGCAAACCGGCCGGCCTGAACCGATATAGAATAATTTCCCTCGGGAACATCAAATCGGGCGGTCTGCGAAGAGCCGTCCGTATTTTTGAAATCCAGAATCTTTTGCTGCTCCTCTGTTTTATTGCTGCTTATCTTAACGGTTACATTTCCCTGAAAAGGAAATAAAAGCGAAGAGCGCACCTCAACCTCCAATGCGCACTCTGTCTGCGATATCCCTTCCCTTACTGCTCTGGAAACCGTCTCTTTTGTTTCCTCGCTCTGCACTGCTGTAGTTCCGGCTGCAGAAACCGGAGTATCAGCATATGTCCATGTCTGCAGGGACAGACATGCCGTCATGAAAACTGCGATCCAGCGTCTCATAGTTACCTCCTCATAAAGATACAAAAATATTTGCCTGCACCCCTTGGGACACAGACAAATATTTGAATTGATTCCTGTTCAAGCTGCCAGATGGTCTACCGCCTGATCGTGGAATGACCATAATAGTACTTCCCATTGTGCTTATGTTTCCTTGTCTTGCGGCAGTTTACCACCCTGCATTGGCTGTATCGTCTGCCGCCGGAAGCATGCCCGTAATAGCATTTCCCTTTGTGCCTGTGTTTTCCATTCTTGTGGCAGCCCGCCACAGTACACTGCCTGTAGGTGATGCAGCTTCCACAATAATATTTGTTGTTGTGTCTGTGCTGGCCTGTCTTATGACAGCTCGACACAGTACAGGGAGCATATGTTTTCTTCACCGTACTATGATGACCGTTTCCGTGATGTCCGTGCGCCTGTGCTGTCACTGCCGATGGCAGGATCATAAGAACGGCAGCAAAGATCAGAACTGCTTTTTTCATTTCCTCAGTCACCTCCTGTTCCTGGAAAACTATATAATTTTATCCATTGTAACATGGATATATCGAAGATTCAACTGAAACCGTTTTTAATTTCAACCGTTCCCCCGCCTCACCGCTTCTTTCATCTCCCGGACATACTCACCCACATATGCCGGCGCATCCTTTCCATATCTCTCAAAAATCTGAATGATGGCAGACCCTACGATGGCCCCATCCGAGATTCCCGCCATCTTCTCCGCCTGTTCCGGTGTGGAGATGCCGAAACCGATGGCGCAGGGAATGCTGGTATTCTGCCGGACAACCTCCACGATGGAAGCAAGATCTGTCCGAATCTCTTCTCTTGTCCCCGTCACACCAAGGCTGGACACGATATACAAAAAACCCTCCGCCTCTCTGGCGATCATGGCGATGCGGTTCTCGGAAGTGGGCGCAATAAGAGAGAGCAGTTCCACACCATACGGATAAAAGACCGAGGCGAATTCTTCCCTCTCCTCAAAAGGCACATCCGGCAGAAGGATGCCGTCCACTCCTGTCTCCTGGCAGGAGGCTGCAAAGCGCTCCGCCCCATACGAAAACACCACATTGGCATATGTCATAAATACAAAGGGCACCGTTACATCCCTGCGCAGCTCCCGGACCAGCCCGAAGATCTTATCCGTAGTGACCCCGCCCTTCAGCGCCCTGAGACTGGCCCCCTGTATCACTGGTCCCTCTGCCGTGGGATCTGAAAAGGGAATGCCAAGCTCGATGAGATCCGCCCCGTTCTGGACGGCGGCGCGGACAGCCGCCGCGGTGGTCTCCAGATCCGGATCACCGCAGGTTATAAACGGGATAAATGCCTTTCCATTTTCAAAGGCTGACGTAATGTTACTCATGGATATCCTCCCCTCTGTAGCGGGCAATGGCGGCACAATCCTTATCGCCCCTGCCGGAAATAGTAACAACAATGATCTGATCCTCTCTCATGGCCGGCGCCATCTTGATAACGTGAGCGACGGCGTGGGCGGACTCAATGGCGGGGATGATCCCCTCCGTCTTTGACAGATACTCAAAGGCCATCACCGCCTCCTCATCCGTCACCGGGACATATTCGGCCCGTCCCGTATCATGCAGATAAGCGTGCTCCGGTCCGACGCCGGGATAATCCAATCCGGCGGAAATGGAGTATACCGGCGCAATCTGCCCGTATTCATCCTGGCAGAAATAGGATTTCATTCCATGAAAGATACCAACCTTTCCCGTATTCACCGTAGCAGCGGTCTCAAAGGTGTCAATCCCCCTTCCCGCCGCCTCGCAGCCAATAAGCCTTACCTCCCGATCCTCTATAAAATGATAGAAACTCCCCATGGCATTGGACCCACCGCCGACGCAGGCCACCACGGCGTCTGGAAGCCTGCCCTCTCTGGCAAGAAGCTGTTCCTTTGTCTCTTTGGAGATAAAGGACTGGAAATCCCGGACGATCATGGGAAATGGATGCGGCCCCATCACGGAGCCAAGGCAGTAATGAGTGTCACTGATCCGGGATGTCCATTCCCGCATTGCCTCCGACACGGCATCTTTCAGCGTTGCCGTCCCGGTTTTCACTGTGACCACCTCCGCTCCCAAAAGCCGCATGCGGTAGACATTCAGCGCCTGGCGGACAGTGTCCTCCTCTCCCATAAAGACAACACACTCCATCCCCAGAAGCGCCGCCGCGGTGGCTGTGGCAACCCCATGCTGCCCCGCCCCGGTCTCTGCGATCAGACGGGTCTTCCCCATCTTTTTGGCCAGCAGCGCCTGCCCCAGAACATTATTGATCTTGTGTGATCCGGTATGGTTCAGATCCTCCCGCTTGAGATAAATCTTCGCTCCACCCAGATCTCTAGTCATCTTCCCGGCAAAATACAGCCGGGAGGGTCTCCCCGCATATTCATTCAGCAGTGTGTTCAGTTCCCGGTTAAATTTGGGATCCGCTTTGAACTTATGATACGCTTCTTCCAGCTCGATCACCGCATTCATCAGTGTCTCGGGGATATACTGTCCCCCGTGGATACCAAAGCGTCCTCTTTTATTTGTCATAATATCCTCCAATCGCGCAGCTTTCCTGCACCTTTCTTTACAATTCTGCATCTATGACCGAACGGGACGCGGCTGCAAATTCTGCCAGCCTTGCCCTCTTATCTTCCGATCTCATCAGCGCCTCCCCAATCAGTACAGCGTCGACTCCCGCCGACACAAGAGACGGGAGGTCGCCGGCCTGCGAGATGCCGCTCTCCGCTACAAACAATACATCCTGCGGAATCTGATCCCGTAGTTCCCGGCTCCTGCCCACATCCACCGAGAAATCTTTAAGATTCCGGTTGTTTACACCGATGATCCGCGCCCCGGCGTCCACCGCCGTCTGTACTTCCGTCCCGTCATGGGCCTCCACCAGTGCCGAGAGCCCCAGCTCATCACAGAGACCGAGATATTCCCTGATCTGTTCCCGGCTCAGGATAGAGCAGATCAGCAGGACAGCGGATGCGCCGAGGAGCTTCGCCTCATAGATCATATACTCATCCACTGTAAAATCCTTCCGCAGGCACGGTATCGATACACGGGCTGCGATCTCCCGGAGATACTGGTCGCTCCCGAGAAACCATTTGGGCTCCGTCAGAACGGAGATGGCGTCGGCCCCCGCCGCCTCATATTCTGCCGCAATCTGCAGGTATGGGAAATCCTCTGCGATGATGCCCTTGGAGGGCGACGCCTTTTTACATTCACAGATAAAGGAAAGTCCTTCCTTATTTAAAGCCTGCTGAAAGGAAAATGTCCCCCGGGGAAGAGAAAGCGCCTGCCGCCTCACCAACTCTGGCGGTATCCTTCTTTTCGCCTCCTCTGTCCGCTCCCGGGCATGCCCGGCGAGCTCATCCAGAATAGTCATATCACTTCCTCCTTCCGGTTACTGACATCGATCATCCTCTGAAGTGTCTCGTACACTCTGCCGGAATCTATCAGCTCCGCGGCCAGTGCAATGCCACTCTCCATGCTCTCCGCCTTTCCGCCAATATACAGCGCCGCCCCGGCATTTATCAGTACCGCATGGCGACGGTGTCCTTTCTCTCCATTCAATATGGCAAGGGTGATCCTGGCATTCTCCTCCGGCGTGCCGCCTGCCAGATCCTCCCGGCGGCAGCGCTCAAAGCCAAAATCCTCCGGCCGGATAACATAGGATCGGAACCAGCCGTCCCGGAACTCACATACTGTAGTCGGCGCACTCATAGAAATCTCATCCAGCTTATCCTGACCATATACTACCATGCCCCGGCGCACACCAAGATTGATCAGAACCTGGGCAAGGGGCTCCACCAGGTATTCATCATACACCCCAAGGAGCTGCATAACGGGACTGCCGGGATTGGTCAGGGGTCCCAGAATATTGAACACCGTGCGGAAACCAAGTTCCCTGCGGATCCCGCCCACATATTTCATAGAGGTGTGATACTCCTGAGCGAAGAAGAAACACATTCCCACCTCCTTCAAAAGCTGGATACACTGCCCGGGACTCTGCCGGATATTTACGCCAAGAGCCTCCAGACAATCCGCTGTGCCGCACTGGGAAGAGGCAGCGCGGTTGCCATGTTTCGCCACCTTGATCCCGCCTGCCGCCGCCACCAGTGCCGAGGTAGTGGAAATATTGAAGCTGTGGGCATTGTCCCCCCCTGTCCCAACGATCTCAAACAATTCCATTCCCGTGTCCACCCGGATGGCATTGTCCCGCATGGCGGCGGCGCAGCCAGCAATCTCATCCGTCGTTTCTGCCCGGACGCTCTTAGTGGAGAGCGAAGCCAGAAATGCCGCATTCTGGGTCGACGTGGTCTCACCACTCATAATCTCATTCATCACATCGTATGCCTCATCATAGGTCAGATCCTCTTTATTCACAATCTTAATAATTGCCTCTTTGATCATTTTATTTCCCTCCATCCATGCACGCCTTTGATGCACGGCTCATACTTCCAAAGCTATAAAGTTCCTTATCATCCTGCCCCCATCCGGCGTCATTATAGATTCCGGGTGAAACTGCACTCCAAAGATGGGATATTCCCTGTGCTGGACGGCCATTACCTCGCCGTCAGCGCTAACCGCCGTCACCAACAATTCCTCCGGTACAGCCTCCGAAGCTGCCGCCAGGGAATGATACCGTGCCACTGGTGCAGTCTCCGGACAGCCTCGGAACAGAGGGCAGTCCCTGTGAAAACGAACCCGGGATTGTTTCCCATGCATCAGTTCCTTCGCATATGTGATAACTCCTCCAAACGCCATGCAGACCGCCTGATGCCCCAGACAGACGCCAAGAAGGGGGATTTCCCTTCCCAGTGTTTTCACCGCCTCCAGGATGATACCAGCATCCTCCGGCCTGCCTGGCCCTGGTGACAGAATAATGTGGTCCGGTTTCAGGCCCCTGATCTCCTCCACAGTCATATCATCATTTCGAATCAGGTGGATATCCGGCTCTATCTCACCAATGAGCTGATACAGATTGTAGGAAAAGCTGTCATAGTTATCGATCAGCAGGATCATCCGTCCACCTCCTCTGCCAGCTTCAGCGCATCGACCACCGCCTTCGCCTTATTGATGCATTCCTCATATTCCTTTCCGGGAACCGAGTCGGCCACGATTCCCGCCCCACTCCGGACAAATACCCTGCCGTTTTTCTTATAGGCGATGCGGATGGCGATACAGGTATCCATATTTCCGGTAAAATCAATGTATCCGATGGCGCCGCCATAGATGCCCCGTTTGTTGTCCTCCAGCGCGCCGATGAGCTGACAGGCCCGGATCTTGGGAGCACCGGAAAGCGTCCCGGCAGGCAGTACGGCTTCCACCGCGTCCAGTGCGTCACAGTCTTCCCGGATCTCACCCCTTACGGTGGAACCAATGTGCATCACATGGGAATACGACTCGATGGAATGCAGCTTTTCCACCCGGACAGAACCGAATTTACTGATCTTCCCCAGATCGTTCCGCCCCAGATCCACCAGCATATTGTGCTCCGCAAGCTCTTTCTCATCCGCCAGCAGTTCCTCCCTCAGTTTCCGGTCCTCCTCCTCCGTCCTTCCTCTCGGTCTCGTGCCGGCAAGGGGAAATGTGTGCAGAATCCCATCCTCCAGTTTCACCAGTGTCTCCGGCGAAGCCCCCGCCACCTCTACATCCGTACCAGCAAAGTAGAACATATAGGGGGATGGGTTAATGGTTCGAAGAATACGGTATGTGTTCAGCAAGCTTCCCCGGAAGGGAGCCGACAACCGGTTGGACAGAACAATCTGGAAAATGTCGCCCTCCCGGATATAGTTTTTGGCGGTCTCTACCATAGCACAATAAGTTTCCCTGTCAAACAGCGGTGTGACCTCCCCCAGCAGATGTCCGGCGCTGTCCTCTTCCGGCTCGCCGGTCCGAAGCAGTTCACACAATTCCTCCAGTTCCTTCACCGCTCTTTTGTATCCCGTCTCCGGGTCATTCAGCGGCATATTTACAATTAGAATGATCTTCTGTCGATAATTATCAAAAGCGATCACCTTGTCAAAGAGCATTACATCTACATCCTTAAAAGCCTCGGTGTCCTGCACCTCTGTCCGAACTGCCGGTTCGCCATAGCCAAGATAATCGTAGGAAAAATACCCCACCAGTCCCCCTGTAAAAGGAGGAAGATATTCAAACCGGGGACTCCGGTAACCGGCTAAAAGCTCCCGTAGAAACACTGATGGTTCCTCCGTCCTGAATGTCCTGTCCCCAGCTCTCATCTCGCCGCCGATACACGTGATCTCCAGCTTTGGATCAAATCCGAGAAATGTATAGCGTCCCCATTTTTCATCCTGCCATGCCGATTCCAGCATATAGCAGTGTGTGGATCTATTTTTCAGTATCTTCATCGCCCCGATGGGTGTGCAGATATCCGAAAGAATTTCACAGCTCACGGGAAGAATATCATAATCCCCCGCCGAAGCTGTCTTTTTGATTTCATTGAATCCCGGTCTGACTTCCATGACCAACCTCCATTTCCTGTTTTGAATGTGAAGAACTTTCCCGTCTCGGAGCCAATAAGCAAAAAAAGCCCTTGACAGAAAAACACTTTCTGTCAAGGACGAATAATCAACATATCCGCGGTGCCACCTTGATTCACAGGAGCGACCTGTGCGCTTAGCAGGATACCAGCATATCCCCGGCAACTGACGTATGCCTGCACGTTGCAGAATACTCTGTGGAAATCCACATTTGACTGCACCCTCAGCGGTCCATTTGACAACTTGTTTCTCATCCGGTTCTCAGCATCCCGGACTCTCTGTAAAGGCATCATTGCCGTTATCTCCGCTTCAACGGTTTGACTTATTAATCTTTTACAAGAATATCATGTTTCCTGTCGGATGTCAACAGAAACTTTTACCAGCTTAACGGCGGGTTCAATTGGCGCCGTTGCGCTGCTACTCTGTCTTCTCGTATCTCTCAAATATCTTATCCTCGCCGCATACATGCTTTGTTCCGTCAGCATCCGTAATAATATAGTCGTTTTCCCCGATAAAGGTCCTCCCCCTCCTATGTACGATATAGGGACATACGATGAAACCATTTTCATTCGTCACCTTGATCAGCGTATCCGTCACGATCCACCCCTTAGTGACAACATCCGCCCACAATTCAAAGCCGTCTTCCAGTCCCTTCCCCAGCTCGTATTTCACAACATCCGCATTCATCTCAACTCTTCTGCATTTCATATGCCGCCCCCGCCTTTCCTTTTTTCTTTATTGTATTACAAATGATAGGAAAATGCTATTGTTTTTTCAATCTCCCTGCGCTGTATTTGCCGCCTTCATCAGATTGACAACACGCATAACTCTAATGAGATCCGCAGCCATGGCTGCCGCAGGTGTGCTCTCCGCCATGGCCATGATGACCACAATGCGTCTCAGGATCGTACCTTAATGTCCCGTTCACCAGAGCCTTTACTGCCTCGTCCGCAGAGCCGCTGACACCAGGATACAGACGAATCCCCGCACTCTGCAGGGCATTCTGTGCCCCCATGCCAATCCCCCCGCAGACCAGCACCTCCACTCCGGCTTCTCTGAGAAGCCCTGCCAGCGCTCCGTGCCCGGTGCCGTTTGTGTCAAGAATCTCTTCAGAGACAATGGCGCCGTCCTCCACATCATACAGCTTAAATTGCTCTGTTCTTCCAAAATGCTGAAATATATTTCCGTCTTCATAAGTCACTGCAGCTTTCATAGCGATCTTCCTCTCTTATTTTGATATTAACTCATTGACTGGTTCAAATTGGCGCCGCCGGGCTGGCACAATATTTTTCCCAGCAGCTCCAGCAGCTTCGGTGTGTCGATCGGTTTCGCCACATGGCCGTTCATTCCCGCCTCAAATGCCGCCTTTCTATCCTCATCGAAGGCATTGGCAGTCATGGCGATAATGGGAATGCCCGACAGGGGGCTATCCTTCAATGCCCGGATCTGCCTGGTGGCCTCGTAGCCGTTCACAATGGGCATCTGTATGTCCATCAGGATGAGATCATACTGACCGGGCTTTGCCTCCCTTATCCTCTCTACCGCTACGGCTCCGTCGTCCGCCACATCCATCGTAAAACCGGCCGCCTGGAGAATTTCCACCGCGATCTCCTGATTGATCTCATTATCCTCCACCAAGAGGATCTTCCTGCCCTCAAAGGACATACTCTCTTCTGCCACGGCTGCCTCCTCCGTTATGGCAAATGGCGACTCCAGAATCTCCCGGAGCTCGGACAGGAAGATGGGCTTGGAGCAGAATGCGGTCACACCGGCCTTCCTCGCCTCCTCTTCAATATCCGACCAGTCATAGGCGGTAAGGATAATGATGGGCTTATCATCACCGATCATCCCGCGGATCCGCCTTACTACCTCTACGCCGTTCATGTCCGGCATAAGCCAGTCTATAATATAGGCGGCATACCCGTCGTTCTGCTCCACCGCCAATCTGGTGCGGAGCACCGCTTCCTTGCCGGAGGTAGTCCAGTCCGGACGCATCCCAATGGTGGACAGCATCTTCGTAACACTGGAACAGGTATTGAAGTCATCATCCGCCACCAATGCCCGAAGACCTCTTAATTCGGGTATGATCTCCTGCCGTACCGGACCAGAACAGGTTCTAAACTGCAGCGACACAGTAAAGGTAGTACCCTTTCCTTCCTCACTGGTTACGGAGATCGTCCCGCCCATCATATCGACGATATTTTTCGTGATGGCCATACCCAGTCCGGTTCCCTGAATGCCGCTGACCGTGCTGGTCCGCTCCCGTTCAAATGGTTCAAAGACATGTTCCAGAAACTCCCTGCTCATGCCGATCCCGGTATCCTTGATCTGGAAATCATAGGAGGCCGTTCCCTCCACCGCAGTTCCTTTCTGAATAATGCGGACACTTACAATTCCGCCGGGCTTAGTAAATTTCATGGCATTGCTCAGAAGATTCAATAATACCTGATTCAGTCTGAGCTTGTCGCACAATACATTTTCATTCACTACGTCTGCCGTATCAATATAGAACTCCAGCTGCTTGGATGTGATATCAGACTGCACAATGGTCTTGAGGTCATGCATCACCTCCGGCAGAGACGTCTCCTTCTCTTCTATCTTCACCTTACCACTCTCGATCCGGCTCATATCCAGCACATCATTGATCAGGCTGAGCAGATGATTGCTGGAGGTAGAAATCTTTGACAGATAGCTCTGGACCTGTTCCGTATTATCAATATGGGCGGCCGCCAATGAGGTAAAGCCGATAATGGCATTCATCGGCGTTCTAATATCGTGGGACATATTATTCAGAAATGTAGTTTTCGCTCTGTTAGCGTGCTGCGCGGCTGCCAGAGCGTCCTGAAGATCCTTCGTCTGCTTCTCCAGCAGCTCCTCCATCCTTTTCTCATCATCAATATCGAGAAAGAGTCCCACAAAGGTAATCGGAGAGCCGTCCTCGCGGCGGGAGAGCCGACCGGCAGCGCGAAACCATCTCCAGCCATTATTCTTGGTCAGCAGGCGATACTGCACATCATAGGTCTTCCCACCGCTGTAATCTCTCACCGTATCCCAAAACTCTCCTACCGCCCTTTCCTTATCTTCCTCATGCAGCAGGTCAGACCAGGATTCCAGAAGGTTGGGAAATTCTTCCTCTCCCTTATATCCCACCATATTGCGGAAAACCTCTGTCCAATTACAGGAAACCAGTTCCGCCTCTTCATTAAATTCCATACTCCACAGGCCGGAGCCCAGCGCCGCATGGATATTATCCATAGCCACCCGTTCTCTCTCCACCTGGGCATAGGCGGCCCGAATCCTGTTCCCATCCTGCTTCTCCTGTTCCAAAAGGAATCCTGCGTTCTTTCTGGACTGATGGATCAGCGCCAGAAATACCATCAACATCACCATCACTGTAATTATGATCTGAATTATTCCACGGCTCATCATTCCGGAGCTGATGGAGCTGATATGACTGCTGATGACATTGTCCCGGATCAGGATAGTCAGCATCCAGTTGGTACCCTGTACCGGAATATAGCAAAGTGCTTCCTGGGCGCCCTCATAGCGGAAGGAAATCTGCCCCGGCCTGCCGTTCACAAAATCAGATTCCGTCTGTTCATAGCTATAGCCATCATTGATATCTGCATCCCCCAGGGCATCCAGCAGGTTCTTCCCCGGCTTGAGATTGCCAAACTCCTCATTGGTCAGACACTCTCCATTGTTGTAGTACAGGCTGCAGTAGGTCTCATTATTATTGGTCTGCAGGGTAAGTGAGCTCAGCATCTCATCGATATTGATCTGAATGAAACACACCTTCATCTTGACGCCCTGAAAGAAAATCTGTTCCACCGGAACCGCAAGGATTACCTGTTTTTTTGCCCCGTACAGGTTGGCCGTACTGATGACAGGCTCTGTCACCTCTTCGGACAGGAACCCGTATCTGCTCAGACCAGAGGTGGTGCTGTGCTCTGTATACACGATGCCGTTCTCATCCACCAGGGCAAACCGATTCACACCATATAGCTTCTTCACCCTCCCGAGAAAACGACGCAGCGTCTCCTGAGATTTCAGATGGGATTCATCCATGATGGCAAGCGCATTCTCAATATAGCTAAAATTATTTTTCAGCTCCTCCGAAACCACCTGTGCCCTCCGCCCGGCCAGCTCCTCCAGATAGAAACCACTGACCCGGTTCACCGCCTGATCCGTTCCAACTCTGGCGCTGTTGGACACCCAGATTGTCGTGATAAGGAGTATGGCGGCTATCACAATCCCGCCCGCAACTGCGTAGGCTGCTGTATTTTTTAACTGTCTTTTCCTGACCCCGTCATCCTGCTTCTGATCCATTCTATGCCCCCATTGTCTTTATTCTATTTCACCATACAGTGTCTGGAGCATCGCTGAGGCACCATCCTGGTAAATAATCGTCGTTGTCTCTTCGGTTTTTTCTGGATAATCCTCTCCCGGCAGTTTTCCGTCCGCTATCTTCACCGCCACCTGGACCGTGTCAAAACCGATGGAATAACAGTCCTGGACACCCAGTGCATAGATCACTCCATCCCTGAGATACCGGAGCGCCTCCTGATCGTGATCCATACCCACGATCACGATCCCATCCGCCCGTCCGGCTTCCACCACCGCTCTGGCCGCTCCTACCGGATTGCTCATATTGCAGCAGATGATCCCGGACAGATCCTTATGCTTCTCCAGAAAATCCTTAGTAAATTCATAGGCCTTCTCCACATTGTCGCCGTCATATTCGATCTCCACAATCTCCATATCCGGATATTCCGCCAACACGTCCTTCGCGCCAAGAGCCCGATCCTCATGACAGGGTGCCCCCATTGTCCCTACCAATATGGCAACCTTGCCATGATACCCAAGCTTTTTGCACAGTGCTTTCGTAAGATCTGCACCATCTTTGTAATTATGGGTGTTTCCCACATAGGCAATCCGCTGGCATCCATTTTCCCTGCCAGCATCCGAACTGGAAAATGTCATAACCTTTTGTCCATCTTTTATCAATCGGTTGATCTCTGGAGTCACCTTTGCCACATCCGCCACATCCACTCCGATCACATCAAAGTCCCGTCGTGCAGCATCGGACAGACGACGGATCTGATCCTGGACTGACACCTCATCCGGCGCGAGATATTCATACTCTATGGTAATGCCCATCTCTGCATACTGGTCTGCCGCCTCCTCTATTCCCAGGGCTACAGCGTCCCACCATGGATGAGCGATCTTATATGTAAAATAGAAATTATATTTCTCCTTTGCGGGCTGATACCCGTCCAGCTTATGATTGAATTCCACTGGACCGGCCATACCGGTTTCCCTCCCGCTGACCGCTTTCCCGGATATATTTTCTTCCCCGGAAGAGGGCAGTTCGGCTGTCTTACCGCCGCACCCGGTCAGCCCAAGGCTGCACACGCCAATGAAAAATAAAAATGAAGCTGCCTTTCTAAACACAACAAACGGTCTCCTCTCTTCAAATATGTCTTATTATACATGGTTTTAGCAAAAAAATAAAGTCCATTCTTTCACCTTTATTTACCTAGTAGAAAATGTACAACCTTAGGAAAACAAGCTCTGCAAAATTTTATTGGATAAGGAAAATATATTACCTGAAATAGAAGAGGCAACAGAATATAATATGACAAATCATGCTGTAAGAAATCAGCTTATTATTTTGAATTGGAATGAAAATTTATTCCCCCGGATCCGGGGGAATTATCTCAGTTTGCTTTCATTTCTCAATGTATACCGCAGGCTTTTCACCACAGAGAGGATCACCTTTATCTCATAATCTGAACAGCAGTTCAGTTCCTGCATAAGTATATTTTTCAACTTCAGGTTCTCTTCCACCTCTGGGTAAAACAGCTGAAAAAGAGGCAGATCCAGTTCCCGCACCAGTGGGTACAAGATCTCAAACTTCGGATTGCCCGTATTGCTCTCGATATCGATTATTGTTCTTTTACATACACCAATCCGCTCCGCTAATGCCTCCTGCGACAAATGCCTGCTCTTCCTTGTCGCCCGGACAACATCCCCTAGCACTTCCCTATTGCAATACATTACAACTCACCTCAAAAAGTATTATATAACACCCCTTGATTCGACACAATTCACTATAGTTCATTATAATATGCAATATTGTTCATGTTTTCGACATTCTTCTCAGCACGGCAGCATTCCTTCCCCAGGTCTTGAAAATCGCATTGCCAGACCTTATAATATCCTTATCATGAGTTGGCATGGCGGCGCTGTTGAGCGCCAAAATACAAAATGAAGGAGGTTGATCACTATGCCGGATTATGTAAAGGTCAGCAAAACTGACGACTGGATCGGAGTATGGTTCTACAACGAGGATGACAAGCCCTTTGCCATCGGTGAAAAAATGTGTGAGATTAATGAATATGCGTACATGAATGGATATAACTGGGATGCCTTATTCCACTATTATCTTGCAGAACATGCACCGGACATTTTGGAGGGACTGGAAAGCGATCCCGAGGCCGGTTCCTATGCCGCCTACTATGGAACAATTTCGGAAGAAAACGAAAAAAAGGCCCGGCGGTTTGCAGAAATCATTGTCTCACTCATTGAAAACGAGGATGAATTGTACCGCATTGTCCGTGAAAACGGCAACGACATTGAGTGGGACTGATCGGACTTCTTAGCAAAAGAGCAGCGCCTGCATCCTTCTCAATGCTGCGGCGCTGCTCTCTTATATATGGGATGTAAAAACGGAATGGATGCAGTGTCCCCCTTTCCCCTCTACACCTCATCTTTTGTTTTCGGCAGGAGCCGGTTATCTTCTGATAACCTCAGGAAGGGGGCATAGGCAACCTCCCATGGATATCCATCCAGATCCAGAAAGTATCCTGAGTACCCATCGCATCCTCCCCAGTCCTTCCACTGCGGCTTCTGCCAGCTTGTGGCGCCAGCATTTACTGCCGCCTCAAACAACTCGTCTACTTCTTCTGCACTGCTGCCGTTAATGGCTAGGGTGAAGCCCCGGTATTGCGTTTTGGGCGTCACTTCCATCTGGGCATCATGTCCAAGGAAATCATAGGGGACGAGCCCCAGCACGATATTATCGGCAAGCATGTAGGTACAGATTGCCGGATCGGATTCCGGTGAACACTCCCATCCAAGGGCTTCATAGAAACGGATTGACCGCTCCAGATCATCCACTCCCAGGGTGATGATGGATATACTTTTTGCTCTTGCCATTCAAATCTCCTTTCTGTGCTCCCAAGGTGCAGTCTTTAACACTGGGCTTTTAACTCCTTAATCTTTGCTTTCAGCGCCGGAATATCACTATGCAGCTTTAATACAGTGCTTCCTACAAATACGCCGTCTGCCCCTGCTTCCTTCGCCATAGAAACATCCTCCGGCTGGTAGATACCCACACCGCAGTAGATCGGCCTTGTAATGCCCCGGCTTCTCAGATACTGTATGCAGTCCTTCAGCTCCGGATAGTCCGGGTTGACATTGCCTGTTGTAGGTTTCGCCTGAAGATAGACGAATCCATTGGAGCGGATGGCCGATTCCACTTCCTCTTCGTCCAAATGATACTGCACATAGCAGCTCACCCGGACACCGGCTTCGATCAGCTTATTTTTAATGGTTTCATCTTCCAGACCCACCAGGATCAGGTCCATAAATTCATGTTCCCGGCAAAATTTCTCGAACACCTCATATCCCATTTGTTTGATGGTATTTTCATAGGACAGGAGAATAAAGGATGTATCGGGGTTGTTTTTCTTCGCCGTCACCATTCCGTCCATATATTTCTGGAAATCGCTGCAGTTCTCCAGCGCTTTTGCCATCCTTCCAGAGATCAGCTCGCTTTCCAGATACGGATCCGCAGACGGAAAGTCAATTTCGATCACATCGCAGCCGGCCTCTGAATAGATTTCTGCCATCTCAATGCTGCTTTCTATTGTGGGATATCCATTGGATAAATAACAGATCAGTTTCATTTTTCTCCCTTCCTTCTAAAAAATAGTTTTGAACAGCTCCTCCATCTCTTCCTTTGTGGGAATGACAGGGTTAGTCTTTGTGCATCCGTCTGCCAGCGCCATGTCAGCCATCTCCGGGATTTTATCCTGATATGCTGCTTTCTGTTCTTCGCTGAGCAGTGCAGAGATTTTATCTGTAATATGTAACTTCTTATTTAATTCAAGGATGCTTTCCTCAAAGCTCTCTGCCTTTTGTTCCTCCGCCAGATTCCTGTAAATCTTCCGGGCCTCGGCGCTTTTCATCTCGTTGAAATGAATCACGCAGGGAAGCACAATGGCATCCCCAAGTCCATGAGCGATATGGAAGAAGCTTCCCAGTGTATGTGCGATGGAGTGGACGATCCCAAGAGACACATTTGTAAAAGCCAGACCTGCCGCCATGGAGGCGTTCAGCATCTTCTCCCTGGCTTCCACATCCTCCCCATCTTCGTATGCCAAGGGCAGATAGGTGAAGATATCTTTCACTGCCTGCCCGGCCAAAATATCCGATAAATAGTTTGCACGCTGGGAAACCAGGGCCTCCACCGCATGCGTCATGGCATCCATTCCCGTCTCAGCCGTGATGTGCCCAGGCATGGACATGGTGACTGCCGGGTCGCATATGGCAATATCAGGCATCATTTCCATATTTCCTATCCCGTGTTTTACGCCGCGTTCATTGTCAGAGATTACGATCGAACGGGACACCTCACTGGCCGTTCCGCTTGTGGACGGGATACAGCACAGCCTTGCCTTTTTACGCAATTTCGGAAATTCATTCGGCGGCAGAATTTCTTCGATGGTTTTCAATTCCGGGTGCTCATAATAAATCCACATGGCCTTTGCCGCATCCATAGCGGATCCGCCGCCTAAGCCCACGATCAGGTCCGGCTGGAACTCCAACATCTCACCTGCCCCGCGCAAAACCGTTTCCAGGGACGGATCTGGCTCCACGCCGCGGATCACGCTTACCTGCACCCCCGCCTCACAGAATAGTTCCTGCACCTTTGCCAGCATTCCGCTTTTCTCCATACTGCTTCCGCCCACAACAATACTCGCCCTCTGGGCATGAATACTCTTTATGTAATCCAGGCTGCCGGCTCCGAACATCAATTCAGAGCCTGCCAATTTCATAGGTCTCATCATAATCTCACTCCTTATGCTAATCCATTTAATACTTTTTTCACCAGGTCATAGTCGATGGGGTTCGTCAATATGCCGCCCTCTTTTAAGCTGGAGCCGATGATCGCGCCATCCGCAACCTTCATTTGCTCCTTTATGTTTTCTGCTTTTACACCGCTTCCGGCAAAGACAGGAAGCTTCACGACCTGTTTCACACGTTTGATCAGATCGATGGGCGTCTCTTCCCCAATCTGCGTCCCGGTTACGATAATCCCGTCAGCGCCGCTGTCTGCCGCCTCGCATGCGGACTGCTCAATGGTGATATAGGGAAGCACCATGTGAGCATGTTTTACCTGGACGTCCGCCAGGATCTTCACATGTTCCAGTCCCATCTGTTTCCGAAATTCCATACATTTCTTTGCACAAGGATAAAGGATTCCATCGGTGGTGCACACAGTATCAACGAAAACCGGAACCCGGATAAAGGATGCCCCTGATACCGCCGCAATGGCGATGTCAGCCTCGCAGTCGTTAAACGCTGCATCGATTCCAATGGGAATTTTCACTGCATTCCGCACCGCTGCTGCTGCCGCTGTCAAAGCGGCCAATTGTGCTTTGTTCACAAGTGCAGAAAATGGTGTATCACCCATATTTTCTACAATGACTGCGTCCACCCCTGCCTTTTCCAGTGTCACCGCGTCCTGCACCGCCTGGTCTATCACCTTCTGATAGTCTCCGGAAAATCCGGCTGTCGTCGGCAGCGGAAGGCAGTGTACCATACCGATAATAGTAGATGCCTGTAATTCAAATAACTGTTCACTCATAGTCTCTTTACCTCTCTTTCCCTTGGTAATTGTAAATTCCTTCTAACGCCGTTCTGCACAGCAGATCTTCTGCGTCCGTCCGTTCCTGGCCCTTCAGGGTCTCTTTTAGATTTTCCAAAACGGTTACCAGTGTAAGCACACAGGTTTTCACATTCATCAATCTCCCCAGAGTCATCATGCAGGAGGATTCCATATCAATTCCAGTCACGCCAAGTTTCTTTAATTCCTCAAAGGTTCGGGACATATCCCGCCCGCATTCCTTGGAAAACCTGGAATCGTGCATGCAGCTATAGAATCCGTCCATGGTACAGTTCAGACCGTTTGCATATCGTTTTCCCATGGCTTTAACCGTCTCATTCATTACATTTACCAGTTCGAAATCAGCAACTGCCGGATAGCTTAAATCCACATATGTCTGACTGGTGCTCTCCCGTCTCATGGCAGCCAGCGGAATCATGAAATGTCCCAGCATATCGTCCCGCATGGACATTACCGTTCCCATGCGGACAGCGACCTCCATGCCCGCCTCATACATTTCCTCCATCGCGATGGCCGCTGACGGTGCTCCGATCCCCGTGGAGGTCACGGTAATCTCCACGCCTTTATATGTCCCGGTATAGGTATTGAACTCTCTCATAAAGGCAACCTGCTTTGGATCATCCAGATATTTCTTTATCACTTCCACCCGCCACGGGTCTCCCGAAAATAAAACGTATTTCGACACCGTCTCTCTGTCGGCACCCATATATAAAGTACTCATTCTCACTCATCGCCTCCCTTATTTCATCCTGTTCTCTTCCGCCTTCGCAAGGAGCTCCTGCTCCGTCGGGATATTCGAGCAACAGCCCTCTTTTTGCAGTACAAAATGCGACAGGGCGCTTCCCAGCTCGCAGCAGTTCTTCGGATCGCAGCCATTCAGATAGCCATAGATAAACCCTGCCATATAGCCGTCGCCGGATCCGGTGGCGTCCACCACATGCTCCACCTCACAGATTCCGATCTTTTCCCGACGAATCCCATCCTCCTCCCGGATATAGCACAGACTTCCGTCTTTCCCCAAGGTAGTCACAATGATGCTGGCTTTCCCGATCCCAAAGAGTTCTTCGATATCTTCCATTCCCAGCAGCTCCTCAATGATCTTCCGCTCTACTTCATTGGAGAAAATGATTTCACTCTCCGTCAGCAATGTCTTTAAAAACTCCTCGGGAAACGCGTCAAAATCATCCTTCATGCCAAATACGATGGGAATGTTATGTTTCTTACACTGGTTAAAAAATTCCCGGTTATCCTTCTGTGGTGCTACCGTGATAACGCCAAGACGTACATTTTCAAACATTTCATCCTTCATCGGTCCCGCATATTTTTCATCCATAGCACCGGGATAGAAAATGGTGATATGATCGTTATGATTATCCTGCAGCAGATAACACACACTGGTTTTTTCATCGGGAATCTCTGTTATGCCGTCTAACGGGACATTTCCCTCCACCAGGAACTGCTTGAACCCATTGGATACAAAGTCCTCTCCAACACGAAGGATTGGCAGTGCACACATGCCAAGCCGGCAAAGGGCATAAGCAATATTGACGGAGCATCCGCCATAGTTGATGTCCACATTGGATTGGTTCTGAACGAGAGAGGTGAACCCAATGCGCGCCGGCGAAGCGATCCGAATGATGTGATCCATACTGACATATCCACTTGTCAACACATCTGTTTTTCTTCTACTCATTTCTAAGCCAGACCTCCTTACACTAGTTTTTGCCGATCATTTTACAACTCTTCCTGATCTAACATCTCCTGAAACCTCTTCATGTCGATTACATGTCCCAGATATTTGTCAATATCCTTTAAATGCACTTCATTGACCACTTCGTCATTGGTGGCGACGCATTCCCGGATCACATAGGGTGTGTAATCCAGATAAAAAGCGTCGGTCACGGTGGCACGAATGCAGCAATTTGTTTTTGTTCCGACAATAATCGTATTTTCGATGCCATTTTCCCGCAGTACCAGATCGAGATCGGTACCAAAGAAGCCGCTGTACCTTCTCTTTGGAATCACATAATCCTTCTCCTCATCCACGGTCAGAAGCGGATCGATTTCGATTCCGAATGTCCCCTCCATGCAGTTTGGTCTCATAGCAGCCGCTTTCCGGTCTATCTTTCCCCTGCGGTTCCGGTGCTGAAGGAAGACAATAAGGAGCTTTCGTTCTCTGGCCGCCTCCAGCGCTTTCTGAATATGTTTCAGGATCTTCCTGTTTTCCGGATAGTAGACAAGTCCCTCGGGATCCGTAAAGTCCCGGACCATATCTACTATGATCAAAGCACTCTTTCCCATATCTTACACCCCACATACTTTATGATTTCGATATTTCACAATAGATACCACGGTCAATACTACCGTCATCACCACATAGGGGATGACGTCGAATACGGCGGCAGCGGCGCCGGCATGTAAGCTTAAATTCACGGAAAGCGCTCTAGCCAGGCCGAAGATAATGGCGTACACAGATGAGGAAAGCGGGTCTCCCCTTCCGCAGTAGATGGCCGCAATGGCGATAAATCCACGTCCTGCCGTCATATTGTTTGTAAAAATGGTCATACGCTCCAGTGCCAGATTGATCCCTGCCAGTGCGCAGAAGAAAGAGCCAAGCAGTACGGCCAGATAACGATATTTGTTTGTATTTAGTCCAAGACTTTTCGCCGAATCTTCATTTTCCCCAACGACCCGCACATAGATTCCGAACTTCGTGCGGTACATCAAAAACCAGATCAGGACGATCAATACAAAAGAAACGTAAGTGATCACTGTGTGCCCGCTGAGAATGCTCCCGAGAATCGGAATATTTTCAATCATCGGAATGTTGATCTTGAAGTCCGCCGCGTTAGTAAAATTCAGTCTGATATTTGCGGAGTTCATAAGCTGTAAGACAAATCCCGCAATGGCGGTGACTGACATATTGATGGCAAGACCAATGATGATCACATTTCCCTTGCAGGAAACTCCAAAGAAGGCGAAAATCAATCCAATTACCAGACACGCACCAATGGCAGCCAGATATCCCAGTACGATATTACCCGTCTGAAAGCTGATCAGGACGGAGAAGAAGGAACCGGCCAGCATCATGCCTTCCAGTGCTATATTCAGTACATTCGCCTTATAGGCGAAGATTCCGCCAAGTACGCAGAGCAGAATCGGCACTGCATGATAAATAGAATCATATATTATTCCGTCTAAAAATGCCATTATGCCGCCTCCTTTCGACCCATCCATTTACGGATACGCTCTTTCAGCCCATAGCGTTCATTCAGGAACTGCACGGCAAGGAAGAGAATGATCAGGCTCTGAAGGATGCCTACGATTTCCTTTGGCACAGATGTATACATGTTAATGTTGTCAGCCCCGGTCTTCAATGCGCTGAAGAAAATAGCCGCCAGCAGAATACCGATGGGATTGTGCCTTCCTAACAGTGCGATCAGCATACCATCCCAGCCAAGTCCCGTTGTACCAGAAAACGCCAATGTATATTTAAACTTCTCACTCATCATCTGTCCTGAGCCGGCCAGCCCGGCCAGGGCGCCGCTGATGCACATAAGGAGAATGATCTTTCTTCTGACGCGCATTCCGGTTGCTTCCGCAAAGTCGGGGTTGTTCCCGATGGCGGTGATCTGCAGTCCGAGTTTCGTTTTCCTGAATATGAAAGTCATAACGATCAACACAGCCAATGCGA
The DNA here is from genome assembly GCA_910574015.1 of Eubacteriaceae bacterium. Taxonomy (GTDB): domain Bacteria; phylum Bacillota; class Clostridia; order Lachnospirales; family Lachnospiraceae; genus Eubacterium_F. Next base: position 15,591 of record CAJSYQ010000013.1, on the reverse strand, counting down.
TAAAGAAAAACATGGTCAGTCTGGAATTGTCAAGGCCAAGCCGTTTAAACATAGCGCTTCCGTTGATCGTCGGCGTACAGACATATCCGGAACCAGCTTCCCGGAAGGGGCCGGATGATAGGTATTCCAGCACTTTGATCATGGCATAGTTCAGCATCAGGGTGACTACCATCTCATCTACATGGAAGTATGCCCGCAGGATTGCCGGAACCAATGCGAACAGTACGCCGCAGGCCATTCCGATGGCCATGCAGATCACTTTTTCCAGTACCGAGCTGGATAAATTCAGGGTGGCACCGGCAATCCCGGCGAAGAATCCCCCGAATAAGAGCTGCCCCTCCACTCCCATGTTGAAAATATTGGCCTTAAACGTAATGGCAATGGCGAGCCCTGTCAGCAGTAACGGGGAAGCATAATGCAGGGTATTCAAAAATCCTCTCGTGGTAAAAAGGGATTTCCCAAGCATCATGCTATAGGCCTCGATTGGATTTTCCCCAATACAAAGGATGATAATGCCGCCAATGAAAAATGCCAATGCTACAGGAAGCAGTGTATTTAGAATCTGTGGACCGATGTAGCTTACTTTACTCTTCCTCATGTCCGCCCCCTCCTTTCTGACCGGCGCCTGCCATCAATAATCCGATTTCCTCCGATGTCGTCACCCGGGGATCCACCTCTCCTATGATGCTGCCCTTGTACATAACGGCAACCCGGTCGGACAGACTCATTATTTCTGACAACTCACTGGAGATGAGCAGGACTGCCTTTCCCGAATTGCGAAGCGCCAAAAGCTGTCGATGGATAAATTCAATCGAGCCGATATCAACGCCACGGGTGGGCTGACAGGCAATGATCAGGTCGGGATTGTTCTCAAACTCTCTTGCAATAATTACCTTCTGGGCATTCCCACCGGATAACTGGGATACAAGACCATACCGGTCGGAAACACGGATGTCATACTTCTGAATGAAATCATTGCACAGCTGTTTCATGTTTTTCCCTCTGAGAATGCCTTTGCTGCAGACATTATGAGAGTCAAAATATCCTGCGATACAGTTCTCTGGTATGGACATATCCCGGCATAAGCCCTGGGCATAGCGGTCCTCCGGAATGATCCCGATCCCAAACCTGCGAAGCTTGTCCGGCCAGGCGTTGGTAATGTCCTTGTTGTTCAATACCACCCTTCCCTTAGTCACGGTCATCACGCCCGTTAATACCTTGATCAGCTCGCTCTGCCCGTTGCCCTCCACGCCGGCAATTCCCAATACCTCACCTTTTCGCACAGACAGGGAAACATTGTGCAGAATCTCCTGATTGGCGTCGTTTACCGTGCATATGTTTTCCACCCGGTAGGCCTCTTCCTCGTTGGGAGCCGGGCCATCCTCGTTCTTTACCGTGAGAACCACATCGCGTCCCACCATCATCTGTGCCAGCTCGGTCTCACTGGTATCCTGTGTCTTCACATTGCCGATCACCTGCCCGCTCTTGATCACGGTGACACTGTCGCTCAGATACATTACTTCCCGCAGCTTATGGGTAATAACGATGATGGTCTTGCCCTGGTCCCGCAGCACCTTCAGATTTTCCATCAGCTGATCCACTTCCTGAGGGGTCAGAACCGCCGTGGGCTCATCCAGAATCAGTATATCCACGTTGCGGTACAGCATTTTCAGAATTTCAACCTGCTGGCACAATCCCACCGAAATATCCTGGATCCTTGCCATTGGATCGATCTGAAAATGGTACTGCTCAATTAACTCCTTTACCTTTTCGATCTCTTTCCGTCGGTCGATCAAACCCTTTTTCGTAATCTCACTTCCAAGCAGAATGTTCTCGTACACGGTAAAGCTCGGCACCAGTTTAAAATGCTGATGCACCATGCCGATCCCATGCCGGATTGCATCTGTGGGAGAATTCATAACAAGCTCTTCCCCATTCAGGAGTATCTTTCCACTTGTCGGTCTGAATACGCCATAGAGCATATTCATCAATGTTGACTTTCCGGCACCGTTTTCCCCAACAATACATTTAATTTCCTGCTTTCCTACTTGGAGATTAATATTATTATTTGCGACAAAATCACCGAATTTTTTCGTCAAATTTTGTGTTTCAATAATCATACTCATAGCAATTCTCCTCATTTTGGATACAGTAAGGGCGCTTAAAGCCCTTCGCCAAATCCTTAGGCGCCCTTAGTTGGTTGAACACTTATTCCGTTTTCACTTTTACATTAGGACAGGTTGCCGGATCAAAATCTTCATTTAACTGTTTATTCGTCACGTCGATTTTTCCACTGGCAATATCGTCGCTGACCGCCTTTACCTTCTCTTTGATCTCTGTCCATACCGCCTGATCCTGTACATGCCTGCCCATCTCTTCCAGATCGGTAATTCCGGTAGCCCCAGAGGCGAGGTTGTAGGTCTGCAGCCTGTCCATCTCGTTGATCTTGCCGTCCGCATAAGCCTGTGTGATTGTCTTTACAGGAACACCTGTAATCTTCAATACACTTGTCAGAACGAAACCTGGCTGCTGCCCATCCAAATTGGCATCTGTCTGGATTGCCAGCTTGCCAACCTCCTTTGCCTTTGCCGTGATGCCGTCGCCGACAACACCAGCATCCGCAAACACAACATTTGCCCCTTCATCGTAGAACGTTCCTGCAACGGTATTTCCCAGGGCGGAGTCGGTAAAGCCTGCATCGTATTTCGCATAGTAGTTATAGTTTGCCTTATACTCCTCTGCCGCCTTGTTGATGCCTTCGATAAATCCATAGGAATACACAAGGATACCATTGGAATTTGTTCCGCCGATGAATCCGATCCCTCTCGACTTGTCCAGAGGCGTCAGATTATAAGATTTATCAAAGAGTTTCCCCATATTTTCATTGACCTGGACGGATAAATAACCGGCAAGGTAAGATGCTTCGTGAACATCAAACAATACGGAGATTACGTTGTTGTAGATCTGTTTTCCCGAGTCGTCCTTATTGGGGTCGTCGTTAAACACGACAAAGGTTGTATCTGGATATTGCGCTGCAATCGCCTCAGATCCGCCAACACCTTTGATCAACGCATCGAAGTCATATTCCAGGGAGAATATCAGATTGTAACCATCCGCTGCTAACGTCTCCAGTGCTTCCGGAACACCGTTAGCAGGCTCGATGATCTTATATTCACACCCGATCTTTTCGGATAATTCTTTGATTCCGTCGCAGGCAGACTGATTATATCCATTGTCATTCTGTCCAGAGTTGGAACATACGATCGCAACCTTCAGGTCACTGGAGCCGCCGGCCTTATCCCCGGAATCCCCTTCGCTGCCGCAGCCTGTAAATATCATGGAACATAGCAATGCCATCACTAAAACTAAAGTACCAGCTCTTCTTTTCATACCGTTCTCCTTTCTTTTGCTAACGCAGTTGATGAATATAAAATTTGAACTTATCCGTTCTATAACAGCATTTGAAATACTCAATCGGAATTTCTTTCCCATTCACAAGGCCATATGTTGTGCAGCAAAACTGCAGCAGTGGAACATTCTCTTCCACGTCCAGATTCTCCGCCAGCTCCCCATGAGCACTGACTGCTTCGATGGTGCGTGTCGCTTTCGTAATTTTCACACCATATTTTTCCTCTATGATCCTGTATAGAGAAACCTTTGAAAAATCATATAAATCGATATCTGGAAAAATCTTGTAGGGAAGGTATGTCGTTGTAAAGTTTAATGGTTCCTCGTCCGCAAAATAAATACGTGACAGCCGAAATACCTGATCCGCCTCGCTGAGATTCAAGCTTGTCCGTCTCTTTGCATCCGCAGGGATAACCTCATCGCTTAATACCTTCCGTCTCGGTGTGTAACCCAGCTCCTCAATGTCCTGCGTACAGCTGGTGATGGATACCAGATTGTTCTGGTCTCCTTCCCCTTTTACATATGTACCTTTCCCGTGAATACGGTATAGATATCCTTCATTGACCAATTCGTCTATTGCCTTTCGAACCGTAATCCTGCTCACATCGAAAAGTGTGATCAATTCCCTCTCACTGGGAATCGCTTCCTTTTCCTTATATGAACCGTTATCAATATTATGTATTATCTTCTGTTTGACCTGGAGATATTTAGGCGCCTTAAATTCCTCCATTTCAATTCCTCCTTTCTATTTCTGGTCATATCCATGATTAACTGGTCATGACCACATTTGTTGTCATTATATTATAATAATACCAGTTAAAAGTCAATATCGTAAAAACATCTAGTTATTTTGTTTGTTTTTTGTGCAATATGTATAATTTTGTCGATTTTTAAAGCTAAATAGCAGTTAAATTATACTTTTGAGTGGTTATTACCAGTATGAAGTGGTTATATTTTTGTCCTACAGATTCATCTATAGACAATCTGCAGTAGAAATGTTAATATTTTTAGTAAAGAGCCACACGTTTAGAATCAAACAAGAAAGGAGCTGATCCCCATGACTGAAATGGAAAAATGCCGGGCCGGGCAGAATTACAATTGCCACGACAAGATTTTTCTTGAATTAAAAAGGAACGCCCGGGAGCTTCTTACCAGATATAATGGGCTTTCCTATTGCCAAAACACTGAAAAATGCGAGGTATTGCAGCAACTGTTTGGCAGCAATGTGTCTGTCAATATGAATTGCACCTTTGTGGACTGCAATAAAATTAATATCGGAAATAATGTCCTGATTGCATCAAATGTGCAGCTGTACACAGCTGCACATCCGGTAGAACTTTCTGAAAGAGTAATAGAAGATTGGCATCCGGAGAGCGGGACGTATTTCTGTCAGACCTATGCTCTCCCAATCACCATCGAAGATGGCTGCTGGCTCGGGGGCGGCGTCATCGTTCTTCCCGGCGTGACAATAGGCAGCGGGACAGTAATTGGCGCAGGCAGCGTAGTGACAAAAGATATTCCGGCAAACTGCACTGCAGCGGGAAATCCCTGCCGGGTTATCCGCAGAATAAATGGTGATAAATAATGATATTCCTGATCCCTTTAGCAGGTTTAAAAGCAGCCAGAACCACTGATACAAAATCTAAAGCTCCTGTCTTTTTATATCGGATCACGATCCTATAAAAATCCTTTGCATCAGTCAAGTTTCCCTGCCTGCAATTCTTTCTCTAAAAACTGCTTTATGTACGGATTGTTTTCCTCACTCAAGGCTGGCTGGAACGCCATGTAGCGGCATTTCTGATACGGCTCACCATCCAGCGCAAAGGTATATCCCATTACACATTTGGGATTACAGTCATCGGGATTGATCAGCCGTTTGCAGACAGACGCTTTCCTGATTTCCTTTTTTGCCATTTCAGGCAGTGTGTCTAGAAAGCTCTGGTATTTCTGTATATGTTCGGGATAAATGCGGAGTTTCATCCCTGTTTTTCGGGATATAAATGCTGCCAGGGTCCTTTTTCTGCTATTTAACACATAGGACACAGCATACCCGCTTTTCTGCTGTTTTACATCACACTTACAGCCATTTGCTGTCAGATACTCATTGATTTCATTAACAAAGCTGCAGAAACGCCCGTCAACTGTTTCCATAAACATATTAAACCTCTCGTCCATAAGTCCCTCCGTTATGCCTTTTTCTTTGCTACGGGTATCCATACCTCATATTGTGCGTTCTCTGGGTCTGCATTTAAGTAAACCTCAATATCGGGAGCGTTGGCGTATTCATATCCAGAGGCGGGAAGCCACTCCGTTATGATCCGCTGCTCCAATTCCTGTATTGACTGATTTGTACCCGTTCCCGAAAAGATCGCCCAGGTAGCCGCAGGCACGGTATATTCCTCAAACTCATCATTTTCTTTTGTACTGGAAACGGCAATAAAATATTTCCATTGTTCCTCGTCATTGCAGGCACTCACACCCAAAAGTCCCATTGGCGGCCTGTCCATCATCCCTGCCAGCTTCTGTATTGTTCCATTTACAGACGCCTCCTGCCACATCGTAGGCACAACCAAAAAATTATTCTGGATCTCCTTATCGAGTGGTGCGGATACTCCTATGATGCGGAATGCTTCTTTCGTTTCGATTTTATAGTTCATTTCCGTCGCTCCTTTTATAGCAATTCTAAATACAATGGGGGAAAAAGATTTCACAGATACACCCTTATCTTTCACAGACGATGGAGCGATCCCGTGAAAAGACTGGAACGCCCTGTTAAAGGCAGTCGGAGAACGGTAGCCGTACTTCTCTGCAATATCAATGATCCGTTCATCCCCGCTTTGTAAGTCTACCGCTGCCAAAGACATTTTTCTTCTTCGGATATACTCGGCCAGGGTGAGGCCCGCCATATAAGTAAACATCCTCTGGTAATGATAGGTGGAACAGCAGGCAATCCGCCCAAGCTGTTCATAATCAATTTCGTCTGTCAAATGTTCCTCAATATAATTCATGCTTTGATTTAACTTTTCAACCCATTCCATGTGATACCTCCTTATCTGCACATCTTTTGCTTTGTGGACTTAAGTCTGCCTTTATTATAAGGCTTTTTCTAAAAAAATTCCTCTCTATCCCTGCACAAAAAAGAGAGGCGGCTATTCAAATTTTCCAAAAATGGGCTCAACATAGTTCTTAACAAACTCAATCCTGTCCTTTGCCCTTGGCTGGAAAAGAGATGCAATGGCAACGACCATATTCTTCTCTGGACTAACATAAATAATATTTCCTCCATCACCCATCGCTGCATATCCGTTATCCCGCTCAATAACCCACCACAAATAACCGTATGGCAGATTACGCTGTTTCCATCGGCTCTGTTCCGATGTGCTTTCTGCAACCCATTTTTCGGATATGATGCGTTTTCCATTCCAAATACCTTTATTCAAAAATAACTGTCCGATCTTAACCATATCCACCGGCGAAAGAGTAAGTCCCCAGCCTGCCGTATTTATGCCTGTCGGACTTGCAGCCCAGCCGCTAATATCAGTTGCTTTAGAAAATGTCAGCTGTTCTTCCCCGTTGCGAAAAATAATACTCTTTTCCACATTAATGCCCAGTGGGGCAAACAGCTTCTCTTTTGCAAAATCCAATACCGATTGTCCTGTTACTTTTACAAGGATACCGGATAAAATATCAGGACCGATCAACGGAGCATATCGAAATTTTCCGATCTGTCCCTTGCCGCCTAACTTATCAAGCGAAAACTTTACCCAATCCATGCTTGTGAAATACTTTATATACGGATTGAACATATATTTATAAGGAACGGTCATTGTAAGCATATCTCTTATTGTGATACTCTGTATCGTTTTTTCGCCTCTTTTTACTGTATATTCTGGATAGAACTCTAATACTTTTTGCTCCACGCTGTCTATATAACCCCTGTCCAGGGCAATTCCAAGCAATATAGAAACAATGCTTTTTGTTACCGAAAAAATGTGAAAGCGGTTCGCTTTCGTATAACCGTTATAATAATTTTCATAAACGGATTGCCCATCTTTAAATATGACCATACCTGCCATATTGGAATAACCTTTCTTAATGATATTTTCCAGTCCTGCAATTTGTTCCTGCTTCATATGTTTTCCCCCAAATATAGTTTCCATTTATCGCTTTGATATAATCTTTTTTACAGGATAATAAACCTCCGTGATATTATCCTGTTTATTTTCAACCTGTGATGGGTCGGTTACATAAACTTCAAAGAGCGCATTTGTACATCGGTATCCTTCTTTTTCTGCCCATTCGATCTGTCTGGCATACACTGAAGAAAGTTCAGAATATTCTCCTCGTACAACCGTTTTTAAGCATAATCCAGGAGAAAAATCTCTTGTGCCTGTGACATATTCCCGCACGGGGATAGCAAACTCTGTATCTAAGCCAGTAGGAGAATATTCTGCACTATGGAAAAGAACCATTGGTTCACCACTCATTGTCAGCTGATCGGCAGCAATCCTTTTGAATAGCTTTTCATAACACTTGATATATTCGTCAGGATAATCTTCTGCCTGTATCATTTTTCGAATAGATAAGAGATGCATGTCAGGTACATCTACAAGCTGAACATCTATATCCTCCAGATAGGACATAATGGATTTGCCCCGTTCAAGAGCCCATATATCATCCTGTAATTGTGCCAATATTTGGTTGAAATTATATACCCGTTTTTTGATTTCCTTTTTCTTGTGAAGAAATGCAAGATATAAACCGTCGTCTTGTCCTTCTTCCAGCTGCAAAATATCCTTAATTTCATCTAACGAAAAAGAATACGCCTTTAACCGATTGATAAACAACATTTTCTCAAGCTGTTCAATCGCATAATAGCGATAACCATTTTCGGGATTAATCTCACTTGGCTCAAGTAATCCTATCTCAGCATAATACCGAAGTGTCTTTGTTGATACCTTGCATATATTTGAAAATTCTCCGATTGATAACATAGAAATCCTCCCTGTCATTAGATAGTATAAACCTTGCCGTAAGGGAAAGGTCAACGGGGTTTTTACTCTCACCGTATGGTGTGGCGAATTTAATATTGTCCTTTGTCAATTGCTGATGCGCTCCATCTTGATAAATTCAGACAGATTAAAATATTGTTAATATCGCTCAGAAATACCGATAGATTCCATCGCAACACTTCCACCCCTTACGATCTCAATCTTATTTACAAATTTTCTTTTCAACAGAGCTATCAAATCATCATTTCTGTTTTCTGTCTGGGTACATTGCAAAAGAACAGCAGTGCCGTTATAGTCAAGCATTGTAACTCCAAACACTTTTGAAATCCGAAACAGCTCCGTTATATCTTCATTGGAACAGTCATTAACCTTCACAAAGAGAATTTCTTTCATGTGTATAGATGCATCTGTATAGTCTACTAATTTAATAACTTCGACACTTCTGTTTAACTGCTTCTTTATCTGTTCAAAAGTCTTATCATCGCTTGTTAAGCTGATTGTCATTCGTGATATGGTACTGTCCTCTGTAACTCCGACTGTTAAACTGTCTAAATTATATGATTTCGCAGAAAACAAGCCAGCGATGCGGGCAAGGACACCTATTTCATTTTCTACAAATAAACAAATCCATCTCTTTTTCATTCAGCACCTTCCTCTCTGTCCAAAATCATGTCATTAAGGGAGTTCCCCGGTGGAACAATCGGCATAACATTGATTTCTCTGTCTATGATAAACTCAATCACCGTAGGCGTTTTCGTATTCTGCTTCGCACTTATCAATGCTGTTTTTATATCTTCTGCCTTAGTAACACGGATGCCTTTCGCCCCATAGCTTTCTGCCAGCGCAATAAAATCAGGAGTATATTCCGGACAGCAATGATCAGGAGTATTACAGCCTGTTTCACAGCTTCTCCGGTAACGCATGCAGGTACCCGAATAACGCCTGTCATAAAACATCTCCTGCCATTGCCGCACATTCCCCAAATATCCATTATTCAATATACAGATAATAATCGGCAGTTCATAAACAATGGCAGTGGCCATTTCCTGAATGTTCATCTGCACACCGCCATCACCAGAGATAACAATTACATCCTTTTTGGGATTGCCAAGTTTTGCTCCAATTGCGGCGGGAAAGCCGTATCCCATCGTTCCCAGGCCGCCAGAGGTCAGCATTTGCTTATTCTCGTCAATATCAAGAAACTGCGTTGTCCATAACTGATTTTGGCCTACATCAGTGGTTACAACTGCAGCTTCAAAAAGCTCATTGATAGATTGAATAACCCTCTGCGGTGTCAAACCAGCTTTTCCCATGTCAATGGGGTATGCCAATTTCCAACGGTTTATTTCATCTGTCCATTCCGAAATACAAAGTGGCTTTGCCTTTTTAAGCAAAGCGCCTATCGCCTTTTTTGCATCGGCTACGATTGGAACATCAACAACAATATTGCGGGAAATAGATGCTGCATCAATGTCGATATGGATAATCCTTGCGTTTGCTGCAAATTCTTCTATTTTTCCAGTAATACGGTCGTTGAACCTTGTTCCTATTGAGAACAGGACATCACAATTACTGATAGCAGAATTGGCTGCATAGCTTCCGTGAACGCCTATATTTCCAACAAACAAATTATTTGCTGTGGGAATTGCTCCCCTTCCCATAATAGTTGTTATAACGGGAACCCCTGTCAGTTCTGCAAGCTGTGTCATTTCTTTATCTGCATGGGCAATATTGACCCCGCCGCCTATCAAAAAGACGGGTCTTTTTGCCTGGTTCAAAATATCCAATGCCTTATTTAATTGTCCCATATGAACGGAAGTATTGGGCTTATAACCTCTAACCGTTATTTCTTTTGGGTAAGCATCACTGCCGCAGGCTCTCTGGACATCCTTAGGCAAATCAACCACAACTACTCCCTGCTTTCCTGTTCTTGCAATATAAAAAGCCTTTTTGATTGTTTCTGCCAAATCCTCTCTTTTTCGTACCGTTACCGCATATTTGCTGATGCTTCTTGTGATGCCGACTATATCCACTTCCTGAAAAGCATCATTTCCAATAAGGCTGGTTGGTACTTGTCCGGTAAAGCATACCAGCGGAACACTGTCATAATTTGCAGTGGCTATACCCGTAACGAGATTGGCTGCTCCCGGCCCACTTGTCACAAGGCAGACGCCCACCTTCCCTGTGGAGCGGGCATATCCATCCGCAGCATGAACCAATCCCTGCTCATGGCGTGGCAGAATAACATCTATCTCCTTTTCTCCATATAACGCATTAAATAGATCTATTACCTGCCCACCTGGATAGGCAAATAAGGTTGTAACAGATTCCTCTTTTAATGCTTTCACAAATAATTCAGCCCCTGTAATCTCCATATATAATAATCCCCCTTTCGTATGCGTGTACTTGCTTGCATAAAGATTATTTTTTTGGTACTACCATAAGGGCAGTACCGATTTTTACTGTTCTAATCCTTTGATAAACATTTGGACGCTGCTTTTTATATATTCATCTCTTTCTACTTTAGATAATTCATTGCCAAAAGATGCATTTAAAAAGGCATAGCCAAATGTTGATGAAAAAACTGTCAGGGCTAAAGCATCAAAATCCGCTTTTGGTATTTTCCCCATTTCATACATTTTCTTAAGATACTCCGTAAATGAAACTAAAAAAGCCTGTGGAACTTTCATAATAAGAGAGGATGTCTCTTCATATAACTGTGGTGCTCTCAGACCGATAGATAAATTTACAAAATCCGGAGTCATCCTGTCCATGTACGCTCTCATAAACATCTCGATGTCCGCCTGCAAGTCCCATTGTACATTTTCAAAAATCTCTGGCGTGACATTTGCCCTCCACCCAGCCTGGTTTACACCCTGCAGCACGATATCCTTTTTATTTCTAAATTTCCGAAACAGGGTACACTCATTCACACCTGCGGCTTTCGCAATCGCTTTTGTAGTAGTAGCAACGTACCCTTTATCCCGTACAAGAATCATTGCTGCATCAATGATTCTTTGACTTGTCTCATCCAAGCTATCACCTCCATGCAAGTGAACACTTTCATTATACATAAACTCCGTATATATTGCAAGCCAATAAATAAAAAGAAAATGCTTTCCAATGGACAGACCGGCTCAACAATATAAGGGCTCGTGGCAGGGTGAAATGCCCTGCTGCTTTTCCTTTCGGGGAGTAATGTGTTATCTCTGGGAATGAAAGCCTTTATATTGTGGGAAATATTGAGAAGCATTTCAACTTAATGATTGCTTTTTTAAACTGTACTTGGTATAATTATTCTATATAGAAATGTTCCAAAGAGAACAGAGGTGATATATTTGGAAACAAAGGGCGGCTTTTATATAACACAAATTAAACAACTTCAAGATCGGATTTTTGAACGGTTACTACTTGAAAATGGTATTGACATAAGTGGCGGGCAGGGAAGAATATTATTTATTCTATGGAAAACAGATAATCTTACGATCAGTGAGATAAGTGAAAAAACCTCTCTTGCAAAAAATACTGTATCTGTTGTTATAAATGGTATGGTAAATAAGGGAATTGTAGAAAGAAATATTAACCCATACAATCGCCGGCAAACGATTGTATCACTCACTGACTATGCAAAATCTCTACAGGACAAATATGAAATAGTATCTCAGCAGATGAATGTATTGTTTTATCAAGGCTTTTCTGAAGAAGAACAAAGACAATTTGAAGGGTATCTCGCCCGAATACTTGAAACCTTGATTGAAAATCTACATACAAACTAATTATGTATATAAGGAGGATTGCCAATGAAAACACGAGAACATATTATCAAATTTATCAAAAAACAAAAAGTGTCATTTATTGCTTCTGTAGATGAAGAAGGTTTCCCCAATATAAAAGCAATGTTTGTACCACGCAAGATTGAGGGAAATTGTTTTTATTTTTCAACCAACACATCCGCTATGCGCACGCAGCAATTTATAAAAAATCCAAAGGCAAGTATGTATTTTTATAGCAAGGGACGCTTCAAATATGAGGGCATTATGCTAACTGGTACAGTCGAAGTCTTGCAGGACAATGAAACAAAGCAAGAGATCTGGCGTACTGGGGATACCATATTTTATAAGAAAGGCGTAACTGACCCAGATTACTGTGTATTAAAATTTACTGCAATAAAGGGAAGATATTATTGCGATTTGAAAACAGAAAGCTTTGATATTGAGGACTTAAAATGAGAGAAATAAAGTAAGTACGCTGCCCTGTCTGAATTTGAAGCTCGCAGAAAATTCATTGCATTTCCAAAGAAAAATGTTATAATTGATGTGTTAATATCCTTACAGGTCATCAGCCAGCTATCTGATTCATAAAACGAGCCTATGAACCGAGGCGGCCGGATGGATTGGGATATTTTCAAACGAGTAAACCGTGAAACTTATTGATTCTATAAAATGCTCGTTATGAGTCAAGACAGTAGCTGCGTGTGACTTTTGGTTGTCCCCCTATGTTTCACAGCTTTACACCACAAAATTGAGCCAAGCTGAATAAGCGTTGGTTTTGGTTTCGTGCGTGTAAAGCAGGCATAAATGCCATTGTTTCCACGCACAGTCAAAGGCGTGGATTTTTTTGGCTCGGAAAGGAGGAAAACCGTGAAAAAAGTGTCTGGAAAAACCCACACACAGGAACAGTTAAATGCCTGGGCCAATCAGAATAACCACAAAACACACTAACAAATGCACAATGCCGAGAGACGTTACCAGAAGCTGGGCATTGTCGAATGGGCACCCGATTATCCTGAATAAAACCACATATCCGTGTAGCCATGGTCTGCTCCTTAATGTTCTCACGTTCAATCTCTGCGACCGCCGCCATTATGGAAATCATCAGCCTTCGACGCATAAAAGGTTCACGCCAAAATCTTCCATATATTGCAGACTGTTAAGCGTATCGGCGGCGTTTCGCCCAAATCTCGACAATTTGAATACAAGGAACTCTGCCTAATTATTCCGTTTCACGCAGTTTGCGAAATTTTACCAAAGAAAAAGTCTAAGAACGACTTCAAGCCAAAACAACGCCCCTGAATTTTGTTGCGATATAGTGAAACGATAGATCGCAATAAAATTCAGGGGCGTTATCCCAGTCATACATACCCATATAACATAGAGGTAAGTCACTGCCGAATACGAACTGTGCACTTCCTATGGCTTTCATCACCATTCCAAGAGTTTTCTAAGAAGTGCTTCTTCCATTCCTCATAGTTTTTGAATTCCTTTTTACAACCTGAACAAATTACCTCTTCTACAGGATGTAAATAGTCATCATCCCAGTCCTTATAGCCGCATATATCGCAATAGTAATACCAAATCCAACTTTTATAAACGGTTTTAACGCCAGAAAAGCCATTATGTACCGCCCATTCCGGCGCAGGACGACCATTCAATGTTGCTTCTAATAATATATCATCATATTCATAGGCGTGCGGTTCCCATTCTTCCACAGATGCAAAAACTTTTCCACAGTAGCAAACTACACCAAATATATTTTCAGGTTGAGGGTCATCATACGCTGCCCAATGATGTTTGTGAGTATCGTTCACAACAACCTTACATTTTAGCGTCCTGTCATTTATTTTTGCAGTAATCACAGCAGAGCCTTTCTTCCTGGCGGTCACTTTGCCAGTTTTAGAAACAGTGGCAACTTTTGTATTAGAAGTCGTCCATTTAACTTTTTTTCTCGTGCCTGTGACTTTTAACTGAATGGTAGGATTTCCCTTTTGATTCGTCATAGTCAAAGTAACCTTAGTCTTATTCAGCTTTGGTGTCATTTCTGCCTTAACTGTCACCTTGCATTTATAAGTCTTTTTGTTTACTTTTGCAGTAATTACAGCAGAGCCTTTCTTCTTTCCAGTCACTTTACCGTTCTTCGATACAGTAGCGACTTGCTTATTACTGCTTTTCCACGTCACTTTTTTAGATGTGTCTTTGACCTTTAATTGGTATGATTCCTTTACGCTTACCGTGATTTTCGTCTTGTTCAGCTTTGACGTTGCCGCCTGTGCTGTCATAGGCATAACCAGTGTCAGAACCATAGCAAGGATAAAGATACTTGTGATTGACTTTTTGATGATGTTCTTCATAATGATTCCCCCTTCATAAATATATGCATAAATTTCTTCTTTGCGAAATATCGGTTATTTTCGATAAATTCTTTCTAACCAGAATTATACTCCCTGTTAGCAGTTTTGTCCATTTCTAATTCCGTTCCAATACCCACGCAAGCATAGATATTTTCCTCTTAGTTATACGAAAATAAATTTGGCATCAGTCTTACACCAATGCCGTCCCTAATTAACTATAAATAAGTTCTGGAAAAATAATTTCATTTGCCTGTTGCCTAACGCAATTCATGATTCTTGTCCATTTTATAGGATTATTTTCTTTTAATTGCTCGGTATTGTTTCATCTTCTCTACAATCCGAAAGACACGCTCTTGTGCTTGACTGTCAATTTCAACAAGGTACTCATTAAGTTTTCGCTTATAAGTAGGTTTATTGTAAGTTATTCTAAGGTAATGTTGTAGAAAATATAAATGTCACTGTCCATAAATACCGATTTCAAAATTTCCCTGAAAGCCGCCATAATCGCTTTTTCTTTCTCCTGCGGATATTTCGGCACATGGCTTTTATTATCGCCTAAATTATAATTCAGACGCTTTTCAAAGCCGCATTTGTCTTTTATCTGTGCCACATACAAGGATGATACTTTTAAATCATACTCTGATTTTATCCATTCTTTGATTTCCGTATAAGTTGCACACCATTTTACGTCTTTCACATATTCGATGTCTTTCGGCTCATAATCAACATACGCATAGACAGTATCAGCGGTGTAACTATTTCCTACCCAAAGGGACTCACGTCTCTACTGTATTACCTTTTTCCCACAAATAGTAATAAAATATAAATAAGAATTATATTATGGTTACCACCGAATAGTATGCTTTGAATATTCTACATTTTCAACATTAACAAATCCTTTACTTAAAAGGCTCATCATCAGAATGTGTGGAGTAAAAAACTAGTGTAATGTATCATTGATATTTAGCGTATCTGTCCCCTCTGTTATGAGGTGACAGATGAAATTATTGGATAAAGTGATATCAGCTTTTCTCTGGCATCACC